>JAWXUL010000022.1:0-45600 GCA_044432725.1 Eubacteriales bacterium
GTATTCTTCCAAGAAAGAATATTCTCCCAAGAAGGAGTATTCTTCCAAGAAGGAGTATTCTTCCAAGAAAGAATATTCTCCCAAGAAGGAATATTCTCCCAAGAAGGAGTATTCTTCCAAGAAAGCATATGCTCCCAAGCAAGGGGGAAGAGCTTATACAGGGAGAAACCCAGAGACTGGAAAAATCCAAAACCAACAGAAACCGTCTGCTGGAATGAAACTGAAAGTAAAATCGTCTGGCAGACACTCTGCCCAATCCTAAGAAATGAGGTGGCAATATTATGACCAATAAATATCGTGTCCACGAGTTGGCAAAGGACTTTAAGAAAACCACAAAGGAAATTTCTGCTATTTTGACCCAATACAGCGAAACTCCAAAAAATCATATGCATATCCTTTCTGACAGAGAGCTTTCTATTGTATTTGATTACTTGACACAACACAACCAAATTGAAAATTTGGAAACAGTGTTTCAAGATGTTTATCAAGAACCAGAAAAAGCAAAAACACCTGAGACAGTGAAAACCCCAGAACCAAAAGCAGAAAAGCAAGAGGTAAAGGCTCCTGTCAAAGAAAAACCTGTCCAAAAACCAGCAGAAAAGAAAATAATGAACGAAAAACCAGTGGAGAAGGCTGTTTCTAAGGCAGAAGTCAAACCAGAAGGAAAGGCAAATCCAGTGGTAGAGAAAACCCATACCTCTCGTGTGCCAGAGAAAAAAGTGGTTGATACTCGTAAGGGTGGCAACGTGAACATGGCAAAATACGACGAACGTTTGGAAAGCTTTACAGAAGGTCGTCAAACCCAACAAGGTGGGAAAGAGAAATTCCAAGGGAGAAATGCCCAACGACAACGTGGCGGCAAACAAATGGTTCCTAGCAATAAAAAACGCATGGAAGAGCAAGAAAAAATGCGTAAACTCCAACTAGAAATTGCGAAAAAAGCCCCCTTAAAAGTGATGATTCCTGACGAAATCGCCGTGGGAGAGCTGGCTTCTCGTATGAAGAAAACAGGTGCAGAAGTGGTAAAGGCTCTGATGAAAATGGGCGTTATGGCTTCTATGTCTGATGTGATTGATTATGATACAGCTGCTTTGGTGGCAATGGAATTAGGTTGCAAGGTGGAAAAAGAAGTCATCGTCACCATTGAAGAGCGTTTGATTGATGTGTCTGAAGATAAAGAAGAAGACCTCATCTCTCGTGCTCCTGTTGTGGTAGTGATGGGGCACGTTGACCATGGTAAAACCTCTCTGCTGGATGCCATTCGTAAAACGGATGTGGCAGACGGCGAAGCTGGGGGGATTACCCAACACATCGGTGCTTATCAAGTGGATGTGAAAGGGAATCCTGTTACCTTCCTTGACACCCCAGGACATGAAGCATTTACTGCAATGCGTGCCCGTGGTGCCATGGTTACTGACGTGGCAATCTTAGTGGTGGCAGCTGACGACGGCATTATGCCACAAACCATCGAGTCCATCAACCATGCAAAGGCAGCAGAAATCCCCATCATTGTGGCAATCAATAAGATTGATAAACCTGGAGCCAATCCAGATAGAATCACCCAACAGTTGACAGAGCATGAACTTGTTTCTGAAGAGTGGGGTGGAGATACTATTATTTGTCACATTTCAGCCAAGCAAAAAATCGGTTTAGAGCATTTGCTTGATATGGTGGTGTTGACAGCAGAAGTTCAAGAACTGAAAGCCAATCCAAACAGAACAGCACATGGTGCTGTCATCGAAGCACGTTTGGACAAGGGCAGAGGTCCTGTTGCCACTTTGTTGATTCAAAAGGGTACGCTGAAGCAAGGGGATGTGATCATTGCAGGGACTGCAGTGGGACGTGTTCGTGCTATGACAGATGCCCGTGGCAACAAATTGGAAGGGGCTGGACCCTCTATGCCAGTGGAAATTATTGGTATGGGTGAAGTGCCTTCTGCAGGGGATGACTTCCATGTGGTGGATGATGAACGTATGGCAAGAACTTTGGTGGAGCAACGGAAACACGAAGGAAAAATGCAGCTGACTTCTTTTGCCAGTGGAAAAGTTACTTTAGAGGATTTGTTCTCACAAATCCAACTAGGGGAGCTGAAAAACTTGAATATTATTGTCAAAGCAGACGTACAAGGTTCTGCTGAGGCAATGAAGGCATCTCTTGAAAAGCTGACCAATGAAGAAGTACGAGTCCGTGTCATTCACTGTGCAGTGGGTGCCATTTCCGAGAGCGATGTGATGCTTTCAGCCACTTCTGGTGCGATCATCGTGGGCTTTAACGTTCGTCCGGATGCCAATGCTCGTGATTCAGCACTGAGAGCCAAAGTGGATATGAGAATGTATCGAGTGATTTATGATGCCATTAACGAGATGGAATCGGCAATGAAGGGTATGCTTACCCCTAAATTCCGAGAAGTGGAGCTTGGCTCTGCTGAAGTACGTGAAGTGTACAAAATCACCAATGTGGGCATTGTGGCTGGGTGTTATGTGACCGAAGGCAAAATGCAACGAAATGCCCAAATGCGTTTGGTACGTGATGGTATTATTGTCCATGATGGTAACTTGAACTCTCTACAACGATTCAAAGACAGCGTAAAAGAGGTTGCCACAGGCTATGAATGTGGTATCACCATTGAAAAGTTCAGCGATATTAAAGTAGGGGATGTCATTGAGGCATTCATCATGGAACAAATAGAAGTATAAATGATTTCCTCCCCTTTTAGGGGAGGAGTTGCTATATCACAACTTAAAAAATGCTTATCTCCAAAGAAAATTCGAGAGGCTATATCAAAAGGAGAACAAAATGGCAAATAATCGTTTGGGACGCATCAATGAAGAAATTCATCGGGAACTGTCCACCTTGTTGACACAGGTGAAAGATCCCCGAGTGTCTTCTGGGATGATTAGTATTACAGCAGTGGAAGCAACTCCTGATTTGCGCTATGCAAAGGTATTTATCAGCCCACTTGATAAAAGCAATGGCAAAGAATTGCTTAAGGGCTTGAAATCTGCAGGAGGTTGGCTCCGTCGAGAATTAGGGCATCATTTAAATTTGAGATATACCCCTGAGTTAACTTTTGTGTTGGATGATTCCATTGACAAAGGTGCTCATATTTTGGATTTGCTTAGAGCCCATGAAACAGAAGAAAAACAAGAAGAATCACAAGACTAGGAGGTTTCCTATTATGTTTACCATAGAAGAATCAGCAAAATGGCTGATAGAACGAGATAATTTTTTAATTTTAACACACCGTAGCCCAGATGGAGATACCATCGGTTGTGGTGCAGGGCTTTGCCTTGCCTTGCGTGAGCAAGGAAAAACAGCGTATCTTTTGGAAAATGAAGATATTACCCCATCTTTGCAACCTTATGTGGAAGGTCTTACCTCTACTGATTTTGAAGGTGACTATATTGTATCGGTGGATATTGCCACAGAAGATTTATTTCCAAACAGTGCAAAGAAATATTGTGGGAAGGTAGATCTTGCCATAGACCATCACCCTATGCGGGACGACTTTGGCAAAGAGAATTGTGTTTATTCCGATAGTGCCTCTGCAGGGGAGATTATTTATAGAATCGTCTCTTTGTGGGGCGAGGTGAGCGCAGCTGTTGCCTTGCCCTTGTATGTGGCTGTTTCCACAGATACAGGTTGTTTTGTTTTTGGTAATACCACGCCAGAGAGTCATTATGTGGCTGGGAAATTGATTGAAAAGGGCTTAGATGTCCGAGCAGTCAATAAGGTGCATTTTCAAACGGTCACGATTTGTCGCTTGCGACTTGAAAGCCGTTTGCTTGGAGATATGAAACTTTTTGATGGTGGTAAGATAGCCATTGTGTGTGTTACCCTTGCTATGTTAAAAGAATTAGGTGCCACAGAAGATGATACAGAAAATCTTTCGGCATTTGTTTCCAAAATCCAAGGGGTAAACACAGGGATTACCATTCGTGAAAAAGAAGATGGTATTTGTCGGATTTCTATGCGTACCATTCCCACTGAATTAAAGGCAAATGAAGTGTGTGCAAGACTTGGTGGAGGCGGGCATGCGGCTGCTTCTGGGGCTGCTTTTCATGGCTCTGTCCAGGGGGCTGTGAATGCAATGGTCGAAGCCATAGAAGCTGTCAGTGGAAACAAATTAACTCCATCCTAAAAGAGATAGAGGAGAAGACAATGACAACAGGGATTTTAGTGGTGGATAAGCCAGAGGATTGGACAAGCCACGATGTGGTAGCAAAACTTCGTGGGGTGTTTCGAGAAAAGCGAGTGGGACATGCAGGGACACTAGATCCCCTTGCCACGGGCGTTTTACCTGTCTTTTTTGGAAGAGCCACTCGAGTGGTGGAGTTTGCTATGGATACAGAAAAGGAATATGTGGCAGGGCTTCGTTTGGGGCAAACAACGGATACCCAAGACATCACTGGAAGGGTGCTGACAGAAACACCACAGCATTGCAGCAAAGAAGAGCTTGAAGCTGTTTTGTATAAATTTCGTGGAGATATTATGCAAATTCCCCCCATGTATTCAGCTATCAAGATTCAGGGGAAAAAGCTTTATGAATTGGCACGACAAGGGAAAGAGGTGGAACGTCCCCCTCGGTCCATTCGGATTTTTGATTTAGAATTACTCCCTGATTTGTCGGAAGAAGGGGATTTTCTCTTGCGGATACAGTGTAGCAAGGGTACTTATGTACGTACCTTATGCCATGATATCGGACAAGTTTTAGGCTGTGGTGGGGTCATGTCCTCGCTGAGACGGACGACTGCAGCGGGTTTTTCCATTGCAGAGGCATATCCTTTAATGGAGATCATTGACGCTCCAGAAGGGAAGCTGTTACCTGTGGATTCCTATTTCAAAGAAGAAAAAATGATCGTAGAGGATTGGCAAGAAAAGAAAATCCGAAATGGTGCTGATTTTCTTGTAAAAGATGGGATTCCAGAGGGGCAGTATCGTCTTTATGGCACTGAATTTTTAGGCTTAGGTGAAGTGAAAGAAGGCAAAGTTCATTGTATCAAAAGTTTTTTTGAGGTGGGTGTATGAAAGAAGAAGTAGCCCTTGCGTTGGGCTTTTTTGACGGGGTACACCGAGGTCATGGTGCCTTGTTAGAGAGAGTCAAGGCACATTCAGCCCAATCGGCTGTCTTTACCTTTGACTGTCATCCTGGTACCTTGTTGGGAACCAAATCCTCTTCTTTGTTAAGTTCTGTGGAAGATCGTGCTTGGTTGATTGAAAATAATTATGGTATTTCCAAGATGGTGGTAGCGCCATTTTCAGCCATTCAACAAATGCCATGGATGACATTTGTAACAGAGTATCTGAAAGAAGAGCTGTGTGTGACCCATGTGGTGGCAGGGCATGATTTTCGTTTTGGACGTGGTGGTATGGGAACAGCACAACGTTTGCAAGAGTTATGCCCACAGCTTGGTATGACTTGTGACATCGTTCCTCCTGTGAAGTTAGATGAAGTGGTGATTTCATCTACCCATATACGAGCTTTGATTCAAAATGGAGAAATGGAAAAAGCAACTAGCTTTTTGGGACATCCCCATATCTTATCCAATGAAGTGGAACATGGTAATCAAATCGGAAGTCAAATTTTGGGCTTTCCCACTGTGAATCTATCCATACCAGAAGATGTTATCGTCCCCTTTTTTGGCGTGTATGCTTGTCGAATCTGGGTGGGGGAGCGGGTTTTTCACGCAGTTGCCAATGTTGGTATTCGCCCCACAGTGGAAGAGCCAGAAAAGAAAGTACGAGTCGAGGCATTTTTACTGGATTTTCCTGAGGAGACCTTGTATGGAAAGACTTTGCGCATTGAGTTTCACGCTCATTTACGTGGGGAGATTGCCTTTGAAAACTTTATGGCTTTATCTCAACAAATTGGACGAGATGTCCAATCCACAAGAGATTTTTTTGCTTGATATGGATCAATGGTGCAGAGATTATTTTGCAAAAAAAAGAGTCTATACCTCCCTTTTTGGGAGGTATTTTCTTTTTCTTGACAATTTTCTTTTTTTATGCTATAATTACTAAGATATTTCACGAACTAAGTAAGGGTGGTGTTTATGAAAAAAATAGAAAAGCCAAGCAAAAAAGTGAAAGAAAAAAAAGTGAAAGACAAGAAAACAGGGCTTTCTTTATTCCTTTCTGCAGGTGCAGGGCTGGTGTTGGGCATTCTTGGAAGTTCCTTTTATTGGAATTCACAGCAAGAGCCACATCCTTTGGTGACAGCCACCACGACAGGTGGGGCAGTAGCCAGTGTGACTTCGGAAACAACACAGGCTTCTCCTACCCCTAAGGAAGTGCTTCATCCAACAGATAGTTGGAATTTGCTACAAACAGCTTTTCTGGCTGTGAATGCCATTGAAAGCAATGATTATACAACCTTATCCCAAATGGTTCATAAGGAAAAAGGGGTGCGATTCACGCCCTTTTCTACGGTGAATTTAGAAAATGATATTGTTCTTTCGGCTGAGGATATCAAGGGATTAGTGGGGAACGCAACAACGTATTCTTGGGGCTCTTATGTTGGTTCAGAAGAAGTGGTTTCTTTGAATATAGCAGATTATTTTCAGAAATTTGTCAATCATCTTTCTTATAGTAAAGCACCCTACATCGCCATTGACTCTGTGATTTTAAGTGGCAATGCTTTGGAAAATGTAGCAGAGGCTTATCCTGATTGTCGTTTTGTGGATTTTTCCTTTCGCAGTATCGACCCAGAGTTGGGAGGGCTTGATTGGTCTTCGTTAAAACTCGTTTTTGAAATCCATCAAGATGCATGGTATTTGGTGGGTATGGTTCATAGTGAATGGACAGTCTAGGACTGGTGGGGGATGGTAAGCAGATATGGTTTACATGAATTTTCCAAAACAATAAAATAAGGAGCTTTTGAAAAAAACATATAAAAATTTAAACAAAAATTCTCTTTAAAATTTGGTATATTCGTCAAGTGAGAGAAACTTGAAAAAATACCTTTTCGAATTACCAAGAAAAACAAGTTTTCACAAACTTTTCACAGAAATAAAGCCGAAACGATGGATTCTTTTACGAATTCCATCGTTTTTTTTTTGAAAAAAAGCCTTGCATTTTGGACAGGAAAAAGGTATACTAATTTTATGGTGGAGGAAAGTGGAGCAAAACACCATAAATGTTCCTTCAAGTGGGGGAAAGGGGGAGGACAGAATGACAGGCACATATGAACATAATATGGATGCAAAAGGTCGTCTGTTTATCCCAGCCAAGTTAAGAGAAGAATTAGGGGAAACCTTTTATCTTGCTTTTGGCTTGGATGTTTGTCTTGCTGTTTATCCTCAATCCACTTGGGACAAGTTCACAGAAAAATTTGCTTCATTACCCATGAGCCAGTCCAGAAAAATGAGGCCTCTTTTTGCCAATGCTGTGAAGTGCGAACCTGACAGTCAAGGACGTATCGTCGTCCCAGCAAAACTTCGTACTTATGCAAATTTGGAAAAGGAATCTGTGATTATTGGTTTTCATGACCGAGCAGAGATTTGGTCTGCAGCAGATTGGGCAGCAGAAGAAGAGATGACACCAGAGGCAATGATGGCTTGTATGGAGGTACTTGAATTATGAGGATAGAAACCCATCGTCCTGTGTTGCTAGAGGAATGCATCACAGGTCTTGATATCAAAGGAACAGGGGTTTATCTGGATGGTACCTTTGGACGAGGAGGTCATAGCAGAGAAATTGTCCAAAAGTTGACAACAGGACGGCTTATCTGTGTGGACAGAGATGAGGAAGCTTTGGCAGCAGGAGAGGAAACATTTTCTCCTTGGAAAGAAAAAGTGACCTTTGTACACAGTAATTTTTCTGACATAGACCGCATCTTTTCTCAATGTCAGATAGAGAAAGTAGATGGCATGCTGTTTGATTTGGGGGTATCCTCGCCTCAGCTAGATTGCCCAGAGCGTGGGTTTTCTTATATGGCAGAGGCACGGCTTGATATGCGCATGGATCAAAGAGAAAGCTTGACAGCCGAGGATATTGTGAATCTGTGGGAGCGGGAAGAGCTGCAACGGATTTTTTCTTCTTATGGAGAAGAGCGATACGCTGGGCGCATTGCGACGGCAATTTGTCAAAGGCGAGAGGAACAGCCTATTGTTACCACCACAGAGCTAGTAGAAATCATCAAAAAAGCTTTGCCAGCAAAAGCCTTACGAGAAAAACAACATCCAGCCAAACGCTGTTTCCAAGGCATTCGGATTGCTGTGAATCAAGAGTTATCCTCTGTGGAACAAATGCTAGATTTGGCAATTCCTCGATTAAACCCAGAGGGCAAGCTTGCTGTGATTACCTTTCATTCTTTAGAAGATAGAATCGTAAAGAGGCGATTTGTTTCTGGGGCAAAGGGCTGCGATTGTCCTCCTGATTTTCCAGTTTGCGTTTGTGGCAAAACCCCAGAGTTGAAACTGGCGCCTAAGAAAGCGATATTGCCCACAGCGAAAGAAATAGAAGAAAATCCCAGAGCAAGAAGTGCAAAGCTTCGTATTATATTGAAACAATAAAAGAGCTTACTGAGCCTTACCATGTTTGGTGGACTCAGCTTTGTGAATAAAGGAGAATTTTTTATGGCTAGAAGAAACTATCGAACCTATGGTAGTGCTGCATTTGCTCCGGAAGTAGAAGAAATCCCAGAGATAGCCCCTCAAAGAAAGGCGAAAGTTAATCATCGACCTTTGACCCGACAAAGAGTACAACTGAGAGAAAAAGGAGTTATTTCAGTGGATTCTATTTTAGGATTCATTTGTATCTGTGTTATGGCTGGGATGCTTCTTTCTAGTCATGCACAGCTTGTAACCTCTTCTGATCAAGTGGTTCAGCTGAAAAGTGAGTTAAAAGAATTAGAATCAGAAAATTTACTTCTTTCAGCACAATATGAAAAACACTTTGATATCCAACGGATAGAAGAGACATTAGGAAACGACATGATGTTGCCAACGAACGCACAAGTGGTTTATATAGATTTGTCACAGCCTGATGTTGTCTCTTTTTACGAAAAGGACGAAAGTAAAACAGGCTTTTTTGCTTCTTTAAAAAATATATTTTTTGATTGGTTAGCATAATCAGAGGATTTATTGTCATATGGTAGAGAAAGGAATTCTCTACAGAGATTCAATCTGCAAGGAGGCGCAGTATGGAGCAACAACGACAAAGACGAAGTAGGCATAGTCAGCGTAATGAGCCAAAGGAATTGCCTGCAAAACCAGAGCTTGCATCCAAGCAACTGATTTTTCGTCGCACAGCATTTTTGATGTTTTTTTGTGGCTTTTTTATGTTTACTCCCTTAATCAAAGAACTGTGGGTTCTTTCGGTTGTGCTTCATGATGAGCATGGTGGGATGGCAGCCAGTCAACAGACAAAAAATGTTTCTGTCTCGGCAAATCGAGGGAATATTTATGATTCTAGTGGCAATGTTCTTGCCATGTCAGCAACGGTTTATAAATTGATTTTATCTCCCCGAGATTTGGAAAGTAAGATCAATCAGCGAGATTATGTCTTTGAAGAGGGAGAAAACAAGGGAGAGAATGATGTTCTAGCATATACGCAAGCCATTGCAGAGCGAAAGCAGACTCTTGCCTTTGGGATTGTACAGATTTTGCCAGAACTTTCCCTAGAATCTATTTTAGAGCGAATGGAGAAAACCAATTCTGCTTATGAAGTGTTAGTCAGTGAAATTGAAGAAGAAACAGCAGAGCTACTTAGATTGTTTTTGGCAGAAAACAACTGTGGTTATGATTTGTGGCTTGCCCCTGATAGTAAGAGATATTACCCCTACTCCCAACTGGCAGCGGGGATTTTGGGCTTTGTCAACAGTAATGGTGGAGCTTATGGGGTAGAGGCAGCCTATGAATCCTATCTACAAGGAACAGATGGGCGTATTGTTACAGCAAAAACAGGAAGTCAGATAGAGATGTATAACAGTTATTCCTCTTTCGAGGATGCCTCTAATGGGTATGACGTACATCTGACGCTTGATGCGACCATTCAAGCCTATGCAGAGAAAACCCTTGCAGAGGGAATTGAAATGTTCGATATACAAAATGGTGGATTTTGTATTATCATGGATCCCAATTCTGGTGCTGTTTTAGGCGCAGCCAGTGCTCCTGTTTATGATTTAAATCAATATGCTACGGTGATAGACCCTATGCTGTTAACCTTTGTAGAAGAAGAAACAGCAGCATTGATAGAACAAAACAAAGAGGATACCAGTAAAACCATAGAAGAAATCACCCAAGAAGCAACAAGCGCCTCCCTAGCCACTGCTAGAAATACAATGTGGCGTAGTCTGACCTTTCAGGATACCTATGAGCCAGGCTCTACGTTCAAAGCTTTGGTGTTGGCAGCTGCTTTGGAAGAAGGCTTAATCAGTGAAAGTGATACCTTTTATTGTTCAGGCTCTCATACAGTGGCAGATCGAACGATTAGTTGTTCCAAGGTGACAGGCCATGGGTATCAAACCCTTGCCCAAGCGGTGGAAAATTCATGCAACCCTGCCTTTATGGAAATTGGGGCACGGATGGGTGTGGATTTATTTTATGAATATTTCGAAGCGTTTGGGCTGAAAAATTCCACAGGACTTGATTTGAATGGGGAATATCTGGGGACTATTTGGCCACAGAGTTCTATGAGTATCGTGGACCTTGCTGTTGCCTCCTTTGGGCAACGTTTCACGGTGAATCCTTTGCAGATGATTACAGGATTTGCAGCCACCATTAATGGGGGATACTTGGTAGAACCTTATGTGGTTGATTCGATTCAAGCAGATAACGGCACCATTGTGGAAAAATCATCTACCACAGTGGTGCGACAGGTAGTCAGTCAAGAAACAAGCGACATCACACGAGAAATTTTAGAAGGTGTGGTCAGTAATGGCAGTGGGATCAATGCCCGTGTGGCTGGTTTTTCAATCGGTGGGAAAACTGGAACCTCGGAAACTTTGGTGGATGGGATCGTTACAGTTTCCTTTATGGGCTTTGCCCCTGCAGAGGATCCTCATGTCATTGTTCTTTTGGGATTCCATTCCCCCAATCGTGCCTTTCCAGGGAGCAGTTATTCCACCACAGGACATTATATCAGTGGGGGAAATATGCCAGCTTTGTTGGTGGGTCCTTTGATTGCAGATGTACTGGATTATATGGGGGTACAAAGAGAATATAGCGAAGAAGAACTTGCCATGTCAGATGTGATTGTCCCCAAAGTCACTGACTTAAATCTAAGCGATGGCATAGAGATTCTCGCAAGTAAAAATTTGAATTATCGTACCATAGGCGAGGGGAGTACCATCACCTCTCAAATTCCAGCACGGAATGCCGTGATTTCTGGAAATAGTACAGTGATTTTATATCTGGGAGATGCTGTGCCAGAGGTGAGTTCCACGGTGCCTAATGTTTACGGACTTTCTTATGCAGATGCAAAGTCAGTCTTAGAGAGTAGTGGTTTTTTCCTTGCAACATCTACTTATGTGAACACATTCTGTACAGTAGAGGCGCAAAGTCTTTCTCCTGGAGAAGTCGCAGAAATGGGGACTGTGGTTGATGTGGTATTCACCACCATTGATGTAGAAGATGGTTATTTGGTGGGATAGAGAGAAATAAGCTTAGAGAGAAATTAAATTAGAGAGAATAAAATTAATTCTAAAGGTGATTTTATGAAACTAAGTGAATTACTCTATGACATTTCCTTCTTAAACAAAGAAAAAATAACGGAAACGGATATTTTGGGCATTTCTTGTGACAGTCGCACAGCGAGAGAAAAAATGATCTTTGTGGCTGTGGCAACAGAAAAAGAGGAAAGACTTGCGCATATTAAAGAAGCGAAAGTAAAAGGAGTCTCTGTCATTGTATGTTTTCCTGAGGATGAGGAAAAAGCTTTGCACACAGACAACCCCAGAGAGACCTATGCCCTTCTTTCTGGAAATTGGTTTGGGAATCCCAGTGGTGATTTAGTCTTAATCGGTGTCACTGGTACCAATGGAAAAACCACGACCACTCATTTTATCAAAGCAATGTTAGAAGGCGTATCAGACGCTAAGGTGGGGCTGATTGGTACAAATGAAAATATGATTGGGCAAAGAAGTTTGCCCAGTCATCGCACCACACCAGATGCATTTGAATTGCAAGGGCTTTTGCGAGAGATGGTAGATGAGAACTGTACCCACGTTGTGATGGAGGTTTCTTCTCATGCTTTGGCACAGTATCGCTGTGGAGGACTGGCATTTGCAGTGGGGATTTTCACGAATTTGACCCAAGATCATTTGGATTACCACCACTCTATGACAGAGTATGCCAAGGTGAAAGGGAGACTTTTTTCACAAAGTGAAATTGCTATTTTTAATTTAGATGATGAAACAGGGAGAAACTATTGTGA
Organism: Eubacteriales bacterium; assembly: GCA_044432725.1. Taxonomy (GTDB): domain Bacteria; phylum Bacillota; class Clostridia; order Oscillospirales; family Oscillospiraceae; genus JAWXUK01. The sequence continues at coordinate 12,376 of JAWXUL010000022.1, forward strand.
TTTGCGTAGGAAAGAAGGGAAACCTTTCTTCAGCTATTCAGAAAACAAAGATTATGCAAGCTTGTATGGTGAGAATGTGACTCTTCATGCCAATAAAGTCACTTTTGATTGCAGAGAAAAGGACAATACTATCCCAGTGGAAGTGCCTGTTCCTGGAGGGTTTACCTTATACAATGCTTTGGCTGCTTTATGCTGTGCCTATGCCTTGCAGATAGAGTTATCTTTGGCTGCTATGACCTTTCCTGTTATGTCTGGCGTCAAGGGAAGGGTAGAGGTGATTCCATGTCCCAGTCCCTTTACTTTATTGATTGATTATGCTCATACCCCCAATGCCTTGGAAAATATTTTGTTGACAGCACAAAATTTCACAGAAAATAGATTGATTTGTGTCTTTGGCTGTGGGGGGAATCGAGATAGAAGCAAACGAGCCATCATGGGGGAAATTGCAGAGGACCTTGCGGATCTGGTGGTGGTGACCTCTGACAATCCACGGTTTGAAGATCCAGAAGAGATTATCCAAGATATTTTGCAAGGGATGAAGAAAGAGGCCACAGTGATTTGTGACAGGAAAGAAGCTATTTGTTATGCTTTGTCCCAAGGGAAAGAAGGGGATGTGGTCTTGCTGGCAGGGAAAGGGCATGAATGTTATCAAGAGATTTGTGGTCAGCAGTACCCTATGGACGAGAGAGAGATTGTGGCAGAATATTATAGGGAAACTCTTGGGATCTCTGGCTAGAAACAGGTCAAAACGAACACACTCTTTTTCTCTTACCCTTCTATTTTGGGGATAATAATGGAATATCGCTTAAATTATGACAACTTTTATTATGAAATCCCCCCTGATTCAGTTGACTAAGTGAATCAAGAAAGACAAAAAAGACTAGTAAAAGACAAGGGAACTTTGATATACTAAAAAAATAAAAAGAACGAAAAGGAGACTGGAAGACATGAGAGAGATGGCGAGCTTTTGTATTGCTTTTTTTGTGACAGCTGTCTTGGGAAAGATACTCATTCCATTGTTGCAACGCTTTAAAGCAGGGCAATCAATCAAGGAAGATGGTCCTACTTGGCATATGTCCAAACAAGGCACTCCCACAATGGGAGGGCTGATGTTCATCGTAGGTATAGGGGTAGCTGTTTTTGTCATGGGTATTCCAGAGATGCTCTCTGGTGATTATAGTCATCTTTTTGTGTTTGGTTTTGCTTTTATTTTTGCTGTTATTGGGATGATTGATGATGTGCAAAAAATTCGTCATAAAGCAAATGAGGGATTGACAGCGTTGCAAAAGCTTTTGCTTCAGCTAGCTGTTTCCCTTGCTTTTGTGGTGTTGTTACGATATTCTGGAGAAATTACCCCAAACCTGTATATCCCCTTTTTGAATGAGCAAATTCCTATGTCTTGGTGGTTGTATATGGCATTTGCTGCCTTTGTTATGGTGGCAACGGTGAATTCTGTGAATTTAACAGATGGGGTTGATGGACTTGCCACAGGGGTGACCATTCCTGTCATGCTTTTTTATCTTGCAGTGGGGCTTTGTGGGGAACATGGGACAGCACATTTCACAGCAGCCGCTTTTGTGGGAGGGCTTGCTGCCTTTTTGCTGTATAACTATCACCCTGCAAAGGTCTTTATGGGGGATACAGGCTCTCTCTTTTTGGGAGGGGCTGTTTGTGCCCTTGCTTTTGTGTTGAATATGCCTTTGGTGATTCCTATCATTGGATTGATTTATGTGTTAGAGGCATTGTCTGATATTATTCAAGTTTTTTACTTCAAAGCAACCAAAGGAAAACGGTTTTTTCGTATGGCACCACTCCATCATCATTTTGAAATGGGTGGTTGGAGCGAGAAAAAGCTTTTTTGTGTTTTTGGTGGCGTGACAGTCATTTTATGTGTCATAGCCTTTTTGGGGGTAATGCATAGGTATCCCTGAGGATTATTTCAATAAAACAGGGGAAATTATTTTACAAGAAGGGAGAGCATAAAATGGCTCGTTCTAAAAGAGATTTAAATATCAGCCAACAGCTTGCTTATGGACCGATTGATGTGCCATTTTTCATGTTGACTATGTTGTTACTTGGCATAGGGCTTGTGATGATGTTCTCTGCTTCTTATGCGACTGCATATTATGACAGCAGTGCAGATGGTGCTACTTTTTATATCGAAAAACAACTTCGTTTTGCCTTTGTAGGCTTGGTTGTTATGTTTTTTATCTCAAAATTTAATTATCAACATTATCGTCAGCTTGCCTTTCCTGCTGTGGTCTTTTCTATCATTCTTCTGATTTTGGTGGTAGGACCTTTTGGCTTAGGGTTTGGAGAAGCAGAAGTGGGGTCACAACGTTGGCTTAAAATCGGTAGCTTTAATTTTCAGCCTTCAGAAATTGCGAAAGTGACCGTGATTGTGTATTTTGCGGCTCGATTGTCCACCCGTGGAACAGAAAAGGGAAAGCTTTATTCCAAGCGAACATTTATGGGAAGTTTTTTGAATAAACTGCAAAAAGCAGGGTATTTGGAATTGGGGCCTTATGTCCTCGTTCTTGGGATTATCGTTTTTTTGATGTTGAAACAACCACATATGTCAGGGACAATTTTGATTTTAGTGGGTGCGGCTTCTGTTATGTTTGCAGCGGGCATACAAATGAAGTTTTTTTTACTTGCTTGTGCAGCAGCTGCAGGTGGCTTAGGTTTTTTTGTCATGTACAAAGCAGATTACATGCGTTCCAGAGTACAGCTGTGGCTTGACCCATGGTCAGACCCACAAGACAAAGGCTTCCAAATCATCCAATCCCTTTATGCCATTGGTTCAGGAGGCTTGACAGGGCTTGGTTTGGGGCAAAGTCGTCAAAAATATTTGTATATTCCAGAGCCAGAAAATGATTTTGTTTTTCCGATTGTGGTAGAAGAGTTGGGCTTTATTGGGGCATTGGTGATTATTATTCTTTATATGTTACTTATTTTGCGTGGTTATTGGCTTGCACTTCATTCACGTGATCGTTTTGGTGCGTTGTTGATTGTGGGGAATATCACTTTACTGGCAGTTCAAGTATTTTTGAACATTGGTGTGGTGACAAATTTTATCCCCACAACAGGGATTTCTCTTCCTTTCTTTAGCTATGGGGGGACGGCACTGATGATACAGCTTGCCCAGATGGGGATGATTTTGGCTGTGTCAAGGCAAATTTCTCCTGTGCGACAGGATTAAAATTCTAAAGCATGTTCACTTATAGAATCATTCTTTAGTCCTTATTTTCTGCCTTGGGTGGAAGGTAGAAAAATGACAGATAATTTCTAATGAGAATGGGTATAAAAGAAAGAACAATTAACAAAATAAAAGAGAGATAAAATTGAAAAACATAAATATTCTCTCAAGGTATTGCCCTAAAAAAATCCAAAAGAAAGGAGTGGTGAAATGAATATACTATTTGCCTGTGGTGGAACGGCAGGTCATGTTAATCCAGCTGTTGGCTTGGCTAATCTGTTTCAAAAGAACAGAGATGATGTCCATGTGATTTTTGTGGGTGCCAAAGGTGGCATGGAAACACGGTTGGTGCCCAAGGAAGGTTATGCGATTAAGACGGTGGAAATCACAAATTTACACCGCTCTATGAAACCAAAAGATATTTTACACAATATACGAACTGTGGGCTATATGTGCAAGTCAAGATATCAAGCAGGAATGATTTTAAATGATTTTCCACCAGATTTGGTGGTGGGGACAGGGGGCTATGCCTCTTATCCCATTGTGATGGCAGCTGCGAAACGGGGGATTCCCACAGCTGTTCATGAATCTAACGCTGTGCCTGGGCTGACCACAAAAGCATTGTCCAAAGTAGTGGACTGTGTTATGGTGGGCTTTCCAGATAGTGTAGATCATTATCCCGATGCGAAGGATGTGGTGGTGACAGGGACGCCGGTTCGGGGAGAGTTTTTTCAATATACCAGAGAGGAAGCAAGGAAAAAGTTAGGCTTTGCTGAAGATGACGAGCGACAGCTTTTGCTCTCCTATTGGGGGTCTTTGGGTGCCAGTCGCATGAACGAGAAAATGATTGATTGTATGAAGAAAGAATGCTTCGAGGGCGCTCCTTTCCTTCATATTCATGGGGCAGGGAGAGATTATAAATCTATGCGTGACACCATGGCAAGCAAAGGCTTTGTTTTGGGAGAAAAGGGGATAGAGCTAAAAGAATATATCTATGATATGGGAGTTGTTATGGCAGCGGCAGATGTGGTCTTGTGTCGAGCTGGTGCTTCCACCATTGCAGAGATTACAGCGTTGAAAAAGCCTTCGATTCTAGTGCCTTCCCCTAATGTCACAGCCAATCATCAAGAAGCGAATGCTAAAGTTTTGGCAGATAAAGGTGCGGCGGTGATGTTACTGGAAGAGCATTGTCAAGAAAACACTTTATATCAAACCGTAGAAGCCTTGATGCGAGAAACCCAACGACGAGAAAACATGGAAAAAGCCCTCGCAGAACTTGCTTATGATGACCCAGGAGAAAAGATTTATCAGACACTTCTTTCTCTGCTATAATAAGGATGGTCTGGGAAATTATTTGAGGCTCTTTCCATTTCTACGTTTATTTCCACAGTCGGTTTAGAGAAGCCCACAGTTTGCACTCTTTTTCCAAAGATGCATAAGATAGCCATAAATACTAGAAGTAGGAGGCTATTTTATGAGTTTTTATCACATTCATGGAGGCAATCGGTTGACTGGGGAAATACAGGTACAGGGAGCCAAAAACAGTGTGTTACCTCTTTTGGCAGGGGCAATTTTAGCCAAAGGTGAGACGGTGATACACAACTGTCCTGCTCTTTCTGATGTCAGTCATACCATGGACATTCTTTCTTTGTTGGGATGTCAGGTGAAGCGAGAGGGCAGTACAGTGATTGTGGACAGTACAGCGCTGAACACTTGGGAAATTCCTTGTGAAAAGATGCAAGAGATGAGATCTTCTGTTTTGTTTTTAGGGGCTTTGTTGGGGCGATTGGGGAAGGCTCAAGTTTGTAGCCCTGGAGGATGTCAATTAGGACCACGACCCATTGACATACATTTATCGGCATTTACTCAATTAGGTGTGTCTGTGGTACAAAGAGGGGATGACTTGACTTGTACTAGTACAGCAATGACCCAAGGGAAAGAGATTTGTCTTTCTTTTCCCAGTGTGGGGGCGACGGAAAATATTATGTTGGCAGCCTGTGGGTTTTCTGGTGTGACCACGATTGTGGGGGCAGCCAGAGAGCCAGAAATTGTGGATTTGCAAGAATTTCTTTGTTCTATGGGGGCAAAAATTCATGGAGCAGGTACCACGGTGATTCAAATAGAAGGGGGAAGCACTCTTCGTCCCACAGAATTTACGGTGATGGGGGATCGAATTGTCGCTTGTACTTACTTATCAGCTGCTGCTGTGACAGGGGGGACCGTTTCTCTGACTGGGGTGTCTGCACAGGTGATGACCTCGGTGCTTTCCACCTTTTCCCAAATGGGGTGTTGTCTTTCTACCAGAAAATCTGCCATTACTTTGGCAACCAGTCAGAGATTGCAAGGGATTTCGCCTTTACGCACAGCACCTTATCCAGGTTTTCCCACAGATTGCCAAGCTTTGCTTATGGCAACCCTTGCTACATCTTGTGGTAGCACAATGTTAGAGGAAAATGTCTTTGACAGCCGTTATCATCATGTGGATGAGCTGAGACGGATGGGTGCTTCTATCGAGATTTCCAGTCGAGTTGCTTTGGTCAAAGGTGTGTCACAGCTGCAAGGTGCTACGGTACAAGGGCGAGATCTACGTGGGGCTGCTGCCTTGGTGGTAGCAAGTCTTGGGGCAAAGGGTGAAAGTCGTGTTTATGGCTTATCCCATCTGCAAAGAGGATATGAATCACTAGAAACAGATTTACGGAACATGGGCGCAGAGATTGAATTGAGATCCTAGTATTCCTGATATTGTACATTGGCAACATTTCCTATATTTTACAAAAGAAAAGAGGTGGTTACTTGGCACGGCAATCTTATCGAAAAAGAAAAAGAAATACCTTACGCAGATTTTTGACAAAATTATCCTTGTTTGTTATGATGTTTTTTGCAGTCGTGATCGGAGCGACCATCTTTTTCAAGGTGGAAATGATTGTCGTGGAGGGTAACAGCCATTACACAGACGAGGAAATCATTGCTGCCACCAATATTCGCTTGGGAGAGAATTTATTTTCCATCAAACAAGATGAAATATCTAAAAACATTACTTATGTTCTTCCTTATGTCCAGTCGGTGGAGATTAAGTTACATCTGCCCACAGGGATTCGTTTGGTAGTGGAAGAGCAAAAAGGAATGGTTCAGTTGGTAACAGAAGAGGGTGTTTGGTATATGGGGGTGCAAGGAAAATTATTAGAGTATACCCCATCTTATCAAAACGCATATTCTTCTCCTAATACAGAAAATCTTGGAGAAGAAAACTTCGAAGGAAGTTATGAGAACTTAGAATTTGTAGAAGACAGTTTTGAGAGCAATGAGAGGATTGGCATCAATGGCATCACCTTCCTGACTTGGCAAGAAGATGTACAACAGGAATTGGAATTTGATCCAGAGGTGGAATCTTATATCAAAGTGACAGGAATCGTTCCCATTGACCCTGTAGCAGGAGAGAGTCTTGAGGTGTCAGAAGAGCAAGAAAGACAGCTATCAGCCCTTCTTGCGTTATTTCAAGAGTTGGAAAATCAAAACCTGTTCCAAAAGGTGGAACAGATTTCACTCCACCCTTATTTGTACTTAGAGTTTGAATATGATAAAAGATTTACAGTGAAATTGCCTTTTAGTGTAGATTATAATTATAAAATCCGTGCGTTGCAAGCTGCTGTTGCTGATATTGAAAGCTATGAAACAGGTGTCATGGATTTGACACAGACAGATTATGTGGTGCTTTTTACGCCAGATTAGCAAGACAAGACCATCTCCTTCCCAAAAGGGAAGGAGATGATTTTTTCTTTTACGAAAACCCAAAGATGAAATTTGAAAGAATGGGGAAGGGTTTATAGGAAAGGCAGAAATTGGTCAAAAAAATATGGAAAAAAGTTTAATTTTCTACTTGACCAAAAGGGAAAAGAGGAGTACAATAGAAAGAGCAACACTGTGACACAAAAAAGGATTCCTATCGCAACCTTTTGACCTGAAAGTAATCCTTGACCCTTTTTGAAAAAGACAATCTCAGACAGAATCGAGACTAAGATGGCTCTTTTTTGTTGACAGCAATAAAACATGGGAAGGCCTGCATCATTGCCATTAAAAAAGTTGAAAAGAATGATTGTGCAGTGTGACCTAGCTACATAGGAGGAAAGAAAACATGAGTTTAGAGAATCATTTGGAAATGAAAGACCAAAAAGAAAAAATCGTAAAAATTCAAGTCATCGGAGTCGGTGGTGGCGGATGTAATGTGGTAAAGCGCATGGTAGACGCTGGCACAAAAGATGTGGAATTTATTGCTGTAAATACAGATTTACAAGCCTTGAATAAATCCAATGCCACCTTAAAAATACAAATTGGGAAAAAGCTGACTGAAGGAAAAGGGGCTGGTGCAGACCCTGAAAAGGGAAAGAAATCAGCTGAGGAAAATCGCCAAGAAATCGCAGAAATTTTAAGTGGAACAGATATGGTCTTTATCACAGCTGGTATGGGTGGAGGCACAGGGACAGGGGCAGCTCCTGTCATCGCTCAAATTGCCAAAGAAATGGGGATTTTGACCGTTGCTGTGGTGACGAAGCCCTTTGTCTATGAACGAGAAAAGCGTATGAAAATCGCAGAAAGAGGCATCGCAGAGCTTTATCAGCATGTGGACTCTTTGGTGGTGATTGCTAATGATAATGTGAAAAAGACTTTGCCCAAGGACAAGAAAATCTCTTTCCTTGAGGGGTTTGCCATTGTGGATAGTTTGCTCCAATATGCTGTCACCTCTCTGACGGAATTGATTCAAATCACTGGGTATATCAACCTTGACTTTGCTGATGTCAATGCAGTGATGCGTAATGCTGGGCTGTCTCATATGGGTTTTGGGGTTGCAACAGGAGAAAACAAAGCAGAGGAAGCAGCAAGAAAAGCAGTCGAGAGTCCATTGCTTGACGTGGGGGTCATTAGTGGCGCAAAGGGTATTATTTTGAATATCACTTGCCCAAGCGACATGGATTTTAATGATCCTGACATCATTAGTGATTATGTAAAAACCATTGCAGATCCAGATGTTAATTTCATTTTTGGTGTAGCGATAGACGAGGAATTGGTGGATGAAATCCGTGTCACAGTCATAGCAGCAGGGATTGACGAGGCGAACCCTGCTATGTTTCAACCAGAATCTATTTTAAGTCAACGGAAGGAAACTTTGCCAGAACCGTTGACCAGAGAAGAGCAACCTGCTCCTTTGGCACCAGAACCTGTCCAACGCCCTGTTCAGTCCTCTTTGCATACCTTCGACCCCATGGTGAGAACAGTGGAAAATACACCAGCACCAGAGCCTTTGCAAACAAAGGAAACCTCTTCTTTTGCGACACAGCCCATCATGCAACCATTAAGCACAGTATCTGTAAAGGAAAGCAGTAGTACCCGAGTGCCTACCATTCCAACAGATGTGCCTGTTGTCTATGGAATTCCACAAACAGAAAGTCCTAGAGCTGATTATGGAAGAGCAGATACAGGAAGAACAGATGTGGGAAGAACAGATCCAGGAAGAGAAAAAAGCCGTCGAGTAGAGGATTTTGTCGTTCTTGAAAGAATGTTTGATGATAAAGAATAAAAAAAGCAGTGACTTCTGTTAAAGAGGTCACTGCTTTTTTCTAAGTTGAAATTTCAAAGGAACCTCTAAAAACCATTGACTTGCTTTCTGTATTGGGCAATCAGGGTTTTGGCTGTTTCCAAAGACATCTTTTCATCAGTCACAAACTGACGAATCATATTCACATAGGGGTCTTGTTCCCCTTTTTCTTTTAGCTGTATTTTTTGAATCAGGCGATCTAGGCGAAGGCGAACAGTGGGGTATGTGACATTGTACTGACCTGCCATTTCTTTTAAAGAGCCAGAAGCGAGGATGAATTTTTTCATAAAAAGTAGTTCTTCTTCTTCTAAATCGCCGAGCCATGGTGGGAGAGTGTGCATGATGTGATTCCTTTCTTCTTTTTGTATGATGAGAACAAATAAAGAGAGTAATGAATACTCTTTCAATTTAAAAAGCAATATAAAAAAACACAGCGATAAAGATCACTGTGTTTTTGCTGGTCCGAGTGTTGAGATTCGAACTCAAGGCCTCTTGAACCCCATTCAAGCGCGATACCAAACTTCGCCACACCCGGAGATACTAAACAGCTTATTTATAATAACACAAGAAAAATAAAAAAGCAAGTGTTTTACGAAAAAAAATATTTTTTTTTTTCGTAAAAGGCGAAAGTTATACTGGAAAATTTTTTTGTTTTATGTTATACTATATTGTGCTGTTTGAAACGATGGAAATCTATACAAACAAGCAATATTTAAAGAAAAAGAATTCTGAGATGAAGAAGGATTCAAAGTTTTCCAGAAGAAAATATTTTATCATACAAGGAGATGTTTTTATGTCAAATATTATTACGATTACAAGAGAATTTGGAAGTGGTGGACGAGAAGTCGGAAAAAGAATGGCTGATATTTTAAATTTGCCTTATTATGACAAAGAAATTCTGACTAAAATTGCAGAAGAAAGTGGATTATCCCGAGAATATGTGGAAAAGCATAGTACCAAAATAACTCATTCTTATCCTATTTCTGTGGGAAGAACCTTTGTGGCACCTCCTGTGGCTTCTCTTTCAGATACGATTTTCACCACCCAAGCAAAAATTATACGTGACCTTGCCAACGAGGGGTCTTGCATTATTGTGGGGCGTTGTGGAGATTTTTTCCTGAAAGAACAAAATCCCTTATCTATCAACATCTATGCTAGTTTAGAAGCAAGACTGAGTCGCTGTTATGAAAAGGGAAGCGATGATATAAACTTGTCAGAAAAAGAAATGCGAGCCAAAATTTTGGGTGTGGATAAACAAAGAAAAAAATATTATGAGTATTATACTGGGCAAAAATGGCATGCTGCAGAAAATTATTCGGTTTCTATTAGCACCTCTAAATTTGGCGTGAAGGAAACAGCAAATATTTTGGCAAAGCTTTACGAGGTTTCTCAGACAGAGTAATAAAAGAGTCCAAAGGTTTCCCCTAAAAGGAGGTATATTTCATGAAAATTATCATTGCAGGAGATGGGAAGGTGGGGGCATTATTGACCCGTCAACTTTCTGCTGAGGGCTATGATTTGACAGTCATCGACAGCAATCAAAAGGTTTTGAATCATACCGTAGAACAGCATGATGTGATGGCTGTTCATGGAAACTGTGCTTCTATGCCTGTCTTGCTCCAAGGAGGGGTGAAGGAGGCTGATTTACTGATTGCTGCGACCAGTACAGATGAGGTGAACTTGCTGTGCTGCTTGACAGCACAGGGGATCAACCCGAAACTCCATACCATAGGTCGGATACGAAATCCAGAATATTCCGACCAAATTTACACAATGCAAGATTTCTTTGCATTGTCTATGGCAGTGAATCCAGAAAAACAGGCGGCTGTGGAAGTGGAGCGTCTTTTGAAATATCCTGGTTTTTTGAAACGTGATACCTTTGCCAAAGGTCGAGTAGAAATTGTGGAGCTTCGTATTGATGAGAAAAGTAAACTTTGTAATCTATCTTTAAGTGATATGAATCAGATTGTAAAATGTCAAGTGTTGGTTTGTGCTGTATTGCGAGAAGGCGTTGCTATTATGCCAGATGGGAATTTTGTTTTGCGAGAGAAAGACCATATTTTTGTCACAGCTTCTACTCGAAATTTGACCGTTTTACTGAAAAATCTGGGGATTATCACCAGAAAAGTCCGTCGTGTTGTATTATGTGGAGGCGGACGACTGTGTGCTTATTTAGCCAAGGAACTTTGTAAAAGCGGGATTTATGTCAAAATTATAGAAAAAGACTATGACCACTGTGTAGAGCTTGCCAGCAAGATTCCAGATGCAGATATCATTCATGGGGATGCCAGTCATCATATGCTTTTAGAGGATGAAAATAATTATGATGCACTGGTCTCTCTCACCAATTTTGATGAACTGAATATGATTATTTCTCTTTATGGGAAGGAAATGGGGATTCCTCAAACCATCACAAAGCTAAGCCGAGAGGAAAATAATTCCATGGTAGATACCCTAAGCTTGGGCAGTATTGTTTGTCCCAAAGAGCTGTGTTCGAATAATATAGTTCGCTATGTGCGGGCAATGGAGAATCAAACAGGGGCAGCTTTGGCTGTTCACAGCATTGCAGACGGCAAGGCAGAGGCAGCAGAATTTTTGGTGAATGACACCACAAAACATTGTAATACACCCCTAAAAAACTTGAAATTAAAGAAAAATGTTTTGATTTCCTGTATTACTCATGGGGCGAAAATTGAAATTCCCAATGGGGATTCTGTGTTTGTCCCTGGGGATTCTATTGTTCTTGTGACCAACGGGGGGAATGTCATTCATCAACTGAATGAGATTTTTAGTGATTGAGGATAAGCTATGAATTATAAAATGATAGGCAAATTTATTGCCCAAATTCTTTTGGTAGAAGCAGCGTTTATGTTGCCTGCTTTGTTCATTAGCTTTTTAGACAAAGAGGGGCAAGGGATTTTTGCTTTTATGGTCACTCTTTTTGTTATTTTGTTGGTGGTTTTGTGTCTGCACTTCCTTTGTCGTGGTGCAAGCAAAGGCTTTCATGCCAAAGAAGGTTTGGTTTGTGTGGGGACCAGTTGGATTGTCATGGGCTTGTTAGGGTGTTTACCATTTTATTTATCCAAAGAAATCCCCAGCTATGTGGACAGTTTTTTTGAAATTGTCTCTGGTTTTACCACAACAGGAGCCTCTATTTTAACTGATATCGAAGGGCTGAGCCGTGGGATGCTTTATTGGCGAAGTTTCAGCCACTGGTTGGGTGGCATGGGGGTGCTTGTTTTTTTGCTTGCTCTTATGCCTGTCAGCGGAAGAAATGATGGTTTTGCCATGCACATTTTACGAGCAGAAAGCCCAGGACCCAATGTGGGCAAATTGGTACCACGGATTCGTCATACTGCAATGATTTTGTATCTGATGTATATTTTATTGACAGTGTTGAATGTGATTTTTCTTTTGCTTGGGAACTTGCCCTTTTTTGATGCGATTTGCACAGCCTTTGGCACAGCAGGTACAGGGGGATTTGCCATCAAAAATGATAGTTTGGCTGGATATAGTCCCTATATTCAATGGGTCACGACGATTTTTATGTTGTTATTTGGAGTGAATTTTTCTTGTTACTATCTTTTATTCTTGGGGCATTTTGTATCAGTGTTCAAAGATGAGGAAATGCGTCTTTATTGTGGTATTGTTTTGGGGAGTATTGGGCTGATTACCTTGAATTTGTGGGGGTCTTTCACAAATTTAGAGGAAACTTTGCGTCATGTAGCCTTTCAGGTAGGGAGTATTATGACCACCACAGGCTATGCCACCACAGATTTTGATTTGTGGCCTAGTTTTTCCAAAGGCATTTTGTTTGCTTTGATGTTGGTAGGTGCCTGTGCAGGTAGCACAGGGGGAGGTTTTAAATGTGGGCGGTTGCTTCTCATCTTTAAAATTTTACGACGTAATATCAACCAAGTGTTGAATCCAAGCAAGATCCAAGTGATCAAGGTGAATGGTCAAGTGATTGACGAGAAAATTCTGTCCCATACAAATGCCTATCTCTCTGCTTATGTGGTGATTATGGTGACAAGTTTTTTGGTGATTTCCTTAGATGGTTTTTCTGTTTTGACGAATCTTTCTGCAGTGGTTGCCTGTTTTAATAACATAGGACCAGGATTTGAAGGTGTGGGAGCCACTTGTAATTATGCAGATTTTAGCGTCTTTTCCAAGTTGGTGCTGATTTTAAATATGTTGGCAGGACGTTTGGAAATTTTTCCGATTTTAGCATTGTTTTCAAGAGATACTTGGAAGTAGTATGGACTTTTTGATTCATTCCCCTGAAAAAAACATGAAAATATGTAAATGGTAACACCTTATCATCCTGCCTTACTGGCTTTTGATGATAAGGTGTTGTTTTTATAATAATCCAGAAGTTACAAGCAATTTTTTCACTTGTTGGCCACGTAGTTCCCATCTGTTATTTTTGGCGTATTGTTGTCGTTTGATTTCAACGGCGTGGGATTGTTCTTTCAACGCTTTTTTGCTCAGATAAAGAAATTCTTCTTTTGTTTCGGCATAATAAATCAGATCGGACAGCTGTCCTTCTTCTTTATCCAAAATATGAGACACAATAGGGCGTCCTGTGGCAAGATATTGATAGAGTCGAAGGGATTTGATATCTTGGACAGGATGTTTGCGAAGGTGAAATTCTAAAAGAACATCACAAGAAAATAGAAATTCTGCCATCAGCTGTGGGGTACATCCTTGATAAAATTTCACATTATTCAAAGATAAAAGAGTTTCTAAATAAGGATTGCCTTGTGGGCAAGTTCCTAGAAGTAAAAATTGCCAGAGAGGTTGTTCCCGAGCCATAAAAAGCAAAGGACTGAGATCTAAGTAATAGTCAATTTGTCCAGCAAAGCCCAAAGTTTTGGTGAAGGGGTCTTGTCTGGCAAAGAGTGCAGCCTTTTCAAAAATAGAGTAATTTACCCCATTTTCCAACATACTAAGATTTCGGTGAAAGAGTTTGAGGGGTTCTTGTAAACTTGGAGAGGGGTAAAAAATCAAATCTGCGTTTTGAAAAAGAGCTTCTTGTTGGTTGATATAGTCCCCCTCCCAAAGTCTTGGGCAGTCATAGACTAAGGCACGATAGCTTAAATAGTTGGTCAGTTCCTCTTGAGAGGGATGCGTCACCCACACAAGAGGGTTTCGCATATGCTGTCTTGTCATTATGCGAGAAATAAACTGAGCCAATCGTTTTTGTCCTAATGAGAACATGAGTTTACTTCCTCTTGTTTTTGGAAGAATATAGGTGGTGATATGAGGGGCTACTTTTCTTTTGTGAGGGGATTGCAAGAAATCGGAGGGTGAGAAATATAAAATATTAACCTGATGAAGGTTTGACATTAGTTCTTGGGTTCGGTGGGGGATTGACGACCAAGGTTTTGTCCCAAGACAAAGAATTTGTTTTTTTTCATAATGATAGTTCAAAGGCTTGACCTCGTTGTTTGGAATTTTTACATTATACCTTTTTTTAGATAAAAAGTCAAGAAAAAATTTTAATGACCACTAAAAAGACGTGTTTAATATCATCATCAGTAAAAATCCACCCAAAACACCAAGGGTACCACTGTGATATTTACGATTTAAATTTGCTTCTGGAATTAATTCTTCCACGACGACATAAAGCATGGCACCAGCAGCAAAAGACAATAGCCATGGTAAAAATTCACTGACAGCCCCCAAGGCAAGGACTGTCATAACACCAAAAATAGGTTCCATAAAGCCAGAGATAGCCCCCATGGTGAAAGCCATGCCTTTTTTCATACCTTGTTGGTGTAAGGGGAGGGAAATGGCGGCACCTTCTGGGAAATTTTGTATCCCTACCCCAAGAGCAAGCGCCATTGCAGCAGCAATGTGGCTTGGTTCTCCAGATTGTGCTGCAACAGCACAGGAAATTGCCACAGCAATGCCTTCTGGAATATTGTGCAGAACAACAGCAAGGACAAGGAGGATATTTTTTGGTGTGATTTCTCCTGTTTTGTCGCTACTAGAAAATTTGTCCATCCATTTGGGTAAAATCCAATCCATTGACATGAGAAAGGCGATGCCAAGGGACGAGCCACCCACAGCTGGAATCCATGGGATTTGTCCTAATGATTCTGCTTGTTCCATGGCTGGATTGAGAAGAGAGAAAACAGAAGCAGAAATCATAACGCCCCCAGCAAAACCCAATAAAAGGCGATGGAAAAAGGGGGTACAGCCTTTGCCCAGAAGAAAGACCATGCCAGAGCCAAGAGCAGTCATCATTGCTGTAAAACCTGTGCCAAGCAAGGCAAATAAAATAGATTCGTTCAAAAAAATCACCAACTAAAAAGAAATCAGAACTTGCTAGGGAAAAATCGCACAGTTCTTCCTTATTCTATGAGACACAGGAAAAAATTGTGACTGTGGGGGAGATTGTCAGGTCAAAAGGAAGGTCATAGCTGATTGCCTCCCCAATCATCTCTTCAAAAGTTACAAAAAATTTTCATTTTTTTTTCGTTTCCCCCTATACAAAAGGGAAGTTTTGTATTAGAATAGAAAGGACGAAAAAAAAGAAGAGGAGTCAACACAATGGGAAAATATAAAAGAGTGCTATTGAAAATAAGTGGAGAAGCTTTAGGGGGCGAATCCGGACGAGGATTAGAATTTGACATGATTCACAAAGTATGCAAAGTCATTGCGCAATGCCGTGATTTGGGCATAGAGATTGGTTTGGTTGTGGGAGGTGGCAATTTCTGGCGTGGGGTGAAAGACGGCGGAGAAAATATGCTACGTGTCCGAGCAGACCAAATGGGCATGCTTGCCACAGCAATTAATGCACTGGCTGTTTCTGATGTATTAGAGCAACAAGGCGTGCCTGTGGTGGTGCAAACGGCGATTCCTTTGGAAGGAGTCACAGAAACCTTTCACAGAGGGAAGGCTGTGTCTCATCTGGAAAATGGTAAGGTCGTTATTTTTGGTTGTGGTATAGGGAATCCGTTTTTTTCAACAGATACAGCAGCAGTGCTAAGGGCAGCAGAGATTGGTGCAGAGGTCATTTTATTGGCGAAAAATATTGATGGTGTTTATACTGCTGACCCCAAAATAGACCCTTCTGCCACTCGATTTGATCGAATTACCTATGACGAGGTGCTGGCAAGACATTTACAGGTCATGGACAGTACAGCAAGTTCTCTTGCCATGGATAATAAAATTCCTGTGCTTGTCTTTGCATTAAAAGACCCAGAGAATATTTTAAAAGTCATCCAAGGAGAAACCATTGGGACCATTGTAGAAGCTTAAAAAGAATGATGAAAACAGATGAAACTACAGATATATTTACAAGTTTGTAAAAATGAAAAGGAGAAAATATTATGTTAGAAGAAGTGAAAAATTTTGATATAAAAATGCAAAAAACCATTGAGTCAGTGAAGGGGAATTTTGCCTCTGTTCGTGCAGGACGAGCCAATGCTTCGGTACTTGATCGTATCTCTGTTGATTATTATGGGGCACCCACGCCATTGAGTCAAGTGGCAGCCATCTCTTCCCCTGACCCTCGTACTTTAATGGTGCAACCATGGGATATGACTCTGTTAAAAGAGGTCGAGCGTGCCATTCAATGTTCTGATTTGGGAATCAATCCACAAAATGACGGTAAAGTCATTCGCCTTGCTTTTCCACAACTGACAGAAGAGCGTAGAAAAGAGTTGAGCAAGCAAGTGAAAAAATATGGCGAAGATGGAAAGGTTGCCTTGCGTAATGTCCGTCGAGATGCCATGGACGAAATCAAGAATTTGAAAAAGAAAAATGAAATCACAGAAGACGATCAAAAGCAAATGGAAAAAGAATTGCAAGATTTGACTGATAAACGTTGTAAAGAAGTGGATGATCTGACAGCTGCAAAAGAAAAGGAATTATTAGCTGTTTAGTTTTTCTTTCCCAAAAGGGCTGAAATTACCAAGGAATCCTTGTTTCTTCAATCGTCAGAAAATCAAAAATTTGCACTATATTAATTTATGAAAGGACATTGGCTTATGTTCAAAAAAACAAATCAGACAATGGATCTGACCAAATTACCACGGCATATTGCCATTGTTATGGATGGTAATGGTCGTTGGGCGAAAGAGAGAAAACGTCCAAGAACCTTTGGACATGGAGCCGGTGCAGAAACTTTTCGTACCATTGCGACCTATTGCAAAGACATAGGGATTGATTATTTGACAGTTTATGCTTTTTCCACAGAGAATTGGAAACGCTCTGGGGAAGAGGTGGAAGCCATCATGGGGCTTTTGAAAAAATACCTGCTGGAATCCTTGGACAGAATGGAAAAGGAACAGGTGAAGATGGAATTTTTTGGAGATTTGTCTGCACTTTCTTCTGAATTACAGGATTTGTGTCAACACGCAAGAGAAGTGTCCAAAGGATATGATGGTTGTCAAGTGAATATTTGTCTTAATTATGGTGGCAGAGATGAAATTTTACGTGGCGCCAAGGCATATGCCTTGGATTGTTTGGAAGGGCGAGCAGATGTCAACCATTTGACAGAAGAAAATTTTGGGAATTATCTCTTTTCAAAAGGTGTGCCTGACCCTGATTTGCTGATTCGCCCCAGTGGAGAAGTGCGGCTTTCCAATTTTTTGCTGTGGCAATGTGCTTATGCAGAATTTTATTTCACAGATGTTTTATGGCCTGATTTCACAAAGGAAACACTAGATCAAGCCATAACTGAATTTCAAAGAAGATCCCGACGCTATGGAGGTGTTCTCACATAAAAACAAGAATAATTTATGCCTTGTTGTGGTTGCCTATTTTTTTAGGCATGTTATTATATGCTCCCATTCTTCTATTTGGAGGATTTGTTGGAGGTATTACCGCAATTGGTTCTAGTGAATTTTTACGAGCCTGTAAAATTCCAAAGGGAAAGGGATTTTATGTGGTGACCATTTTACACGCTTTTCTCTTTCCACTAGGTTTTGCCATGGGACAAAGAGATTTGACCGTTTTAGCACTGTCTTTACTGTTACTATCCTCATTGTTTGTGATTATAATTTTAAATTATAGCGACAAAGGTTCTGTTCCCTTCGAGACCTTGATGCTATGCTTTTTTGCAGGGATTGTCTTTCCTTTGTTTTATAGTTCTTTGCTCTTGTTACGAGATCGCCCCAACGGTCAGTATATGGTCCTGTTGCCCTTGGTGGCTGCCTTTGCCACAGATACTGGTGCTTATTTTGTGGGGATCACCATGGGGAAACATCGAAATATATTAAAAGTAAGTCCAAATAAATCTTTGGAAGGATTTTTGGGAGGGATTTTCTTTGGTATGATTGGCTTTTTGCTATACGGTTGGTATTTGCAAGGGCTGATGCCTGTTTCTGTGGGCATGATGGGGCTGTATGGCTTGGTTTCCAGCGTGATGACGGAACTAGGAGATTTGAGTTTTTCTTTGGTGAAACGCCAAAAAGGCATCAAGGATTACGGGAATTTTATCCCAGGGCATGGGGGGATTTTAGATCGCTTTGACAGTATGACCTTTGCTGCGCCAACTTTACTTTTGTTGGTGGAACTTTTTCCAGCGTTCTAATTTGACAAAAAACAGCATAAACTGCCAATAGAGGTTTGGAGCATAAGGTTTAGAAAAAATCAGAAAGAGAAAAAGTTTTTTTGACTCTGGGGATTTCTGGAGTTTTAAAAATAGGAGGATTAAAATGCACAAGATATCAATTTTAGGTTCCACAGGTTCCATTGGCACACAAGCTTTAGAGGTGTGTGCTTCAATGAATTATAAGGTGTCTGCTTTAACATCTAACACAAACGTTGAGGACTTAGAAACCCAGTGTCGTCGGTTCAAGCCAGAACTTGCGATTATGAAAGATCCAAAATCTGCAGAAGTTTTGAAAACAAAACTTGCAGATACTTCCACCAAGGTATTAGGAGGGGTCGAGGCTCTTTGTGAAGCAGCTTCTGTGGAAGAAGTAGACACTGTATTGACAGCAGTCGTTGGTATGGCAGGGCTGAAGCCAACCCTTGCAGCCATTGAATCAGGAAAACGAATTGCTCTGGCAAACAAAGAAACCCTTGTTTGTGCTGGTGATATCGTTATGGAAAAAGCAAAAGAGCATAATGTTGAAATCATTCCTGTAGATTCAGAGCATTCAGCTATTTTTCAATGTCTGAAAGGGAATGCAGAAACAAAGGAAATTCGTCGACTTATTTTGACCTGTTCTGGGGGACCATTTTTAGGGTATCATGTCAGTCGATTGAATAAAATGACAGCAAAAGAAGCTTTGATTCATCCCAAATGGTTAATGGGACCAAAAATCACCATTGATTCTGCGACGCTGATGAACAAGGGCTTAGAACTCATCGAGGCAATGCACCTGTTCCAAATGCCAGCAGAACGGATTTCTGTTGTGATTCACCCTGAGTGCGTGGTTCACTCCATGGTGGAATATTGCGACCATAGCATTATTGCCCAAATGGGGACGACTGATATGCTTCTTCCCATTCAATATGCTCTTTCTTATCCAAAGCGTTTCAACGGTTTATCCACACGTTTGGATTTATTCGAAAAGGCAATCACATTTGCTCAGCCTGATACCCATAATTTCACTTGCTTACCTCTTGCCATTGGGGCAGCCAAAGAGGGTGGAACAGCAGGGGCGATTTTGAATGCAGCCAATGAAAAGGCAGTGGAATTATTTTTGAAGGGGGAATGTAAATTTTTGGATATCCCTCGTTTTGTTTCAGTGGCTTTAGAACAAATCCCAGTGATACAAAACCCAAATCTTTCTCAAATTTTGGAAGCAGATTTGCAATCTCGTTTACTGGTGACACAAACAAATAATAATGAGAAAAAATAATGTCCCTGATTCAAGGAGGTCTTTATGTTAAATATTCTTATCGCCATTCTTATGTTTGCAGTTTTGATTGCAATTCATGAGTTTGGGCATTATGCAGCAGCAAAACTCTCTGGAGTTCAGGTCAATGAATTTTCCATTGGCATGGGGCCAGCTATTTTCAAAAAACAATATGGGGAAACCTTGTATAGTTTACGTTGCCTTCCCATTGGTGGTTATTGTGCCATGGAAGGCGAGGATGCAGAGTCTGACAATCCTCGGGCTTTTGGCAGAGCCAAAACATGGAAAAAAATAGTCATTCTTGTGGCTGGCGCTTTCATGAACTTTGTTTTGGGCTTTTTGATTATCCTTGCTCTTTTTGCCACAGCAACTGGCTTTGTCATGCCTACGATAGGTGGATTTTTAGAAGGATATGACAATGAAAATTGCGGATTGATGGCAAATGATGTTGTCAAAGAAGTGAATGGTCATCCAATTTATACCTTTGGCAATTTAGGGAATTTTCTTTATCGAGCTGGGGATGTGGTGGATTTTGTTGTTGAAAGAGATGGGGTTCTTATCCAGTTGACAGATGTCTATCTACCTTTGCAAGAAAAGACAGATGCAGAGGGAAATACCACCATATTACGTGGGATTACTATTGGGCAAGAACGTTATGAGCCAACTTTTTCCAATATCATGAAATTCACGTGGTACAATACTTTAGATTTTGTTCGATTGATCTATATGAATCTTTTGGATTTGATTACTGGTGCGTTGAAGGTGACCGATATGTCAGGGGCTGTGGGGATCGTTGACAGTATTGCTCAAGTGGGAGAGGCATCAGAGGATTTAGAGGCTGCTACCTTGAACATCAGTTATTTTATGGCTTTGATTACCATCAATTTGGCTGTGATGAATCTGTTGCCCTTGCCTGCCTTAGATGGGGGAAGAATTTTCTTTATTTTGGGCGATAGCGTTTATTATGCTATCACCAAGAAAAATATCGCTGTGAAATATGAAGCTATTTTTCATGGCATAGGGCTAGTCTTATTGCTTGTGCTTATGTTGGTGGTAACCGTTAGCGATGTGGGACGAATTATGAATCGGTAAAATGTGATGTAATCAGGAAAAACAAACAATTCCTCATTCCATTTCTTTCTATCAGAGGTATTGAAATCTTTCATGATTCAGTAATCTTCTCCATGGACCAGCACAAAGGGAGTCACTCCTTAATTGTCAAATTGTTAAGTGACAGGAGTATAAGAGGTAAAAAAATGAATGAAAAGATTCAGGAATTGCGAAAAAAACTAAATGAGGCAAATGCTACCTATTATGAGGCAGATGCGCCTGTGTTGTATGATTTTGAATATGATAGCATGATGCGAGAGTTAGAGGAGTTAGAAAAAGCCTATCCCCAATACGACAGCCCTGATTCGCCCACAAAGCGTGTAGGGGGAGAAGCCTTGGCGCAATTTGATTCTGTGGAACATAGGGTGCCATTGTCCTCTTTGCAAGATGTTTTTGATTTTGAAGAGCTATCGGCCTTTGACCAAAGAGTGAAAGCCGTGGTTCCTTCCGTGGAGTATGTGGTAGAACCTAAGATAGATGGGCTTTCTGTGTCACTGGAATATGAAAATGGTGTGTTTCTTCGTGGTGCCACCCGTGGCAATGGGGCAGTGGGGGAAGATGTCACAGAAAACTTGAAAACCATTTACAGCATCCCTCTTTCTCTTGAAAATGCACCTGAAAGATTAGTGGTCCGAGGGGAAGTTTTTATGCCTAAGGTGGTTTTTCATCGTTTAAATAAACAAAGAGAAGAAAACGGTGAGGCACTTTTTGCAAATCCAAGAAACGCAGCGGCAGGCTCTATGCGACAACTGGATTCTAAAATCGCTGCCAGTCGGAGATTAGATATTTTGATTTTTAATATTCAGGAGATTTCTGGAAATTATTTTCAAACACATAGTGAGAGTTTGGATTATTTGAAGAGCTTGGGCTTTCCTGTGAATGGCTATTTTCTGTGTTGTTCTATGTCAGAAGTAGAGGAAAAAATTACTGGCATCAATGCAGAGCGAGGGAAATTTTCCTTTGATATTGATGGAGGTGTTGTCAAGGTGAATTCCTTGACAGCGAGAGAAGAATTAGGCAGCACAGCCAAATTTCCACGTTGGGCAGCTGCTTTTAAATATCCTCCTGAAATCAAGGAGACCCAAGTGAAGGACATCGTCATACAAGTGGGGCGGACAGGGGTTTTGACACCAAAGGCAGTATTGGCACCAGTGACACTTGCTGGTACTTCTGTGAGTCATGTCAGTCTGCATAATCAAGATTTCATCAGCGAAAAAGATATACGCATAGGAGATACTGTCTCGGTGCGAAAAGCTGGGGAAATCATTCCAGAAGTTTTGTCGGTGGTGACAGAAAAAAGACCTTCGGACACGGTGGCATATCTGCTCCCTGACACTTGTCCTGTTTGTGGAGGCAAAGTGGAAAGAGAGTTGGTGGGGAAAGAAGAAGGCGCCCATCTTCGCTGTAGCAATATATCATGTCCAGCACAACTCGCACGGAGTGTGGCACATTTTGCCAGCCGAGAGGCAATGGATATTGACGGTTTGGGCATAGCCATTGTGGAAAATCTTATCTCTGCTTCTTTGGTGAAGACTGTGGCAGATTTATATTTTTTAGACAAGGATCAAGTGGCTTCCTTAGAGCGTATGGGGGAAAAATCAGCTGTCAAACTGTTGAAAAATTTGGAACTCTCCAAAGAAAATGACTTATCACGATTACTGTTTGCTTTTGGCATTAGACAAGTAGGGCAAAAGGCGAGTAAAATATTATCCAAGCATTTTGGTTCTTTGGAAAAAATCCAAGAAGCTACTTTAGAAGAATTGGTAGAAGTGGAAGATATAGGAGAAATCACAGCCAAAAACTTACAACAATGGCTTGGTGACAACCAAGGATTGATTGCCCAATTACAAGAAGCAAAGGTGAATATGATTGGGGAAACATCCAGTGAAAATCAGCAATTTGCAGGGATGACCTTTGTGCTGACAGGAGGACTGGAAAAATTCACCAGAGATGAAGCCTCTCGGATGATCGAAGAACGAGGGGGGAAATCCTCTTCTTCTGTATCAAAAAAGACAAGCTATGTCATTGCAGGGGAAGGTGCTGGGTCTAAACTGAAAAAAGCACAAGATTTAGGCGTTCATGTTTTGACAGAAGATGAATTTTTAGGTTTACTTCAATAAACAAATGGGTTCAGAAGAAAGGATATCACGATGGAAACAAAAAAATATGCCTTTCTTGCCAGCCTTTTGGGCGGATATGTGGTTCATCTCACAGCCTTTGCGAATTTGATTCCCAATGAAGATGGTTTGAGTCGTGTCTATGATACCCAAGAGATGATAGTGTCTGGGAGATGGTTTTTGCATTATGCCAGTATGCCACATGGATTTATGCAGATGCCCAGTTTTATTGGTTTTTTGGCGCTGTGCTTTTTGGGATTATCGGCAGTACTCATAGTGGATTTACTGAAAATAAACAATAAATATGTGGCAGGACTGATGGGGATGACTTTGGTATCCTTCCCCTCTTTGGGATTTGTTTTTTTGTATTTATTTACAGCTTCGGCATACTGTTTGGGGATTTTACTTGCAGTTTTTTCTTTATGGTGTGCTAAAAAAGGTGGGAAGTTTTGGGGACTTGCTGTGCTGTCACTGGCTTTGTCCATGGGCATTTATCAAGCTTTCGCTCCCTTTGCCATAGGGCTTGCTGTGATTTTAGTGATAGAGGAATTGTTTGACAAAGACAAAAATATGTTGTCTGTGCTACAATTTGGGGTAAAGCTTCTGGGCTGTTTGGCTGGAGGAGCGATTCTTTATTATGTGATTTTACATTGCGGATTATGGTTGACAGGTCAAGAACTGTTACCCTATTTAGGCATGGAAAATACGGGATACCCCTTCAGCTCTCTACCTCGCTTGATTTTGGATTGTTATTTGCAAGTATTCAGACTGTTTTTTCACTCTGGACTGAATAATGGCACAAATACCGTCCCCTTGGTTCTCCTGAATTTCATTTGTGTGGGATTTGGACTCTTCGCCACTTTTTCTTGGGCAAAAAAACAAAAAGAATCTTGGCGAGTGGTTTCCTTGGTGGCTCTTTGTGGGATCTGTCCACTTGCTTTTGGATTTGTACAGATTATTAGTCCATGGACAAGCCCTACGCCTTTGATGCAGTATCCCTATGTTTTATGCTATGTATTACTGTTATTTTTCTTAGAGAAGAGCAATTTGTTTTCTTCCCAAAAGTTTTTTCATGCAGTGCCAGTGGTATTCTTGGGGATTTGTCTCAGTGGTTCTTGGCTTTGTAATTTACTTTATACCGCTTCTGCTCAGTCACATCGTGCCACAGAAAGTTATGTGACAAGGATGATGTCACGGGTGGAAAGTAGTTCTGGTTATCGTTCTGATATGCCTATTTTAATTATTGGAACAGATGGTGGATTAGAAGAGAGTATTGAAGCATTTGCCTTCATTGATCATTATAGTATTCCTACTGAGACTCTGTTGTCATTGAACAAGCATATATATTATTATTTAAATGATTGGCTGAATATTCCAGTTCCTGAGCCAAGTGAAGAGAGCTTTATAGCCATGGCTGAGAGCGAAGCATTTCTGTCCATGCCTTGTTATCCTGATGACGGCAGTGTGGCGATCATTGACGATCAAGTGGTGGTAAAGGTGGGGGAGGGCTATTTGCCCAAAAGTGACTATGAAATAGCCTATGAAAATAGAGGGAAATCATGAAAGGAAGAAAACAATGGTGTTATGTAATTCTCGTCGAGAGAAAGATTTATTGTCTGTGGTGGTTCCTGCCTATTGCGAGGAAGAAACAGTCTCTACAGCAGCTAAGACCATTGTTTCTGTTCTTGAATCAGCCCAAATCCCATTTGAGATTGTCTTTGTAGATGATGGCTCTGGTGATGGTACTTGGCGAAAAATCACGGAACAAAGCGAGATATTTCCCCAAGTAAGAGGGGTGCGATTTTCTCGTAATTTTGGAAAAGAGGCAGCTATTTTTTCTGGATTAGCACAAAGTAGAGGTGCTTGCACTGTGGTGATTGATTGCGATTTGCAACATCCACCAGAAAAAATCATAGAAATGTATGAAAAATGGTTGGAAGGTTTTCAAATTGTGGAAGGCGTGAAGGAAAGTCGTGGAAAAGAAAGTCTGTTTCATCGTTGTGCTGCCAAGACCTTTTATCAAATGATTAGTAAAAATATGGGCATTGATATGTCCAATGCTTCTGATTTTAAATTATTGGATCGGCGAGCTGTGGAGGCACTCCTCGCCATTGGGGAAAAGGACGCTTTTTTTCGTGGACTTTCTTCTTGGATTGGTTTTACCACTACGCAAGTGACCTTTGTAGTACAAGAAAGAGTCGCAGGGGAATCAAAATGGTCCTTATTTTCCTTGGTGAAATATGCTATGCGAAATCTTGCTTCTTTTTCCATCGCTCCACTGCAAGTGATCCCCTTTTTAGGCTTTGGTTTTCTGCTGATTTCTTTGATTTTTGGAGGCATCGCATTGTATCAGAAATTTAATGGTTTAGCCCTTGATGGTTTTACCACAGTCATTTTGCTTTTACTGATTATTGGTGGGATTTTGTTGATTTCTCTGGGCTTTATTGCTTATTATATTGGCAAAATATATACCAGTATTCAAGATAGACCTCGTTTTATTATAGAAAATGACACAGAAGAAGGGAAAAAAGAATGAAAAAATTTTTGCATCCAACCATGCTGCCCTTTGTGATTGTTGGTATCATCAATACTTTATTTGGCACAGGGATAATGTTTTTTTGTTCAGAAGTTTTATCCCAAGGTTATTGGGTTTCCAGTGGTGCCAACTATTTTTTTGGTAGCATTTTAAGTTTTTTTCTCAACAAACATTTCACTTTTCGCTCTGAAGAAAAGGGTTTGAAAGTAGTGTTACGATTTACGTTGAACATTTTAGTTTGTTGGCTACTTGCCTATGGTATGGCAGAGCCAATGATGTTATATATGTTAAAAAATACTACAATTTCCACCAAAAGACAGGAACAATGTGCTCTTTTATTGGGAATGGTTCTCTTTGTAGTATTAAATTATTTCGGTCAGCGATTTTTTGCTTTTGCCGAAAAAGGAAAGAAGGAAGATTATGAGTGAAGCAAAAACAGCACCAGAAATCAAATTAGGAGTGATTATTAAAGAATTTGATTTAGAAGTACTACTGGCGCCAGAAAATTATGAAGAGGTTCCCTTGGAAACATTGGATATCAACCGACCAGGTTTGCCTTTGGCTGGATTTTTGGATCACTTTGATACCAAACGTCTCCTTGTCATTGGACAAACAGAATACGCCTACATTGAAACAATGGACGCAAAGGAACGTCTGGAAGCTTTCGAGCGTCTTTTGTCCTATCCAGTTCCTGGGATTATTTATACCCGTGGGGTGGATCCTTTCCCTGATTTTATCGAAGTGGCTCAAAAACATGACCGTACAGTCTTACGCTCTCCTATGCCCACTTCTATGTTTATCAGTCAACTGATCAGTAGTTTGTATCGTAATTTGTCTCCTTGTATCACTCGTTCTGGGGTATTGTTAGAGATTTATGGTGAAGGTGTACTGATTCAGGGGATTTCTGGTGTAGGGAAAAGCGAAGTAGCCATCGAGCTGATTAAGCGTGGTCATCGTATTATTGCGGATGATGCGGTAGAAATTCAAGAAATCACACCTGGTATTTTAGAAGGTAAAGCCCCTGAGCTGATTGAGCATTATATGGAACTTCGAGGCATCGGCGTGATTGATGTGAAGCAATTATTTGGTATGGGTGCCATTAAGGCAAAGAAAACCATCGAATTGATTATTATTCTAGAGCCTTGGGATGATAACACCCACTATGACCGTTTGGGCTTAGAAGTGACTTATTCTGAACTTTTGGGTGTGGAAATTCCTTCTGTCACCATCCCTGTGAAACCAGGACGAAATCTTGCAAGTATCGTTGAAGTGGCTGCTATGAATAACAGAAATAGAGAGATGGGACATAATGCAGCATTGGAATTGACCAAAAAGATGGACAAGCATTTCAAAGAACAAGAAGCATTGATGAAGCAAAAAAAAGAAAATTCCAAATAAATTTTCCCATCAAAAAGGAAGAAATAGGGTGCCGTCATGGCACCCTATTTTTTTATGGACAAAATACTTCATGAGGACAAAATTCACACCAAGGACCTTTGTTTGGGCGATTTTCGTTGCTGTTGATAAAGTCGGTCAAGGCTTCTTGAATCGCCAAGGTTTTTCCTTCTTTTTTCGGTATATTATGGAGAGAATATTTATTTTCTTTTCCGTGGAATGTGGAAAAGATGGGAAGATTGAAATTTTCAGCGAGAAATTTTTGTTTTTGTTCAAAGGCAGCTTCGCCAAATAGCCACTTCATTTCCATATGAGAGGGAGCAAAGTCACGAAGGGTGTTATTTCTGGTGATAATAGAGTTTCTGAGATAGTTACCAGCTAAAATTCGACATTCTAGACGTTGTTTTTCAGTAAAAAAGGGAAAGAAATGAGAAAATTTGTGATCTGCATCTCGGATCAACTGGGGGAGGTTTTCTATTATTTTTTGAGGGAGGTAATCTTCCTCGTTTTGCCAGACATAAAGAACAAGAAGATTTTCATAAAACTTTTCATACATATTTTCTTGTAAGAAAAGAGGGGTTTCATTAAAAATATAGCTGAAAATATATCTGTTTGGACATAAAAACGATGATATTGTATGGTATCTGTCATAATGGATTAAAGGTGTTTTTTGTTTTGGGTGAATCAAGGAAAATTGGCTAGGCGAAATTTCAGGACTGTTGCAATCATCCTTGAAAGAGTGAGGAATAGAAATCGTTTTTACAATTTCTTTCAGAGATTCTTGAGAAAAACGATAAGAATCCGTCAGAAAATGGGAGAAATCTTCTGCTTTTTTCTGTTCTACTTCAACGGATTCAAAGACTTGAAATTTTTTCCACAGGGGATTATTTTCTAAGGACTGGAAACGAGAGTGATAGAAAGATTGTATTTTTTCTTCTTGGAACTTGAAAAAATAAGCCTGTGAATTATTGTAAAAGAGAGATAAATCAGAGAAAATTTCTGTAAAATCTTCCGTTGCATCATGAAATAGTAAAAAAGAAAGGGTGTTTAACTCTTCGATACATTTGGAGAATTCTTCTAATTCTTGCCATGAAAGATAGTTTTCATCATAAATAGAAAGCAAGTGAAAAGGGATATCAGTGGGAAGTGATGATTTTTTTCTTTCTATCAAAATTGTCATAAATTCTTTAAATTCACTATGGTTAGAGATATTTTTCAGAAAACTTTCTATTTTATAAAAGGTTCGGAGAAAAGAAATGGGGAAAATACCACTATGTAGGGCATTTTTTAGATGATAACGATTCCAATTTAGTTCTTCTTTTTCTTTATTCCACAAAGCATGTAAGGAACACAAAAAAAGATTTTTATCATAGCTTTCAAATTTCTTTATTTCAGCTAAATTCGTGCTTTGATTCATGGAATCCTTTCGGATATTCTCTGTATTATTATTGTTTTCATTGCCTTGATCTGTTTCCCAAGAGAGAAAAGAGAAGTTTTTTTGATTTGTAATTAAGACAATTTCAAAACCAGCTTTTTCTAAATCATCAAGAAAACGCAAGGCAAGAGAAGAGAAGTTTTCTATATTCCAGATTAGAATAGTGCTAGGTTTTTCGCATAATATAGGTGTGTATTCTTGTATAATTTCTTCATATTCAGAAAAAAGAAGGGGAGAAGGAAGCTGAAATAGAGGTATATGGTTGATTTGATTGTAAATTTTGTAAAGGATATCTTCTTTTTCTTCTGCTACAATGTGGAGTTCTATCATGTGTCTTAGATTTAGAAAAAGAGAAAATATTTCTTTTTTGGAGAATTCTCCTTCTTTTTTTAGTATGGATTCTATTTCTCTAAATTGAGATAAAAGTCTGGAATCAGAGAAGGACCAGTCATAAAAAAGCTTTTTATCCTTAAGTAATTGGTTAATTTCTAAAAAACAATCTGATTTTTCATTTGGTGGAGAGATTTCAGCGTATAGTAGCAAAAAATGAGAAGGGTTTTCAAAAAAAACATTCTCTTGATTGGAAGGTAGTTCCATTGTTTTATATGGCATTTTTTCCGTCCTTTCTCACAAGATCTTGAAAAGATTTTTCAAGTCCATGATTTAGGTGAATCCAAGAAAAAGAACTTTTTGCTTTGCTTGCACATTGGAAAAAGAACTTTAATGGTAGTTGACTGCTCTCTTGCACCTTATTTTGAGAAAAAAGGCATGATAATGAAGGTGTTCCCCAATTTGTATGAAGTGAATCAGAAGAAATTAGGGAGGATTCCATTTTGATGGGGTAGGGGAGAATGACATGAGAAAATTCAAGTCCGGACCCTTGTTCGGGGGTAAGACAAAAAATTTGATTTATATTTTCTCCTGAGAACAAATCACCTTCTTTTTTCTGAAAATCAGGATTTTCAAGGAGAAAATCATAAATCTCAGAAATCGTTTCTTTGTTTTTCAGTTGATCAAAGATATCATCTAGGTTTTTTTTATAATTTTCTTCTGTTTCGCCAGAAACTTTGTCCCATGGTTTTGTCAAAAGATAGAACTGTTTTAAAGTAGTCAAAGGAGAAGGCGCAAAGATTTTTTCTTGAAAGTCCTCCCAATTCAAAAAGTAAGAATCTTTGGAAAGAAAAGCAAACTGCTGTTGTATTTTTTCGGTTAAAAAGTCAATCCCACTGCTATTCCCCTTGTTTTGGAGAAGTAAATGACTGTTTGGAATGTTTATCGCAAAAAAGTGAGAGTTTGCGAATCGAAATAAGGGGAGTGTTAAATTGGAGAAAATCAGTCCTTCAATCAATTTTTTTAAATCAGATTGCGCACAGGAAAAATTTTCACAGGAAATAATTTCTATCCCTCTTTCTCCAAAATATTCACATATTCTTTCTACTTGTGGGATGTTTTCAACCAAAATGGCTATGGTATGTTCAAAAGAAGAGATGTTTTTTTCTTTTTCATATTGTATTCTATTATTGGTTCGTTGTATTTCTTGATAAATAGCAGAAAAACGCTGTTGTTCTCTTGTAATTTCCACGCTATGAAAGAATTTTTCTGGATAGTCTTTTAAATAGAAGTTACTATTTCCGAAAGCACACCTTTTTTCGAAAAAGAAAGGTGTATTTTCTCCTGAGTGGTAGGATAAAATACCACATAATTCACGGTCACAGCGATAATTTTGAACAAAAGAAAAGAATTTCCATAAATGTTCTTGAGGGGAGTCAGTCACTTCTTGATAGATTTCTTTCTTACTCTGTTCTTGGTTTTGTCTATTTTTGCTGATAAAAAAAGTAGTATTTCTTTCTTTTGCCCAAGCAAGGATAGATTCAAATTCGATTTCTGTGGCATTTTCGATACCATCCACAAATAAAATTTTTTCTACTTTTATTGGGGGAGATGTTTGCTTTAAAAATAAGGGGATGATTTGGCATTGGTGTATGAGACCTTGCATCACTAAGGTATTTTCCCATAGTGAAACCACTTCTAACAAAGAATTGTGGAGGAATTTCTTTACCAGACCATAGGGTTCTTCCAATTCCCCCAATGTTGTGTTCCTTAATTTTTCTGGTGAAATATTTTTATGATATACTTCTAACACAAGGTGAAAGAGACAGGTTTCTATTTCTTTTAACGGAAAAAGATAATGATTGGATTTTTCGTATTCTTCTTGATTTTTCAAGAAAAACTCTTCTGATTTGTTAGCGATGATTTCTTTTAATAAGGAGAAATCTTCAGTCATTGTCAGATTTTTTTCTTCCAGTTGATGAAAAATAAATTCTTCTAACAAATAACAGGGAAGATTTTCAGAATTTGGCATATTAAGGTCTTGGTTCTCGTGAAGGTAAGAGTAGCTTTCTATCTGTTTTTTGAATAAGTGGAGAAAATAGTTTTTTGTTTGGAGGGAAAAGAAAAGAATTTCTGCTGAATCCCAAAAATTTTCTTTTTCATGGCATAAAAAGAGGAGACGGTCCAAAAGAATCTTGGTTTTTCCACTACCTGCACCACCTTCTATAAATAAATTTTGTTTGATTAAGGCGTGTTCTGCTTGAAATTGTGGAAGATCAAAAGAGCTACACTGGTGAAGCATTTCCATTTCTCCCATGAAATCTGTGATAGTTCCATTTTCTATGGTGAAGCTGGAAATCTCTTTTGTTTGAAAGGCTAAGTGAAAACTACCATGAAACATGAAGAAGTATTCCTCTATTTTCGGTGATTCGTGTTCTTCCTCATGGGAAAGAGGGGCAAGGTATTTCCCTTGCCTTTTTAAGTTTTTCTGTGCAAGGACAAGGTCAAGATGGTTGATTAAGTCAGATATTTGTATTTCTGTGGAAAAAATCCCAAAAATTTTTGTGCCTGACAAATAATGGGCAGAAATTTCATTTAACAAATTTTCTTTTAGTGGTAAATCATCACCAACATAGTAAAAAATGGAGTAAAGCATAGCGGTCTCACTTCCTTCTGGACGAATACTCGTTCTGTGTTATTTTTCCTATGAAACGATCAATAGAAGAGCATAACTGCTACAGTTTTTCGCCCTTCTGTTTCTAAGGCAACACCTTACATTATAATCTATTATTTTCCTTTTGTAAAGAAATTTTGAGAAAACAGATTTTATGTCTGCATAAAAATAATCCTGATTTTTCTTTTCAGAAAAATCAGGATTATGACATTTGGTACCGGTGGCCGGACTCGAACCGGCACACTGTCACCAGCGGCGGATTTTGAATCCGCTACGTCTACCAATTCCATCACACCGGCATACCATGCGTTCCAACTGATTGGAACAATACATAGTATATAACAAATAAAAACAAAAAGCAAGTCTTTTTTGAAAAAAAATAAAAAAAATTTTCGGAAAATTTTTTTGTCACCTATTGTTCCCTTTGACATATAGTAATATGACATGAAAAAACCAAAGATACCCATCATAATCTGAACATTTTATCAGGAAAGGGCTGTAAAAATATGGTTTATTACCTTATCGTTTGTCGTTCTTTAACCTATGCCCAACGGACAGCCAAGGTTTTGGAACGTGCAGGTATCACATCGTACATCATTCGTGTACCGAAAAATATTGCAAAGGAGGGGTGTGGTCATGGTGTGAAGGTGGCGCAAAAGAATTTAGAGGCTTCTTTGACTGCGTTGAAGAGAAGCGAGTTAAGTCCCAAACAGCTGTTTATCACCTTTGGAGACAATCATTATCGGGAGGTTAGTTTATGATTTATTTAGATAGTGCTGCAACCTCTTTACAAAAACCGCTCACGGTACCTCGTGCTGTTTCCTGTGCCATCACTCATCTTTCTAGCCCAGGCAGAGGGGGCTATGGTCCAGCACAACAGGCAGAAGAAGTTATTTTTTCTTGTCGTGAAGAGTGTGGGACATTGTTAGGAGAGGAGAATCCAGAAAATGTCATTTTCACCTCTTCTGCAACCCACTCTTTGAATATTGCCATCAAATCTTTGGTGCAATCTGGGAGCACTGTGTTGATTTCACCCTGGGAGCATAATGCTGTGACAAGACCTTTGCACAGTATGGACAATGTCTCCATACGAGTGGCGAACGCCCCTCTCTTTGACCAAGCAGCCACAAGAGCTGCTTTTGCTCGTTGCTTGACCCCAGAAGTGGATGTGGTGATTTTCACCCATGTCTCGAATGTTTTTGGCTATGTCTTGCCTGTGGAAGATTTGGCGATTTTATGCCGTCAACGGGGGGTGCCTTTTATCATCGACGCTTCTCAATCGGCGGGATCTTTGCCTATCAATCAAGAAGAATTACAGGCAAGTTTTATAGCCATGCCAGGACATAAGGGGTTGTTAGGACCACAGGGGACGGGGGTTCTCCTTTGTCATAGCAAACGAATTGCGACTCTTATGGAGGGGGGCACGGGCAGCGCTTCTCGCTATAAACTTATGCCAAAAGAACTACCAGACCGATTAGAAGCAGGCACAGCCAATGTCTGTGGAATTGCAGGCTTAAGGGCTGGGGTCAGATACCTCCGTCAGCGAGGGATTGTGTCTATCCAAAGTCAAGAGATGAAGCTAAGCCAATATTTGGGACGGTCAATTTCTGATTTTGCCACAGTGTTTTTAGCTGAAGACCCAACCATTCAATCAGGCGTTTTATCTTTTCAAATGGAGGGCTGGGATTGTCAAGATCTGGCAACCACTTTGGGAGAGCGAGGTTTTGCGGTGAGAGCAGGGCTTCACTGTGCTCCCTTGGCACACCAATCTGCGGGGACATTAGAAGAAGGAACTGTTCGAGCTTCTGTTTCTCCCTTTACCACAAAACAAGAGATTGACCAGTTTATTTCTTGTTTATCCTCTTTACGAAAATAGGAAATATGTAAGAAAATAATTGGTAAGTTGTATAATTAAGTGTCCAAAATAAAATATCCCATAGAGCAAATCTATGATATAATGTAAGTGACGAAACAAACATGAATCAGAGGTGCTCTATGGAACAAACTAATCATACC
>JAWXUL010000023.1:0-43339 GCA_044432725.1 Eubacteriales bacterium
GGTATGATTAGTTTGTTCCATAGAGCACCTCTGATTCATGTTTGTTTCGTCACTTACATTATATCATAGATTTGCTCTATGGGATATTTTATTTTGGACACTTAATTATACAACTTACCCATTTCTTATAAATATATAGATATTGCGACGATAGACACCATGCTGATTAAAATGGAAAAAGTCCCTGCCCCTCCCACCAGCGAGGGCTTACAACCCATTGTTTGCGCCAAAACCATAGATGCTGTGCTCATGGGAGACAGTACCCCAATCATCAACGCTTTTTTCAGCTCGATGTCATAGGGTAAAAAGACAAAAATCAGCCCAGACACACATAAGGAAAAAGCATAACGAATGACAAGAAAGGAACATAGCTCCTTCACCTCTTCTGGCTTGATTTTAAATTCAAGCATAATCCCCACCATAATCATGGCAAGAAAAGAAGTGGCAGAAGCTGGCACATTTGCAAGGGAAAAGACAATACTAGGCACTTGTATTTTGGCGATGATGAAACATAGCATTACAACATAGGTTATAATACAAACAGATTTGCTCATTTTATTCAAAATCATGGGGATGGGATTGCCTTTTTCCTGATTGATCAGCCCATTGATGATGGCTGCTGTGATCCCCATGACAAACATGGCATTTCCGACATCAAACATCAGCACTGCCAAAACAGCTGCTGAAGAAAAAAAGCTAGACACAAAGGGAATGGTGAAAATCCCAATGTTATAGCCTGCGGTCAAAAACATCAAAAGGGCTTTCCCTTCTTTTTCAGATTTTCCACTGAAGAGATATCCCACGAAAATCCCTCCTAGATTGGCGAGCATCCCAATGAAAAAAGCCACAATCAGGGATTTGTCAAAAGTAAAATCTTGAAAACTCATGACAATGACGGCGGGTAAACAAATATTAAGAAGGATTTTTCCTAAGAAATCCTTGTCCTCCAGTTTGAAAAGCCCTCTTTTTTTTAAGATATAGCCTAAAAAAATCATGAAAAAAAAGCCAGAAGCAGTGGTCATAATTGATTCCATGTGATCTATCCTCCTTGTTCCCCTGATTATATACTCTTCTCTTGGAAAAAGCAAGGGTGATTCTTCTTTCCTTTTCGAATTCCTTTCTGGGGTATTCCCTAAAAATTTTTTTCTTGCAATTTTATTTATTTTGTGATAAAATAATTTGAACAATAAGACTGGATCAGAATTTTCCAGTTTATGGAATGGAGAGAGAATATGTTAGATTTAAAATTGATTCGAGAAAATCCACAAATGGTAGTGGAAGCCATGGCAAAACGGAATTTAAAAGTAGATTTCACAGAACTTTTATCTTGGGACGAAGAGCGTCGCTCTCTCCTAAGCAAAATGGAAGGGATGAAGAATGACAGAAATGTGACTTCTAAAAACATCCCCATGAAGAAAAAAAATGGAGAAGATGTCTCTGCTGATATTGCTCGCATGAAAGAAGTGGGAGACGAGATCACAAAACTGGAAGAGCAAGTACGCTCTGTCCAAGAAAAAATCAAAAACGAGCTAGATGGTCTGCCTAATATTCCTGGGGAAGGGGTCGTGGGTGGAGGGAAAGAAAACAACGTTGTCCACCATACATGGGGAGAAAAACCTGTTTTTGATTATCCTCTGAAAAACCATGTGGATTTGTGTAAGTCCTTGGGGCTAATTGATTACGAACGTGGTGTTAAAATTTCTGGGGCTGGTTCTTGGGTCTATACAGGCTTAGGGGCACAACTGGAATGGGCTTTCATGAACTTTTTCATTCGGGAACATCTGAAAGATGGCTATACCTTTTTACTTCCCCCTCATATGCTGAACTATTCTTGTGGCTATGTGGCTGGTCAATTTCCAAAATTCAGCCAAGAAGTTTATTGGATTGATGGTGGTCCTGATGAAGCTGGAAAGTTTCTTCTTCCCACAGCAGAAACAGCTTTGGTAAACTATCACCGAGATGAAATTCTGAAAGAAGAAGATCTGCCCAAAAAATATTTTGCCTATACCCCTTGTTTTCGTCGAGAAGCTGGCAGCAGTCGGGAAGAAGAGCGTGGGATGATTCGTGGACATCAGTTCAATAAAGTAGAGATGGTGCACTATGCCCATCCAGATCGTAGTGAAGATAGTTTCAAAGAACTTTGCGACAAGGCAGAGTCCATTATGCAAAAGCTTGGCCTTCACTATCAGCTGAGCCACTTAGCTGCTGATGACTGCTCCTTTGGTATGGGGAAAACTTTTGACATCGAAGTATGGATTCCAAGTATGGAAATCTATAAAGAAGTCAGCTCTGCTTCTCATGGTTATGACTATCAACCACGTCGGGGAAATATGAAATTCCGTGACAGCTCTGGGCAAACCCGTCTCATGCACACCCTCAATGCTTCTGGTCTTGCCACCAGTCGTATCTTCCCAGCTGTGGTGGAGCAATATCAACAAAAAGATGGTAGTTTGAAAATCCCAGAAGTGCTACAACATGACATGGGCATTGATGTGATTCATCCTGTGAAATAATTGGATGAATCGTTCCATTAAATCATCGAATTTACCAAAAATCAGTGTTGGGAGATAAGCCCGACCTTGGCTGAACCTTCCACTGAAAAATTTTCTGTGGAAGGTTCTTTTTTTCTTTTTGTCTTTACTTTTCCCTTTTTTTCCTGTATAATAAAATTGAATAAGTTTTTGTAAAGGTGACTATCATAAATGCTACAATTTGACGAATACAAAGTAAAACTAAATAACCTCCTTCCTGATATCGAAGATCTTGCCAAAGCCTTGGATTTAGAATCAGCAGAGAGAGAATTGGATATGTTACAGGCTGAAAGTGGCTCTGATGGCTTTTGGGATAATATCGAAAAGGCACAAAAGGTGCAACAGCGTATCAAGCAACTGTCCGACAAAATAGAAAAGCAAGAAAAAAGAAAAGAACAAGCTGACGACTTCTTCACCCTATGCGAAATGGGCAACGAGGAAGAGGACGAGTCCTTGCTCCCAGAACTGGAAGAGGGCTTCGCTGCCTTGGTGAAGGAACTAGAGGAAGCTCGCCTTGCCACCCTGCTCACTGGACAATATGACAGCTATTCCGCCATCTTGTCCATTCACCCTGGTTCTGGTGGTACAGAATCCCAAGACTGGGCGCAGATGCTTTATCGTATGTATACCCGTTGGGCTGAAAGCCACGGATTTGCCTATACCATTATGGATTATCAAGATGGTGAGGTAGCTGGTATCAAGGCTGCCACCATCATGATCGAGGGTGAAAATGCCTATGGCTACCTTCGTAGCGAGCATGGGGTGCATCGTTTGGTTAGGGTCTCTCCCTTTGACTCTAACGCACGTCGTCACACCTCCTTTGCCTCTGTGGAAGTCATGCCTGATTTGCCCGAAGAAGTGGAAGTGGATATTCGTCCTGAAGATATTGAAATGCAAGTGTTCCGTGCTTCTGGTGCTGGGGGACAGCATATCAATAAAACTTCCTCTGCTGTGCGTTTGATTCACTTGCCCACAGGCATCGCAGTGGCTTCTCAACAAGAGCGAAGCCAGTTCCAAAACAAGGACAACTGTATGAAAATGTTAAGAGGAAAGCTAATCGAATTACAAATGCAAGAAAAAGCCGCTGAAATTTCTGATTTAAAAGGGGTTCAGCTGAAAATAGAGTGGGGGAGCCAGATACGCTCTTATGTCTTTATGCCTTATCAAATGGTAAAAGACAACCGCACAGCCGAAGAAACAAACAATATCGCAGGTGTGATGGACGGAGGGATTGATCCTTTTATCAATGCTTATCTCCGTGCTGAAGCGACTGGAAACTGGAAATAAAGGAGACAGAAAGATGGAAACCAGAGCTTATTTAGAATTGCTGTACAATGACTCTTCTAATCCTTATTATTTTGCAGGGATGAAAAGCCATGAAATTATTTTCTTGAATAAAGTAATGGAGAAAAAACTCCGTAGTTTTGACGATGTTGTGGGGAAAAAATGCTATAAAGTCATCCACAACAGCGATCGCCCTTGTAGTTTTTGTCCCATGGATTCTCTAAAAGAGAGCGAATTTTTAGAGCAACGTATTTTTAACGAGTTGACACGAAGCTATCACCGTGCCAACAGCACTGTCATTAATGTCAATGACGAAAAAATTTGCCTTTGCAAATATTTCGTTGCTTTCGCCAAAGAGCGCAACCCAGTCCTCAGCTATGACAAAGCCATTGAAAAATGTGTGGGGATTTTGAGTGAGTCAGAGCAATCAGAATCCATTGGCAAGTTTATGGCGCTTTTGGGGCAATT
Organism: Eubacteriales bacterium; assembly: GCA_044432725.1. Classification (GTDB taxonomy): domain Bacteria; phylum Bacillota; class Clostridia; order Oscillospirales; family Oscillospiraceae; genus JAWXUK01. Next base: position 4,284 of record JAWXUL010000023.1, read on the forward strand.
TTATCAATGTGATCATAGTTTTATTTTTGATCTTGACAATGAAACACATGAATTCCAGTCTGTGTTTATGTGGCACGGTGTGGACTCGGAAGAAACTTTTGGCAATAATGGAGACAAAAAATATGCTGATGATTTTCTTTTGTGGATCAGTGCTGTCACCATGTCTGGCATGGTAGAAATCAACAGCGCCAATACTTACCCTAGTAATTCCTTTGAAAAACGTTTACTGGATTTATATCCTGTGAAAAATCTGGTGTTACACCCTATTAAAAATCGAATCGGTAAGATTATGGGCTTTTTGGGCTTAAGCGACTATAAAGTCAAAGCCTTTGACCCACGCTTGATTAAAACGGTTTCTCGCTTTGTGGAAACAAACCACAGTAAAAACGTTATGGTCAGCGAGTTGAGAGCTGTGAACTATTTAGACAGCCTAACAGGGTTTTACAACCGGAAACGCTATGTGGAGCTGGTGCGAGAATTGGAAGAAAGCCCTCCTCACAGCTTGGGTGTCCTCTTTGTCTCCTTGGCTGGCTTACGTCGTGTCAATGACAAGCGTGGTTTTGAAGAGGGGAACGCCCTCATCGAAGCTTCAGCACTCTTTTTGAAAGAAAATTTCCGTGAGCATTTTTATCGTCTCTCTGGTGATGAGTTCGTCTGCTTTATCTTAGACAGTTTGGAAGGTGATTTCTATAAAAAAATTACCGATCTGGAAGAAGGTCTGAAAGATGAGAATGCACCTGAACTTCATCTGGGCTGTGCTTGGGAAAATGCTGGCATCAATGTGCTACGTCTTGTGGCTGATGCTGCCAACAATGTTCGTGACTATTAACTTTATGCCCCCTCCTATATCATAGGAGGGGGCATTTTTAAGAAACAGTACCTAAAACTCTGCAAAAAAATAACCAGAAACTCCGTTCACGGGAGTTTCTGGTTTTTATTTTTTGCCTTAGGCTTTAATCTGTGGTAAATCCTTCAGGCAACAGCAGGAAGGCGAATTCCCCTTCTCTGTCGTTATCCTCTAAAGTCAATGCACCATCATTGGCAGTTTCCAGAACACCTTCATTTTGAAGGCTTCCTTCCACAGTCAACTGGCTGAAGACTGTCAGAGTCGCTGTGTCACGAAGGATTAAGGTCTTGTCCTTTGGTACAATCAAGTTTTCGCTGATTTCCATATCTTGATCAATCTCTATGATAGCGATATTTTCATCAGCCAGAGCAACCATCAATTCCTCTTCTTTGTAAACGATTTGTGCAGGAGGCGCAACAATGGACAATTTAAAGCTTCCAGAAGTGGTGATAGGGCTAGCCTCTACTTTTTCAGTCCACTCCACTGTCACATCGATCTCTCTTTCATCTTCATTAAAATTATCACTAGAGAAAACAAAGGTGTGAGGATTGGTGTCCCCTGTGGTGGTGTAGATAGAAGCGTCTCCAGACTTCAAAGTCCAATCAAAAGAACCATCTACCTTCACGCCTCCCACAGTGGTGGTGGCTGTCACAGAGAGAGTCTCTTTATAGTTAAGCTCTGTTACTTCATTTAAATCAGTACTTGGTGTTGAAGAAAAAGTAAGTTTTACTTCAGCTTTGAAGGTCACTTCTACTGTTTCCTCTTGACTCCCCATGACAAAGGTGTAAGTAATTGTACCATCACCATCAGGTGTTGTTATCAGTGTTCCCTCTTTCACTGTAACATTCTCCAAGAGGTAATGGTCATTTGCCTTTGGAACAATGGTATAAGTTTTACCCACTGTTCCTTCTGTCACTGTTTTTCCATCTTCATCTTGCACTGTAAAAGAACCATTTGTGGTATCTACTTTCGTAATTGGAAAAATTGTTTGAATCACTTTTACGTCATAAGTAGAAGTCACAGTATTACTTCCTGTCCAAGTGGCAGTGATCTCAACATCACCACCTGCAACCCCTGTCACCACACCAGCAGTACTTACTGTGGCGATCTTCGTGTCGCTAGAACTCCAAGAGACGGACTGGTCTGGATTGGTGAGTCCAGACACAGTAGCAGTCAAGGCTAGGGTTTCTTTTTGGTTTACTTCTGTTTTTCCATCTTCTTGGGTAATAGTGACGGAGATATCTTTCAAATCCACAAATTTTACAGTCACATTTACATCATCTTCAGGCATAGTAAAGGTATAAGCACTACCTGACAAGACAGTCTCGACTTCTTCACCACCACCCGTGACTGTTACTGTGTCTAGGACGTAGCCTGTCGTGGTGGTGATGGTAAAGTTTACTTTATCTCCACTTCTGGCAGTTTCTTTTCCCAGTGTCACAGACCCACCACCAGTGGTGGGTGTGACAGCCGAGGTGATTTTATAGCTTGTGGCATAGACAGTCACATCATAAGTCTCTGTCACTGTGAGAGGTTCTCCACCATCTGTTCTGATTTCTGTCCATGTGACTGCAACAGTGGTTTCTCCCTCTGACAAGCAAGTGATTTTGATTTGTTCTGTGTCAGAGCCTGTGCTATAAAGAAGCTCTGCTTTGGCGACCTTTTCATCACTGGATTTGAGAGTGTATTGACCATTTCTAGTATCTGCTGTCCCATCACCAAGGGTAATGGTTAGCTTTGGTGTCAATGTGACAGTGTCACTTGGTTCTAATTGTGTGCTACCGACTAGGTCTGATTCTAGTTTTAATGCTAACTCTGTGGTCATTTTAAATTTCACTGTAACGGTGACGGCGCCTTCTGGCATGGTAAAGGTAAACACTTTGCCGTCTGAGGTAGAGGTAGCGACACTAGATGTGGTACCTGTTCTTGTGACAGTCACACTTTCCACTTCGCAATCACTATTGGCAGGGGTTGGGGTGATTGTAATGGTGCTTCCCGCCTTGGATGTTGTGACATTTGTCCCTGTGCTGTCTGTCACAGTGAAGGAGCCATTTTCAGTGGCTGCTTTGGTGATGTCAAAGATTGTTTGACCCACTTTTAAGATGATACTTGCTGTGGCTGTCAAAGGAGTGGCCCCCTCTGCAACACCACTTTGTGTCCACTTGGCTGTGATGGTCACAGTGCCAATGGTGGCAGGTGTGACAAGTCCTGTTTCAGAAACAGTGGCAACTTTATAATCACTGGTGGACCAAATGAATGTGCCCTCTTTCCCAGCACCAAGACCACCCACTGTGGCAATGAGTTGCATGGTTTCATCTTCCCCTAGGACTGTGGAACCATCTTCTGTGGTCAATGTCATTCTTGCGATTGTATCCATAGCAAAGTTGACTGACACAGTGACATTTTCAGCAGGCATTTGGAAGGTATAGGTTTCATCTGTTTTCTTTGTGATTGTGTAAGTGTCTCCACTTTCACCGGTGACAGTGATAGAATCTGCAATGTAGTAAAGCTCTGCCGTTGTATTGATGGTCACAACGCTTCCAACTGGAGCAGAACTGACTTCTGCGTCATTGAGTGTCACTTTGAAAGAGCCATTGCTTGTGCTTTCTTTTCCGATGGCGTAAACCCCTTGGGTTACTTCAATGCCATAGCTTCCTTTGGCTGTCAGTGGGTTTTCACCATTTTCTGGATTACTTTCTGTCCAAGTGGCTGTGATAGAAACCATTCCTACGCTTACAGCTGTGACAGTGCCATCATCGTCCACTGTTGCGACGCTGTTGTCGTTCGAAGTCCAAGTGATGGTTCCTGTGACACCGTAAGCAGCACCACCCACAGTTGCTGTTAATGTGGTGGTTTCTCCTTGGGCCAAGGAGGTGACATCCCCTGTAACAGTAACCGATGCCGTGGTATCAGCTGTAAAGTAGACAACGACAGTGACATGCTCTTTTGGCATGGTGAAGCTGTATTCATTGTTTCCTAGGGATTTCACTGCACAGTTGGTTCCATTTTTACCAGTGACAGTGACACTGCCCACAACATAGCCACCTTCTGGCTCTGCTGTTACAGTAATGCTGTCCCCTTCTCCTGCTGTGCTGTGGCTTAATGTCACAGTACCATTGTCTGTCTCGTTTGCTGTGATGTTGAAGATCGTTGCAATACATAGATCAATGGAGACATAAACAGGGCTTTCTGGCATCACAAAGGTAAAGAGGTTATTTGAACTGTTTTTGCTCACAGTCAAGGCAGACCCTTCATATACATTGGTCACAGACACATTGTACAAGGTGCAACCACTGTTTGCAGTGATCGAAACAGTCGTACCAGGTGTGGCAGAGGTATGGGACAGCACATAATTTCCTTCTGCAGAGCTGTCAACATGCCCTTCGTAAATGTGATAGCTTGTGACAATTTGGTCACCGCTACCTTCGCCGTCACTACCATTGTAGTTTCCGTTATAGCTGTCGTTGTTATAGGTATAATCATATTTGGAGGAGAGGGAACCGATAGAACCATCATTGGTAACTTTCAGGCTTTCTCCTGTGCTGACCAGTCGGTCAATGCGTCCATCATCATCAACATAAAGAGAAAAAGAATCCCCACTGTTGTTCAAGATGTCCACGTTGTCGTCTACGCTAAAGTAGACAGAATCACCAGTATTTTTCAAGATGTCAACAGGTGCATTCAGATACAAGGAGGCTGAATTCCCGTTGTTAGAGAGCATTTCCACATCTCCACTGACTGTCAATTTTGCAGAACTTCCGTTGTTTGCCACGGTACGAATGTCCCCATCAATCGCCAAAGAGGCGGCGTTAGAGTTGTTGGTGATGGTTAAAAAATCTCCCTCAATGGTAAATGCCGAGCCACCATTGATTTGCAATTCTCCCAAGCTTCCATAGTTTCCTAGCTCAGCGGCATCAATTCTTGTGCTACTGCCCAGAGTGATGAGATCGGCTTCGCTGTTGCCAGAGAAGACAAGACGCACTGAGCCAGTGGCTTTTTCCAGATGAATTGTGCCAGAAACAGTGGTATCATCCACATAAATGGAGTAATTCCCACCACCTTTGATGACAAGATTGCCATCCACACGGACATGACGCAAGGTTACGTTACCCTCGGCAACCCCTTCTGACAAAATCAAGTTTCCTTGGATATGGCTGTCATGGAGAGTGACAGAAGGCGTGTTCACCACCACATTACCTGTGGTGTCTTGGCTGTAAGTACCACTTTCATGAATGAAGATATCAATGGCATTATCCAAAATCACTGCCAAGGCAGCACGAGAAATCGGGTCATAAGGAGAGAAAAAATTCCCTCCTGTCCCTGTGATCAATTCTTCATCACGCATCAAAGAGACAGCAGCCTTTGCCCAATCGGCAATTTTGCCATCATCTACAAAACCAGTATACTCCACTGTGGTATAATCCAAATGGAGTCCATTGGCAAGCACCAAAGAAGCCTCTTGGCGAGAGAGGGTTTGGTTGGGGCTGAAATAGCTCCCTTTCCCCACCATGATATCGGCTGCTTTTACTTTTAAAACAGCATCATAATAATTGGCAGAAGAGGGCAAATCCACAAAGGTATTCCCTGATCTGACTTGGTAATCCATGATACGGTCAAGAACCAGTGCCATTTCCCCACGAGTCACAAGGGTCTCTGGATAGAAATATCCATTGACACCTGTCATAATTCCTAGGTCAGTCCAGTGATTGATGCTGCTTTCTGCCCAGTGACCTTTGGTGTCTTGGTAGGTCAATGCTTTGGACTCTTGTATGGTTCCCCCAAGAACCATTGCCAGAACTAGGAAAAATCCTTTTCTCCCTTTCCAGCATGCTTGAATGATGTTTTTCATTTTCTTACCTCCTGTAATGAATCACTGCAGATTCCCCTTCGGGAAACTTTCCACAATCCCTAGTCGATGTCTTGCCTTTCGGATTGCGTGTCAATTATTTACAGTATAACACAGATTATTTAAAATTACAAGAAAAAAATTTTCAGAAGATAAGACAAAAATCCCCACAAGAGAATTGTGAGGATTTTTGTTCTTTTTTCTGTAAAAGGTAAAAAAATTCAGGTGAGTATTTTTTAATTTGGCACAAGGCTAGGAACCACCACTTGTGGTATGGTCAGTTGTGTGTTATACCTGTCATTAAAGGTAGAGAAATAAAGACTCATCAACATGTCATATTCTTCTGGCAGGGTAGAGACCACCTCGTTTTCCCAAAAATACACATATTCATAGCTTTTAAAGACCACAGGGATTTCTGCCATCACAGCGCTAGAGATTTTCATGGTGTCTGATTGTTGCCAACCTGTCATTTCAAATACTTTATTCATTAAGAAATGGTTTGAAATGGTACCACCATCTCCAATATAGTCTCCCAGTACAATCTCACGGGCAGCGTCGTTTGCCCAAATGAGATAAGGTGTGGTGTAATACGCCGTCATCCAAGCAATATCATTATAATCAATGACACCAGAGTAAATCGCTTTCAAAATTTCGTTGTTGTTTCCACCCCATGGCATATGGTCCCCAAAAAGCACCACAACAATGGGCTCGTCTGTCTCCTGAAACGCTTCTTTCATTCGCTCAAGCTCTACTAAAGTTTTAGAAATGCCATTGAAATAGCTTTGCAAAATAGCACGTACTTCGTCATCTATTCCTGTTTCTGCAGAAACATAAGGATCGCTCATTTCTTGACTCACGCTATAGGGGCCGTGATTTTGAATGGTAACATAAAAGGAAAAGATGGGCTTGTCCAGAATTTGTGCCTCTTCTCTGTGGGCAAGAATACTATCCACCAAGACATCATCAGATTTCCAGTAAACATAGTCTGAATGGAGATATTCACTGTAATAATCTTCGTAATACACATATTTATCAAAGCCGATGTACTGGTTTGTATTGATACGATTATAAAAGCTTTGAAATCCAGGGTGTCCTCCGTGGGTGTAATAGCCTGCTTCTTTAAACTCTCGCACATAAGTATCAATGGCATAAGGAATGGTTTCAGGAGAAGGGATTCCTGTGAGAAAACTCCATTCGGTGGTGGCTGTACCTCCTCCAAAGACGGTGTTGACAATATCCCCAGAAATGGATTCCTTTTCCCAGTCATGCCATATTTGATAGACATCTAACACCCCTTCTTCTTCTGATAAAATGGGGAAATGGCTATAGTCGCAAAATCCTTCTAGCATAATCCCAACCACAGAAATTTCTCCCAGAGGGATGGTGGGGCCGGTTTCTTCTAGAATACTTGCATAATATTCTTCAATCTCTTCTGTGCTGTTCAGGTTCAGTGTGGCATTTCGATTGACATATAAAAAGGAATACCACAGACCACGGGATTGATATCTTTCGCTGCGAGAAATGAAAACATTCTCTTCCACTTGGTTCCAATGCTCGTACAGATTTTTATTGCTGTAGAGGGTATAAAACAAAATAGGGATCAGCAAAGTCATGGAACAAAAGCCCATAATTCGTGTTGCCAAGGGGAAAAAGTTTCCAAAAAACAGGGGCAAAATCCGTGTCACCATAGCCAGTCCCCAAAAAAGGAGAAAGATAAAAAAGACAACAGAAGCAGAAAAGACAAAATCATATTCTTTCACTATTTTCAATGCTTCCCCAGTGAGAGAAAAATCAGCAAAGAAAAAGGGATCGCCACGAAAGACCATTTTGTAATAATTCACAAGACCAACCACTGCTGTAAAAATAGCAGTACCAAGGTAACCAATCCAAGGGCTGTTGCTAAGCCATGTAAAAAACCACAAAAGTAATAAAGGGGGTAAGGAATTCAGGATAACTAGAGGGACATCTAAAAGTAAAGAAGTGAAAGTACCCTCCCAACCACCAGAGACAGAACCAAACCATAAAGAAACCACAGATAGATACACGCCAAAGAGACTGTGTACCAGAAAAACCCAAAGCTGTCTTTCCTTTGGATTACAATGCCACTGGGTCATATTGGTTGTGGGGGAAATCATTTTCACTGCCTATACCTCGATTTTTTCAATGGTCTTTATAAACAGTTTTTGAAACAATGGTCCACGAGATCCAGCGACTTCGATAACTTCATCTTCATCTAGCAAGGCTGCAGTCACCCCAGCTGCCATGTTGGTGATACAAGAAATAGCAAGGGTTTTCATGCCACTGTGATGTGCCACAATCACTTCTGGCACTGTGGACATCCCCACTGCATCAGCCCCAAAGCCACGGAACATACGCACCTCTGCTGGGGTTTCATAACTTGGGCCTGTACAAGCAAGATAGACCCCTTCTTTTAGCAAAATACCCTCTTCTTGTGCCACAGTGCGACAAAGTGCCATCAGGTTTTTGTCATAACATTCTTGCATATCAAAAAATCTAGGGCCAAAACTGTCATCATTTGGTCCCACTAAGGGATTTTGCATGAAATTGATATGATCACGAATCATCATGAAATCTCCCCCAGTGAAGTGATAGTTCACACCACCAGCTGCGTTACTCACCAAAAGATATTCCACGCCCAAAAGTTTCATACAACGAATGGGCAAAGTGACTTGGGACATTTCGTATCCTTCATACACATGGAATCTTCCTTGCATACAAATGACGTCTTTTCCTCCCAAGGTGCCCACCACAAAACGCCCTGCATGACCAGGGGCAGTAGATGTTGGGAAATTGGGTATGTCCTCGTAAGGGATATAAGTTGGGTTTTCCACTTTTTCAGCCAGATCTCCCAGCCCAGAGCCAAGGATGATGGCAACTTTTGGAGGGTTCTTAATTTTAGTTTGCAGATAAGCCACAGATTCTTGTAATTTCATGATTTCTTGTCCTTTCTCCATTGGTGCCATTTCCTAGTTTAGGCACAATTCTGCTTTATTATATCATTTTTTTTCCTTTTCGTCAATATAGTAACTTGAAAAATAAGCTTTCCTTTCACTGCTGTGATTTTCTTATGATAATCGCTGTCAAGTTACCTTTTGAGCAAGCTTGAGACAACAATCCTGACTTTGTCACGATTGATGCAAGATGCTATCGTAATCCCAGATAGGACTTTGTTCTGGGGAATTTTCCACAAAGACAGAGTTTCCACTCCTTCTTGCCACTCCTTCTTGACTTTCTTCCTTTTCTGTGTTACAATCAGAAAATCAAAGGAGTTTTTTATGGAACCGAATGATTTTAACAATATTTTAAAGGAATGTCTCTTGTCCACTATGGCAGACCCTTCCTTGCCCAAAGCACTGTCTACCCTGTCCCCATTAAGCACCCATGCCCACAATTCCCCCAAGGAACTAGAACGTTTTTTCCTAGAGAAAATTTGCAATTTGTGCACCAAGCACTTAATCGCTTATTTTTCAGGGAGTCGAAAACTGTTTTTGCTCCCTATTACGAACAAAGAACACCCCAATGGGATGAAAGGGGTTCTTTATCTTCGTAAAGATCCCCCTGTGGCAGTGGGGAGCCTTTTTTTACAGATTGTCCCAGAACAAGGGGAACTCTTTGTGGAATTTCATCTCAATATTACATCATGGCAAGAAGAGACGTTTTCCGTTCCTCTCTGCCCCGTGTTAAAAGGATTGTCAGCCCCCCACAATCCCCAACCTTTACCCAGATTGGACCCTGATACCCACCATCTGGTTTTTATTGATTTAGAATGGGTCAGCTGTTTTAAAACCACATTCGAGGACAAGCAAGTGGACCCTGGGCAAATTTCAGAATTTTCCTTTTTAACAGAAAATGATTTTTATACTTCAGGGTATTTGAGAGTGAACGAGTCCTATCTGAAACGAGTCCACAAAAAATTATTGGAAAAAATGGGTATCTCTCCTGAAATCATCTATGAACGACACAAATACGGTGTCACTTTTTTAGAGGAATGGAACAGAGTCCTGATTCCAATGATGGAACAAATGGAAGAAGAAAACAAAACCCTTGTCCTTCTTTCCTTTGGCACAGAGGATGGAAAGATTTTCAGAAAATTATTTCCCCCAAATCACCCAGTGAAACTGGTGGATGTTTCAGGTTATTTTCATATTTTCCATTTTGGACAAATGGCACTGCTCAATGGTATGGGAGTCACATTTACCCACGATTTTTCTTCTGCCATGGATGTGCGTGCTTTGTTTTTGATTTACGAAGTGTTTTCTACCTGTGAAACAGTGGAAGATTCCCGCAATTTACAACTTGCCTTGCAGTTAAATAAAATGTACCAACAATGTCTCTCCCCCATAGATCAGGAAAAATTAAGGATTTATCTCTCCCTTTTGGAAGAAAATCCAAAGACAAAAGCTGCCTTTGACCTTGCGATTTCCATGGCTCAGGAAATGGTAGAAGCTGATTTTTTCTGCAAAAGAGAATATTAGGACAAAAGAGGACTCCTTTCATCAGAGTCCTCTTTTTTACGCCTATTTCCCTAATACAAACTCCCCACCAGTTTTTCACCTTTTTTTCCAATGGATTGTTTTTCCAAACGGAACATAAGATTTTTCAGCTTGCCTGTGGCTGTAATCACCTGAACATCTCCGCTATAACTGCTATCTTTTAAAAAGGCAGAGGACAACAGCTCTTTTTGTTCCATCTGGTGGTGATAGGTCCAAGTCAATCCAAAACAATTTTGGTACAATGTTGAAAAATGTTCGCTGTTAGTCTCGAAAATACGATAAAACTCTGAATTTGCATAATAGATAGAGAGATTATCATCCATATTCAAGAGAAAATAAGCCTCTGTTTCTTGGCTGTCTAAGTCCTTTGCTTCGATGAATTGCTCACACATAAAAATATACCTGCTTTCTTTTCATTACTTTCTAATCTATGTGGTGACAAGGGGAAAAATGATTCTCTCTTGTGGGGAAATAATTCCCTGAATCATTTTTATTCTGCCCAAACATTCCCTGGTTTATTTTCTAAGGAAGAATGTGGCATTGCCTTAATACATTTCATTTTACAGAAAAGATATGAAACACTTGTGAGATTTTCCCTAAAAACTCCATGAAATAGTGCCCCTGAATAAAGAAGAAAAAACCTCCCAGATTTGGGAGGTTTTCGACTTTTAGGACAGAAATTTGATTTTTTTATGATAGTTGTTCCATCAAAGTTTCCACCAACTCTTTTGTTGCAAAATGCTGTGAAAAAGCCGAGCCACTGCCTGTGGCAACAGATTTGATGAAAGCGTGGTGATACTCTTTTTTCTCTAAATACCCAGCCAAGAAGCCTGCCACCATAGAGTCTCCCGCTCCCACAGCGTTGACCAAAGTGCCCTTTGGCACAGGAGAATTGTGGACAGCTCCTGATTCGTCCAGTAGCATGGCACCGTTTCTCCCCATAGAAACAAGAACGTTTCTTGCTCCTTTTTCTTGCAATTTCTTGGCATATTCCATGATTTCTTCTGGAGTATTGATTTCACAATGAAAAATCTCTGCCATTTCGTGGGCGTTTGGCTTAATCAAAAAAGGTTTATGCTTCAAGCTTGCCAGCAGCAAGTCTCCTGTGGCATCCACCACAATATTTTGGCAAGCGACTTTTTCCATAACCATTTCGTAAAAATCATTCCCCAAAGATTTGGGAATACTCCCTGCTAAGACCAAAACATCCTCTGGTTTTAACTTCTCTATTTTCTCCATAAATTCTCCTAGGTTTTCAGGAGAAATATCAGGTCCGATGCCGTTGATTTCTGTGCCATCTAAATTCTTGATTTTCACATTGATTCTGGAGTTTCCTTCTTGGATTTTCACAAAATCTCCTGTGATATCCATGCTCTTTTCAATTTCTTCCCCCACAAAGCCAGCCAGAAAGCCCAAAGCCACGGAAGGGTGTCCTAGATTTTGTAGCACCATAGACACGTTGATGCCCTTTCCCCCTGGGAACATTTCAGCTTCAGTGCAACGGTTGGTGTATCCTTCTGCAAAATTCGGGACAGTCACCACATAGTCAAGGGAAGGATTACAAGTCACAGTATAAATCATAATTTCATTTCCTTTCATGGAATCTGAACTCTTCCTTCTTTCAAGATTTTCAGATTCTTTCGTTTTTATTTTTTTTCCTTTTTTGCTAGAAAAGCAAGTATTTCTTTTGGGCTTTCCAGTGTTTCCATGGATTTTTTTGCCACAGGGTCTTTGATAATATCCGCAATGAGAATCAATGCTTCCAGATGTTCTTTGTTATTCCTTGTACAAAAGGTGAAAAACATGGAAAGCTCCCTGTCCTCAAAGGCGATGGGCTGTGCCAATCGGAGAAAGGTAAACCCTGTCTTTTCCACATTTCCTGTATTTTTTGTATGGGGAATCGCCACATTCTCGTCAATCATCATATAGATGCCATAGTTATCAAAGGACTCCACCATGTTTTGTGTATAGGTGGATTGGGTACAGCCTTGGGCTTCCAGAAGTTTTCCCGTTTTCCCCAGAACCTCTTGGATGGTCTTTGAAGAGTCTTCCAACAAGATCATGTCTTCTGTCATGAAATCCAAAATTCCACGTTCCTCTTCTGTGTCGTCAAGAAGAGAAAATTCCTTTCTTAAATCCTCTTTCAACTGGGTATCATCTTTAATCTCACAATTTTTTTCAATGATATCCAATAGACGAGAAAGAGACATCTCCTCTGGTTCCCGTGGGAAAAGATGTGCTGAGAGAAGCTGTCTATCCTCTTGGTGGAAAAAGGGGCTAATCTGAAGAAGAGGGATGGAATCTGCAATCTCAAGCTTTGCATCCGTTGAAATCACCAGATGAAAATTTCTTTTGTCCATGTTTTTCAATTCTTGACTGGGCACCCATGCCATTTCCCCCACATGATATTGCTGACGTATCTTTTCCATCATCATGCGAGAACTGCCATAGCCATAGTTTGACACAAGAAGAATGTTCTTTCGCTCTTCCTCTTTCTGTCGCTGAAGGGCTTGTTTGAAATAAACACAAATCAAAGCTATTTCGTCCTGAAAGCCCTTTGCATCTTGGGGAAAGAAATGTAATTGGGTTAAAATCTCTGTGGTCAGGGCAAATTCTTCTGGAGAGTGGTTGCGAATGTAATCCACATCGAATTTTTGTAGCTTGATTTGATGGGCGATACGATACATGGCTGGTTTGATGTGATTTAACAAACTTTCATACAGTTGAAAATCCCCCACCAAATTATAAGCACAAGCTTTGGAAAAGCGGCGTATCATTTTAGAAATGAAGAGATCATACTCAAACCAATTCAGATTCTCCCCTTCTTTGCTGTTGGAATAGTGGAGCCCCATGACTTTATTGATGATTTCCAGTGCTTCTGTCAAGGGGATGGGAATTTTCGTTTCCTCTTCCAGCCAAGTGAAAAGCTCCTTTGTCTGCTGATATTCACTGCTTTTTTCCAAGAAACCTTTGTTGAAAATTTCTGTCAGCGGAAAATCTTGAGACAGGCGATAAAGCATAATCCGTAAGGAACACAGCAAAATGGCTTTGGAATGTTCAGACACGTGATAGTCTAGCAGAGAGAACATTTTTTCCAGAAACAGCTCTAACACTTCTGTGGAAACCACTTCTTCCCAAGGGAGAAAGAGTGGGGAAATCAGCTGAAGCTCGATGCGTTCTCGTTGGGGTAATTGCAAGAAAAGATTCAAAATCATCTGTCTTTTGTCAGATTCTTTCCCCAACAGGGTGATGCCACTACTATGGTCTAGTTTCAGGTGATATTCTTCCAGTTGCTCTTTCACCTGATTGAGATAGTTTTTGGCTGTGGTGCGACTGACTTCAAAATCAATGACAAAATGGGATAAATTGATTTTATTTTCCAAAGCTAGTTTATGCCCCATAAATAGCACCAAAACAGCGCCAGAATAGTTGCTGACTTGATAGTTTTGAAAATAATCAGCCAGAAACTCCATGTCTGTCAGGTGAAATTCTCCCTTTTGCAAGGCGATACACTCAAACTTTAAATCATTGTTGATTCTGGTGACATAGCTTCGGATACTACGGGGGCTTAGCTTGTGAAAGCTTGCCAGTTCTTCAATTTTTGTGGGGCGCTTCCATAGATAGAGACAGTTTAAGATCGATAGTTCTTTGTCGTTTAACATGGTAACCACTTCCTTTCTTATAGTATAACATAGGAGCCCAAAAATAAATAGTCTTATTCTGACAAATTTTTTTGCAATAAAATGCTCTGTAAAAATTTTTGCAATTTTTTTTGCAGAGAGTTGATAAGTAAATCTTCTTGCAAAAGAATTTGATAAAAGTTGTAAATTGTTTTTTATTTTCCCCAGTGCTATGATAGGGACATGAAGAACAAAGCACTTCAGAAATCATTGGGAACACCTTCCCACTTAATAAAAGGAGAAATGAATATGAAATTTCAAGTACAAGTAAAACCAGCCGCTACCGATTGGAAAGACGCTATTGCCGTCTCTGCAGCCCCTCTTTTGGCAGAAGGTTCCATCACTGAAGAATACATCACTGCCATGGTGGAAAACGTCATTGAAAACGGCAGTTATATCTGTGTTGCTCCAAACATTGCCCTTCCTCATGCCAGAAGCGAACGTGGCGCTTTAAAAACAGCTGTGGCTGTCACCAAACTGGAAAGCCCAGTGATGTTCCCAGAAGACAAATCTGTCAGCATTTTAATTTGTCTTGCTGCTGCAGACAAAGAACAACACTCTGACGCATTGGCTCTTCTTTCTGAATTTTTCATTGATGATGATTTGATGGAAGAAGCCATGAACACTTCTGACCCAGCAGTGATTCAAAAAATCTTTGATAACTTAGAAGAATAAAAAATTTGAAATAGTTCAAAGGAATAGAAAGGAGTTTTTACTATGAATCGAGCGAAAATCCAAGCCTTTGGGGGATTTCTCACAGCCATGGTTCTCCCTAATATGGGTGCTTTCATTGCTTGGGGATTGATCACAGCACTTTTCATTGCCACAGGGTGGTTCCCCAACGAAGCCTATGCCTCTCTGGTTGACCCCATGCTTTATTACCTATTACCTTTGCTTCTTGCCATCTCTGGTGGTCGTCGTGTGGCAGGAGACCGTGGTGGTCTGATTGCAGCTATCACCACTGTGGGACTGATCATTGGTGGTATGGACATTCCTCTTGCCAAATTTGGTTTAGAGGGAGATGGCACCACCTCTGTCCCCATGTTCCTTGGTGCCATGATTATGGGTCCTGTCTCTGGGCTGATCATCAAAAAATTCGATGAATTTATGGATGGTAAAATGCCTGGGGGCATGGAGATGATCATCAACAACTTCTCCATTGGAATCATCGGACTGATTTTATGCCTGATTTCCTTTGAAGTGGTGGGTCCTGTGATTGTTTCTGCCACAGTGGTGGTGATGGGCGTTGTGAATTTCTTTGTGAATGCGGGCTTCACCCCTCTTCTTGCCCTGATTATTGACCCTGCTAAAGTTCTTTTCTTGAACAACGTCTTGGCACAAGGGGTCTTTGTCCCTCTGGCAGCACTGGATGCCCAAAATATCGGTCAATCTATTTTCTATATGCTAGAATCAAACCCTGGCCCTGGTTTTGGTCTTCTTCTTGCCTATTCTCTCTTTGGCACAGGTTCCACCAAAGAATCTGCCAAAGGCGCTAGCATCATCCATTTCATCGGTGGGATTCATGAAATTTATTTCCCTTATGTGCTGATGAAACCTCTGATGATTGTGCCTATGATCGCCGGCACCATGACAGGTATTTTCTATTTTGACATGATGAGTTTGGGACTTGTTGGCCCTGCTAGCCCTGGTTCTATCATCGCTTATCTGACCATGACCCCAAAAGGAAGTCATTTGATGGTGATTGGTGGTGTCCTTCTTTCCACAGTGGTCACCTTCTCCCTTGCTATGCTTGTGTTAAAGGCTTCTAAACCCATGAGCGAAGAAGAACTAGAAGCTTCCAAAGCGAAATCCAAAGCCATGAAAGAAGAAGGCAAAAACATCCTAGATGGCAAAAAAGAAGAAACGACTCCTTCAGTCGCTACTTCTAGCCTTCCCACTGACAGACCTCCCTACATTGTCTTTGCCTGTGACGCAGGTCTGGGAAGTTCTGCTCTAGGTGCCAACGCTTTCAACAAAAAATGTAAAAAAGCAGAAATTGACATCAAATGCACCAACTTCGCCATTGAAAAAATGCCAAATGATGTGGATGTTGCCGTGGTGCACCAAAACTTCAAAGAGCGTGTGGCTCTTGCTTTCCCTGATTTACGTGTGGTGACCATCGAGAACTATCTCAATGACCCTAATATCAACGAATTAATGGAAGAGCTGAAAGCCTTGAAAAATGGTGGCTCTGCTCCTACAGAAAGCAAAACAGAAGAAAAAGTTTCAGAAGTCGCCAGTTCCTCTCTTCCCTCTGACCGACCACCCTATATTGTCTTTGCCTGTGACGCTGGCTTAGGAAGTTCGGCTCTGGGTGCCAATGCTTTCAATAAAAAGTGTAAAAAAGCAGGACTAGACATCAAATGTACCAACTTCGCCATTGAAAAAATGCCAAATGACGTGGATGTTGCTGTGGTGCATCAAAACTTCAAAGACCGTGTGGCGCTCGCCTTCCCTAGCTTAAGAGTGGTTACCATTGAAAACTATCTCAATGACCCCAACATTGGGGACTTGATGGAAGAACTTAAAACACTCCAAGGGAAAACTGACGCTTAAGGCCCCCCATATCTAAATCAAATCTACAGGAGGATTTCTATGAAAACGAAAGCAGCCGTACTTTACGGAAAAAAGGATATCCGTGTGGAGGAAATTACCCTCCCTCCCATCTCTCCAGATGAGTTGTTGGTGAAAATTATCTCTAACTCTCTTTGTATGTCCACCTTGAAATGTGCCACTTTAGGCAGCGAGCATAAACGTGTCCCTGATACCATTGCCACAAAGCCCGTGATTGTGGGACATGAATTTGCCTCTTTTGTCATTGAAGTGGGTGACAATCTGAAAGATCGTTACAAAGTCAACGATAAAATCTTGTTGCAACCAGCCTTGGGCTTGTCCAATGGCTACTCTCCAGGATACAGCTTCCAGTTCTTTGGTGGGGATGCAGAATACTGTATCATTCCTAAAATCGCCATTGACAATGGTTGTGCCATGGACTATCAAGGGGAATTCTTCGCCAATGCTTCTCTTGCAGAGCCTACTTCTTGTGTCTTAGGTGCTATGCACGCAAGCTATCACACCAAAGAGTTTGTCTATAAACATGACATGGGCATCAAAGCAGGTGGGAAAATCGCCCTTCTCGCTTCCACAGGCGCTATGGGCTTGATGGCAATCGACCTTTGCATCAACGGAGAGATGAAGTCACAATATGGCGATTCTGTGCCAAAGCCTTCTCTTCTTGTGGTGACAGATATCAACCAAGAACGTTTGGACCGTGCTGCTACCCTTCTTTCACCAGAAATGGCAAAGAAAAAAGGAATCGAGCTACACTATCTCAACACCAGTAGCGCTGACGCTGTGGAAAAATTGATGGCTCTTTCTGGTGGTACTGGTTATGACGATGTTTTCACCTTTGTGCCTTTTGCCCCAGTCTTGGAGCAAGCTGACCAAATCCTTGGCTACGATGGCTGTCACAATAGCTTTGCAGGCCCTGTGGACAAAAACTGTTCTGCTCTGCTGAATTACTATCACGTCCACTACTCCTCTCACCATGTGGTGGGGACTTCTGGCGGTAGCCCAGAAGATATGCAACAATGTGTGGACCTTTCTGTGAATGGAGACGTGAACCCATGCTTTATGGTCACTCATATCTGTGGACTCGAGGCAGTGCCAGAAGGGATTCTCACCGATCTTGCCTCTGGTAAAAATGGGAAAATGCTTTGTTACACTCACACTGACTTGCCTATGGTGGCTTTGAGCGATTTCACCAAATTAGGGCAATCAGATGACAAGTACAAGGACCTATACCAAAAACTTGGTAGCATTTGCGATAAAAACAACCATATCTGGAATTTAGAAGCTGAAAAAGCTTTGCTTGAATATTTTAACATTACCACATCTGTTTAATCAGTTGTTACTTGAAAGGAAATAAAATTATGAATACTTTTGATTATGTTGTCGTTGACGAAGTGGGCTTGCACGCCCGTCCTGCCAGCCAATTAGTGAAATTTTTAGAGGGCATTGACAGTAAGGTTTCTGTGACCAAGGGCGAGAAAACTGCTGATGCAAAACGTCTCTTTAGCCTTATGGGTCTTGCCATCAAAGAAGGAGAGACCATCACCTTTACCCTAGAAGGGGAAAACGCTCCCACTGATATTGTAGCACTGGAACAATTTTGCAAAGAAACTTTTTAAGGAACCCCATCCCTTCTGTGTCCCTCTCCCCAGAGGGACACAGAAGAACCAAAAGGAATCTGATGATTCCTAGCCTATCTCATTGAACATAAAAAACAAAAAGAGGAGTGGAATACCATGGAACAAATTTTCAAAGGCATCAACGCTTCTCCTGGCATAGCCATGGGAGAAACCTTTTTTATCCAGAGAGATAATTTAATCGTTACTAACGAAGAAATCCAAGACGTGGCAAAAGAAATCGAGATTTTCAAAGCAGCTCAGGCAAAAGCTGACAAAGAGCTGGAAGGGCTTCACCAAAAAGCCTTGACCGAGCTAGGGCCAGCAGAAGCAGAAATCTTAGAGGCGCATCGCATGATGTTGGCTGACCTAGATTTTGTGGAAAGTATCGAAAATATCATCAAAGATGAAATGCTAAACGCAGCTTGCGCTGTGGAACGGACGAAGTTTTTCCTTGCGAAGATGTTCACAGACTCTGGGGACGATTATATGATGGCACGTGCTGATGATGTGCGTGATATCTCCAACCGTGTGATCAAACATCTTTTGGGTGGCAGTAACGAGGGACTCTCTGGGATGGAGAAACCTGTCATTGTCATCGCAGAGGACCTGTACCCCAGTGATACCATCAGTATGGATAAGAGTAAAGTCCTTGCTCTTGTCACAGAAAGAGGGTCACAAAACTCTCATACAGCCATTTTAGCGAGAACCTTGGGGATTCCCGCCGTGGTAGGTGCCAAACAATTCCTTCCCATTATGGAAAAAAACACACTCACTCTCATCATTGATGGCAGTACAGGGGAAATGATTCTGGACCCTAGCCCTGAAACAGTGGCAAAATACCAAGAAAAACAAAAAGAAGAACAAGCCAGAAAAGAGCGTTTGTTGCAATACAAAGACCGTCCTGCCCAAACCATGGACGGGGTGACCATCGAAGTTTGTGCCAACATTGGAGATGTGCCTTCTGCAAAGGTAGCTTTCGCAGCCGGGGCTGACGGCATCGGGCTGTTCCGTTCTGAATTTATTTATTTAGACCAAGACGATTTCCCCACAGAGGACTATCAATTTGGGATTTATAAAGAAGTCTTGGAAACCATGGAAGGGAAACGAGTCATCGTTCGTACTTTGGATCTAGGGGCTGACAAACAAGCGCCATATTTCCAAATCCCCAACGAAGAAAATCCAGCCATGGGTTATCGTGCCTTACGGATTTGTCTTGCAGAGCGTCATATCTTTATCACCCAACTACGTGCTTTGTTCCGTGCTTCTGTCTATGGGAAACTGGCAATTATGTTCCCCATGGTGATTTCTGTGTCAGAAGTCTTGGAAATCCGTGCTTGTTTGGATCAAGTCATGGCAGAACTGGATGCAGAGAAGATTCCCTATGCCAGCAATATTGAAATTGGTATCATGATCGAGACACCAGCTGCGGCTGTTCTTTCTGATTTACTGGCACAGCACGTTGATTTCTTCTCTATCGGTACCAACGATTTGACCCAATATACCCTTGCTGTAGATCGGATGAACGAAAAAATCGAAGATTTATACAGCTATCATCACGAAGCAGTCCTTCGTTTGATGGAAATGACAGTGAAAAATGCCCACGCCCATGGTACTTGGGTGGGGATTTGCGGAGAATCAGGTGGGGACACCACCTTGACAGAGCGTTACATTGCCATGGGCATTGACGAGCTTTCTTGCTCTCCCTCTCGTATCTTAGAAGTGAAAGAGAAAATTATCCTCTCTGGAAAATCCTAAGCTTTTGACCCTCTTTGATTTTTTTAGCTAAAAGCTGACGCCCCTTTGTTTATCCGCTCTGATTGTGAACAGGTTGAGAATCTACCACAGATTCTCAACCTGTTTTATTTTTTCTATTTAGAAAACAGGAAGGATAATGTATTGCCACTCTTGATTTTTATTTTTTCATATGTTATAATATGGATAGCAAACAGAAAGAAGGATAACAATGGAAAAAACATTAGATAAATTACCAGATAGAACCCAAGGAGACTTGAAAGGCGGATATTTCTGGCAAGAGGAGTTGGTTTTTGGTCAATGTGACGGAAATTTACAGCTTCGTTTGGCGGGTATTTTAGAACAACTGGTGAACTCTGCCACCCAACATTGCAGACGCTATGGCATGAGCTATGAAACATTGCGTACAGATGATATTGCCTTTGTCCTAACCAGAACCAGCATCACCATACATACACTGCCCCATTGTTTTCAGTTATTAACCATTAAAACATGGATGGACGGCACAAAGGGTCCTTTTTATCAACGTGTGACCCAGTGGTTGAATCAAGAAGGAGAAGTGATGGTCAGTGGTCGTAGTGATTGGGTGACCATTCAGCCAAGCACCAGATCTTTGGTGAAACCAGACAAAGAGGATCTGCGTTTTCAGCACGCCAGTCCTGTCTCGTTGCCCCCATGTCAACGTGTGAAATGGAATAAGGAAAAACTTGAATTTCTGGGAGAATATCAAATCAAATGGTCTGAAATTGATGGCAATGGTCACTTGCACAGCAGTAATTATGGGGATATAATCTGGAATTTCTTGCCCCCTTCCCTTCAGGACGTGAGAACAGAAGCCTTCCACATGGAATTCCAGAAAGAATGTTGTTTGGGAGATATTCTCCATATTTCTGGTGCGACCCTGTCAGATGGCTCTTTTGCCATGGAAGGGGTTTGTCAGGAACAAATTTCTTTCAAAGCAAAAATTATTTTCAAAACACCCTAAAAAAATATAAAAAATTCACTCAAAATATTATACTAAGATTTATATCAGAAAAGAGGTAAGCACAATGGCAGAAAAAGAAACAGACGAAAACGTAAGAATCCTTGCCCAAGGACAATATATCAGCAATGATACTTGGAAAACCAGATTGAATAACAATGATTTGATCATTGGACCCTCTGGTGCTGGTAAAACACGTACTTATGTAAAACCAAACATTATGCAGTGTAACGAAAGCATGATCATCGCTGATACAAAAGGGAATCTACATCGACAAGTTCGCCCTCTCTTAGAAGAAGAAGGCTATCAGATTTTAATTTTAGATGTAAAAAATCTGAAAAACTCCTGTGGCTATAATCCTTTTGATTTCATTCGCTTCGACCACGAACGAAAAGCCTTTCAAGAGCAAGACATCTTGACTGTTTCTAGCGTTCTTGTCCCCCTTGACCCTAGAAAAGAAAATCCTTTTTTTGATATGTCTGCTCGGATGTATCTCTCTGCCTTGATTGGTTATTCTTTGGAATGTCGTCCCAAAGCAGAGCATAACCTTGACTCTGTTTACAGTCTTTTAAGTATTCTAAGCAGTGACCCTGATGAGTTCGAAAACATGATGGAACGTTTGAAATTCCGTGACGAACACAGCTTTGCTGTGCGTCAATATCAGCTCTTTCGTAGCAATCGCTCCATTGCCACTGTCCATAATACCATTTTGGGTATTTTGGGAGAAAGACTCTCTACCCTTTGTTTTTCCAATGTGGTGGAACTGTATACCTCTGACAATCGTATCGACTTCAAACGTTTGGGCAGAGAAAAAACAGTGGTTTTCCTGTCTATCAGCGACACTGACCGTTCTTTGGACAGACTGACCAGTCTTTTTTACACCCAAGCACTACAAGTTCTTTGTAATCAAGCAGATGAAACCCCAAAAGGTCGTTTGCGTATTCCTGTTCGTTTTATTTTAGATGACTTTGCCACCAATACCTTTATCGAAGGGTTTGACAACATTGTTTCTGTTACCCGTTCCAGAGAGATTTACATCAGCATTATTTTGCAAAGTATCACCCAGCTGAACGCTCTTTATGGAGAAGAACGTAGCCAAACCATCATCAACAACTTTGACCACTGTATTTATCTGGGTGGACAAGATGTGGTGACTGCCAAATATATGTCCGTGAAATCAGAAATTCCAGTGGCAGAGATTTTGAATATGCCTTTGGACAAAGCCTTTTTGTTCCGTCGAGGAAGCAGAGCTGCTTTGGTGGATCGCTATGATATTAAATTCCACCCCAACTATATGCGTATTCCAGAAAGCGAGACAGATGCTGTACTCCCTGCCCGACGTGAGCGTGTCCGTCGTCGTCCTTTAGATGAAGATGGTGAACGTGCTGAGCGTCCTGAACGTCCAGAGCGTCCTGAACGTCCAGAACGTCCAGAGCGTCGCCCAGTGGAATAAGATATCAAATCCTCTCAACCAAAGTGTTGAGAGGATTTTTCCCTTAAGGGAACCTCTAAAAGATTCCTTTTTCGGGGATTGCTCTTTTTTGTTTTCTATGATATAATCATCACAAGAGGAGTCACCAGTGATTCCTCGCAGAAAAGAGAAAGGAGGAAACTGTATGAAAAATATTCTTTGCTTTGGCGACTGTAATACCTTTGGAAAAGATGCCCATGGGAATCGCTTCCCTAGACACATCCGTTGGACTGGCAAAACGCAGCAGCTATTGGGAGAGGACTTCTACTTAATCGAAGAAGGATTAGAAGGTCGTACCACTATTTGGGATGATCCTCTTTTACCTCATCGCTGTGGTATGACGGCTCTGCCCATTTCCCTGTTGACGCACAAGCCTTTGGACTTGGTGGTTTTGTCTTTGGGTACCAACGACTGTAAGCGTTATTTTCGTGTATCTGCCGAAGAAATCGCTTCTGGTATGGAAGAATTGGTGAAAAAAATACAAAGTAGCACAGGCATCAGCAAGGGAAAAACAACGGTATTGATTCTTGCACCTGTCCCCATTGGGGAAAAGATCTCTCGGAGCAAATCCTTGGAATACGATGAAACTTCTCGGATGAAATCCCTAGAGCTTGGCAGTTTGTATCAACAAATCGCCACGCTGAGAAACTGTGCTTTTTTGGATGCCAGCAATTTCGCCACTGTGGGTAGTGACCACTTGCATTTAGAGGAAGAAAGTCACCTACGGACAGCAGAAGAGATGGCAAAAAAAATACAGGAAATGTTTTCCTAAGGACTTGCTTGACAACAAAAAGGGAGGCTGCGTCACAATGATTTTGTGATACAGCCTCTCTTTTTAATATCCGATATCTTTTCGATAGGTTTTTCCTTGAAATTGAATTTTTTCGATATTTGCATAGACCTTCGCTCTTGCTTCTGCCATGGTTTCTCCCATCGCCACCACATTCAGCACTCTGCCTCCATGGGTCACTAGGTTTCCATCTTTTCTGGCTGTGCCAGCATGATAGATCAGTACCTCTTCCTCTACCATGTCCAGACCTGTGATCACATCTCCTGTGGGGTATTTTTCTGGATAGCCCTGTGCTGTGAGCACCACACAAACAGAGTGATTCTCTTTCCAGTGAATGGGACAGGAGTCCAGTTCTCCAGCGAGAATTTTTTCCACAATTTCGATGAAATCCGTTTCCAGTCTGGGGAGCACCACTTGGGTTTCAGGGTCCCCCAAACGCACATTGAATTCCAATACTTTGGGCTCGTTGTTTTCAATCATCAAGCCAATGAACAAAATACCTTTATAATCTAATTTTTCAGCCACAAAGCCTTGGATAATGGGCTTTAAAATATTTTGATGAATCTTGTCCTCCAGTGTTGGGTTCATGATATCACTGGGGGAAAAAGTGCCCATGCCCCCTGTGTTCAGACCCTTGTCCCCCTCTAGGGCTCGCTTATGGTCTTTGGCTGTTTCCATGGGTACAATGGTTTTTCCGTCCACAAAACAAAGTATGGATGCCTCTACCCCTGACAAAAATTCCTCGATGACAACTTTCTTCCCACCAAACACCTGTTTTACCATGATATCTTCCAAAGCCTCTTTGGCTTCTTCTGGGGTTTCTGGCAGAAGGACACCCTTCCCCCCTGCCAGTCCATCGGCTTTGATCACCATGGGATAGCCATAAACCCCAATGTGTTCCACTGCCTCTTGAAAACTTTCTGTGGACAAATAAGCTGCTGTGGGAATGTTATATTTTTTCAAAAATTCTTTGGTAAATTCTTTGCTTCCTTCAAACTGGGCACAAGCTTGATTCACCCCAAAGACAGGGATATTAGATGCCTGAAATAAATCTGCGATACCAGCCACCAAGGGGATTTCTGGACCGACAATACATAAATCTATCCCCTCATTCAAGGCAAAATCACGCAGTCCAGTCAAGTCCTCCACAGAAATATCCACCAAGGTGGCAAGGTTTTCCATGCCAATATTCCCAGGTGCAACAAAAACTTTTGACACTTTGGGGCTTTTTACCACTGCATCCAAGATGGCGTGTTCTCTTCCTCCAGAACCAACGAGCAATACTTTCATCGGCAGTTCCTCAATGTCTGAAGTGACGGACATCTGTCATAATCATGGCAATGCCGTGTTGGTTACAGGCATCAATACAGGATTGGTCACGTTTGGAGCCACCGGGCTGAATGATTGCCTTGATGCCAGCTTTGGCGGCAATGGCTATACTGTCAGGGAAAGGGAAGAAGGCATCAGAGGCCATCACAGCACCCATACCATCAGAGAGCATATGGTCAGCGCAGTTTTCCACAGACCAAACACGGCTGACCTGACCCCCACCCACTGCAATGGTGGCGCCATCTTTGGCAAAGACAATGGCGTTGGAGGCTGTATGCTTACAGACTTTCATAGCAAAAATCATATCTGTGATCTCGCTCCCACTGGGGATGCGTTCTGTGCAGATGTTATATTCACTGGACATAGGCAGTACGTCCATTTCTTGCACCAACATACCACCTGTGACTTTTTTCATGGTCAGCCCTGCTTCTTGCCCACGAATCAAGTGAGGGAGTTTTAACAGGCGAAGGTTTTCCTTTGCTTGAAACACTTCCAAGGCTTCAGGGGAAAAGGAAGGAGCAATGATGACTTCTAAGAAGATTTCACACATTTTTTTCGCTGTTTTTTCATCTATCAGCTGATTTGTGGCGACAATACCTCCAAAGATAGATTGTGGGTCACAGGCATATGCCTTTTCATAGGCTGTGAATAAATCCATCCCCAAGGCAACCCCACAAGGGGTGGCGTGTTTGATTGCCACCACGCATGGCTGTTCTGGAAATTCCTTGACCAAATTGATGGCAGCATTGGCATCGCCGATGTTGTTGTAAGAAAGCTCTTTCCCAGCCAGTTGGGTGGCTTCTGTGATTGCCCCTTTCATGGGGATAGGCTCTTTATAGAAACAGGCCGCTTGATGAGGGTTTTCTCCATAGCGAAGCCCCTGTGCCTTTTCCAGTGGCACAGTGAGTTTTTCAGGAAATTGAATCCCTTGTCTTTTCCGGAGATACTCTGCAATCAAACTGTCATAAAAGGCTGTTTCTTCAAAGACCTTGGCTGCTAGATAAGTCTTTGTTTCCAAAGAAATTTCCTTTTTTTCTTTTAATTCTGTAAGGAGCAAGTCATAATCTTTTGGGTCTGTGACCACTGCCACATCTTGATAATTTTTTGCCCCTGCTCGTAACATGGTAGGTCCACCAATATCAATGTTTTCAATGGCTTCTTCCAAGGTGACCCCTGTGGTGGAAATGGTCTCTTTAAAGGGATATAAATTGATGATGACGATATCAATGGGGGTAATGTCCAGTTCTTTCAAGGTATTCATATGGCTCTCGTTACTACGAACGGCAAGAATCCCTGCATGGATGGTGGGGTGTAGGGTTTTCACACGTCCGTCCAAACATTCTTGGAATTTTGTGATGTCAGAAACGTTTGTCACAGTGATGCCACTGTCTTTCAGTCTTTGATAGGAACCACCTGTAGAAATTAGCTCGACCCCAAGGGCTTCCAGCTCCTCTGCTAACTTTACGATACCTTCTTTGTTGGAAACGCTTATCAATGCTCTCATGTTTACCTCTCCTACTCTTCAATATATGTGCGATTGTCCGTCACTTTCACTTTCCCTGATGCCAATAAATTCATGGCTTTGGGGAAGATTTCATGCTCTATTTTTAATACTTTTCTGCCAATAATCTCGGGGGTATCTTTCCACAGGACAGGGACTGTATCTTGTAGAATAATCGTTCCACCATCCACAGTTTCATTGACAAAATGCACGGTGGCTCCTGTGATTTTTACCCCAGATTCATAGACAGCTTCATGGACATGGGCGCCGTGGAAACCCACACCACAAAAACTGGGAATGAGTGAGGGGTGGATGTTCAAAATTCTATCTGGATATTTGTCTATGATTTCCTTTGGGACAATGGACAAATATCCTGCCAAAGCAATATAATCAATGGAATAATCTTGGAGCAAAGTTAAGATATGGGCTGTGCGTTGGGGCTCTTCTGGAAAATTTTCTTTCCCCACGTGAAACGAGGGGATGCCTCGTGCTTTTCCTCGTTCCAGTCCCATGGCATCTCCACGGCTGGCAATGATTAAACTCACTTCATAACTTTCTGCTTTGTCTGCAAGGGCTTCCAGATTGGTTCCACCCCCAGAAATAAAAACAGCTATTTTCTTCACAGAATCACCACCTTTTCTTCTGTATTTTTTGTTACTTCACCAATGATTCTCCCCTGTTCTCCTTGCTCTGCAAGGATGGCAAGGACTTTTTCGCCTTGGGATTCTGGCACCACAATCATAAATCCAATCCCCATATTGAAAGAGGCGTAAAGTTCACGCTCTTCTATGCCTCCCACTTTTTGGATATACTCAAAAATAGGCAGTGGGGTAATTTTGGATTTTTCGATGGTGATGGATAGCCCATCTCCTAAAATACGAGGGACATTTTCATAAAATCCTCCCCCTGTGACATGAATCATTCCATGGACTTCCACCTCTGCCAAGACTGCTTGGACAGGCTTGACATAAAGCTTTGTAGGGGTCAGGAGGGATTCCCCCAAGGTCATGCCTAATTCTTCGATATGGCTGTCCACTGTATAGCCCATCTTCTGGAAAAACAATTTTCGCACAAAGGAAAAACCATTGCTGTGCACCCCAGAAGAAGAAAGCCCAATGACCACATCCCCTTCACAGACTTTGCTACCATCCACAATCTTTTTCCGGTCTACCATGCCCACAGCAAAGCCAGCCATGTCATATTCTTTGGGCTGATAGAAATCTGGCATTTCTGCTGTCTCTCCCCCAATGAGAGAAAGACCAGATGCTTCACAGGCTTTGGCGATACCAGAAACAAGAACGGCAATTTCTTCTGCCACAACTTTTCCTGTGGCGATATAGTCTAGGAAAAAGAGAGGCATGGCGCCTTGACACAGAATGTCATTGACACACATCGCCACCAAATCTTGCCCAACTGTATCGTGTTTGTCCATTTGAAAGGCGATTTTTAGCTTTGTCCCCACTCCATCTGTGCCAGCCACCAACACAGGTTCTTCCATGAACTGTTTCCCCAAAGAATACAATCCACCAAAAGAGCCAAGCCCTGTGAGCACATTGGGGGAAAATGTTTTCTCTACATGGGTTTTCATTAATTGGACAGCACGTTGACCCTCTTGGGTGTCCACACCAGCATCTTTATACGTGAGCATATTATCTCTCCTCGAACACAAGTTTTTTCAGATTTTCAGGGATTTCCATGGGATATTCTTTGTTAAAGCAAGCAAAGCACAGATCACTTTTGCCAATGGCTTTGGATAATTGTGGTACTTGAATGAATTTCAAAGAATCTGCCCCTATGATTTGACAAATTTCCTCTGGGCTGTGATTCGCCCCTAGGAGTTCCTTCTCATCAGAGGTGTCCAGTCCAAAATGACAGCTATGCTTCACAGGTGGACTGGCAATGCGAAGATGAATTGATTTCGCCCCTGCTTGACGGAGCATCTTCAAAATGATTTTACTGGTGGTCCCTCGCACAATGGAGTCATCCACCAAAACAACATTTTTATCTCGCACATTTTCTGCTAGCACAGAGAGTTTCAGGGAAACAAGGAGTTCCCGCTCCTCCTGTGTCGGGGCGATGAAGGTACGTCCCAGATATTTATTTTTCAAGAGACCTTCCCGAAAAGGCGCCCCACATTCTTCTGCATAGCCAATGGCTGACACTGTGCCACTGTCTGGGACAGCCATCACCACATCTGGTTTTTCCATGCCTTCTGCTCTGTCTTCTTCAGCCAAAATTTTCCCAATGGCAAGACGGCTTTGGTACACGCTGATGCCGTCCACCACAGAGTCAGGACGACAGAAATAGACATATTCAAAGGAGCAAGTCGCTCTTTTTTGACTGTCATCATACAAAATGGATTCAATGCCGTTGTCATCGATGATCACAAGTTCCCCTGGATGAACATCACGGATAAATTCAGCCCCAATGACAGAAAAAGCACAGCTTTCTGAAGACAGCACATAGCCATCTCGGAACTTGCCAATACACAAAGGACGTAGTCCATGGGGGTCACGCACCCCAATCAACTTATCCTCGCAAATAATCCCCAAAGAAAAAGCACCACGAATCACCTTGCAAGCTTCGATGATTGCTTTTTGATAGCCCATTCTGGGATAATTACGGGCAATGACCTTGGCGATGACTTCGCTGTCAATGGTGGTTTGAAAGGTAGCACCTGAATCCTCTAATTCATCACGTATCTCCAGTGCATTGATGAGATTGCCGTTGTGTGCCAGTGCGATGGAGCCACCTTTATACTGAGTGACTAAGGGCTGAGCGTTAAATGCATAGCTGTTCCCTGTGGTGGAATATCGCACATGACCCAAAGCAATGTTCCCATCTAGCATTTTAAAGATAGAATCTTGGTTGAATACTTCTCTGACCAAGCCCATTTCTTTGTAGTAGACGATTTTTTTATTACGATAAGTGGCGATGCCTGCACTTTCTTGCCCACGATGTTGCAAGGCAATGAGACCATAGTTGATAAACCTTGCCACATCATAGTCCCCTGATTTGGAATAAATCCCAAAGACACCACATTCTTCTTGTAGTGAGTCAAATGGCAGTCCGTTTTCCATTCTATGTCCCCTCTGTCAGTCGTTTCATCACTTCTTGGTATGCTTCTTCTGTGCCTCCCAAATCACGACGGAAACGGTCTTTGTCCAATTTTTCTCCAGTGGTTTTGTCCCATAAACGACAAGTGTCAGGGGAAATCTCGTCTGCGAGAATCACTCGCCCTTGGAACAAGCCAAATTCCAATTTATAATCTACTAGCTTGATATTTTTCTTGTCAAAGAAGGCAATCATCAATTCATTGATACGAAGTGCCATGGATTTCACTGTTTGCACCTGTTCTGGGGTGGCGTAATCCAAGATTTCTGCGATATCCTCGCTGATGAAGGGATCCCCCAAATCATCATCTTTCAGACACAATTCAAAGAGAGGACGTTTCAATACAAGCCCTTCTTCAATGCCCAAACGCTGGACAAAGGAACCTGCTGCAATGTTTCGCACAATCACTTCCAAAGGCAAAATCTTTACATTTTTCACTCGACTTTCTCGGTCAGAGAGGGTTTCCACGTGATGAGTTTCAATGCCTTCTTTTTCTAGCATTTCAAACATCACAGCAGACATCAAATTGTTGATGACACCTTTTCCCAAGATTGTCCCTTTTTTCTCGCCGTTGAATGCTGTGGCGTCGTCTTTGTATTCAATGATACATTCTTCTGGATTTTCTGTGGCAAAGACTTTTTTCGCCTTTCCTTCGTACAGTTGTGCTCCCTTGCTCATAGATCTAATCCTCCTACTTTCTTATCTTTTGCAATGACAGATTCTTTCATTTCTTTTTTATAATCATGGAATTTTTCTTTTAATATGTCATATTTTACAGACAAAATTTGCACAGCAAGGAGTCCTGCATTATCAGCGCCGTTAATCGCCACAGTGGCAACAGGGACCCCAGAGGGCATTTGCACCACAGACAAAAGGGAATCCAGTCCATCCATGGTAGAGGATTTGATGGGCAAGCCAATGACAGGAAGGGTGCTGATGCCAGCCATGACTCCGGCGAGATGGGCTGCCTTCCCCGCCACGGCAATGATGACTTCTATGCCGTTTTTCTGGGCATTTTGTGCAAAATCAAAGGCGATTTCTGGGGTACGATGTGCCGAGATCACACGCACCTCGTAATCTACACCAAATTTCTCCAATACTTTCAAGGCTCCTTTGGTCACTTCCAAGTCGGAATCAGAACCCATAACCACTGCTACTTTCATTTTTTACTCTCCTTTTATGACGCTAGGAAGGAACAAGCCCTCCTCAGGACATACTTTATTTAAAATAATCTACTCCACCCGCAAAAATAGGCTGATAGAGGTTTCCTTGTATATTTTGATATAAATCTTTGGCATAACGTTCACTGTGACCCATTTTCCCGAAAATCCTCCCACAGGGACTAGAAATCCCTTCGATGGCAAGGACAGATCCATTGGGGTTATGGGGGCTTTCCATGGTGGCTTGCCCCAAAGGATTCACATACTGGGTGGCGATTTGTCCTTGAGCAATCATGGTTTTTAATACGGATTCTTCGGCGACAAATCGCCCTTCCCCATGGCTCATGGCGATGGTGTGGAGGTCGCCCACCGTACAGTGAGAAAGCCAAGGAGACAGGCAAGAAGCAACCCGTGTATCAGAGAGACAAGAAATGTGTCTGCCTATTTCATTATAGGTGAGAGTTGGCATCCCTTCCTCTAAATCTTTGATTTCTCCAAAGGGCAAGAGCCCTACCTTGACTAAAGCTTGAAATCCATTACAAATCCCCAAAATCAAGCCATCTCTTTGGAGATACAGCTTTTGAATTTCTTCTTTGATTTTGGGACTTTTCAGCACAGCTGTGATGAATTTCGCCGATCCATCTGGCTCGTCAGAAGCAGAAAAACCACCTGGGAGCATGAGGATTTTCGACTTGCTGATCTCTTTCCCATAGGCTTCTAGGGTTTCCAAAATATCTTGGGGGCTTCCGTTACGAAAGACAATGGTTTCACAGATTGCCCCGGCTGATTCAAAGGCAGAAATGGTATCATATTCGCAGTTTGTTCCGGGGAACACAGGAATAAAAACCTTGGGTTTTGCCATTGATGTTTTGGGTTTGTGGCTACTTCTCTCACTAAAACTTATGGTTTCAGCTGTGCCAGTGGTTTTTGTGTGGGAAGGAAATACCTTTTCCAAAGGACTGGTATAGGCTTCCCTCATTTCCTCTAGGGTAATTTGATTCCCGTCTTTGAATAAAATACTCTTACTTTCCACGGTTTTCCCGAGATAGATACAGTCCTGAAAAGCACTTCCCTCTGTCACTTCTATGACAATCCCAAAACCATGGACAGCAGACTCTATTGCCATTTGATCCAAGACAATGTCATTTCCTAACATCATTTCCACTAAAGTGCTGGCAAGATGACCGTAAGAGACTGCTTTTGCCGAGAGAATGGTGCCTTGGGTGATTGTCTGATAGATCCTTTGATATTTTTCTTTTATATCTTCATAGTTTGGAAGATGGTTCTTGTCTGTTTGGATAGACACAAAATAGACTTCGCTCCCTGATTGTTTGAACTCTGGGGAGATGATATGCTGACTGTCCTCGTGGGTGACTGCAAAGGAAATGATGGTGGGTGGGACTTTTAAGTCTCCGAAACTACCAGACATACTGTCTTTTCCTCCAATGGAGGGGATTTCCAAGGCTCTTTGTACCTCTAAAACCCCCAAAAGAGCAGCCACAGGTTTACCAAAGGCTGTTTCATCTACCATTCTCTCGAAATACTCTTGGTTCGAGAGACGGACTTTTTCATAGTTCCCACCCATTGCCACGATTTTTGACAATGCGTCTATGACTGAATAAACCCCAGCGTGAAAGGGAGATCCTATGCCAAGTTCTGGAATACAGCCATAGGACATCAATGCTGTGACCCCACTGTCAGGGGGGAGCATGGGTAATTTCACAGCCATGCCATCAGGAGGGGTCAGGCGATGTTTTCCACCAAAGGGGGACAGCACTGTCCCTGTGCCAATGGTGCTGTCAAAATGCTCGGACAATCCTTTTTGGGA
Organism: Eubacteriales bacterium; assembly: GCA_044432725.1. Taxonomy (GTDB): domain Bacteria; phylum Bacillota; class Clostridia; order Oscillospirales; family Oscillospiraceae; genus JAWXUK01. The sequence goes on from JAWXUL010000023.1 coordinate 36,288, forward strand.
GCAAGATGAAAGGCTCCCTAAATCAGATAACAGGCTCTCTTTGGAGAAGGTTCTTTCTTGGGTGAAGAAGTCCAACTTTACTGGTGATACTTCTACCTTGGTGGTCGCAGCTGCACCATTGGTATCTAAAAAGGCTCTTTTTACGTGGAAAATCTTTTCCCCATTCCATTCCATGGTAAGATAACCACTGTCTGTCACCTTTGCCACAGGAGTCACTTCCAGATTTTCCTCTTGACACAGGGAAAGGAATACTGGGACATCTTTGGGGTGAAGCACCACAGCCATTCTCTCTTGAGATTCGGAAATGGCAAGTTCTGTCCCATCTAAGCCCTCGTATTTTTTTGGCACTGCATTTAAGTCAATGGAAAGACTGGGAGCAAGCTCTCCCACAGCAACACAAACCCCTCCCGCTCCAAAGTCGTTACAACGCTTAATCAGCGTGGTGGCTTTGGGATTGCGGAAGAGTCGCTGTATTTTTCTCTCTTCCACTGGATTACCCTTTTGCACTTCCGAGGCATTTTGGCTTGTACTTTGATCCGTTTGCACTTTGGAAGAGCCTGTGGCACCACCGATGCCATCTCTCCCAGTGCGACCACCTAGCAACAAAATCACGTCTCCAGAAACAGGAGTTTCTCTCACCACATTTTTTGCTGGGCAAGCCCCCAACACAGCGCCTACTTCCATGCGTTTTGTCACATAGTCAGGGTGATACAGTTCATAGACCCCCCCTGTGGCAAGTCCGATTTGGTTGCCATAAGAGCTGTAGCCCAAAGCAGCTTTTGTGGTGATGATTTTTTGTGGCAATTTTCCCTGAATGGTTTGGGAAAAATCCCCTCTGGGGTCTGCTGCCCCTGTGACACGCATGGCTGCAAAGACATAGCTTCGCCCAGAGAGTGGGTCACGGATGGCGCCTCCTAGACAGGTGGCTGCCCCTCCAAAAGGCTCGATTTCTGTTGGATGGTTGTGGGTTTCGTTTTTGAACATCAAAAGCCAAGGCTCTCCTTGGACCTCTAGCTTGATGCTGCAAGCGTTGATTTCTTCTGATTCGTCCAGATCCTCTAGTTTCCCATGCTTTTTCAAATATTTTGCCCCAATGGTAGCAAGGTCCATCAAACAAATGGGCTTTGTGATAGATAGGTCCTCTCTCAACTTCAGATATTCTTGAAAGGATTTTTCGATGATTGCGTCTGCAAAATGTACCTGTTCTAATTGGGTCATAAAGGTGGTATGACGGCAGTGGTCAGACCAATAGGTATCAATGACTTTTAGCTCTGTGATGGTGGGGGAGCGTCCTTCTTCTTTGAAATAGGCTTGAATCATCATCAAGTCAGCCAAGGACATGGCAAAGCCATGGCTTTGGGACAGGGCTTTTAACTCGGACTCTCCAAGAGTTTCAAAGCCTTCTACTTGCTCCACTGATTGGGGGGCTTGTCCACGGGCAGAAAAATCCACTTTATCCTCTAGGGTGCAAAGACTGGATTCCACAGGGTTTAGGAGATAGCCCTCTATGTTCTTTTTCTCTTCCTCTGTCAATGTGCCGTAAAAAATGTAGAATACAGCTGTTTTCACTTTGGGAGAAAGGCTTGGGTCTGCCATTTTCAAACATTCTTCTGCAAAGGCTGCACGCACATCAAATTGACCATCTAAGGGGCGAATTCCTAAGATAAAATCCCCTTTTTCCTCCCAAGACTCTTCTTTCCAATCATCCACATTCCCTTCTGCTAGTATCTGGGGAGAGGCAATGGCGCCTTCCACATCATAGGATAGCAGGATGCGAATTTCTTTGATTGTGGAGATTTTTAGGTTTTCTGACAATTCTTGTAAAAGCTTGTGAGAGCGAAATGCTGGTTTCTTTTCTACATAAAGTCTTGACATAATGACACCTTCCATGATAACAAATAGCCTGTCAAACTCAGGCACAAAACTTCCTTCATTATATCTTAATCTTGTCTGAAAGTCAATGAGGAGAGAAAATTTTACAAAGTCAGGGAAAGGCTTTTTCTGGAGAGAATTTCCATTTTCTTTTCGCCCTTTTTCTCTTGTGATTTTCAATAGAATTTGCTGCTGACTTTTGGGATGCTTTTTGTGGAAAATTTGCTAAAATTAGCCACTGCTTCTCTTGACAAAAAGAGGGTAAAATGGTAAGATATTCTCGATGTAAAAAAGCAATCTAATACATAACAAGAAGGGAGGATTTTCAGGATGAGACGTGTGAGTAATTTGACTTTAATTGCACTTGCCTTTACCCTTGTGCTTTCTTTGTTTCACTTTAATCCTGAAATCCAAACCTTCATTCGTGGTTTCACAGACGAGGAAACAGAAGAATCCTATCTGCAAGGAAACACTGGGGAAGAAATACCTGATGCCTCCTCTCAAGAAGAGCAAGGGGGAGAGGCTTCCAGTGAGGAAGAAGATTTTAGCGAGGATGTGGATACAAGCCAAGAAGAGGATTCAAGCGAGGATGTAGATTCCAACGAAGAAGAAACTTACGACGAAGAGCCATCTGACTCAGAATCCATCACCACCTATCAAGGGACTTCTACCATTGCTCTGACTACGGAAACAGGAATCGGCAGACTGTTTATTTGCAAAACCACTTCAGGGGAAGGATTAGAAAAAGGGGACAGCAGTGACCCCCAAGACTTCTATACGGACTCTTCTACTGTTTATTTAAGCACGAGCGAAGATGTTACAATTTATAATGATATTTCTTCTACCTCCTCAACCTATATTGATTTTGCTGTGGGGAATGCAAGTTCTTTTCAAGATACTTTGAATATCACTTTACACCATTTAACAAGTCAAATCAACACGCAAAACGCCCTTGACTTCAGCACTAATGCAATCATTCAAGGGAATTACACAGCAGATAAAACAGGTGTTACCACTACAAAAGACATCACTTTCACAGGAACAGACACTGAGATTATGATTCGAGGCACAGAGGGCATTTCAAGCCAAGGAACGCTGTCTATTACCAATGGAGCAGTAGTAAACTTGTTAACTTCCAGTGGAGACGCTTCTCTTGCCGCAAATCAAATTGTGGTGAATAACGCTGTCCTTTTTGTAGACAGTAAAAATGTTGATTTATCAGCCCTAAAAGGGAAAATATCTGTGACTGGCTCTTCTGTTGTTTTTATTGGGGGCGATTCCGACGAAATTGACACACTATTTTCTCGCATTGACTCTTCAGCACAGGTATTTTCCAGCAAATATTATGGTGATACCAGCTCTGCGTTCATGATCTATTACGACAAAGAAATCTGGCAACACTTTCAAGGGAGCGATCCTTTAAAATATGTTCCAAAAGGTTCTTTTACCATCAGCACTTCAGGCTTAAGTGCAAATGGGTCTTTCACTGTTGATATTTATGACAAGGATGGAAAAAATGTAGGGACTGCCAACACAAGTGATGGCGCAATATTTACGCCAGACTCTAATCTCCTTCCTGATGCTACCCCCTCTCCCACAGACATGGAAGATACCACCATCACCCTATCTGACACCGACTTCACCTATACAGGGGCAGAAATTAAGCCTACAGTGACTGTGGAAATGGATGGGAAAGCTTTGAACCAAGGGACAGATTACACCCTTTCCTATAGCGACAACACCAATACAGGCACAGCCTCAGTCACCATCTCTGGAAAAGGGGATGACTATACAGGTAGCGTAAGGAAAACCTATACCATCAGCAAAAAAACATTGACCACTGATATGCTTTCCAATCTGCCTTCTAGCCAAACCTATACAGGGGAAGCAATCACCCCAGACATTACAGTCAGTTACAATAATCTCACTTTGACAAAAGACAAGGATTATGCCCTTGCTTATACTAATAATCAGAATGTCACCAACCCTAGTGGCGACACTGCCACCATCACCATCACTGGGAGCGGGAATTATACGGGCAGTTTAGATGTAACATTCTCCATCACTCCCTTAACATTGACTGCTGACATGATACAGTCTCTTGGAGATGAGGAGTATACAGGCTCTGCCATCACACCAACCCCTGTGCTCATCCACAATGGCATCACTTTGCCTTCTGACGGCTATGATGTCAGCTACTTAGACAATACCAATGTAGGTACTGCTACTGTCACCATCAATGGGAAAGGAAATTATTCAGGTACTGCCACTGCTTCTTTTGAGATTACTGCGGTTGCTCTGACTCATGCTGTTTTTTCTCCAATTTCAGACCAAGTTTATACAGGCTCTGCCATCACCCCTGATATGACTGTGAAATTAGGCAGCAAAACCTTGTCAAAGGGCTGGGATTACACCGTCTCCTATGACGACAACATGAATATTGGCACAGTTACTGTCACCATCAATGGGAAAGGGAATTATTCAGGTACTGCCAGTACTACCTTCAAAATCATAACAGATAAAATTTCTATCTCCTCTGCTGTCGTGACTGTCCAAGGCTCCTCTATGTATACAATGAATAAAGTTGAACCAGAGGTAACTGTGGAACTTGCTGGTCTTCCTTTGACGAAAGGATCAGATTTTACCCTTAGCTATGACAATAACGTGAATGCAGGCACAGAGGCAAAAGTCATTGTGACAGGAACAGGGAAGTATGTTGACTCTGTGACCGAAACATTCACCATCGTAGCAAAACCCATCGCAACAACTACGATTTCTTGCGAGAAAGAATTTATCTATACAGGGCAGGCAATCACCCCCGAAATTACAGTTATGCACAGCTCTACCACTTTGACGAAAGACAAGGATTATACTGTAGCGTATCAGGACAACGTCGAAATTGGCATAGCCACCGTCACTGTCACTGGGATAGGGAATTATTCTAATAAAGACACTGTAACATTTGAAATCCTAACAGCTGAAGTTTCTATCTCTACTGCTGATGTGACTGTGCAAGGAAGCCATACTTATACAGGCTCTGCCATCACACCTTTGGTCACTGTGAGCATTGGTGATATTCCTTTGACAGAAGGGAAAGATTATAGCCTTAGTTATGACAAGAACATCAATGCAAGCAACACAGCAACAGTCATTGTGACAGGGGAAGGGAAGTATATAGACTTTGTCACTAAAACATTCACTATTTCAGCAAAAGACCTCTCTACAGATATGGTTTCTCCTGTGGGAGATGTTGCCTATACTGGCTCTGCCATCACCCCTGAACCAGTGGTGACATTTGGGGGCAACCCCCTTGTGAAAGGGACTGATTATACTGTTGCGTATGACAATAACAGCAATGTCAGTACATCAGAATTAAAAGCATCGATCATCCTCACTGGGATGGGGAATTATACTGGTAATATCACTGTTTATTTTACCATCAGTCCCATTGACCTGACTCATGCTGTGATTGCTGAGATTCCAGAGCAAATTTACACTGGCTCTGCCATTACCCCTGTCCCAGTGGTGACAGTAGGGGGCAAAACCCTTGTGAAAGATAGGGATTACACTGTAACTTATGCCAACAACATCAATCTCACCACATCTGTATCCCAAGCCACCCTCACCATCACAGGGATGGGGAATTATGAAAACTCTGCCACGGCTTCTTTCGCCATTCTCCCCATTGACCTGACTGATGCTGTGATTGCTGAGATTCCAGAGCAAATTTACACTGGCTCTGCCATTACCCCTGTACCAGTGGTGACAGTGGGGGGCAAAACCCTTGTGAAAGATAGGGATTACACTGTAACTTATGCCAACAACATCAATCTCACCACATCTGCATCCCAAGCCACCCTCACCATCACAGGGATGGGGAATTATGAAAACTCTGCTACGGCTTCTTTCGCCATTCTCCCCATTGACCTATCTCTAGGAACCATTGCTGATATTCCAGACCAAGTTTATTCTGGCTCTGCCATTACCCCTGTGCCAGAGGTTACTTTGGGGGATACCCTTCTACTCAGAGGGAAAGACTATACTGTGTCCTATTCCAGTAACACATTTGTGACAGTAGGACAGCCCACAGTCACAGTAACAGGGACTGGTCATTATACTGGAGAACTCTCTGCAAACTTCCAAATTCTTCCTTACCCAGTGACTGTCACGCCAGTCATAGAGCAATCCCACACCTTAGGTGACGCAGTGACCATTACTTACACAGCAAGTGTTGGGGCATTGGGACAAACAGCTGCTTTCACTGGGAATTTGGCTTTGACTGATTCCAGTGGTGCTGAAGTGTCCGCTGAGGAGTATATGGTTGGGGATTATACCATTTCCCTTGGCAGTCTTGCTTTGACAGATGGAAAAACGGAAGAGGAAAGCACCTATTTCTTTGCCAGTAATCACAGTCTTGTTTTTCAGGATGGGGTCAGTTATACGATCAATGCAAAACCAATTGAATCTGAAACCATGGAAATCACTGCTTCTTTGGTTTATTCTGGGAAATCCATCTCTGAAGGGGATATCAAGATTTATAATCAAGATAACAAGGAGCTTCAGCTGAATGTGGATTACAAAATTGATATCCTAAGCACTGACGTCAATGCTGGGGAATATGCTGCTGTGGTTGTTGGTTTGGGCAATTATTACGGCACAAGCACAGTGCTACGTTACGAAATCAAGGAACGCTCGTTGATCATCACCCCAGAGACAAATCAAACAGTCACAGCGGGGGAAGAGATTGAAATTCTCTTTGCTTTTTCCAATGAAGTGGACGGGGAAGAGCCAGAATTTACAGGTTCCCTTGGTTTAGAGTGGATTGCTGACAATGGCACCAGTACCCTCTCCATTGTCCAAGACTATTCTTCTGCCAGTCGCCTCTCACAGTTTACCTCCTCTTTTAGAACCATGACCCTCAGTAGCACAGAGGAATCCGCCGAGGAAGATATCATGCTTCTGGAGAGTGGGACTCAGGCATCAGGGATTTATCAAATCACAGAAGGTACCCTTGCTCTCGTGGATAATGGTGATTTTGATTCTGACAACTATCAAATTGACTTGACTGGGCTTGTGACTTATGAAATCAAAGAGCCTGAACCAGAGCCTGAACCAGAGCCTGAACCAGAGCCAGAACCTGAACCTGAACCAGAGCCTGAACCAGAGCCTGAGCCTGAACC
>JAWXUL010000024.1:0-42111 GCA_044432725.1 Eubacteriales bacterium
CCCTGTGGCAGAAGAAGCCCCTGTGGCAGAAGAAGCCCCTGTGGCAGAAGAGTCCCCTGTGGCAGAAGAGCCACCCGTGGCAGAAGAAACTCCCGTGGCAGAAGAGCCTCCCGTGGCAGAAGAAGCCCCTGTGGCAGAAAATATAGAAGAACCCCGTCGAGAACCTCAAGTGAGAGACGTGCAGTTCCCTGTGATTTCCTCAGAAAAAAAAGAGCCTGAGGACTATAAGCCACCTTCCTTTGATCAGGAGGAAAACCTTAGTTTACCGGAATCTGTTGCTTACCCACCACCTATGCCCTCTGCAGAGGACATGAAACCTCTCGCCACGCAAGAAAAACCATCTAAAATACCTCCTCCAGAGATTTTAGACGGTATAGAAGAGAGTGTGTTTCAGGAACACCATCAAAATGCAAATCTTTCTGCTCAAATACAAGATGCCTTGGAAGAATCTGTAGAAGAGTTAACACCCCAAGTCTCTCATGAGCCAGAATCCTTATTCCAAGAGGTACCGCAAGAACTAGAATCCTTGTTCCAAGAGGTAGCAGAAGAACCAGAATCTTTGTTCCAAGAGGTAGCAGAAGAACCAGAATCCTTGTTCCAAGAGGTAGCAGAAGAGCCAGAATCCTTGTCCCAAGAAGTGGCAGAAGAGCCAGAATCTTTACCACAAGAGGTGGCAGAAGCACCAAAAGAAACAGTGGCAGAGGAAGGCGAGGAAGAATCGACAGAGATTTCTGTGGAAGAGTTGCCTGAGTTGCCCGAGTTCCCCCAGACTCCAGAGAAAAAAGAAGAAAACTCTTTGTTTTTAGATCCAATTCTCCCTCCAGAGGCAACCAATCCAGATTCCATTTCTTTGGCTCCTTCCATGCCCTTAGAGCTAGGAGAGCAAGAACCCATTGAAGAGCTACCTTCTTATGATTTAGCAGTGACAGATCCTGATGCAGTAAATGGCAGTCCAAATGTGGACAATCCCATGGTGAACCGTGGGGAGAATGAGCCAATTACTTACTATAATCTAACAGAACAGTTAGTAAAAGAAATGGCTCCTCATTTTCTGGAGACATTTGGGATTTGCTCTTGCCAGCAGTGTCTTTTTGATGTGATTGCCCATTGCCTCAGTCAGCTTCCTCCGAAATATGTGGTACGTTTTGAAACAGGCCATGCCAAAATATACGAAGAATACAAGATGACAGCGTCCAACGCAGTGGTATCACAACTGGGGAAATCTTGTATGTTTATCAATGAAGCACCAAGGCATACCCTAGACAAATAATATAATAGAGAATTTCCTAATTTGATAAAATATAAATTTTGTCCTTATTTTATAAGTTCTGAATCCAATTTGGATTCAGAACTTTTTTGTCCAAAATCACCAAAAAGTCCATCTATTCTCCTATAAAATTAAAAAATCACATATTTGAAAAGCATTAGAAAGAATTTCCAAAAATTAAAATTGTAGCACTAGTGAAGGCTTAAGTTTAAAAAATTTTCTTTTTCGTGTATAAAAAAATTTTTTTAAGAAATAATAAGAATAGTTATTGACAAGCTGGTTAGCTTATGTTAATATAGACTTACAGCAAGGAGGAATCCGGCTGATTAAATTAAGAATTTAGGAGGACAATCATATGTCACTAATCGGAAAAGAAGTAGCTCAATTCAAGGTGGAAGCATTCCACAAAAACGCATTTGTTACCAAAACAAAAGAGGATATTATGGGGAAATGGTCCATTTTCTTCTTCTATCCAGCAGACTTTACCTTTGTTTGCCCCACAGAACTAGAAGATTTGGCTGATAAATACGCAGAATTCCAAAAACTTGGTTGCGAAGTATATTCTGTGTCTTGCGACACTCATTTTGTGCACAAAGCATGGCATGATGTCTCTGATACCATCAAAAAAATCAACTATCCAATGTTAGCAGACCCTACTGCTGCTTTGGCACGTGACTTTGATGTTATGATTGAAGAGGCTGGTTTGACAGAACGTGGTACCTTCATCATCAATCCACAAGGTAAAATTGTTTCTTACGAAGTCCTTGCTGGTAACGTAGGTCGTAACGCAGACGAGCTTTTGCGTCGTGTCCAAGCACTACAATTTGTGGCTGAACATGGTGACGAAGTTTGTCCTGCAAAATGGCAACCAGGTAGCAAAACACTAAAACCAAGCTTGGATTTGGTGGGACTTCTGTAAGGGGAAACCTGTCAGAGGAAATAAGAAAAGCTTCCAGAAAAAGCCAGTCTTTTTCTGGGCTTTTCAAAATAAGACCTTGAAAGGAAAACTATGTCAAATATTTACGATTTAATCATTGTGGGAGCAGGACCAGCCGGTTTATCTGCTGCGATCTATATGGCTCGTGCGAAATATCGGGTGCTTGTCCTAGAAGAAGAAAAAATTGGTGGGCAAATTACGATCACCTCGGAAGTGGTGAATTACCCAGGGGTATTCCATACCAGTGGAGAAGAATTGACCCACGCCATGCACAAGCAAGGGGAAAACTTTGGTGCTGAATTTCAATTTGCTCAAGTTAGAAAAATTGATCATAGTAAACCAATCAAAAAAATTACCACCAGTCAAGGGGAATTTGAATGTTTGTCGGTGATTTTAGCCTTAGGCGCCAATCCTCGTAAACTTGGTTTTCCAGGGGAACATGAATTTCAAGGCCGTGGTGTGGCATACTGTGCCACCTGTGATGGGGAATTTTTCAAAAATAAGGATATTTATGTCATTGGCGGCGGTTTTGCTGCTGTGGAAGAGGGAATCTTCCTGACGAAATATGCTTCCCATGTTCACATGGTTGTGCGAGGAGACAGCTTTTCTTGTGCACAGACTGTGGCAGACAAAGTGATAGACCATCCAAAGGTGACAGTTCATTTTGAAACAGAGGTAGAGAAGGTAGAAGGAAATAACTTCCTCCAATCTATCTCCCTGAAAAATAAAACCACAGGAAATATTGACACCTTCAGCGATGAAAAAGGTCTTGGCGTTTTTGTCTTTGCTGGATATGTCCCCAACACAAATTGGCTACGTGACAGTGAAATTGCATTGAAAGATGGTTATATTGTCACAACAGACCAAGGGGAAACCAATATTCCTGGGATATTTGCTGCTGGGGATGTGCGAATCAAAGAACTTCGCCAAGTGGTAACTGCTGTTTCTGACGGTGCCACTGCCGCCACAACTCTGGAGAAATATGTCGAAACTTTAAGAAAAGAATTAGATTTACCTGAATATATTCCTGAGCCAAAAGAAAAGGTTCACCCTGTTCTCACGGCTTCTAGTAGTGGAGGAGATTTTTCTAAATTTCAAGGAAATACCTTCATTGCCCCTGATATGGCAGAGCAACTACAACCAATCATCGCTAAAATGGAACGTAAGGTTTTATTGAAAGCAAAGGTCAGCAAAAATCAGTTAGGGGAAGAAATCAAAACCTTTGTCAGTGAATTTGCTCAGCTGACGGATAAAATAGAAGTAGAGATTGCAGAAGACAGCGCTTCTTTTGTGGCACTGTACCATGGAGATGGGAAAAGTGCGAATATTTCCTATGCTGCAGTTCCTACAGGGCATGAATTTAATTCCTTTATTTTGGGTATTTTGCAAATTTCTGCACAGGGAAAACCAGTGGCAGAGGATTTGATCAAACGTATCAAAGGGCTGAAGCCACGTAAATTACAGGTGATGATCACTCTTTCTTGTACTATGTGTCCAGATGTTGTCCAAGGTTGTCAACGTATGGCGTTTGAAAATGATGGGATCCAAACAGAAATCATTGACATCAACCATCATCCTGAATACCGTGAAAAGTATCAAATCATGTCAGTCCCTGCCTTGGTGATTGACGAAAATAAGGTCCATTTTGGAAAGAAATCATTAGAAGAACAAGTACTTTTACTAGAAGAAAGTTCTAGTTCATAAATAAAAAGAAAATTAGGAGAATAACAATGAAAAAATCAATTATTTTTAGTTCAGCAACAGGAAACACAAAACAATTAGCAGAGACAATCAACGCAGAAATTTCAGCAGATTATTGTGGCAAAGCAGATGATTCTGCTTTAGACAGTGATGTGATTTTTGTAGGTTTCTGGGCAAAAGGATTCTCTTGCGATGATGGTATTGCAGAATTCCTGAAAAAAATCCAAGGGAAAAAAGTCTTTCTTTTCGGTACTGCTGGTTATGACGACACAGAAGAATACTTCAACAAAGTTTTGGGTGCAGCCAAAGAACATCTTTCTGACAGCAACACTTTAGTGGGTGAATTTATGTGTATGGGTAAAGTTTCTCCTCAAAAACAAGAAAGTCTGAAGGAAATGGGCAAATACGACGGCATGAAAGATAATCTTGCACGTGGTATCAGCCATCCTGACCAAAATGATTTAGATCAACTGAAAGCTGCTGTGAAAAAAGCACTTTAAGCAGATATTTCTTTTTCTGAAAAGAAACCTCTCCGAGCAGATCAGGTTTCCCATTGGAAAGTTCTATCACAAAAGAATAAAAGTTCTGAATCTATTCACAGATTCAGAACTTTTTTTCATTATAAAAAAGAAACGCCTGTTTTCTGATTACAGTAATGGCGAGAAGGTTCTTAGGACTCCAAGGGCAACAAATTGAAAGAAACCTAATTTGCCATGTTGCTCCACTAAATCTAAGGTGATTTCCATAGATTTTGACTGTGTATCCAGAAAATCAGCCACTATTTCCTTCACCACAGCACTGCCATAAAGAACAGTAGCACACTCATAGTGTAGATCTAAACTGCGATAATCTAAATTAATAGTCCCAACCACTGCAGTGTGGTCATCAGAAATAAACATTTTAGAATGGATAAACCCAGGTGTATATTCGTAAATTTTCACACCCGCTTTCATTAAAGTGGGATAATAAGAGCGAGAGAGAAAATGGACAAACTTTTTATCAGGGATACCAGGGAGAATCAATCTGACATCAATGCCAGATTTGGCTGCATTGCAAAGGGAAACAGTCATTTCACGGCTGATAATCAGATAGGGACTGGTGATATAAACATAATTTTCAGCCGTATTCAGGAGATTCATATAGGCACTTTCTCCAACAGAATGCTCATCTAAGGGATTATCTGCAAAGGGTTGGACAAAGCCATCTCCAATCACTTGGATATTAGGGGCGAAATCTGAAAATTCCTCTATTTTTTTCCTTTCTAAGGACCACATAGAGAGAAACATGATAGTTAAGCTGTAAACAGCATCTCCTTGTAACATAACAGCGGTATCTTTCCAATGACCAAAGACAGAGATGTGATTGATATATTCATCAGCTAAATTGATGCCCCCATTAAATCCCACATTGCCGTCAATGACACATATTTTTCTGTGGTCTCGGTTGTTAAAGTTTGCATTAAAAAAGTGACTGGTTTTGTGGAATGGGCGGCAATCTATACTGTGTGACTGTAGTCTTTTGGCGAAATTCGTTGGCAATTTCAGAATACAACCTAAGTCATCAAAGAGCACCCGTACATCTACCCCTGATTTTGCCTTTGCAATTAAAATTTCTTCAATCTCTCCCCACATTTTACCTTCTTCTATGATGAAACTTTCGATAAAGATGAACTTTTCTGCTAGCTTCAACTCTTCCAGTAGAGAGGCGTGCATTTCTTCCCCTAATTTGAAATATTTGACAGAGGTATTTTGAAAGGTTGGAGCGTAAGCAATACGATGTAAATACTGACTTTGGCGTGGAGAAGAGGGGGAAGGTAAAAGATTTAAATCTATATTTGGGACTGTTTCCACAGCTTCTTTCCATTTTTGTTGAATCTCTAGATGGAAGAGATGTGTTTTCTTGTCCACTCTGTGGCTACCGAAAAGAAGATAAAAAATACCAGCAGAAATGGGAAACATAATAGTGAATATAATCCATGCAATTTTATGTTCTTGGTACATATCCTTAATAATAATGTGAATACAGCAAAAAATACTTAAAAATATCATTGAACCTATTAAAATTTCCTGATATTCTTCAAAGAAAGTGAAGACAAAGACCCAAAACTCAAGCTGTACTAAAATAGAAAGGGTTGCGACGAATCCTCGTGATAACAGTAATCTACTTATTTTTTTCATGAATCCTCCTAAGAGAACCTCGTCCATCGCTGTACATTTAATCTCAAAAAAAGGAGAAATAAGGCTTATTTCTGAAGAAAAGCTGGTTTTGAACGGAATTTGATTCTCTTTTTATAGTATAGCTGAAGGAATTCCTCTTGTCAATACCTTCAAAAAAGTTTACAATCAGGGAATATCTACAAACCACGAAGTGGAAAGGAAAGGATCTCTCCATATCTTTTAAGTCTATGAAAAAATGTAAAATTAAATAAAAGTCTACTTTTTTCTACAGTCACAGGAGCTGTGCTTGTTTGTGAAATTTGCAAATATTTGTGTAATTTTCTTGCATTTGTAAATTTTTTGTGATATAATTAAAATTATATTAAAATCATATAATATGCCATTTTATAGAAGTCTATAAAATAGAAGGATAATAGGGTGATCAAAGAAAACATTGATCCCAAAAGGAGGAGTCCCTGATGAATAGAAGTCAGAAAAAAACCACAATGGTAAAAAAGGTTGTGACACGACTTGCCCTTGTGTTGCTTTTTCTCAATCTTTTTAGCATAAGCTACACTGTGCTTTTTGCGAGCATCAAGCTTTTTCGTTCAGAAACAAAATATTTAACAGAAGTAGTTGCCAATATATCTTCCACCATTGAAAAAACCATCGAAGAATACCAAGTCACAGCAGAAGTGGTAGCAGACAACCAGACGTTTAAAGCCTTTTTGCAAGAAAGCACAAAGTCAAATCCCATGTTGAGTCAAAGCAATCGAACTGCTGTCCTACAAGAAATGATGGATATTTTGAATAATTTTCATGGACAGGCAGAACGGATTGTCTTAGTGGACCTTGACCAAGATGCATGGCTCAGCCAAGAGGGAACGACTTCTAATCCTAGCGAATCTTTATCCTCTCTTCCATATTATTCTGCAATCACCCAAGAAAAAACCATTGTCACAGACCCCTATGTCCAAACAAGCACAGGGAGCATGGTGATTTCTGTGGCTTCACCGGTATTTTCAAATAGTGGGACAGTTTTGGGCTGTGTGGTCATTGATTTGCCAACTTCTTTTCTTTCTCAGCTTGTTGCTGGGATTGGAGAAACAGGTGGCACATGGGTGATGGACAGCAGTAAAAATATCTTGGCACATACAAATCACAGCTATATTGGCAGTAGTTACTCTGTTGTGGGGGTCTCTGGGAGTGAATTTGAGCAAGAAATAAACAATCCCACTGGAGAATTGATTGAATTTACACTGAATGGCGTAGATAGAACTGGTTTTGTGGGGTCAATCCCTAGCTTAGGCTGGACTTTGATCGCTGGTATAGATACCGTAGAATTTGAGCAAGATATTGTGGATTTAGCCGGAAGCTTGTTGGGGACGCAAGTCCTTTGCGTAGCGGTTACCTTAATTTTTTGTGGAGTCAATATTTATGTTTCCTTGAAACCCATGAAGGAACTAAACGAATCTATGCTTGAAATGTCAAAAGGAAACCTGAGCTGTTTGCCCATACACCAAGGAAATGACGAAATCGGGGAGCTTTGTGACAATCTTCGCACAACAATGACAAATCTGAACATTTATATCAAAGAAATCCAAGCAAATCTGGACGCTTTTGGAAGTGGAGACTTTACCCATGAAAGAGACCATGTTTTCTTGGGAGATTTCCTTGCCATTCAAACTTCCACTGAAGATTTTCGCCAGTTGATGAGTCATACCTTAGCTAGTTTGAAGGCAGCTGTGGATCAGGTGAGCATTGGCTCGGATTACGTGGCGACAGGGGCTCAAAATCTGGCTGTTGGTTCTGAAAAACAGTCCAACAGTGTAGTGGAATTAAATACACTGATTCAGTCTATTACAAGTCAAATGAAAGAAAATTCAGAAAATGTCACAGCTGTGAATGAAACAGCACAGCAAATATCGAAAGAATTGCAATCCAATAACCAGCAAATGGATGAAATGACATCTGCCATGAGGGATATTCAAGAAAAGAGCCAAGGGATTCAAAAATTGGTGAAAACCATTGAAGATGTCGCCTTTCAAACAAATATTCTTGCCTTAAATGCGGCTGTGGAAGCAGCAAGAGCAGGGACAGCAGGACGGGGCTTTGCTGTGGTGGCAGAGGAAGTTCGTAATTTGTCCACTCGCACCAGTGAAGCTGTGAAAAATACAACAAGTTTGATTGATGATTCCACCATGGCTGTGAAACGTGGTAACGAAATCGTTCATGAAACAGTTGAAAATTTAAAGCAAGTCACAGAGGAAATCAATGGATTTATTCATACTTTGGATGATATTGCCACGGCTTCAGAAGAACAAACAAACGCCATTGTACAAATCAATGAAGGTGTCATCGAAATTACAAATGTAATGCACGCTAATTCTGCTGTCAGTGAAGAATCTGCCGCCACCTCGGAAGAACTTTCTGGTCAAGCGGCTGTGATGAAAGAAGAAATTGATCAATTTAAACTAAAAAATTAAAACAAGAGAATTAGCTTGCGAGAAATCTTTCCTTCTAGAAGGAATAAAAAATGAGAAAAAAATCCAGAAAATTCATAAATTACTATAGACAAGAACTGGATACCTGTGGTATAATATTTAAAGATATATTTTGCGTTGGTAGTATAGGTGATACTTGTAAAAAAGTTATGAAACTCTCTGGAAAAGAAAGTATATTGCCAAAAATGGGAGATTGATTTTCTGTTAAAAGAATATCAACACAAAGGACGAGCATGGGGAACCGGGTACTTTTGTGGATTAAGATATTTTCTAAATTTAGGAACAAGGGGAGAATTGCTGTGAGTAAAATTCTAATCGTAGATGATGCGATTTTTATGAGAAAAGTGATCAGAGATTTGCTGAAACAAAATGATTATACTGATATTGTGGAAGCCAGTGATGGTTTACAAGCTGTAGAGCAATACAGCGAGCATCGACCAGATTTAGTGATTATGGATATCACAATGCCCTCATTAGATGGGATTGAAACTGTGAAACAGCTACATAAAATAGATGAAAATGTTACTATTTTAATGTGTTCTGCCATGGGGCAAGAAGCAATGGTAAGAGAAGCAATCAAACAAGGGGCAAAAGATTTTGTTGTGAAACCCTTCAAGCCAGATAGAGTCATCACTGCTGTGAAAAAATTACTGGGTGAATAAATCTTTACTATATCTTAGCATATTTTGAAAATGCTTTCTTCATAATCTATCAAAAAACCTGTGATTTCTAAAAATCACAGGTTTTTTATTTTCTTGTGTTACTATTTTTCAACTTCCATTTGGACTTCGATATAGTAACTCTTTTCGCTTAATTTAAATTTGTTACTGCGATCCCATTTCCTTTTTTCTTTGTGAAAAAGAATTCTGCAAGTATTGCCGATTTTTAGATCTCTATCGCTACAATACTGACTGCACTCCTGAAGAATCAGGTCTAAATCCAGATTTTCATAACTATCTTGAAATACGATACTGATGACATCAGTTCTGGGCAATGTACCATAATCTAATTTTTCTTTTATTTTCTCGGTGGTTACAGGACAGAAAAGATGGAATTTCTGATCTTCTTTCTGGCTTAAATCTTTTAAAAGACAGATTAAAACGCCTTCATGGTCAGAAGCGGCTTTTTTCAATAAATCATTGCCACGGCTGACTAAATCAGTTTTGGAATAGGTCTCTGTGGAGATGACGCATTTCACAGGTGGAAGATGCTTTTCGATACATTCATAATTCATGCCAAGATTACCTCCTAAGTAAAAAGATACTTTTGTGAAAACTCTTCCACTGGGATTGGGCGTGAATAAAAATACCCTTGCCCCAAGTGGCAACCCAAATCAAGCAAAGATTTTGCCTGCTCTTCATTCTCGATGCCCTCTGCTAAGGTGGAAGCACCTTCTAACTCATTGCACATCGTTAAGACATTTTTAACCAAAATATGATTTTTTTGATCTGTTGTTAAGTTATCAATGAGACTTTTATCAATTTTCACTTCGTCAACCACAATTTGGGATAATGTGACGATATTGGAATAAGCACAGCCAAAATCATCCAGTGAAATATTAAAACCATTTTTTTTGAAATCTTGCACCAAAGAAGAAGCCACGTTATTCTCAATCAGACCCACTCTTTCAGTGACTTCTATCACCAAAAGATGATGTGGTACTTGGTATTCGTCGCAAATATTTATAATTGTATCCACAATACCATATTCTTGTAAGGTTACTCGACTTAAATTCACAGAAATGGGAAGTGATTTCCCCACTTTCGACCACTCTTGTAGCAATTTACATACCGTTTCCACAACAAAAATATCCACATGGCGTATCACTGAATTTTGCTCGTAAAGGGAAATAAATTGGTCAGGAAAGACCATTTTTTGATTTGTTTTGTCAAATCTTCTGATCAAAGCTTCTGCACCATAAAGAGAAGCATCCTTTAAATTTACTTGTGGTTGTAAATAGATCATAAACTCGTCATTTTCCAAATAAGTAAGCAAATCACTTAATAATTTATTGTTGACCGTGCTAAAATGACGTTGACTTAAGTGATAGTACTCTTGCTTATTGATATACATCATGGTTTCAGCTTCATGGAGCATCAAAGCATAGTCAAATTTTCCATTTGACCAAGCATGACCAAAGGCAAAATTATATTTTCCTTCTTCCTTCATGGAATTATGGAGGGAGTAGACTTTTTCTTCTAACTCCTCTTTTGACACATCAGGGGCAAGCCCCACAAATTCATCCCCAGACAGCCGATAAAATTCATAACAAAAATGATTTTGTAGCTGTTTTGCGATTTTTTTAATGTAATTATCCCCTTCATTGATGCCTAATCTCTCGTTTACTTGTTTCAATCCGTTGATATTGATTGCCAAAACCCCCAAAGATTTAGGAGGGGAACAAGAGATTTGCTCGATACATTCACTGTAAACAGAACGGGAAGAAACCCCAGTGAGTGGGTCAATATTCAGCAAAGCCATTGTTGATTCGATAGGTTCTTGGTTTAAATTCTGAATGACAAAGCGAACCATGGCTCTCAGCAAACGAAAATCTAATTTTGCAGTAGTATAATTACTAAAACCAACCATACCGATCACATTTTCATGCTCATCTTCCAAAAATCCCAAAACACAGTTTTTCATGTGAAATGCTTTTAAAAGTTGCATTTCTTCAGAATCATCCTCATAGTGGGTTTTACTAGGGTCTATTTGGATAATACCAGCATATTGCTTGCTTTTCACCCAAGGTAGCCAAACACTTGTATCAATTTTGCTCTCAATTTCTTGTGTCACATGAAATTCAGGGTCTACACACCATTGAGCTGTACAGTGGATAGTGGAAATTTGTGGATCGACTCTGTAAACATAAGCACGGTCTGCACCATAAAAGCGAGCCAAAAGTTCCATTAAAGAGACCACTGTTTCTTGTGGTTGATGAAAAATGTTAATACAATGGGTCATCGCTTCTTCAAAGGTTAAGCTTTGGTTAATTGTATTGTCTTTTTGTAGGAATTTACACAAATTATAGGAAGTTCCAGAAAAATCAACCTTTATATTGATGATATCATAGCGCTTTCCAGTAAATTCCACAAAAATATCTGTTTTTTTGATATCATCATAATCCCAACTGTCGTTAAATAAATAAGTGCATTTTTCTGAATTATTTGTGACGATATTCTCGAAAGATTTCCCCACCAGTTCTTGCTTCACCAAAAGTAAGTCTTCAAAAGCTTTGTTCACGGAAATCACAATATTGCTTTTCAGTTCTGCCACAAAGCATGGTAGCTCAGTTTCTTTGAAAACAGAATCAAAATACTGTCCAGCTGTCATACTATACCTCCTATTTTTAGGGGATCTCTTAAAATGATTAAAAAAGAGTGCGACACATGTCGAAAAGATTAAGTATATTTTACCATTTTTAAACAGAATTGTCCAGTGCTTTTTGACGATTTAGAAAATATTTTCTCATAGGCATTTCCAAATAAAAAGAGCTATCTTTTTTATTAGCACAAGGATGAGAGAGCATAAAAAAGCCTGAATCCAACAAGGATTCAGGCTTCTGTTTTTATTTTGACTTTTGTCTCTGGAAAGAGTAAACCTACCAAGTCTGTGATTACTTTTTCACGTATCCACCAGAAATCATTAGCATCACTGTGTTTGCTGTGGCAGTTAAGGTTCTATCGCTTATGGTGGCAAGATAAAGATGATTGGTAGCGAGGGAAGTCCCTGTGGCAATGCTTGTCCCTTGGGTGAGATTGACCAAAGCAGGGGTACTTGCTGCAGTTACTGTGGCAGTGCCGATACGTAACACCACTTGGGTTCCCACATCAAGGATAATTTCTTCTCCTTCGCTGAGTGAGACCAAAAGAAATTGATTGCTCTGTGAACTGCTTTCAAGTTCTGTCCGAAGGCTTGCGATGGCTTTGTCAATGTTAGCCTCTGCTTCAGCAGCAGCTAATTCAGCCTGTGCTTTACTTTCTTTCGACAGAGAAGGTAAAATTGTTTGTTGCAAATAACTTAAAGTGACAAGGGGGTCAGAACTGCTTCCACCAGTCGCCAGAGCAAAGCTACCTAATCCCAGAGCAAGGGTAGATCCTAGGACGACACCCACTATCTTATGCTGAAAAAAACTTTTTTTGCTCATCGAATCACCTCAATTTTTGTTCTACTCTGTTTAAAACATCTTTAAAGAAAGGAATGAGTAGAAATGTTTTGTTCCAAGAAATACTACACCATGGTAGCATTGCCGTCTAAACCAAAGCTGACAGCTATGGCGCCATCCACTTGTTGCATTTGACTCTCTGTCAATCTCCCCATATGCTCTTTCAAACGTCGTTTGTCCAAAGTGCGTACTTGCTCTAATAAAATGATGGAATCTTTGGGAAGACTACAACTTTCTGCAGATAATGGGATATGGGTGGGAAGCCGTGATTTTCCCAGTTGGGATGTAATCGCTGCGGCTATTACGGTGGGGCTGTGGCGATTGCCCGTGTCATTTTGTACAATCAGTACAGGACGCACCCCTCCTTGCTCGCTACCCACCACAGGGCTTAAATCTGCATAGTAAATGTCCCCTCGTTTGATTGCTTCTGTGCACATATTGCCTTCACTCCTTTTCGTAAGATGATTGTTTTTTTACTACTATCATCTTCCCACAGGAGGAGAAGTTTTATTCCCCAAAGAGGATTTTTTTTGTCCTATCTTTTCGACTATTTTCTTGAATCAGCCAGAAAAAGATGCGACATTTCTTTTTATAGAAGGAGTATTAGTTATTTGGTCTTGTTTTGAATTGTTCAATGGTTTCTTTCATCACAGTTGCTTGGCTGGATAGTTCTTCTGAAGTAGCAGCAGATTCTTCACTGATGGCAGAATTTTGTTGCATGACAGAGTTAATATCAGCGACACCTTGTTGAATTTCTTCAATTGCATTGGCTTGTTGTTGAGAAGCTTCGGTAATTTCTGTCAAAGCACCCATAAAACTGCCCACAAATTCAATGACATCTTCCAAACCTTTGGCTGTTTCGTCCACAATATTGGTCCCTGTTTTCACAGCAGAAACGGTTTCTTCGATCAAACGAGTGGTTTCTTGCACAGCGGCACTGGTACGACTGGAAAGATTACGCACTTCTTCTGCCACCACGGCAAAGCCACGACCAGCAGTGCCAGCCCGAGTAGCTTCCACAGCTGCGTTCAGGGCAAGGATATTAGTTTGGAAAGCCACATCCTCGATGGTTTTGACGATTTTTTGGATACCTTCACTGGTACGGTTGATTTCGTTCATAGAATCAACCATTTCGTTCATTTTACTATTATTTTTCTTCAATTCTTCAGCAGCTTGTCTGGAACAGGTGTTGACGTGCTTCACATTTTTCACATTTTCAGAGATTGTTTTAGAGACGTCAGCGATATTTTCATTTAGAGCACTCACGCTGATAGATTGTTTGCTAGACCCCTCAGCAAGACTTTGTGACCCTGTGGCAACATAGTCAGAACCAACACTCACTTCACCCACAGTTGCTTTCATGTTGTTTAAAGCGTTAGAAATCAAGGTGGTAAAGTTCCCAATGGAAACTTGAATCGCAGCAAAGTCCCCTAAGAATTCCATTTCACTTTGAATAATGAAATCCCCACGGCTACACTGGTCAAGTTGGCGATCTATTTCAATGATATAGTGGTGTAAATTGTTGGTTGTAAAACGTAAATCATCCGCTAAAGCACCGATTTCGTTTTTAGATTCATAATCAAATTTGTATTGTGTATTACCCATGGATAGTTCGCCCATAGCGACTCTCAGGTATTCAATGGGTTTGATGGCTTGTTGCACAGTCCAAGCGGCCACAATTAAAGTCGCAGTGATAGAGAAAATTAACATTGTCAGTAAAATCGTTTGGACATGGTCAAAGGCAGAATCAAATTCAGAAACTTGCACATTGGTCACCACCACCCAGTTGGTGCCAGCAACAGAAGCAACTTTACCATAGGCTGGATTACCACCAGCAATTAAGTCGATGACTTTCCCTGTGGGATTTGCCATTTCGCTTTCCAGCTCTGGGCCTGAATCCCCTAGATTTTTATAGCTTGTCCCAATGAAATCATAGTCCATACAAGCCACCAAATTACCATAGTTATCAGCAATCAGGGTTTTTCCTGTTTCACCAAAACCACTGGTTCCCACAAGATTGACCACAAAATCCATGGATAAGTCCACAAAAACACCACCCACCACAGTGCCGTTCGTGGAAATGATAGGGCTTGCCATTGTGACAATCAGTTCCCCTGTGGCATCGTCAATATAGGGGTCTGTAATCATGCTTTGTTTTGTTTGTGTCACAGAGTAATAAGAACGATTGGCAAAGGACCAGTTGCTTCCAGAAATGGAGCCATCATGTAATAGATAGGCATCTTGGGTGATAGAACAAACGCCAACATTTAAAATAGCATCGAATTGTTTTTCCACGCCACTTGTAAATTGTAACACAGCGTTGACGTTCTCTTGTGATTGCATAGGAACTGCACTGCTGGTATTTTCTAGCATTTCAATAATGTCTGCGTTCAGCGCCACAACATCGGCAATCCCCACATAACCTTCTAAACTAGTGGCTACAGTGGAGGAAATATTGTTTAATATTTCACCAAAATAGGATACTTCTTTTTCTGCAATCGCCGATTCTGTCGCTGAGCCTACCACAAAAATGAGTAAAAAGTTCACAAAAATGGTCACCAATGCTAATCGACGTAGCATAGTGATGGACATTTTAGTCACTTTCTTTTCTTTTTTGACAGTTTGTGCAGAGCCTACTGGGGCTGCTGTTTCGTGGCTTGTTTGTTCTGACACAAAAAACACCTTCTTTTCTTGTAGATTTTTCTAAAATTAAGAGAAATTAAGTAAAATCTTTCGATTAAGTATGGCTATTGATCAAAAGATTCATTAGAACTCTTTGTGCAAAAATGAAATTTACACATTTACACTCTGGTATTATAACACAATAAAAAGCAAATGTCTATAGTTTTACAAAAAAACATGAATTTTTTCAAAATAACAGAGAGTGGCTTGCCAATGATTAGAGATTATGATGTGGCATCTTTTTTCAGATACTGCCATTATTGTGAATTGGATAGCGTGGGACACGCTTGCTGATGTGACACAAGAGTTCGTATGTGATGGTATTTCCCCTTTGTGCGATGTCAAGTAATAGATTTTCTGTGCCCCATAATGTTGCCACAGTACCTGTTTTCACCACCCCATGGAGGGATGTCACGTCCACCATCATCATATCCATGCAAACTCTTCCCAAAATAGGACAAAGCTTATCCTCAATCAAAACCATGCCTCCATTGCTTTGAAAGCGTGGATAGCCATCTCCATACCCTACAGGGAGGACTGCCACAAGAGAATCTTTTGCCAAAATATCCGTCCCACCATACCCAATCTTGTCCCCTTTTTTCATAGCACGGACAATGGAAACCTTAGCGTAAAAGGAAAGAACAGGGCGCAAATTTTCATTGATCACACCTTTGGGGTCATAGCCATATAGGGCAATCCCAGGACGAATCATATCTCCGTGACATTCTTGGTGATACAGGGTAGCACCACTGTTACAAGCATGGTAAAGGACTTTCCCCTTACTATTAAGGAGCGTATTACAAATGGTTTGAAAGCTTTTCCACTGTTGTGTTGTGCCTTCATCATCAGATTCCGAGGAGGGAAAATGGGTATAAATCCCAACTATGTTTAAATGTTTCATGGCAAAGAGGGGAAGCACCTCCTTCGAGGAAAAGAACCCAAGTCTGCCCATGCCTGTATCAATTTTCACGTGACAGGATAGGGTTTGGTTTTCTTTTTTTAGAAAGCTTTCCAAAGCTTCACCCATGGTGGCGGAATGGACAGTGGGAAAAAGATGATATTCCAACAGCAGAGGAAATTCTTCCTCTGGACTGTCGCCCAAGATGAGAATGGGGAGGGATATCCCGTATTCTCTCAGAGTAACCCCTTCTTCTGCAGTGGCAACAGCCAACATCTCTGCCCCCAAAGAGGCTAAGGCAGAGGCGATGATCTCTGCCCCATTGCCATAGGCATTTGCTTTGCACAGCCCAAGAAACTGACTGTCAGGGGCAAGACTACGTAAATAACGGTAGTTATGCTCTAGTGCCTCCAAATCCACCTCTGCCCAAGTTCTTGTTTTTTTCATTTCTACCCCTCCTAAGTGAACACAATAAGTAATATAACAACAATAGATTACAATTAGTTTCTAAAATATACATATTTTTACATTAAAACGAACAAAATTTAATCCAAGTTTCAAAATATTGCCCTAAATTTTTCTCGGGTTCTGCATTATGCCATGACAAAATTTTCGATTTTACAAGATATGACACGTTTACCATCTTGGAAAATTTCCCCACCTAACAGTGCATAGCTGTCAGGATTCAGCCAAAGAACCACTTCTCTCCCTTGTCCTGTGGGGCTGTCTGGGTTACGACTGTACAGCTCTAGCACCCCATTGTCTTTCAGGGTGACACCTTCTAAATAACCAGAGGACAGAGTCTCTAGAAGGAGAGGAATGGCTGTCATGGGGCTGAGACCATCGTCGTCCAAATCTCCTGTTTCCAAGATCATCCCATCCCACATAAGCTTACTGTCTCCTCCCAGTCCTTCTTGGGTTGCCACTATGCCAGCAATCTCTTCTGGTGCTGTCAGGCTCAGCTGACAGTGATAGATGCCGTTGTTTTGAGACAGGGTCAGGACAAGGGAAAAATCATAGACCCTCTCTCCATAATCTGCGTTAATATGGCAGATGCCAGTGCCTTGCTCCAGTGATAAATAGGCTGAACGAGCCAGTAAAGCTTCTTGGTGATAGACCTCTTCCCTGCTTGTTCCACAACTAACCGTAAAAATCAGCAACATAATAACAGGTAGTAATCTAAAGTTCTCCATAATATCCCTCTTTTCCAAAATTTTCTTTCCTAAAAAGCTTAGGCAGAGAAAGTTTTCCCTAGGGAGATATTATGTGGAAAAAAGAATCCTATGACAATAAAATTTGCCCTCACAAAGTGAGGGCATTTAGAATGATTGAGATGGATTATCTTAAAACAGCAGAATGTTCTTTTTCTAAGGCAGAGAGTATGGTGGCGATTTCTTTGTCGGCTTCTTCTCCTGTGAGAGAGGCATTATCGCTACGCAAAAGAAGGTTAAAGGCAAGAGATTTTTTTCCTTCTGGAATCCCTTTCCCTTGATAGACATCAAAGAGAGCCACTTCTCTCAGGATCTCTGAACCTGTTTTTTCAATACATTGCGCCAGATCCCCAACAGTGCAAGAAACATCACAGAGTAAAGCGATATCCCTTGTCATAGATGGGAACTTGGGCAGTGGGCTGTAAAGAGGAGTCCCTACTTTCTGAATCTCTGCAAAGAGAGGCGCAAGAGACAACTCGCCACAATAAAGCTCTGCTTCGACACCATAGTTTCTAGCCACCAAAGGGTGAACTTGTCCCAAGGTACCTAAGAAAGTTTCACCAGAAAAAACTTTGGCACAGCGACCACTATGATAAGAAGGATTCTCTTTGTCAGCAAGAAAACGAACATTTGGGATATGCAATTCACCAAGGAGGGTTTCCACGGTTCCTTTTATCGTAAAGAAATCCATATTGCCATAGCCACCAAGAGAAAGGATTTTTGGCTCGTGAGCTAGACCATCTTCTTTTTGAGAATAAATTTTTCCCAATTCATAAAAACGTCCCTCAGGATTACGATAGTTGTAATTTCTGACAAGGATTTCCAGCATAGAGGGCAGGAGGGTGGAACGCATGATGGA
The DNA here is from genome assembly GCA_044432725.1 of Eubacteriales bacterium. Taxonomy (GTDB): domain Bacteria; phylum Bacillota; class Clostridia; order Oscillospirales; family Oscillospiraceae; genus JAWXUK01. Next base: position 18,378 of record JAWXUL010000024.1, read on the forward strand.
GGTATCTTCTCCCAATGGGTTTAAGATTTTCATGCACTGGCGTTTGCTGTCCTCTTTTCCCAGACGGATTTTATCCAAATCACTGGGAGAGATAAAGGAATAAGTGATAATTTCACTGTGACCCAAGGCACGGGCAATACCACCCACTTCACGTTCCAAAGTCTCTTCTGGAGAGAATCCCCCTTGGGTGGTCCCACCACCTGAGAGACTGGTGGGAATGTTATCATAGCCATAAAGACGGGCCACTTCCTCTGCAATGTGGGCATAGTGGGCAAAGGGAGGAAGATTGCAAAGAAGAACTTTTCCCTCGGCGTCAGGTGATTTTTTCTCTTTCATCTGTGCAGAGGTGGAAGCATAGTCGATATACCATTCCAAGTCGGTACGCCACCAAGGCACTCTCACGAAATACTCGCCATTTTCCAGTTTTGTTGAGTCAGTTTCACTGTGTTGACCCATTTGTGCCTCGTCCTCTGTTTGTTCTGTCAGCTGGAAGCCCAAACGTTCCAGATAGCCCAACATTTGAGCCCCTGATAAATCAGTCCCAAGGAGACGATTGATTTTTGCTGGAACAAGTGGTACATAAAGAGGGTTGCTGACTTCTTGGAGACAATCAATCACCCCTTCTACCACGTCACCAGCCCCTAACAGTTCCACTAGTTCACAAGCTCTGTCAAGAGCGGGGAGGGTGTTGAGCGGATTTAGCCCCTTTTCAAAAAGCGCAGAAGCATCGGTTCGCATGCCCAAGGCATTGGCACAATCACGTATGGATTTGCTGTGGAAGGTGGCAGATTCAAAGACAATATCCACAGTGTCCTCTGAGATGCCAGAGTTTTCTCCCCCCATAATGCCCGCAAGTCCCAAGGCTTTGTTCTCGTCAGCGATGACAAGAGAACCAGTGGGAGGGGTACGGACTACACCATCTAATGTGGTGACAGTTTCCCCAGGGCGAGAGCCACGGACAATGATTTTATTGCCGCCCACATAGCGATAGTCAAAGGCGTGCATAGGTTGTCCATATTCTAGCATCACATAGTTTGTGATATCCACAATATTGTTAATTGGGCGAACATTGCAAGAGCGCAGACGTTCTCTCATCCAACGGGGAGAGGGAGCAATTTTTACATTACGCACCATACGGGCTGTGTAACGAGGGCAGATGTGAAATTCCTCTTTGTCGTCTTCCACTTCCACGTCTAAAAGCGCCATTAAATCATCTTTACAAGTGGCTTTCACTGTGGGAGTGGGTTCTGGGAAGGGAACATCATAGGTGGCTGCCACTTCTCGAGCCAAACCAAGGATGGAATAGCAGTCCACACGATTGGGGGTGATTTCAAATTCTACAATAGAATCTTCCAGACCTGTAATCAGGCGAATGTCTGTGCCCACCACAGCGTCCTCTTCTTCAATCAGCCACAGACCATTCTCTTCAGCGTAAGGGAAGTCACGAAGGTCCAGACCCAATTCTCCCAAAGAGCAGAGCATACCATCTGATTTTTCCCCACGCAGTTCTCCGGATTTGATTTCTTTTCCCCCAGCAATGACTGAATCAGGCAGTGCCACTGGCACAAGTGCCCCTTCTTTCACATTGGGGGCGCCTGTGACGATTTGCAAGGTTTTTCCATTACCCACATCCACTTGACAAATCATCATGTGGTCAGAATTTCCATGCTCTTTTAAAGATATGACTTTACCCACAACGACATTGTGGATTTCTGCCATTGGACGATGGGTTGCTTCTACTTTTGTCCCTGAGAGGGTCATTGCTTCGGAAAAACTGTGGTCATCTGCTGTGATGCTGACAAATTCTTTCAGCCAATTTCTACTTAAATTCATCTCTTAACACCTCCCTTAAAATTGCGATAAGAATCGCATATCATTTTCAAATATCAAACGCAAATCGGCGATTTTAAAGCGACGCATTGCCGTTCTTTCCAAACCGATTCCAAATGCCCAACCAGAGTATTCTTCTGGGTCGATGTTTGCCATTTGCAAGACCTCTGGGTGGACCATTCCAGCCCCTAATAGTTCAATCCAGCCTTCCCCTTTACAGGTACTACAGCCTTCCCCACCACATTTGTGGCATTGCACGTCCATTTCACAAGATGGCTCGGTAAAGGGGAAATGGTGTGGACGAAAGCGAGTTTTTGTCCCTTTGCCGTAGAGCTGTTCCACCACTGTATTTAAGGTACCCTTTAAATCTGCCATGGTGATGTTTTTGTCCACCACCAATCCTTCCACTTGGTGGAACATGGGGGAGTGGGTGGCATCTACTTCGTCTTTCCGATAAACACGCCCTGGGACGATGACACGGATGGGGAGATCCATGGTTTCCATGGCCCGTACTTGCATGGGAGAGGTTTGAGAGCGAAGCATGACTCTGCTGTCCTGATCAAAATAAAAGGTATCGCTCCAAGCACGGGCTGGATGGTTTTCATCAGCATTTAGCTTGTCGAAATTATAAGTGGCAAGCTCTATTTCAGGGCCGTCCAAGACGTAAAAGCCCATGCCAATAAAAATATCTTTGATTTCATCTAAAACGATGTACATAGGATGGCGATGTCCTAAGGACTGTTTTTCACCAGGGATGGTAACATCCAAAGTCTCTGCCTCCATTTGGACTTCCAGTGCTTTTTCTTCTAAGGTTTTTTTGCATTCTTCTAAGGATGCTTCCAAGGCTTCACGCACTTCGTTGGCAAGCTGACCCATTACTGGACGCTCTTCTTGGGAAAGTTTTCCCATCATTTTTAAAAGGGCTGTCAGTTCTCCCTTTTTTCCTTGGAATTGAACCCGTAATTTTTCCAATTCCTCGATGCTTGTGGCAGATTGGAAAGCAAGCAATGCTTTTTCACGGATTTGGGCTAGTTGTTCTTTCATGGTTTCTGGCTCCTTTTTGATGAAAATTTCAAACTGCCATTTATTATAGCATAATTCCGATTTTTTGACAAGGACTTTTTTTAGGGTCTTACCATATGATAAGACCACACAATTTCTGCTATAAAAATTCAACTTTAGTCGAGAAAAAAACCTCACTGGGAAATCCTTTTCATGTTACGATATACCATTGACGGCATTGCTATTTTATGGTATAATAAATTGAAACATGTAAAATTAAGGGAAAGGCTTCGTGAAGTATGATTCTCTATATGAAAAAGAAAATGTTCTCCTTCGGAGACGTCTTAGAAATCTATGACGAGCATGACGACTGCCTCTATGTAGGAAAAGCGAACGAGCATTCTAAGCTTGTGAATATTCTGCTGTATGATCATCAGGAAAAGGTAATTGCATCATTGATGGAAGTAGTGCCAGCCAAGCAACCCACCTTTGAAATTGCTCTTCATGACAAACTTTTTACCACTGTCTACAAAGAGGATTCTTGGCAGTGGCAGTCCTTTTTGGCAAAAACCGAACACGAGCAACGGATTCACCTTGTACAGCCCTTTCACACCAGTTATATGCAAATTATCAACGATGATGTGGCTGTGGGCACCATACGAAGAGATCGCTATTCGTGGCGAGAGTGTTTTACAATCGACTTAGACAGCAAAGACCTAACTTCTGTGTATCTTCTCATGCTGTTGTTGATGATTATCTTTTATGACAAGGAGCCCCCAAAAACAAATTTACTTTAGGGAACCTCTAAAAACCCCTAAACAACAATAAAACAATTCCTTCGCCCTAATTTTTGCCCTGAAAAAGTTCTGAATCCACCAAGGATTAAGAACTTTTTCAGAACAATCTAAGAACAAAAAAATTCGCACTCTTGTCCCCCAAGAGTTTTTAGAGGTCCCCTTTAGTAGCTGTATTGGGGAGAGAAGGGAAAGACTTTCCAACGAGAGACAAGACGTGACAAGGAACAATCTACTTACTGTGTCACGTCTTTTTTTACCATGATTGCTACGAAGTTCTTCTTGACATCGCTTTTCTGATGTGATATGATAAAGAAAATTAAATAGAAAGGAAGTCTTTATGTTAATTGTAGGCGAATAGAGTATCATTATTCTGATACTGTAAGATACTGGTAAACGCAGATGCTTGTCTGGGTTTATTTGTTGTGCCTATTCAATTATACTGACTTTTCTTTCTGAAATACTTCTCATTTTCTGAAATGATGTGTTTTCTGACTCTGTAAGTTCGTATCTTTGCATAGGTACGGGCTTATTTTTTTAGGAGGATCATCATTGATGAACAAATATCACAAAATTCTTGGTTTTGATACCATAAGTAATACGCTTGCAGAATTATGCAAAACTGACTTCGCAAAGAAAAAAGCAATGGAATTAGCGCCATTTTTACGTGAAATTCAAGTATCACAGGCTCTTTCTGAAACAAATTCAGCACGAAAAATGCTGGATATGTTAGGAGTTCCTTCCATTCCTGCTGTGGACGAGGTAAAAATATACTTGGACTTGGTAGAAAAAGAGGGGATTTTATATCCAAACCAACTGGAGAAAGTGGTCACTTTTATTGTTTCTAGTAAAAGATTAAAGAATTATTTGGAAAAAGGGCAATCCACTGGTGAAAGTATGGCATTTATCAGCGAGTCTCTTTCTACTTTTGATGAAATTTACGAGGAAATCAATCGCTCACTTTGTGGACAAGTTGTGGACAGCAATGCTAGTACAGAACTGAAAAATATTCGAAGAAAAATCGAAAATACCAACACACAAATTCAAAACAAACTAGAAGAAGTTCTAAAATCCAAGAAATCTTATTGCTCTGACAACTTTCTGGCAAAGAAAAACGGTCGTTACACCCTTCCAGTGAAAAAAGAATATAAAAATATGGTGCAAGGGACTGTGATTGCTGTGTCTAGTACTGGCTCGACCCATTTTATTGAACCAAGTAGTGTATCAAAGCTGACAAGCACCCTTGACAGCTTAAAAATAGAGGAAAATCTGGAAGAAGAGCGGATTCTTTATTCCATTGCCAGTTGTATTGACTTGTACAAGGAGGAGTTTCACCGCAACATTTCTTTGATCGAAACCATTGATTTTGCTTTTGCAAAGGGAAAATTAAGCATGGATATGGACGCTTGTGTGCCAGAAATCACCACAGATGGAGAGATTTTCATTGAAAAAGGCAGGCATCCCATGATTTCTCACTGTGTTCCCATTGATTTTCATGTGGGAGAAAATTATCATGGTATCGTTATTACAGGACCCAATACGGGTGGGAAAACAGCAACCTTAAAGCAAGTAGGCTTGTTTTCCTTGATATCACAATGTGGACTGCATATCCCAGCGAAATCGGCAAAAATATCTATGTTTACTAATGTTTTGTGCGATATTGGTGATGGACAAAATATCACACAAAATCTTTCTACCTTTTCTTCCCACATTCTGAATGTGAAAGAAATTTTAGAAAGTTGTGGCAGTCAGAGTTTGGTGATTTTAGACGAATTAGGCTCTGGAACTGATCCAAGCGAGGGAATGGGGATAGCGATTGCGATTTTAGAAGAGCTTCGCCGTCGTAAATGTGTGATTTTAGCCACAACCCACTATGAAAAAGTGAAAACTTATGCAGAATCAGCTGAAGGACTGATCAATGCAAGAATGAGCTTCGACCGTGATACACTGCAACCAAAGTATGAACTGATTATCGGAGAAGCGGGGGAAAGTTGTGCTTTGCATATTGCGAAAAAATTAGGCTTCCCAGAGCATTTATTGCACCATGCACAGATGGAATCTTATGGGACAGGGGATAAGAGTCATGATTTTTCTGCTTTTTTTCCTCCCTCTCTGGAAAAAAAGACAAGTCCTAAAATAGAGAAGATCAAAGATAAACACAGCCAATCAGACCACGCACTTTCTTTTCAGCGTGGTGATTCTGTCCATGTGTTACCAGATAAAGTGATTGGGATTGTGTATCAGCCTTGTGACGAAAAAGGGAATATCGGGGTTCAAATACGAGGAGAAAAGAAGGAAATAAATCATAAACGCTTGGAACTTAAGATAAAAGCAAGCCAACTTTATCCAGAGGACTATGATTTCTCTATTATTTTTGATAGCGTAGAGTTTCGCAAAGGGAATAAATTGATGGGAAAACGATATGTAGAAGGATTGACCATAGAGCATAAGTCTTAACCAATCTTTTATTTAAAATAACAAAGAAAAAGATCGACTCTCTTTGATCTGTCAAGGGAATTTACCTAAATCTATCATTGATTCAGGATGATTCCCTCAAGGACAGGGACAAAAAGAGTCGATTCTTTTGTGTTTCGTGAGAATTAGTATTCTTCTAAAGCTTCCGCATACAGACTCACTACATTTTTACCACGTCTTTTTGATTCATAAACAGCGATATCTGCCTTACCAATCAAATCTTTATAAGTTGTACCATGGTTCGGATATAAAGACACGCCCACGCTGGCTTTGATGCCAATCACTTTCTTTTCGAAGGAAAAATCTCTTCTCAGGGACTCAAGCATGAGATTTGTACGCACTAAGACAGATTCTTCACTATCAATACTGCGAAGCATCACTGTAAATTCGTCACCACCAATACGACCCACTAAGTCATCACCACGGACAAGGCGTTTCAGTCGTTTTCCCACAGTGGTGAGGAGAGCGTCACCATAGGAGTGACCTAATGTGTCGTTGACACTCTTGAAATCATCTAAATCAATGAAAACAAGTGCGTGTTTCTCCCCAGATTGAAATCGTTCTAGTACTTTTTTGGCTTCTTCTTCAAAGGTCGCCTTGTTCAAAGCGCCTGTCATCATGTCATGATAGGCTCGTTGTTCTAAGTTACGTTGTGCCTGTATATTTTGCATTTTGCCGAAAATCTCTATAGGTTCTCCTTTTTCATTCCGAATAAAGCTTCCTTGTACGTAAAACCACTCGTAAACATTAGGTTTCGCAAGTGAAAGCACATGATATTCCATCTTCCTTGCGGATAACATATCGTCAATGTCTTTTCGATAAGTACCGTGACAGTCAGGATGAATGATCTTTTTATCAATTAAAGTATTCACAAAATCAGGGATATCATAAGACAAACCTAAGTTGTTTGCATTTTTATCGTTATGGTGGAAGGTCATGGTGTGAATATCAATGTGGAAGAGAATATCATCGGATAAATCTTGCATGGCTGTGAAATATTGGTTCAGCGCAGAATAATCAGACTGCATATCATACTCTTTTTGCATATTGATCAGCCGTCCAATGACTTCGCTTGTTTGACCATTGTCATCGTAAATTTTTCTTGCTTTCACAGTATACCAAAGATAAGTCTCGTCAAAAAGTGCAAAACGATAGTTGCCATCAAAGGAATCACCGGATTCAAAGTTCTTTCGTTCCTCTTTATATTTTTCCACATCTTCAGGATGAATGATATTTTCATTGACAAATGCAGCGGGATAATTAGGAATTTCTTTTGATTGAATGATTTTGTGCTTCGATTCTACATTGTGATATAAAGTGAGATGATTGTCCACACGGAAGAAAATATCGTCAGATAGGTCTTGCATGGCAGTAAAATGCTGATATTCTTCCTTTTGTTTTTGGACAGCCATCACTTCTTTGTGGATATTTTTCAAAGAGCCATAGATTTTTTTGTGTTTACCTTGGGCATCAGAAATTTCCAAAGCAGTATCTAAGTACCAAATGTATTCATCAGAAGTTAGTTTTAATCTGATTTGAATGCGTTTCATGGTACCAGCCAGAAATTCTTGTGTTTGTTGCTCTATGCTGGCGATATCGTCTGGATGTACTAAATCATGAAATATAGCTGAATTTGGATAATTATCATAGGTTTTTGTGATAATACTACCACTTTCTGTTTTCAGAGTAAAATGCAGTGTCATTGTTTCAAGATCAATGCGATAGAGAATATCATCGCTGAGCTCTTGCATAATTTCCAGAAATTGATTGGTTTCTTGGATCTCTGCTTCTAGTTGATATTTTGATTGAATATTTCGCACTTTACCTAAAATCTTAGAAGGTGCACCGTTTTCACCATAAATAACATTGGAGACCAATTCATACAATTTATAGGTGCCATCAATATTTTTTAATCGTAATTCCAAGCGACTTTCGTAAGTATTCAAAGAACGTCTGGCAAAAGCTTTGAAATTTTCTAAATCCTCTGGGTGTGTGTAGGGGTAGAAGGTGTCAGGGTATCCCTCTAAAATCAAAGGCAGACCCAATTCCGTTTCGGTCAGTCCTCCCAAATGAAGAAGTTTCGTTTCCAAGTCGTAAACATAGATGGATTCATCAGAAAGGGATTGCATGGTATCAAAGTATTGTGTCAACAAGGAGACTTCTGTTTCCATCGCTTTTGATTGCTGAATGTTGGTCATACGTCCGAATACTTCTTTTTTGATGCCGAACTCGTCAAAAATCATCATAGAAATGATTTCGTACCACTGATATTCCCCAGTTGCTGTTTTTACCCTGACTTCCACAGAGGAGTCTTCTCCAGCAAGGGTATTTTTTGCAAATTCCATATAATTTGCTAAATCTTCTGCCCAGACAAAGGGATATGCGCCTTCAGGGTAATTGGGGATTTCCTCTGGAACGCCCAATTCTATAGCAACAGGGCCCTTTTGTCTCAAAATTCTGGTTTTCATGTTCACGTAAAAGAGTGATTCTCCAGAAATGGACTGTGCTGCTTCCAGATACTGATTCAGAGAGGAAACTTGTTCTTGCATTTTTTTTGCTTTTGGATATTGTTGATTTTCCCAACAATTTCAGTGGTTTTCCCTGTTTTATCCGTGATTCCTTGGGAGCGTAATTCATACCACTGATAGTCACCGTTGACAGTTTTCATTCTTGTTTGGATGCGAATGGTGTCCCCAAGTACAGATTCCTCTGTAAAAGCTTGGAAGTTTGATAAATCTTCTGGATGAATGAGTTCAAAGGCACATTCTGGGAAGTTTTGTAGCACTTCTGTGATGCCTAATTCTTTTGCAACATCCCCTTTTTGGGTTAAAGTTTTTTCTTCTAAGTTGATCACGCAAAAAGATTCATCAGAAACAGTCTGAAACGCTTCGAAATAGTTGTGAACGTGAGAAACTTCTTCTTGCATATGGACTTCTTTGTCCACATTGATCAAGGCACCAAAGACTTCTGCCAATTCCCCTTTGCTGTTATAGATTTTCTTCCCTGCAATGTGATACCATTGGTATTCATCCCCATCAAAAGAAAAACGAATGGGGACAGAGGGTGGAATATCTTTTTCATAAAAGTCTTTGAAACTTGCTAAATAAGCACTTTTGTCCTCTGGGTGTATGATTGTACCAGACATGAAAACATTCACATAATCAGGAATTGCTCGCCCTTTTCCTCCCACTGTGATATAATCGCTATAATGATACATGATATTTTCTTTGATATCCACACGATACAAAATGTCATTGCTGTTTTCTTGCATGATGGACAAATATTGATTTAAAATGGCGTTTTCTTCTTTTATTTCCATTTGTTTTTCAATATTAACCAGACTGCACATCAGTTTTGTGCCAGAATTGTCCAGTTCTCGTTTTTGGAGTTCTAAACAATACCAGTGATCTTCCCCTTGAGCTGTTTCTATTTTTAGTTCTTTTGTGTAATTATCTTTGCTACGTAAACATTCGTGGATTTCTTTCACAAGCTGAGATCTGGACTCTGCATGAAAGCCTTGTGCCAGTTGTTTCCGAAAAACAGCTTGCCACATATCGTCATTACTTTGAAATAATTGGTGAAAAGCTTGATTACATTCCAGAATGGTCAAATCCTCGTCAAGATTTAAGATGGCTTCAGCCCGTGGAGAATGTTGTATTTGGTGCAATGCCATCGCCAATCGAGTATCATCTCTTGGGATGATTTCCAAAAACATTTCTGTATTATTTTCATTAAAAAAGCCAAATTGTAAATCCACCACAATTTTCTCTTGCTGTCCTGTTATGGCGATAAAATTGTAAAAAAGTGTAGGCTTACCACTTTTTAGACCTTTGACAATCAAAGATTCCAATCTTTCTTCGGTTCTTTCAAATATTTTTTCAAAATCACAAGTTTCTTCGGTGCAATCAAAGAGGGCTTTCCCTTTTTCATTGACGAAAAGCACCTTTTTCTCCAACAGACTTCCTACAAAAAAAGGATTTCCATAGTGATTGATAAAATTACCTATATTTTGATACATTTCCATGTTATACATACTTCTTTCTTAAATTTAGCGTTCTTGTGCTTCTTTCTGTCTGCGTTTTTCCTGATACATCAGTTCATCGGCTCTTTTCACCGTGTCCTCTAACATTTTATCATCTTTTTGTGAGAAAATCGTGAAACCACAAGAGACAGAACAACGCATATAGTCATACTTTTTTTGACTTTTGACTCTAGAGGTGAAGATTTGCACAAATTTGTGTAGTTCCTCTTCCCTTGTCTCTTGGACAAAAATCACAAATTCATCACCACCTGTGCGATAACTTACCATGGTATCTGGTTTGGTTTGGTGAATCGCCTGTGCCACTAAGTCAATATAATTGTCCCCTGCACTGTGACCCAAACGATCGTTGACTTCCTTTAAGCCGTTAATATCTGCCACAATCACCCCGATATTTTCTAAATTTCCTTTGGCATTCAGATTATTCAGGTCAACATCATAAGCATTTCGGTTTCTCATACCAGTAAAGCTGTCTTTTGTGTGCTTATCAAGATATAGGGGGTTTGTGATTCGTCGGAATAAGTAGATAGAAATTAAAGTACCAGAGACCGTCAGAAGGATGCCCATAAAAGTGGTGGTTTTTTTCAAGTCTACATAGGTTTGATAACTATCGCTGGCATCAAACTCAATACCAACCACGCCGATGACTTCTCCTGTTTCGCTATGAAAAGGCATATACGCCATGAAAATTTCGCCCCATTCGGTGTGTAGGATATCCGTTGGCATGGCTGGGACGTTGCTTAGGGCGATTTCCATTTTGAAGATGATTTCTTCTTCAATGGGATCGTTGGGGAAACGGAAATCTAAATGCTCCTCCAAACCATCCACCACATAGACAAATTCGCCATCTTCATTCAATTTTGCTGTGTAGAGATACAAAACGCCACTGGTTTGCTTCAAATCTAAGAGAGTTTCCATGGCTTCTTGATATAATTCTGATTCCATATCCTCTGGGCTGTTGATATGGTAGAAGGTTTCTGGGTTTAATTTTCGTTCCACTGCTTCGTAAAGGGAATCAACTCGCCGAGCCTCGGAGTTCATCATCACTTCTAAGGTATAGTTCCAATATATTTGAGAAGTATACATTGCTGCAAGAAAGGTATAGGCAGCGACCATGCCAATCACCTGAATATCCACTCGACGACTTACTTTAGTAACTCTTTGTTTTACTTTTTTAGCCTTATTTTTCACACTTTTCTCCTTAAAAAATTTTTCCTGAGATTAGACGGACAGGCACGCACTTTGTTCCGTCCTAGAATCAGGAATAGAGCGAGCCATATTCTATTTCTCGAAAATTCGATATTTCTGATATCATTGGGGTGCTTGTCAGAAAAAGCATAGATTTCATAATTCTATGCGTGTAATTTCAAATAATGTCTCCTGTTTGTTTTTTGAACTTTGATTTTTTTTGAAAATCGAGAAGGTTTTATTGCTTAGAGACACGTCTATAATCATACCATAAAATAGCTGAAAAATCAAGAAATAATCTGAATTTTTTTGTGAAAGACTTTAAAATTTTTTTAAGAATTTTCTCTTAATTTTAAGAATTCTTTTATCCTTTGTGCAAGTCAATATATTCCTTTGCTGTGGCAAATGCATCGGAAAAAGTGAATTCAATCAGGATACCGTCTTTTTCTTTCACATAAATCATGTGAATCAGTGCTGTCACCACAGGGCGAGTTAAAGTTTGCAAATTCCGATATTGTTTAAATTCTGCGATAAATGGGTTAGAACCATCCACACCTTTGGAAATATCCTGTAATTTCTCTTCTAAAATCTTAATATTCTCTTCTAATTCGGTGATTTCATCTTGGAACTTTCCTTTTAAGGCAATAAATTCCTCTCGGCTGATATCCCCATTTTTCCAATCTGGGTAGAGGGACAGTTTCATCTTTTCTTTTTTCTCTTTCTGTTTTTCCACTTGTTTTTGTGCGCTGATCAGCTTTTGTGACTGGCTGTGAAGGATGCCTTCCTGATTGATTGCTTCAATCACCTCGTCCATTTCCACAGCTAGGTATATTTGCTGTTGCAGAGCTTCTAGCACTGCCTGTTCCAGTTTGTCAGAGCGAATGCTGTGCTTGGTGCATTGTCCTCTTTTTTTGTAGGTAGAGCAGTAATAATAGTGATATTCTCCATAACTTTGGGTGATTTTACGATGATTCATCCCTCGTTTGCAGTCATAACAACGTAATAAGCCAGAGAAGAGATATTCTTTCTGAGTCACTGGAGAGGCTCGTCTGTCACGAGAAAAATAATCTTGCACTTGTTGAAAAATTTCTGGAGCAATAATCGCCTCATGGGTATTTTCCACCTGAATCCATTCTGATTCTGGAACTTGTTCTGTTATGTTTAATTTGTAACTTTTGGTACGATTCTTTCCCTGAACCATGGTTCCGGTGTAGAGTTTGTTCTTCAAAATACGTCTCACCGAGGTATCAGGCCACAATCCATCTAAAATATCCCCAGAGGGATGGCGATAGTTGAATCCTTGCTGTTTTTTATACTCGCTTGGATTTGGGATTTTCAGCTGATTTAATTTTTTTGCGATGCCAATGATGCTATTTCCTGCGAGAAACCATGAGAAGATATCCTGAATCACAGCGGCAGCTTCTTCATCCACAATCAATTTACCTTTGTTCATAGGGTCCTTTAGATATCCATAGGAAGCAAAGGAACCAATAAAATTACCTTGTTTTCTCTTTAAATCCAAAGAAGAACGAACTTTTTTAGAAATATCCCGTGCATATTCATCATTGATGATGTTTTTGACAGGCACTACCAAAGTATTCATATTTTGTGGATTTTTAAAACTATCAAGACCATCATTGACAGAGATGAAGCGTATGTTCAAAAGAGGGAACTCTTGTTCCAATTTTTCCCCTACTCCAATGTAGTTTCGCCCCAATCTGGACAAATCCTTCACGATAATACAGTCAATGATTCCTTTTTTTCCGTCCTCCATCATCTGGATGAAGCTAGGACGCTGAAAATTCGTGCCAGACCAACCATCGTCTTTGTAGATTTTCCCTTGTGTCATGTCATGTTGCTGCGATAAAAAGTCCAGTAACAGGGTTTGCTGATTCACCACAGAGTCACTTTCTTCTTTGTCTCCATCTTCTCTGGAAAGACGAATGTAGAGGGCAGGTCTCCACAGCTTTCTGCTTTCCTTGGTTTCTTCACTGAATTTACTTTTTCTTGCCATTTTCTTCAGTTCTCCTTATATTTGAATCACCCCCGTGTTTGACGGCAAAGATCTATCATCTTTTGTTGTAAACTAGGTGCATCAGAGGAATAACGAAACTCAATATTGATCCCAGCAACGACCATTTCATAAGGGTTAGACTCTTTTTCTAAGTGTTCTTGGACATGTTGGGGGGCAGTCACAGAGAATTGTTGCTTTTTTTCTTGTCTTTTCATGGCTTTTCCTCCTAGTCATATGAGAAAATAGTGAGACACTGTCTCGAGATTGTTCACCACTTATCTTTTTTTTAGTCTACCCAGAACTTTAAAAATAAAACCCAAATAAGAAAAGGAAAACACCATAAGGCAAAGACAAAAAAGAAAAATCGCAGTCACCCAAAAGGATGACTACGATTTTTTGTGATATGAGAAGGCTTTATGCCTGTAAACAAATTTGCGAACTTTTTGGTTTTCTATCCTTGTAAAAAAATGCGAAAACCCATGATGATGAGCACCAGTCCCCCCATAAATTCTGCTTTGGATTTGTATTTCATTCCGAAAACTTTCCCTATTTTTATCCCAAGAGCAGAACAGAAAAAGGTAATTACACCAATATAACTAGAGGCAGAGAGGGCATGCACCTGTAGTGGAAGAAATGTGACCCCCACAGCAAAGGCATCAATACTGGTGGCAAGGGCCAAAGCCAACATAATGGAGGCTTTGGGGAGATTCTCTGATGTTTCTTCCACTGTTTCTTCTTCCTGATTCAGTGCAGAACGTATCATATTAAAACCAATGAACACTAGCACAATGGGTGGTATGATATGGTCCAGCATATCAATGAATGAGAGAAAATAACTACCGATATAATAGCCCATAAGTGGCATCATACACTGAAATCCCCCAAAATAGAGGCCTATGATTAACATATCACGGATTCTACATTTTTTCAGTGCCAGTCCACGGCAAATCGCAACAGCAAAGGCATCCATAGACAGACTGAATGCCAAAAGGGTCAATTCCATAAAATTCATACTAATTTTTGTCCTTGTCTAAGCAGTGAAACATTCTACTCCACTTTTTTTATTATTTCCTGTGAAAAAGTCATCATGCTTCTAAAGCAGTATAAATATTTTCTTTATATAAGCTTAATACTTCTGATAAGAGTGGCTCTGGTAAACGTTGAATGTTCATAAATGCAGCATGATCTTCGATTTCCATCATCAGCAGAGAGCCGTCAGCTAATCTTAAAAAATCAACTCGTTGAAATCCATAAACAAGCCCTGACCATTGAGCAAAGACATCCGCTTGTGCCTGTTCTTCTGCTGTCAGGGTGATAAATTTTGGTTCTGGATAGTGAGGGAACTTGGAAGGAGTGTATTCAAGGGTGTATACACTTTGATTCCCCACATAGTAACACTGAATTTCTGAAGTGAAGTCTAGTTTGGGCTGAATGATGTCCCCTTCCTTGTAGTGGTCAGGGGAGGACAGATCTTCTTTACCGACAAATTTTTGATGGAGTCCATTGCCAAAAGATTTGATATTTTTCAACACATAAGTACTGACATCAGGTAAAAGTTCCACTTTGCTGAGAGTGTTTATGGTTGGAATCACCCCATATCCTTGGGAAAATAAGTCGCAAAGATACCCTTTCCCCGCCCCGTCGTGCCCCATCAGGTTCACTGTTTTCTTCTCTTTTTGGGTCAGCCTTGCCACTAATTTTTGATTTTGCTCGTACAAAGCATCTGTGTCTTCTTCCTTGCTCACCCATGTGTTCCGTCTGATGATGATGTCAAAGGTATCATCTTTGCCTTCGTCATAAAAGACAGTTTCCAACGAAACTTCATGGCCATCTTCTTCAAAAGCCTCTTTCAAAATGCTGTCGTCCTTCAATCCACTCCCTTGGCAGTTGGATAGAATACAAATTCGATATTTTTTCATATGTTTCTCCTTTACATCACTCATGTTTTGTAGTTACTGACTAATAGTAATCTGATTCTTTCTATTTGTCAAGGGATTCTGGGAGGGTCGAGGGTAGAAATCAATAAAATGAACAGAATTCTTCTAGGGGATTTTTTGAGATTGTTGGAAGAAGAAAACATGATTCGTCATTATGTTTATGATTTTGACATTAGCCATGACTAATTATAGTAATTTCACCAATTCTGTAATTTAATTCTAAATTAGCTTGACATAGTATTTGAGAATGTGATACTATGAAATGCAAATGATTCGCATATTTTCCTGATTCGTATATTGTCTCAGGAAACACAGAGGTCGAAAAATGAAAAAAGATAGCAACTCAAAAAATCAGATAGAATCAAAATATGTTCATGGTATACAGGATTTTGTGAAAAAAATAATACATATTATTGTGGTTCTTCTTTCTGTCAGCTTCCTTACCTTTCTTCTTATGGACCTTGCCCCAGGGGAGCCAGGGACTTCTATGTATGATGCAGCAGGCATTATCCCAACAGAAGAAATGCTTGCCCTGACAAGGGAACAGCTGGGATTAAACCAGCCCTTGATGACACGATATTTCTCTTGGTTAGTCCAATGTATCCAAGGTGATTTGGGGACTTCCTTCTCTCAACATGATGAAGTGAAGAATCTTATTTCTAAAAATATGAAATCTACTTTGACCATGGCTTTTAGTATTTTGGCTCTTACTTTGCTTTTTTCCATTCCTTTGGGCGTATTATCTGCTGTCGCAAGGGATAAAATCCCAGATCATCTGGTGCGTTTTCTCAGTTTCATTGGCATATCAGCCCCTAATTTTTTAGTGGCTTTGATTTTAACCTATGTCATTTCTTATCAGCTTGGCTGGCTTCCTGTGTACAATCCCTATGGCTCTAAAACAGCCTATATTTTACCAGTCCTTACCATGGTGATTGGCATGACTGGTAACTATACTCGCCAAATCAGAGCACTTTTTTTAGAAGAACTGTCTCAAGATTACGTCTATGGTGCCAGAGCAAGGGGCGTGAGTGAAATCAAAATCCTATCACGCCATGTGATGAGAAATACCCTGTTGCCACTGACAACTTTGATTGCCTTTTCCTTGGGTTCTCTTTTAGGGGGCGTGGCTATTGTGGAAGTGATTTTCTCCTTCCCTGGAATTGGAAATTTGTTGATTTACGCAGTGGATATGAGGGATTATCCTTTGATCCAAGGATTGGTTTTGTGGATTGCCCTTTGTTATACACTGCTTAACGTATTTTCGGATTTGCTCTATCCAGTGTTTGATCCAAGACTGAAAAAATCATCCTAGAAGGACAAGTTGATTATGTCAAAATTAAAAAAATTGAAAACAGTCTTTGTGATGCTTTTGGTCATAGCTGTGTTATTTGTAGCCCTTTTTGCGGAGCATCTCTGTCCCCAAGATCCCTATGAGACCAGTTTTATCTATGCTAACCAAGCCCCTAGCGATGACCATTGGTGTGGCACAGATGCCTTGGGACGAGATATTTTTTCCAGATTGATTTTAGGAACGCAAACCTCTGTGATGTCAGCACTGCTTTTGGTTCTGGTGACGACTGTGTTAGGTACCGTGGTGGGTCTGATTTCTGGGTATTTCGGTGGAAAAATTGACTCCTTCCTCATGGGGATTGTGGATACAACCTTAAGTTTTCCTGATTTTGTCATTGCCCTTGCCATACTGGGCATTGTGGGGACTGGTTTAATTCCTGCTATGTGCGCTGTTATAGGGGTAAAATGGGCGAAGTATGCCAGACTCAGCCGAAGTTTGGTGATGAAAATCAAAACGCAAACCTATATCACAGCGGCAATCACCAACGGAACCACAAAAAGTAAAATACTTTTTTCTCATATACTCCCCAATATTATGCCACAAATTTTTGTCACAGCTTCTCTTGACATTGGCAGCATGATTTTGATGTTGTCATCTCTCTCCTTTTTAGGCTTTGGGATTCTCCCACCCACCCCTGAATGGGGCTATATGCTCAACGAGGGAAGAAGTTCTTTCCTCACTTCACCCTATTTATTATGGGGGCCAGGAAGTGCAATATTTATTGTCGTTGTGATTTTTAACTTATTTGGCGACAGTATGCGTGATGTTTTTGATACAAGATCACAGTGATTTGTCACAAAGGCAAGACCACAATCCCACGGATTTCTTATATTGCTGTTTAGGGCGTTAGAGCACCCCTTTACAATACAAATGAAACATAAAAAACGGATGAATGAAAGGAAATTATATGAAATTAAAATCTCTTACAAAACTTTTGGCAGGTGTTCTCATGAGCGCCACCTTCCTCACTGCTTGCAGTGGGGATGCTTCAGGGGACACAACAAGCCCCACCCAATCAGGGGGAGGGGCTGACGTGACTGCCACTGCTTCTGATAAAAGCAACGAAAAAGTGGTGGTTGCCTCTTATTATTTCCCCACTGTCTTAGAACCCTCGAAAGACTGGGAAAGTTGGTACATCGTGGAATTTGGAGTGGGTGAAACTTTGACACGCTATTCCCAAACAGGGGAAGTTCTTCCTTGGCTGGCTGAAAGTTGGCAAATCAGCGAAGATAACGACTGTATCTGGGAAATTAAGTTGCGAGAAGATGTTAATTTCTCCAACGGTGCAGCAATGACAGCCACCAAAGTGAAAGAATCTATGGAACGTTTGTACTCCATGGAAGATCCTGCCAATGGAGGCAACGGGAATCCTCACGCCCATTTCGACTTCACAGAAATTGTAGCAGATGATGAGAATTTTACGATTTATCTGGAAACCACTGTCCCCACCCCTGACCTACCTGGGGCGCTTGCCTATCCATGGCAACTAATTGTGGATGCAGAAGCAACCGCTGAAATGGACACCTATACCCAATGTGTTGTGGGAACAGGTCCTTATATCTTTACCTCTTTTGAGCCTGGAATTTCCCTTACTGGGGTAGCAAGTGAAAATTATTGGAATGGCACCCCTGGTTTCAAAGAAATCGAAGTGGTGAAAATGGAAGATTCCAACATGAGAGCCATGGCACTCATCGAGGGGAGCATTGACTTTACAGTGAACCTTGACCCCAGTGGACTAGAAGCTTTAAAAGGTCATGACAATGTGACAGTGGAAGAATATGCAGGAACCAAAACAGAAATGGATCATATGAATTTGACTGGTGTTTTAGGGAATGATACCCTACGTCAAGCCATTGTCATGAGCGTGGATGGAGATTTGATTGCTGATAACGTCCTAAACGGCTTGTATGGTTGGGGATTTGCTTTGATTCCTTCTGGCTTGGATTTTGGCTATGATCAATTAACCAACACATTCCCCCATGATTTAGATAAAGCACTGGCTCTGTTGGATTCAGCTGGCATTGTGGACACAGATGGCGACGGGATTCGTGAATTAGATGGGGAAAATATTTCCTTGAAATACGTGTCCAAAACAGGACAAATCGAAGTGGAAGCTCGAATCGAAATGATTAAAAAGTTGGGTTTTGAGATTAATCATGTGATGATTGATGATTATTTACCACTTTTATATGCAAGAGACTTTGACCTGATTGCAAGCCATGACACAGCAACCCCTACAGGAGATCCAGCCAAATTCCTTTCTCGCTGGTATTCCCTCAATGTAGATAATAACTTCAGTGGTTTCTCCAATCCAGAGTATGACGCACTCTACGAAGCTCTTATCGTGGAATTTGATGCAGATGTGAGACGAGAGCTTTGCATTGAAATGCAACAACTCCTCATTGACCACGCAGTGTGCATCATCGGTGGGTATCCAGAATACAATGCTTGTTATGTTACAGGTTTGCAAGGCACCAACGTCGGCGCTTATTATTACTATCAAATCACACCAGAATTGCAATACGGATAAGGCAAAGGGGAGAAGAGGCATCTCTTCTCCCTTTTTTTAGGAGGGAAATACCATGTCAGAGCCACTATTGAAGATAAAAGACTTGAACATCGCTTACGATCATAAAGATAATATTGTGGTGAAGGATTTTAATCTAGCATTGGAACAAGGAAAAATACTTGCCATTGTGGGAGAGAGTGGTTGTGGAAAAACCACTTTGATTCGTGGTATCATGGGTATTTTACCTCCCTCTGCTTTGATCACAGGGGGCGAGGTGGTTTTTAACGGTATTTCTCTTCGAAATAACAAAAAATTCAAAAAAGGGAAAGATATTTCCTTTGTTTTTCAAAATACAGGGAGTATGTTAAACCCTGTGCGCACCATTGGACAACAATTTGTGGAATACATTCGGATTCACGAAAAGATGTCAAAAGCCGAAGCGAAAGCCCTCGCTGTGAAAACTTTGGCAAAAGTCCAATTAGAAGAGGGGGAACATATCCTCAATAACTACCCCTTTCAGCTCAGTGGTGGGATGCAACAGAGAGTGGGCATTGCCATGGCGATTACCTTTCACCCCTCTTTGATTTTGGCAGATGAACCTACCTCTGCTTTGGATGTCACCACTCAAATTCAAGTTCTTGATTTATTGAAAGAGATCAATCAAGAGTTTGGCACTTCGATTATTTTTGTGACCCATAATTTGGGGGCTGCCTCCTATCTAGCTGATGATTGTCTGGTGATGTTTCAGGGGAGTGTTGTGGAGAAAAATACCATAAAAGAAGTGATTTCTGCACCACAGCACAACTATACCAAAAATCTCATCGAGGCAAGTCGACTGGAAGGAGAGAGGAAATGAGTGGAGAAGTCATTATGACAGTGAAAGATGTCTGTAAAGACTTTCAAAACAAAGACCACGTAATCAGTGCCAATGACCATATCAACTTTACTTTGCAACAAGGCGAGATCTTGGGCATTGTTGGGGAGAGTGGCAGTGGAAAAAGCACCATTGCAAAGCTATTGATGCAAATTCAGTCTCCAGATCACGGAGAAATACGAATTTGTGGGAAAGAATACAGCAAATTATCAGGAGAAGCCCTGCGTCAACAGCGAAGAAATATCCAGATGATTTTTCAAGATCCCATTGGCTCTATGAATCCTAAAAAGAAAGTGAAGCAGATTGTTTGCGAGCCATTATTAAACTATGGTTTGTTGAAGCGGAAAGAAATCCGTGATAAAGCCATAGAATTGCTGAAATCTGTGAACTTGGGCGAAGAATTTGTTGAAAAGTATCCTCATACCCTCAGTGGTGGTCAAGCACAAAGAGTCGCCATTGCTCGAGCCATTGCCTTGGAACCAAAAATTTTGCTTTGCGATGAAGCGACCTCTGCCTTAGATGTGTCAGTCCAGAAAAAAATTGTGGAAACTTTGATGAAATTGAATGAAGAAGTAGGGATTTCTATTATTTTTATCTCTCATGATATCTATTTAACAAAATTTGTAGCTGACAGAATTCTTGTGATGAATCAAGGTATCGTGGTAGAAAAGATAGAAAAAGAAAACTTTGACAGGGAAAGTGCAGATCCATATACAAGAAATTTGATGAATTCAGCAAGAATTTTAAATGAAAGTTATATGATTTCCTGATGCTTATAGCCTTTGGAGGACTATTCTTTGAAGTTATGTATTCTTGTCATAAATTTCAGTTCATGGCTCAAGTTCTAGCACCAAAATAACATATCTCTTTAGAGACTAAAAAAAGCACTGATTTATTAATCAGTGCCTTTTGTTTATTCTGCTAACATAGGTAGGGCAAAGAGGAAATCACGTTCCTCGCAGTCTTCAAAATTTTCTTCTAAAAAGTCATACATGGTGAAATTATACCAGAATCTTTCAGCTGGATAGATGCCGTAGCCATCTTGATTGTGGTCAGTGGTGTCATAGGAGTCTGCCACAATAATCACATCATCACCATAGTAATCCTCTGTTCCCATGGTATCATAACCGATAATGACTTGCCAATGTCCACCCCAATCGTTCCAACCGATGACCATAGGCAGACCATTTTCCACGTTTTCACGGATTTTATCCAGTGTCATGTAGTCATAGACTTCGTCACCGTGGTCAAAAGTGCTGTCCACAGTAAAGCCCAGTGTTTCAAAGATTTTGATAATATCCACAAGGAGCGTGGCTTCTTCGTTCATTGCATTGTGACGCATTTGAGCCAAAGTTTCTTCATTATGGTCCCCTGTCATGCCATAATACTCCAAAACCATCAGCACAGCTGACAATCCACAAGACCATTCACTGGTTTGTTGTTGGGTTTTGAACTGGGGAAGAAGGGCAAGAGAGCCAGTAGATTCCATGTTGTAAAAGTCAGGGCTGGTGAAGTAGGGAGAGTTTTGGTGATCTCCCATCCGTTCCACAGAATCAGCACCATATTCATGTAAATCCACAGTGTAAGGGATTTTCATATCGTCAGAGAAGTTTTGCTTAGCACCAGATTCTGGGACAGAACCTACAGTGCTACTGTTCTCGTTAGAAGTCGCAGATAAACTGCTGTCTGCTGGGGTGTCTGTGCTGGAACAAGCTGTAAGTAACAAGGTAAAAGCACAAAGAGCGATGATTTTTTTCAATTTTGAATTCCTCCATTTTTGTTTCATTTTGCCGAATCCAAAGAAGCGACAAGAGTTAGTATAACATAAAATTTTAGTAAATCAAGTCTTTTGAAAAAAATTCATCTTTTCTTTTCAAAATATTCATTTATGAGGTTCCCTTAATTGGAACTAGGTGGAAAATAAGGCTTTAGCACAGCAGCCACACCACTGATTGGCATACTTTGGAAGGTAACTTTCCCAGGGCCTGTGACCTGAGTATTAAACACACCTTCCCCACCAAAGAGCATATTTTTCACACCAGGAACTGTTTTAATTTCCATAGAACAAGTGGCATCCATCATGGCGAGATTGCCTGTATCCACAATCATGGATTGCCCTGCGCCCAAATCATAAGTAACAGCGTGACCATCAATTTCTACAAATACTGTGCCATATCCGCTGACTTGTTGCATGATGAAGCCTTCACCACCAAAGAGACCCGAGGAGAACTTTTTATTGAAAAAGACAGAAAGCTCTACCCCAGAGGTAGCAGCAAGAAAAGCCGACTTTTGCAAAATAACAGGTTTTTGAGGTGTCACTTCCACAGCTAAAATAGTACCAGGGAAGGAAGAGGCAAAGGCGATCAAGCCTGCACCTTGCTCTGCAGTATAACGGTTTTGAAATAGTTTTTCACCAGAAAACATTCGCCCGATGACTTTTCCCACACCACCACCGATGGTTTCCATCTTCATATTGGGACTCATCCATACCATGGAGCCACTTTCATTGATCACACTCTCCCCTGAGTCTAAATGACAAACGACCACAGGTAAGGACTCTCCTAAAATTTCGTAATTCATAAAAATCTCCTTTTCAAACAAAATAAAATCTAAGTTTCCATTTATTATATCATACAATACTTGGAAAATCAAATCTATTTTCTTTTATTAATTTCTTACCAACAGAAATTCTACCCTCTTACGTCCACCCGTAGTGCAAGGGGGACTGGTTTCACTTGATCCCACGACTTCCCATCTCCTAAAACGTAAAAAATCTCTCCGAAGAGAGGTTTTTATGCTGTTTCTGTCTTTATCCATCATAGAGGTAAAAAATAAACGTTACACCCTAGAAGAAAGAATAGTCTTTCTCCTTAAGGTAGCGTTATGTTGCTGTGTGAGCCTAACACAAAGGCTGTGATATAGTCGAACATCAAAGTTTCAGTACTTTAGAATGTGAACCAGTACGAGATAATGACAATATTAAAGCTTCTTCATTAAGCCGATACACTAATACCCAATCAGGTTCAATATGACATTCTCTAAACCCTTAAAAATCTCCAATCAATATATGGTTTTTATATTTTTGATCTAACTCTTGGCCTAGTGCCAAAATAGAAATTACTTTATCTAATTTTGAAATATCTTTATTCTGCTTGATGAGTAGCTTATACTCTTTCTTGAAGCGACTTGTTGGTTTCACTGTATATTTTGTCATGATTTCAAATCTTTGAATAATTCGTCTAGATCATTGTAGCCTTTCAAAGAATCTTCTG
The DNA here is from genome assembly GCA_044432725.1 of Eubacteriales bacterium. Lineage (GTDB taxonomy): Bacteria > Bacillota > Clostridia > Oscillospirales > Oscillospiraceae > JAWXUK01. The sequence continues at coordinate 41,663 of JAWXUL010000024.1, forward strand.
TTTCTATGGTTTCACGAATTGCAGAAAGTGTTTCTTCGTCAAGTGGGCAATGTTCTAGCGTTTGTTCCATCAAAGAATTCCATGACATACCTACCTTTTCCAAATAGGATTCCAAGGTAAATAATACGGTAGAATCTAGCGAGATAGTAACTTGTTCCATAAAAATACACCCTTTCATATATAACAAAACAGCCAAACTCTTTTCAGAATTTGACTTGTTTTCATGTGTGTGACCCCTACACAAAGACTGTGATTTGCTTTTTGTTAGGAGAACACGGTTGGACTCAAAAAAACAATTGAAATCCCAAGCCAACTTCTGTTACATATAATTCTAACAGATAGCCACAGCTTTGTCAAGGTACTATAAGAAAAAACTATTTCCTTTTTCTTGAAAAACATTGCTTACTGCCGTCTTAAATTTCAAGTGATCCTTGCTAGTACAGTTTGGC
>JAWXUL010000025.1:0-38201 GCA_044432725.1 Eubacteriales bacterium
GCATATGCCCTTTTCCTTAGAAGAGAGCAAAGAGGCACTGGATTATCGTGTCTTATTACAAGAGGAAAAAGTCTTTTACTTAGGAGATGTCAGCACTCGTAGACAAAATACTTTGATTTTTCAAGAAACACAGGAACAAAGTCTCATCCGTTCTTTGCGTTTGGGCAGTGCAACAGAACTAACCACTTTGCTAGAAGGATTTGTGAAAGAATTGTATGAAAGTAATCTGGGACAAAGTCAACTGTATTTCATGGACATCGTCACTTGTATGAGACGGGTTTGGTATCAGGCAGAACTATCAGGGGCACAGAACATAGAACAAGAATTTTCTGGGAAACACATCGGTAGTTTTTCTAATCAAGAGGCACTGTCTCAGTGGCTTTTCAGCTGTGCTTTGAAGATACAAAAAGAAATTCATACCAGACAACAGGACAGTAGCAGTGAAAGCATACGTCAGGGGAAACAATATATCCAAGAGCATTATGCCAATCCCGATTTCTCCGTGGAGAACCTTTGTCAGCACCTTCATCTCAGTGCTACTTATTTTTCTACTCTATTCAAAAAAGAAACAGGGACTTGTTTCATTTCCTTTCTCACTTCTGTTCGAATGGAAAAAGCAAAAGAATTGATTCTCACCACCCAAGAAAAAACTTATCTCATTGGGGAGAAGGTGGGGTATTTAGACTGACAAATTGGTACAAGAGAATGGGGAAAATATCTTAAATCAAGTGAATTTGAGTTTAGACATTCATCTCAAAAATACCATGGCTGTGTCGGATGCCCTTTATTATCGCATGATCAAGAAAACAGATTTTGCTTCAGGGGACATTCATAAAGAAGTGCAACTTCTCTATGAAAGCAACAAGGATTCTCTTGTTTCTATCGCTGTATTTTTGGAGGATGGGACAGTTGTCAGTGCTGCCCCCTTGTCTGAATTGAAAATTTCTGCCACGCCAGAGGAAGAGGACTGGTTTCAATCTGCAATAACTGAAGGCGATGTGTTCCATTTTTCCCAACCTCATGTGCAAAACTTGTTTTATAACACTAGTTATCGATATGATTGGGTGATTTCTCTCAGTCGTCGTGTAGAACTTCTCTACGAAGGCAGATTGCGAGAAGGCGTTTTGCTTCTGGATTTGAGTTTTGATGGGATTGGGAAACTTTGTCAAGGAATCAGTTCTCTTTCCTCTCATTACATCTATTTGATGGACAACAATGGGGAATTAATTTATCATCCTGTGCTACAACAAATTAATAATTGAAAGAAGTTCTTTGCATGAAATTAGTACTACAACCCCTCTTGGAAAATGCCATCTATCACGGTATGGCACAAGCAGAGGGAGAGGGGGAAATTATCATAGAAGGAAAAAAATCCGCTGAAGAGGAAAATATCCTTCTGCTCACGGTCTCGGATAATGGCTGTGGTATGCCCGAGGAATCTGTCGAAAAATTAATGAATGGTGCGTATCAAGGGGTAAATTCCAGAGGTTCTGGCGTTGGATTTTACAATGTTAACCAGAGAATACAGCTGACCTATGGGAAAGAATACGGACTTTCTCTCTGGTCAGAACCAGATGAGGGGACAGTGGTGACCGTGCGCTTGCCCTTGGAAAGAAAAGAGGTTGAAAAATGAAATGTCATGTTTGGCTCAATTTTCTTTTTGCCATTGTTGTGGGGATTTTATTTGTTCTTTCTAGAAAAGAACAGTATACCAATGAAGATGCATTGGAATTAGTGGTGATTTTTCGAGATATCAGCCATGGTATTCCCGACACGATGATGATTGTTCTGTTCTTGCCCAAACTTTATTAACTTATGCTTTTCTTTTGAAAAGGGAGGGCCTTTCGAAAAATATACTTGGCTTCCTTGTGAGGTGTTTTCGGTACAGAGTTAAAAAGTATGCCAGTGGTCGTCCTGTGGATGGATGCCCTCAAGTGCAACCATCTTCTTTCTGATAAAAAATATTTTTCCCCTTGACAAAAAGGTTTGTAAGTGATAAACTCATATTAGGTTTATAAATCACAAACCCTTTACAGGGATAGAAAGGAATCATCACATGAAAGCATTTCAATTAGGTGAGCCACTAGGGGAGATTGAGCAAAAATTTGCCAATTTAGTCTGGGAGAACGAGCCAATCACCTCCATGGACTTGGTAAAACTTTGTGAAGAAGCGTTAAACTGGAAAAAATCCACCACTTTTAGCATTCTGCGAAAATTCTGTCAGCGTGGGATTTTCAAAAACGAAAAATCACTGGTCAGCTCCTTGATTTCCAAAGAGGAACTGAAATTGCTCCAAAGCAAGCAGTTTTTAGAGAATACTTATGACGGCTCTTTGCCACAATTTATTGCTGCTTTTGTGTCAAAATCCGATTTAAGTTCGGAAGAACTGGCTGAAATTCAAAAAATCATTCAGAATCAAGGACAGGAGGGCGAAAATGGGAACTAATCTCTTTCTCTCCATCCTCAATCAAAGTATTATGGGGACAGGCGTGATTCTGGCTGTACTGTTGGCACGATATTTTCTAAAAAAGAAGGGTCAAGCCACCTGTTTTGCTCTGTGGTCACTGGTTTTTCTTCGATTATCTCTGCCCTTCACCTTTGAAATCCCCAATTTTCAGAAAACAGAGGGTGAAACCATTTCTACAGTTCAAACTTTTTTCCTCCCTCGTGTGGAGCATCCCAGTGAGACAAATTCCAGTTTTCCGCCCACAGAACTGCCAGAAAGTCCTCCACTCACAGAAAGCAAAGTAGAAATTTTAGAAACTGAAACCAAAGAAATTGATTATTTTCAAGTTGTTCTTGTTATTTGGCTCCTAGGCGTTGGGATGATGTTGGGATTTTTCCTCTATTCATCCCTGAAACTACAGAAAAAAATCCGTTATGCCAGTAAATTAGAGAATAATTTGTATGCCCTCGATCACATTCAAACGGCATTTGTGTGGGGACTAGTGAAACCGAAGATTTATCTCCCTTCTGCTATGACAGAGGAAGAAAAAAGCTATATTCTCCCTCATGAGCAGTATCATATCCAAAGATTTGACCATATTTCTCGACTATTTGCCTATTTTTGTCTGAGCTTTCACTGGTTTAATCCCCTTGTCTGGCTTGCCTATGTGCTGGCTGGGAAGGATATGGAATTATCTGTAGATGAAAAAATGATTAACGATTTTAGTAATCATAAGGCAGATTTTCAGCAAAAATATGCTGAAACCCTTCTCCATTATGCCACAAATCAAAAATTAGTTTCTCCCCTCGCCTTTGGACAGGGGAACGTGAAAGAAAGGATCTGTAATATTATGAAAAGAAAAGAAAAGAACCGATTTTTCACTGGTTTGGTCACAGTTTTTGCCTTGGTCACTTTGGTGGCTTGCAGTGTAGAAAATATCGAGGACAGCGATATAAACGACGGAAATTCTGGAATTACCCCACAAAATGCCACTGAAAACAACACAAATACCTCCAATTCTGCCGAAGATTTCTATGAATACGACATGGAAGCACTACAAATGAAGTGGCAAATGGAATTAGGAAGTGGGAACTTTATCGGCTTTTATGAGGAGTATTTTTCCCTCTTTGGAAATCAGGAACTTTTAGAGGAAACACAGGATTGGGAGAGCTTGATTTTGGAGGGCTTTGGGATAGAAAACCGAGTTTTTACTCAAAAACTCAGTGGAAAAGAGTATATTCAAATCTTTTTAGACGAAGAATCCCTCTGGCTTGACCTGAACGGAGAGGAAATCCCCAGTCAAAAAGCAATAGAAACACCGAATTCTTTAGACGAGGAAATTGATTTAATGGTGTACAATCACGAGATTCAAGACAGAAAACAAGAGGTACGACAAGCTGTTTCTCAGAAAATTATGGCAAATTGTGACGAAAAGCAGATAGATTTAGGTCAAATAAACTTCTATTATGCCGATTCAGCAGGCATGACTTACAGTGAATATGGGGAGACCTACCCAGTGGACGCTTCTTTCACAGATATGACCGTGGAACTTGCCATGTCGGGGGATTATTTCATCACAGGGCTGACGAAATTGGACAAAGAAGATCGAAAATACCATCTTGTGGAGGAATTTATCGCAAAAACAGAGCTTGGCGAAACAGCAGAATTGCGTATCGTCTGGCTTAATCAAGGAGATGTTTTTGTGGATGAATCTGCTCCTTATACCTCTGAAACCCACGATATTTTCAGCATTACGGATATTTATTATGAAAATGGGCTGTTTGAAGTCCACGATTGGTTTGAACCCACTGATGTGGTGAATGTGAAGCATTTTTCCCATCTCATTCAAGAGCATAACGACGCAAGCCATGTTGTCCATGAAAGTGGCATGGAAACTTTCTCCCCAGCCAGTTATTTGATTTTTCTTGCCCACGACCCTCGTGCCAAGGCTAGTGATTTTATCTGGACTTTTTACCAGTTTTTGTTTATAGAACAGATACACAATGAAACTTTAGCCGAATCATGGTAAAAACAAACTCCTCTGAAACCAAGACGGTTTTAGGGGAGTTATTATTTGGTTTGAAAAAAGTGTTTTAATAAACAATTCGTATGTCAAATCTATTTTCTCTAAGTGATAAATAAGGGGTTGACGATCTAGATCAATAACCAGATTATAGAAAAACGCATTTGTTTCTTTTATCTCTTGGAATCTATAGACAAAGAAAAACAAATGTGTTATACTATATTGATTACATTTTTTAGATGGCTAGATAGTGACCTTAATCTAAAAGGGAGTCGTGAACGAAAACAATCAATTATAAATTATGTCAATACCTGTGGATGAATTTTTTGATCAAGAGATGAAGGGATAGAGGAAACGTTATGAAAAAAGAAAAAAGAAAAGGCAATCTGATCTGGGTACTGATTGCTATTTTGGCTGTCATATTTGGCATGATGTCCTTTCAAATAAATGACTTAATGACAATTCAAAACGATATCGTTAGTGATTTATCCGAAGTGGAATATCTCAGTTCCAGTACACAAAGATTAACCTTAATGGTGGTCACAAATCACAAGGATAATCGTGTGAGCTATTATATTGATGAGCAGACATCAAAATTTCTCAATGTAGAGAGCAACGAGAAACTTTCAGTACTGAGTAATCCAGAAATTGCTGCCATGGCTGAGCAAGTCATTATCAACTGGAACGCACTGAATGCTTTGTACGAGTTGCCCGTAGATGACGAAGAGGCAAGCTATGATGTGGACTCCATTCTTTTAGCCAGCAACAATCATTTCAATAGTATGACCGACTTATCCCTCGCAATCAGCGCAGAAACTGACATGCTCAACGGAGAAATCGAAACCCTTCAGTTATACAGCTATATCGTCCTTGCCATCATCGCATTTTGTATCATCAATTACATTGTGTATTCCTCCATTATACTGAAAAGAAGCAATGAAATGGCGGCAATCGCTTCTGTGGATATTGCAACAGGACTCTATAATCGTTCCAAATGTCAAGAGTTGTTTAAAGATACCTATACCACTGGCAGAGAACAGCAACCGGCTGTTGTGGTGATTGACTTGAACGATCTGAAAAAGACCAATGATATTCAAGGACACAGAGTGGGAGATGAACTGATTTCTTCTTTTGCAAGCATATTAAAAGAAGCAGTCAACGTACATTCCATCAAACCATTTTTAGGACGTTATGGTGGAGATGAATTTGTAGTCTATCACAAAGATATCGAAAAAGAAGACGAGATTTTAGCCTTTTTAAAAGAACTTGATTACCTTTCTAGCGAGTTCAACAAAAATGTCAATAAAAAATTCTCTATTTCTTACGCTGTTGGCTATGCCATTAACACAGATGGAAAAGATGGACTGGGTACCAGACAACTCTTTGATGAAGCGGACGAGTGTATGTATACGAATAAAAAGCAAATGAAAAAAGCCTTAGAACTTCACGAAAATGAAGTAAATAAGACTGAAACTTAGAAAGTTGGTATGTTTGAATGAGTGAAAAAAAGACAAAAAAATCTTCTGACAATGCTGCTACTGGTGAATATAGCGAAATTTACAGCCAAAAACTAGATGTTGAAAATATTGACAAGAAAATGAAAAAGACCTTTCTTTTGGCACATGGCGTTGTGATTGGTGTTTTTCTAGCCTTGATCATTTTTATTGTTGGACAGCAAAACAGTTCTGAAGATAGCAAAGAGTATATCGGTGGGAACATCATCCGACTGGCCAATGGGATTGGGGAACCAGCAGATAACTACGTTGTGGGAAATCCATGGAAAAATGCTTCTCTTTTAGGGATGCTGACCATGCGAAGCCTTTTCTTAACGGACAGCACTTATACAGAAATCAATGAAAGACTGGCAGAAAAATACGAGGTCTTGGATGATGGTTGTACCTATGTCATCACCATGAGAGAGAATCAATTCTGGTCTGATGGCGAGGAAATCACTGTGGAAGATGTGGTCTTTAGCTTTCATGCCTTTATGTCTTGTGATGATGTGAACTCCAATATGTCAGCTGCTTTTAATCACATTGTGGGAGCCACAGAATATGCCGAAGGAAAAGCAGATTCCATTACAGGTATTACCAGCGAAGGAAATACCGTCACCATTCAGATTGACGAGCCATATAGTACCTTTGCCTTGATGTTGACCCAGTTTGTCCCTGTGCCAGAGCATGTTTTAAAAGATGAAGACTGGACTACCTTGACCCAAGACCATGACTTTTTCACCTCTGACCATATTGTGTGCAGTGGACAGTATGTGGTAGGTGGTTTGGATGAAGAGAAAAATATGATTTTAGTGCATAATCCCTATTATACGGACACCTTGTCTGATATTGAAACCATTTTATTTTGTTGGGATTATGAAAACACAGAACTGGACTACTACCCTACCAATGATATCACTAAAATGGTGAGTTATCGTAGCATGAAAGGCTATGAAGAGCATGAAGTCAGCGTTTATTATTATCGCTATTTTGTCTTTAACTTAGCTGGCGGAGATGAAGGCGAAGAAAATTCTGCTATGCAAGACGTTCGTGTCAGGCAAGCCATAAACCACGCCATTGATGTGGAAACATTGCTCAAAGACGTGTATCTTGACAAAGGGGAACAAGTGTATGGTGGTTCTATTGGCCATGCAGAGGAAGTCTATGACTATGACCCTGAAAAAGCAAAAGCCCTGTTAGAAGAAGCAGATTATGATTTTAGCAGAACTTTTGTCATTTCTTATTATTCAGGAGATTCCAATTCTCGTATTTTCTTAGAGCGAGTCAAAGCCTATTTAGAAGCTGTGGGCTTAACCGTTGAATTATACAAAGCAGGCAGTGGTGAGCTATACGAAAATCCTAATTACGATATGATGATGAAAAATCTTTCTTCCTTAAATACAGAGGACTGGTATAGTGAATACCTTTCCACCAACGCAAATCTAGGGCAGTTATTAGGCAGAGAAGGGGAATTTGATGATTTAGTTTCACAACTCACCTCGACGCCTGATATAAAGGAGTATAACAGCATTTTACAAGAATTAGTGGATTTGGAACAAGGATTACTATACAAAATGCCTATGTTCCTCATTGGGGAAGCTGTTTATATCAATGGAAATCGTCTTTCTGTTCCTGATGATATGGTGTTTGGAAACACACGTTATCGCTCTGATGTGCGCTTAGATGAATGGTTTGTCATCAAAGAGTAAAGACAACACCTTTTGCAATCTAAATTATGTTGAATACAAAATGATAACACCCAGACCTTATCTCAAAAGTAAGGTCTGGGTGTTATTGTCTGTTTTGGGAAAAATGAGCCGAAAGGGAACAATCTTCCCACACAACAAAACAACACAAATAGAACAAAAAGTTGCAAAAAAAAAAAAAAAAAAACAAATTAGGCACTTTTCTTGCAATATATGTTAGAATGTGTTATAATGAATTCACTGTTGATTTTTGTGGTCATTTCTGGGAAATGAAGGATTGTGAGGTGTTCCAATATGACCTCGCAGACAAAAATTAATACAAAGTGGAAGAAAACGAAGGGAATACATCTGTTTTCTTAGAAAATGAATAAAAGGAAGTAGTAGTCATCATGGTTACAGACAAGCAAATAGGAAAATTTTTAAAAAAATACAAAAATGCACTTTATATGGTAAACATATTGGAGAATCGAATCGTTTATTACAATCAAAGTGGTAAAGATATTTATGGAATTGACACCAAAAATAAGGATATCAATCAAGTGTTTCCCGATGATAATGAATTTTTACGTGAACAAATTGGTGATTTGTTGAAAGAAGAAGAAACAGCCAAGGTTTATGATGTCTTTACCCTGACAAAAGATAATGAACGTGTACTTGCCGATGTACAAATAGATTTTCTGGACGAGGAAAGAGAAGTTGTTGTCATTGAAATCCGTCAGAAAAAAGATACTCGCATGGAAAAGGCGCTTCATCAAATTGATACCTCTCACAGAGCAGAGGCAATGCTGGAACTAGATGGAGAATTGACTGTTTATCACTGTAATAAATATTTTTATCGTTTGTTTGGTGCTGAAAAACAAAGTTGTTTAGAACACTTTGATCATAAAGTCAGCGAGGGATTCTTGCTGGTCAAAAAGGATAAAATATTACAAGAAATAGAACAAGGACTGACACATGCCATGACATATTACACAGAAGTGGAAATTTTGTCCTTATCTGGCATCAAAAAATGGTATTCCATGGACTTGCAACGTCGTATGATTGATGACACCCAAGAAAAACTCATGTGCACAATGGTAGATATTGACAAACGGATTAAAACCCAAGATGAACTAGATACAGTGAACCAATATTTTAAAACAGTACAAAATTTATCTGATGATTTGCTCTTTCGAGTGGATGTGAAGAATAAAACAATCATTCGAACAGATGAACGTTCTAAAACCTTTGGACTAAGCGAAATACAGCCCAATTTCCCAAAATCAGTTTGTGACAGTGGTGTGGTACACCAAGAAGACATCGAAACCTATATGGATTTTGGGCTAGATGTATTGCAGGGCGTAGAGGGTTCTTGTGAAGTGCGTATGAGAGCCACCAATGGGGAATTTCGTTTGCGTAAAATTACTTGCAGAGCTGTTTATAACAACAATGGTACATTAAAAGAAATGTTTGGCAAGTTGGAAGATGTCCAAGAAGTAAAGGATTTAGAAGCAAAAGCGAAGGTAGACTTGCTTACAGGGATCTACAATAAAATAAGCTTTCAAGAACAAGTGGAACGAATCCTCTCCCAAACAGCAGAAGACACTCATCACACCTTTTTCTTTATCGATTTAGACGATTTCAAAGGAATAAATGATAATTATGGTCATAGTTTCGGTGATTTCCTTTTGTCTACTGTGGGGAAACGACTGAAACGACTGGTGCGTGACAAGGATGTATTAGGACGTATCGGAGGAGATGAGTTTGTGATTTTCTTCCCTACCCTAGGTAAAAATAAAGACTTTGCACTCAGCCGTGCCAAGGCTATTTTAAATGCATTAAATCAAGAATTTCACTATCAAGATAAAAGAGCTCAAATCAAAGGGAGTGTAGGGATAGCAGTCTATCCAGAGCAAGGAACAACCTATGAAGAACTTTATCAAAACGCAGATTTAGCCCTCTATCACTCAAAAGCAGAAGGGAAAAATGTGGTTACCCTGTACAATTATGGCTTGCAGTCCAAAGAATAGCCAAGTATATTTCAAATTATCAAAGGAGATCAAGGAATGGAACTCACAGCAACCTTTCAAACAATTACTGAAAATATTGAACACGCTTTTATGGTGTATAAAGCAGGAAAAAAATATAGTAGTTTTGCCAATCAGAAGGCGCTGGAACTATATGGAGAAGCAGATGGAACAGTGAATGTCCATGAATTATTTTTAAATCACAACCGACCTGACAGCTATACAGATAACCAAAAAAGAAAACTAGATTCTGTTGGGTATCTCAATACCTCTGATGTAGTGACAAAAACCAAGTCTGGAGAAACCAAACTTTCTGACGTGCAAGTTGGCTATGCGAATCCTGAAAAAACAGAATTCTTTATCATTATGGTGCAAAAAGAAGATGCTCGCATGGAGTCAGCGAAAAACAACGTAGATTTATCTTATCGTGCCGATGCCATTTTAGAATATGATGACTGTTTAACTATTTTATACTGTAATCACAGCTTTCGACAAGTCTTAGAAGCAATCGATGATAGTTATTTAGACTATTTGCAAAGACAGCTGGCTAAAACTTTTCGGAAAGATAAAAAAGCACAGCTGTTGAAAGAAATTCATCGTGCTTTGCAACGAAATAAAACCTATCAAACTGAAGTGGAAATCATCAATTTAAATGGGGAAAAACATTGGTATTCCATGGACTTACAACGTCGTTCCTTTGATGACACTGGGGATAAGTTGCTTTGCAGCTTGGTGAATATAGACGAGCGAAAAAAAGCAACTGTGCAACTGAATTCCTTCACCCAATACTTTGAAGCAATGCAATCTTTATCAGGTGAATCCTTGTTTCAGATAGATGTAAAAACACAAGTTTTACACATGAGAGCAGAGTTAGCAAAGGAATTAAATTTACAAGCAGAGATGGAAGATTATCCAAATTCTGTGTATCACGTGATTCATCCAGAGGATTTAGATGATTATAAAGAGTTTTCTACTCGGTCTTTGGCAGGAGAAAATCGTTTTCTGAAGGTTCGTTTTCAATCTGCCACAGGTGAATATCAGTGGTACGAACTGAACTCTATGAACATTTACGATGAAGCTGGGGAAGCCATAGAGGTACTTGGGAAAGTAAAAAATGTCAACGAAGAGCAAGAAATCAAAAATGAATATAACCAGTTGAATCTATATTTTGATGCCATGCAAAATATTTCTGATGAATCTATTTATGTTATTGACGTGGAAACCCGTACTTTGTTACAAAAAGGTGCTGTTGCCGAGGAATTAGGTATTAAAGGTGAGGTGACTGGCTATCCAGAAAGTGTGTACCCTCTGATTCACCCAGAGGATTTAGACGGATTCAAGGACTTTGCAAACAAAGCATTAAAGGGCATTGGGTCTTTTATTTCTGTTCGTGTTAAGAGAGATGAGAATGAGTATTGTTGGTATGAATTGATTTCTAAAATTTTGAAAGATGAAACAGGGAAACCCACGAAAATCTTCGGGAAAATGAATAATATTCAGTCTGCACAGGCGCTGAAAGAAGAATTTACCACCATCAATCAATATTATAGTGCGGTACAATCACTCTCTGGGGAATCCTTGTACACCGTTAATATCAAGAGCAAGCTTGTCAATTGTCAAGGTGTCGCAGCAGATGAGTTGGGACTCCCTCCTATCATCGAGGGATATCCTGACTGCGTGTTTGATTTGGTTTTGCCAGAGGATTTGCACGATTTCAAAGATTTTGCATATCGTTCTCTTTCAGGGGAGGAACGTAAACTAGAGTTGCAAATCAAAAATAAAAATGGTAGTTACCAGTGGTATGAACTCCATAACATGATTATTCGAGACAAAACAGAACGGCCAGTGGAGATTTTAGGCAGAATTAAGAACATCAACAAAGAACGTAATTTAGAGGAAGATTATTCAGACTTGCATCAATATTTCACTGCCATGCAAGAATTATCTGATGATATTTTGTGGAGAATAGATGTTCCCACTGCCACCATGCACCATTTTTTACAAGGGGCAAAGGCAGAGAAGTTAGGTAGGACTTTCTCGGACTATGTCAATGTTTTAATCAATCAAAAAATCATCCACCCAGAGGACGCAGAGAAATTTCTCAGCCACAGGCAAGAATGGTTGTCAGGGAGAATAGATAGTTTTGCCATTCGTTTTGCTTTTAAAAATGAAGACTATGAATTATATAAAATCACAGGTCAGAAAATTTTTGATGAGCAAGGGAACATTGTAGAAGTTCTGGGAAGATTGCAAAATATCCAAGCAGAACAAAAGTTAAAAGAGGATAATTCACTTCTAAATCAATATTTAATGGCAATGCAACTATTTTCCGACAACTATCTCTATCGTATTGATGTACAAACCATGACATTATATCGAATCATTCAATCAGATGGAGAAAAAATTGAAGTAAGAGAAGTTCCTGACTACGTAAACACTGTGATTTCAAAAAATATCGTTCACCCAGAGGATGCAGATAGTTACCGAGACTATGTACAAAGTTGGTATGATGGGGAAGCAGAGGAACTATCCAAATATACCGTACGTTTTGCCATTGACTCGGACATATATCAGTGGTATGACATTTATGGGCAGAAGATTTATGATGACGAGGGTAATTTGAAGGAAGTTTTCGGCAAAATGGTCAATATTCAAAGTGAACGTGAACTGAAAGAAGATTATTCCATGTTAAACCAATATTTTAATGCCATTCAAAAACTTTCTAGTGATATTGTGTATCGCATTGATGTGAAAAATATGACGCTGCACCACATGGTTGAGTCAGGACAAGCAGATAGATTAGGCAATATCATACCTGACTATGTCAATACATTCATCAAAGAAAAAATCATTCACCCAGAGGATATCGAGCGTTACTGTGACTATGTAAAAGAATGGCTTGCAGGGCGTAATGATAGCATTTCGTTACGTTTTGCCATCGAGTCTGAAGAATATCAATGGTACAAAACATCAGGGCAAAAAATATTCGATGAAAAAGGCGAGTTGGTGGAAGTTTTGGGTAGAATGGAAAATATACAAGAAGAAAAAGACTTAAAAGCAAATTTTTCTGTTGTAAACCAATATTTCCATGCTATGCAAGAATTATCCAAAGATATTTTGTTCCACATAGATATGAAGACCAAAACCATGTATCACAGTGACCCCAATGCCCAAGACTTTGGCGTCCCAGTGGAAATACCTGATTTTGTCAATACCTTTATCAAAAATGGCTTTGTTCGTCCAGAGGATGCCCAGGCGTATCGTGACTATTCTGAAAAATTGATGTCTGGGGAAAACATGTCTTATCAAATCCAAGCAGCAGTAGGGGTTGGGCGATATGAGTGGTTTGACGTAAAAAGTAAGTTTATTTACGACGAAAATGGTGAACCAACTGAAATTTTCGGTAAAATGAAAAACATCCAACAGCAAAAGAATTTAGAACTTCGAGCCACCCATGATCTGATGACAAAGGTGTTAAACAAAGTCAGTTTCGAAGAAGAGGTGGCTCTTATTTTTGAAAATCCAAAAGAAGAGCAAAAACACGCTTTGATTTTTATAGATGTGGATGATTTTAAAGAAATTAACGATAGCTTTGGTCATAGCTTTGGAGATTCTCTTCTCACCACTGTGGGAAAACGTTTACAGCGAGGCGTGAGATTGACTGACTTGGTTGGTCGTGTTGGAGGGGATGAGTTTGCTGTCTTTTTGGAACAGGTGGAGGATGTGCCTTCTGCAGTGGAACGCACAGAGCTACTTTTGTCCTCTCTTCAACGTGAATTCACCTTTGGAGGCATCACAAGGACAATCCAATGTAGCTTAGGCATTGCCATCTATCCAGACCATGGTAAGACCTATGCTGATTTGGTGGCGAAATCTGATGTGGCTCTTTATGCTTCTAAACGAAAAGGGAAAAATGTTGCAACACTTTACACCAAGGAATTAGAAGAATATTGACTGAAAAGAAGAAAATTGGCGAGGTGGAAGGTCTTGTGATGTGTTGCCTAAGAGAAGCAAGGCGATCTAATATGCAAAAGGCACATAAAAACAAGAACTTTCACTGTATCAATTATGACAACTAGAAATCTTTGAAAAATCATAGACAAAGGATGAGGCATTATGGTATAATATTGAAAATAAATAGCAAACGGAGGTAGGGTTACATGGACTGGTTAGAACGTTGTGACGTCATCTTAGAACAACATCAACTGCCGTGTTTTTTGGCAGACGTAGAAACAGGGAAAATTTTCTATGTGAATGGAAATCTCGCAAAAATGTTTGGAGGGAAAGAGAACCTCTTAGGAAAAGTTTATTATGAAGCCATCACAGATGATCATGCTACCATCGATGAGAGAAGTCCACACAACTGGGATGTGACTGACTTCTACGAAATTGAAATTTTCAACAGCACAGTCGGGCATGGCTTCCGAATTAATCTAACCATTGTCAAAGAGTTAGAGCCTGCAATTATTTTTTGCTCTCTCACACCTGTTGGTGCGAAAAAAAGAGAGGAATTTTCTTTTGAACAAACAATCACTCAGTGTATTGCTGCTTTGAATGGTGATATAGACCAAAAGACAAATGATTTGCTTGAGATACTAGGGAAATACTACGAAGCAGAGAAGGCTTATCTCTATATTTTAGATTCAGAAAAGGAAGAAATTTCTTGCAAAAATTCTTGGAAAGCAAATTCGGAAATTTCAGTTACCACTGCGCTCAGTGAAAGAATAGATGTTAAAATTGTCGTGGAATGGCTGGCAACTAGAAATGAAGTCAATATTGTGGATATCGCCAAAGGACATCTTGATGTCAATGAAACCTCCTTATCCGGAAAAGTACTAAAAGCCTTTGATATAGATGATGTTGTTGTTTCTGTGGTAGAAGATAAAAATCATCAGCCCTTGGGCATGATCGCAATCACCAATCGAAAACGCAAATCTGCAGATCTACGTTTACTGCAAAGTGTTTCCCATTTTATGGAACGTGATATCACGCAAAGTGAAGAAAAACTCCCCATAGAACTGATGAATGATCGGGATATTCTCACTGGTTTTTATAACCGGACTACCTATGCTCGTCAAGTAGAAGAAATACAATCAAGTCCGCCCAAAACATTAGGGGTCTTTCTGGCAAACGTCAACGGCTTACGGAAAATCAATGCTGAATATGGTTATGCCAAAGGTGATAGCTTTATCAAAAAAGCCGCTGAAATCATCAAAGCATTTTTTGAAACAGATATTTTTCGCATCGCAGGGGACGAATTCGTTGCCTTTTTCCCAGAGGTAGAGAAAGAAGCCTTTGAAAGCCAAATTCTCTCTTTACGTGAAAAATTAAAGGAAGAGGATAGCAATATTTTTGCCCTTGGTCATGCTTGGGGGGCTGGTCGCTTTGATTGTGGTCAGCTGATCCGTGAAGCAGACACTATGATGTACATCAACAAGCAAGAATATTATCACAGCTCTAACCGCAGATTTGATGAAATTTCTGACAGTACCCTCAGCGATTTACTTTCTTTCTTAGACGATGGCGAGTTTATGATATACCTCCAACCACAGGTACGTTTAAAAGATGCCTCTCTCTACGGTGCAGAAGCACTGATCCGAAGATTTGACAAGAAAAATCAAAAAATGGTGTTCCCAGACCAATTTATTTCGCTATATGAGCAGAAATCTGTGATTCGTCATATTGATTTGTTTGTGGTGAATGAAGTGTGTAGACTTCTGGCGACTTGGATCAAAACAGGAAAAGGCATACCCATTTCCGTGAATTTAAGCCGTGTTACGCTACAAGAATACGGCATTGTGGATACCATCGTAGAAATCTGCGATAAATTCGAAATCCCGCATGAACTTTTGGTGATAGAGGTGACCGAACGTGTGGGTCTGATTGAGAATAATGTGGCTTCTGCCCTGATTTCTGCCTTTAAAGAAAACGGATTCAATATTTCTCTGGACGATTTTGGCTGTGCCTATTCCAATATTGTCACATTGGCTCAAATTCGAGTGGATGAAGTGAAATTGGATAAAAGTTTGGTGGATCATCTGATTACCAATTCTCAAAATCATATTCTTGTGAAAAATGTTTTGACCATGTGCAACGAATTGGATGGTGCTTCTACCCTTGCTGAAGGGATAGAGGACGAAAGTCAGGCAAAAATGCTACATGATTTAGGCTGTCATTTGGGACAAGGTTATTTTTACTCACGTCCCATTCCTGTGTCTGAATTTGAAGAAAAGTATAGGTAATACCTTATAATTCCCATTTTTGAATTTAGAGGAAAATCAATTCTCCCTAAAGGGACTTCCAAGGTCGCTCAAAAAGTTAAAAATCGAGTGTAATCCTTGGTGGATTGCCGAGATTTTTAGCGAATTTGAGGGGCTTATTTTCCCTAAAGTCGGGAATGAGGGATTGTGAGGTGTTGCCTAAAAAAATAATGAAATCCCACCTTACAGATTGTTGTAAGGTGGGATTTTTTTAGCCTTTTTTGATATACCATTCATCAAATCTTAGGTCACTGCGGTAACGGGTATTGGTAAAAACCATATCATCAGGAACAGATAAACGAGATTCACGGATATAGACCGATTCATTCAAGGTGAAAAGTGGCAA
Source organism: Eubacteriales bacterium (assembly GCA_044432725.1). Taxonomy (GTDB): domain Bacteria; phylum Bacillota; class Clostridia; order Oscillospirales; family Oscillospiraceae; genus JAWXUK01. The sequence goes on from JAWXUL010000025.1 coordinate 16,281, forward strand.
TTTGTACAGGAGACTTTGCCCAAGGTTGGACAATTCACTTAGGGTACTTTGATAACTATTTTGAGTGGTGGTAGAGGATAATTGGTCCACTAAGCCATCAAATTCTCCTTTATCCCCCATCAGAGCAGACATATTTCCATTGGTTGATAAAAATTCATTGTACCAATCGTCTGTATTGAAAGAGGATAAGCCTTTCAGTAGCATATCAAATTCTCTTTGGACATACATAAAGTCATTGCCTGTGGTGGCTTTTACAATTTCTACCGTCAGCCCCACTGCTTCCAGATATGCTTTCACTTGTTGCAAGAAAATATAGGTGGTGGGGTCACTGTGATAATAAGCAATGGTGAATACTCTGTCGAAATCGTAATTTGCCTCAGCTAATAGTGCTATGGCTTTGCTTGGATTGTATTCGTAAATTTCAGCAGAAGCTTCGTTTGTCACACCACCCAGTGTCCCTGTGTCAAAGTACAGATCGGATAAAAGCTGAGATCTATCGATGGCATGGGCGATGGCTTGTCGCACCCGAACGTCCGCTATAGCATAGTTGGGCTCTCGATCTTCTGGATAAGTCCTTTCTTCTGCAATCATCTCTTCTCCATCCAAAAGAGCTTCCGATTCTAACTCTGCCACTGTTTTGACTTGGTAACCACCGGCAAGATTAAAGACAAAATAGCGATAGAAATGTACGTCAACATTATATTCATCCATGCCTTGCATGGCACGATAGCTCACCATTTGGGTGATATTGGAAGTGCTGTAATAATCTATTTGTTCATGGGTGTAGTCCCACAGAAAAACAATTGTTTCCACGTCAGAAGTTGCTTCTGTGTAATAGGGATTCTTTTTCAGTACCAGATTATAGTCCTCGCTCATGGAATCGACCATATACATACCAGAAGAAACAGGATTATAGAAAAACTCTGTTTCAGAGGTGAGTGTGGTCACGTCTACATCTCTCAAACTGTGTTCAGGTAATGGCACAAACTGTGCCAGCATTTGCACAAAGGTATTGTGAGGAGAACTCAGACGTATGGTGAGGACGTTCCCATTCACTTCCAAGCCCTCTAAACTGTCTCTTTTTCCATCTAAAAAGTCCTGAACACCCACAATTTTGTTAAAAGCCGTGGAAAGATTGACATTACCATTACCACAAAGAATAAATGCTTCAAAACTGAAAATGATGTCCTCCATGGTGATTGGTTCCCCATCAGACCAAAACAAGTCCTCTTTTAAGGTGATTTCGTAGGTGAGTCCATTGTCTAAGATTTTGTAATCACTGGCAAGGTCAGGGCTTACATCAGAAAAATCAGTGGTCGGGGTGAATAAGGCACGAAATACCAACATAGAGGAAATACTACCGTTATTCCATGGATTTCCAATGGTCTGATTTTCTAACAAGGTCAAACTATCACCAATGGGAAGATAGATCACATTTCCACCGATGTAGGTTTCATTTGCTTTATTGATTGCAACACGAGCACAAAGAAAGAGTGCCGTTGCCAAAAGTGTTGCACCAATCATCATGCTGGTTTTCTTTTGTGCTTCCACGTGGCGATCAATGTTTTTCTTTTCATAATCTTGAATGGAATCAAAATCTTCTTCCATTTCTTCTGGTGGATTGTCTATCACAAGAGGAGTTTCTTCGCTCATGTCTTCCTCTCGTGCTGCCTTCACGCTTTTTTTGTGTTCATACATAGATTCGTCTGCCAAATCAAAAAGTTGACGGACAGAAAGGGTGTTATTTTCTTCACCCACTGCGATTTTGTAGCCCTGGGCATAGGAAATTTGAAATCTCTTTTCGTTATCGTTGAAATCTTTTGTGAGGGAAGCCAGTTCTTTTAGAAAATAGTGCAAATCATCTTCTGATTTCAAATCTTCATAATAAACTAAAAATTCATCTCCGCCATACCTTCCGATAAACGGAGGAATCATGTGGACTTCTGCTGAAGATTTTAAGAGGTTTGCAAAGGATTTGATCAGTTCATCTCCCATGCGATGACCTCTGAAATCGTTTGTCTTTTTCAGGTCGTTCAGGTCAAAGACGATGACAGCATGTTGTTTTTCTCGTCCTACATTCAAAGTCGCTTTGAACAATTCATGGCATTTGGAACGATTATAAAGACCAGTCGCCGTATCAATCAGCGCTAATTTTGCTTGTTCTCTGTTATCTAGCAATTCAGCACGATTTCTCATGAAGTTATTGAAAATAATGATGCTTAAAAGAATCAGAAGGAGTCCAATGCGATACTGGGTATCCGTCACACCATAGTTGACCTTTCTGGAATGTTCTTTTACAGCGTCAGATAAATTTGTCATTTGGTAGAAATGGTTATCCGCAGCTAAAAGAAGGGTGTTGTTGTCTAAATCCTCTGCATAGATTAACTCTAGTATCACATCCCAGTTATAGAGAATGACATCAGCCATTTCACGGAAATACTCGTCAGACAAAACAGAGAGCGAGTCATCACTCCCAGCATTCAGGGATTTCTGGGTTTCTACTTCAAGGTATGACAAGAGAGCTTGGTCTCCTTGATCATTCAAAACCAATCGTACCATACGCTGTGTGCTAGAACTTAAAAATTCTATTTGGTTCACGTCCTCCACCACGTCATTGAGTTCAGATAGCTGCTTAATCAGGGTATAGCTGGCGAAAAGAAAGATCACCATGATTGCGGCGAGTAGCCCCCAAGTTTTATCTCTTTTTGTATTTTGTAGCATAATAACCTCCAGATTAAAATGATTTTGGAAAGAAAACATATTTCATTGTAAAAAAATGTAATTTATTCGATTTTATAGATAAATTTTACCACATCAAGGAGAAACTGTCAATAAAATTTCTTAATTTCATAGACAATCATAAAAGCTTATGGTATAATATATGTTGTTGTATTATAGGTGTTGATAGAAATAACCCCATAAACCTTTCAGGCAATTCCACGCTTCCTCTTTTTAGAAAAACGCTCACTCCAATTCCCTGAAAATCTGCTATAGCGCTGTGTATTACATAAAAATTTTAACATTTATGGAAATTATGGGTCATGCCCTAATTCTCTGGGAAATTTAAAATAGAAATGATAAAGTTTTGACTGAAAGAATATAAACGAAAGAATATAAACGAAAGAAGATGACACACATGGATTTAATGCAGTTTCTTGAAAAAACTTGCAACGATTGCACGAACCCTTGCTTTGTGCAAGATTTTGACACAGAAGAATTGATTTTCATTAACCAAAGCTTAGAAAAAAAGTTTCAAATTTTCGAGGACTATAAGGGACGACTGGCAAAAGATGTGTTTCAAGGCTATATTGGGGAAAATGATTTTTCTCCCAAAGAGAGCATCCTAGATGGGGAATACACCGAAAAAAGAATCTATAGCAATGCTTTGAAGAGTCATCTTCGTGCCAACACAACAATGTTCCATAAATGTGGTAGGAAACTTCTTTTGACTAAGTATTTTATGACTTCTATTGACAAAAAAAGAGTAGAAGCAGAAACTTCTTTTGAAATTGCCATGACACAGTGTCTTGAAATTTTATCTATTCCAGACCAGACACTTTCCATTCAATCCTTTTTAAAATTACTGTGCGAGTTTCATTCTTGTGAACTAGCCTTCATTTGCGAGTTTGACGGTGATAATACCACACTGGCAAGCAAATATTTCTGGAGTAATACCGAAGGAGACGTGTCCATTCCTTTAGAACGGAAAGACACTGTTTCTATGGTGAATTTTGTGGAATGGTTGAAAAACGATAGAAACAAAGAAATCATCCATCTGGAAGCAGGGGATGCAAGCTTTGATGAGGCATCCACAGAAAATCAAATCTTGGATAAATATGGAATTTCTAACATTACATTAAGCAAACTCTGGGACAAAGATGGCACGCTGTTGGGCATTGTGGGGATGAGCAACAGAACCCAACCAGTGTATGATGATCGCTTGATCAAAGCAATTTCTCATTTTGTGGTGGAGCGATTTAATGAGGCAAGCTCTAAAAAAGCACTGGAGACCTTGAATGAAATGGATTTGCTGACTGGTTTCTTTAATCGGACAAAATATGGAGAGAAAATGGCGATGCTTCACAGAAATCCGCCGAAAACTCTTGGTGTTTTGTTTGTGAATTTAAATGGACTGCGGAAAACCAATGAGTATTTTGGTTTTGAAGTAGGAGACGTGCAAATTAAAAAGACAGCTTCACATTTACGGGATTATTTTAATGAGCCTTTTTATCGTATCAGCGGTGATGAATTTGTTGGATTCATGGAAAACTGGGCAGAAGCAGACTTTGTGGCTAAAGTGGACGAGTTACAAGTGCAACTAAAAACAACAAGCAATGAATCCAACTTTTCCATCGGCCATAGCTGGGAGAAGGACAACTATAATGTGAGTAACCTTGTGAAAATAGCTGATACTGTGATGGTCATCAACAAACAAGCTTATTATTTCAACTCTTTGAATGATACCGAGGATATTTTAGACACGATTCTTCGTGATTTGTTCCGTGCGTTAGCAGAAGATGAATTTTTAGTTTATTTACAACCACAAATCAATTTAGATACAGAAGAAGTGGTGGGTGCAGAAGCGCTGATCCGTAGATTTGACCGAAAACATCAGAAAATGGTCTTTCCTGATAGCTTTATCCCCCTTTATGAGAAAAATTCCATCATTCGCCATGTGGACTTATTTGTTATTCGCAAAGTATGTCAGATTTTGGTGGATTGGAAGCATCATGACCATGAAATGCCAATCTCTGTGAATCTAAGCCGTGTGACCTTAATGGAGCATGGAATTGTGAAAACCATTACTGACATTGTGGACGAGTACAAAGTCCCACGAAAGATGATCGTATTAGAAATCACAGAACGTATCGGCGCAGTAGAGGGAGATGTTTCCACTGCGTTGGTGGATGAATTCAAGGAAAAAGGCTTCCGTTTGTCCTTGGATGATTTCGGCTGCGCCTATTCTAATATTGTTACATTGTCACAAATCCAAGTGGATGAGGTTAAAATTGACAAAAGCCTTGTGGATAATCTGATTACGAACTCCAAAAATCGTGTCATTGTGAAGAATATGCTTCTCATGTGCCATGAATTGGACAATACATTTTCATTGGCAGAAGGGATTGAAACAGAGGAACAAGCAGAATTTTTACGTTCTGTGAACTGCCATTTGGGGCAGGGCTATCTCTATTCCCGTCCCATTCCAAATGAGGAGTTTTTTGAGAAATATATAAAAGACGATAAGTGAGGAAGAAACATGATTGAAAAAATCTATAAAATGCTTGTGAAAGCACTTGATCACAGCAGTCAAGCCGTGTTTCTATTTGATAAAAGTGAACGAAACCCTTTTTTTACCAACAAACAAGCAATCACACATTTTGCAGATGAAAATGGTCTGATTGATGTATATAATATTTTCGAGGGGAAAGCTTCTCCTTTTCTCCATTCTGCTGTCACAGAACATCTTGAATCCAATGGGTATGCCATGATGTATGATGTGCCTGTGATTTCCAATGGTAATAACTCCGAGATTTGTGATGTTCAGGTTGCCTATGCCGACGACGAGCGCAAGTCCATTATGGTGGAACTGTATTTCAAAAAGGATAATCGAATGGATATGGCTTATAGTCAGGTGAATATCTCTACCAGAGCCGAAGCAATCTTAAACTATGATGAAAAACTTTCTATTGTCCATTGCAATGATCTGTTTTATGACGTGTTTGAAGCCAACGAAGAGATTCGCCATGCCCTCTACGAAAATAATTTAAGCAATGGGTTCCAGCCTGAACTACGAAAAGAACTGTTGGCAGAAATTCACAATAAACTGGATAAAACCGCTCATTTTCACAGCAAAATGAAAGTTATCACTTCTAAAGATGAAACCCTTTGGTATTCTTTGGAGCTACATCGAAGAATACTGGATGATTCAGGGATAGACAAAGTGATGGCATACATGGTGAATATTGAAAAAGAGGTAGAAAAAGAAGCTGAATTCGAAGAAAATAATCAATATTTCAATGTGTTGCAAAGTTTGAGCAAAGGAATCTTATATCGATTTGATTTGAAAACAAGAACATTATATCGTAACGAAGAAGCCAGCAAAACCTATAACGCACCAAGGATAACAGAAAATTTCCCGTCCCAAGAATGGCTGAAGGAATTTATGCACCCAGAAGACGTGGCGAAAACCATTCTTTATGGTGAGAGTTTAGCAGAGGGGAAAGAATGTACCCTCACTGCCCGTGTGCGTGTTTCAGAAGGGGTATTTGAATACCATAATTTCATCTTTAAGCCTGTATACAGAGAGGATGGCTCTGTGAAAGAAATGATAGGCTGTACGAATAACGTCCATAACCTAACTGAAACAAAGAACGAGTTAGAGAATGTGAACCAATATTTTACAGCTATACAAAGCCTTTCCAATGATATGCTTTACCTCGTGGATATTAAAAGCAAAACCCTTAGACGAACAACAGAGCAAGCAGAACTTATGGGAATACCTGAGGTTTTATCGAACTATCCAGATTCTGTCTGCGATACAGGATTGATTCACCCAGAAGATGTAGAGCTTTATCGTGACTTTGGCAATCTCTTGCTACAAGGTAAAGGAACAGAAGCAGAAGTCCGTATGAAATTGAAGAATGGTGGCTACGGATTTCACAGGCTTCTTTGTACGCCTGTTTACAAGCCAGACGGCACAGTGAAGGAAATGTTTGGGAAAGTCTTAAATGTGCAGAAAGAGAGAAATTTAGAGGAACAAGCCAATTATGATGCCCTGACTCATGTTCTAAATAAACGTGCTGTTTTGGACTTCACATCAGACATTCTAAAGGATTCCACGTCAAAGAGTAAGCACGCACTTTTCTTTATGGATTTAGATAACTTTAAAGGTGCTAATGACAATTTAGGTCATGTATTCGGTGATTATCTTTTGGAAGAACTTGGGCAAAGACTGAAAGATAGTATTCGTACGCAGGATTTAGTGGGACGAGTTGGGGGAGATGAATTTGTCATCTTCCTTCGTGATGTCCCCAATGCAGATATTTTGATGGGGAAAGCGAAAATGCTTCTTTCCACCATCAGCGAAGATTTTTCTGATGGTGAGGTGCGTCATAGCATACACGGAAGTCTGGGGGTAGCTGTTTATCCAGACCATGGCATAAGTTACGAGGAATTGTATCACCGTGCAGACATTGCCCTTTATCATTCTAAGAAAAAAGGGAAAAATATGGTGACAATCTATGACCCAAGCTTAACAGAGGGTTAAGGCGATTAACTCTTCTTTATCGCTGTAATGCAGAGTCATTGATTGGGAAAGAGGAAGGTTAATGTAATTCCCCTCGATTATATGAAATGACGCAAGAAAACTGACAGAAAAAAATTTCTGATTAGCCAAAAAAAATCTTGATTCCTGAGTAAAAATGTGGTATAATAATAAGGTGTATTTTTAATACTGGAAGAATGTTGCCAGATTGGCTTTCATCAAGGAAAAGATTGCAGTTTGATGTATAAAACCTTTGATATGGGAATGTCTGGAAGAATATCCCTTCCTCCATGAGAGCGGGTCTCTCCCACAGAAATAACCATAAATTTGGTGAAAATATAAATTTAGACTTAAAAAGAGGTAAATTATGAAAAGAACATGGTACAAACGAATCAATGTTTGTGTGGCATCTTCACTTATTTTAAGTATGTTAGGAAGCTGTAGCACAAGTGAAACACCAGAATCAACCAATGATTCTGGTAGCACCACTCAATCTGATAGCGATGGGGCAGACGTTATGACGATCACTTATTGGGACGCATTTTGCGATGGTATGCTTCCTGAAAGCTATACAGAAAGCCTAATCGAAGGGAACTTTCCTGTGGATATCTCGGTGAATCGAACCAATAATGATAACATGATGCAAGTATCTGCCTTGTTGACAGAGGAGAAACTTCCTGATGTGTTTTGGATCAATGAACCATCTGCATACATCAATAGCTTGGAACTGACACGCACAATCCCCAGAGAAATGCTGGAAGAATATGCCCCCTCATTCCTTGAAATATATGATACTTACCCAACGATCTATACTAGTGTTCAAGATATGGACAATCCTGATGAGTTTTTCGCTTTGAATGGTGCTACTGACCAATCAGCAGCCATTGCTGGTTCTTTATACGCAGATTTCTACCGCTATGATTGGATTCAGGCACTAGACATCGACCTTGGCGTAGAAGTGACTCAAATTTCTGATAATTTTTATGTGGCGAGTAACGGATTGACTTTGGATAAATTTGAAGAAGTCATGCACGGATTCACCTATGGTGACCCAGATGGAAACGGAATAGATGATACAAAAGGCGCTTCCTTTGAAGGGATGACACGATTTGACCTGTTGTATTCAGGTTTTGGTATGATCGCAGGTATTAGTGAAGAAAATGGGGCAGCAGAACGTCACTACACCACCTCTTCGTACAAAGATTTTTCCTTTTGGTTTTCTGATATGTTTTCTAAAGGATATTTTGATGAAGATTTCTTTTATCAAAACAGGACTGATCGATGGGAAAAGGTCAATAATGAGGAATATGGTTATTTCCTAGAATCCTCGATTGCCATTAACTCTTGGGCATCAGACCGTCCCCCACTTTCGTTGTTAGAAACAAATCCTGAAGCTACCTTTTTAATCACACCTGGTTTAAGTGATAACGAAGGACAAGGAACCATAATAAAAAATGCTATGCCCACTTATGGACGTTTGTGCTACATTAATAAAGATGTAGATGATGAAAAACTAGCCATGATATTACAAGTTTTAGAGTACATCAACTTCGGAGAAGATAAAATATCCATGTGGTTTGGCGAGGAAGGTGTTGATTGGAAATATGACGACACTGGACGTGTAGAAGTTTTAAATCAACTTGCGACTGCTGAAAATGGTGCTCGTGTTTTTGTACAAAATGTGCAGACAGATGAACTATTCAAGGCTGTTAGCGTAGAACCCGTCTTTGAAGCAGGCTCTGAATTTTGGCTCTATGACTGTATCTGGAGAGAAAATGACAGAGAACAGTATCAATATAAGTTGGATCTTTATGGAGAAACAAACTATGGCGAGATGTTTGCTCTTTATAACGGCGCTTGTGCAGAAGTTTCTCAACAATATTTCGAAGATTGGATCTATAATGGCTTAGATATTGATGCAAGTTGGGACGATATGTTGGAAGAATTAGATGAAGCAGGGTATAACATCATGATGGATGAACTAGATGCAGTGATACCTCTGGAAGAAATGATTTTGACTTTTGTTGATTAAAGGTAATATTTAAATAGAACAACTCGGCTATCCAAACAGGATAGCCGAGTTTTTTTCTATTTTAGGTGGGGAAGGGGGCAGTTTATCATTTAGGCTTAGTTTTATGTGTAAAAAAGCACTGACACAGTCTGAGCCAGACAAGTGCCAGTGCTTTCATGTTCTAGTTGAAACAATCTACAAGCTTAGCCAATAGAAAGATATTCAGGAAGAACTTGTTCTTTATCCATGATGAAAATCACCAAGTCTTTGATTCTACAAGTGTTAGCACTGTAGCCGTTGGTGTGATTCCAAGAAGATTGTGCAATTTCATACACATCGCCATTTTTCACAGCTGAGATGTTTTCCCAAATAGGAGTCCCCACCAAAGAACTGTAGTTTTCGTCACTTTGGTTGTGAATCAAGATGTAATCAGGGTTAAATTCTTGAATGGTTTCTTTTGGATAAGAGCCTTCTGCGTTGGAAGAACCAGTACTTGCATAACTATCATCCAAGCCTTTAGGCACGCCGAAACCGATGTCTTGATACACAGAAGCTTGGGTTTCTGGCATTCTCAATTTAAAGCCAACTTCGTTTAGTTGCACCACCAAAGCTGTTTTGCCTTCGATTTCATCTGCTACTAAAGCACGGCTATCTTCCACCAAGGTGTCATATTCCACCAGCATTTTTGCACCTTTTTCTTCTTCTCTCAAAAATTCTGCAACGAATTTAAAGGATTCTTTCCAAGCTGCAGAGCCTTCTGGCACATCGGTAATGGTTGGGAAGATATAAGTTGTTGCAGCTTTTTCATAGTTTGCCAAATCTCTGGCAGAACCTTCTGGAATGACAATAAAGCTAGGTTCTAACTCCATCAGATATTCAAAAAAGTCATCGCTACTGGTGTTCAACACTTCGATATCACGCAAATCGAAATCTTCATACATACGTTGTGCATACATATAATTTCGAGATTCGGAATAGGTATAACTACGACCATAAGTAGGAGCATAACCCATAGAAATGAAATTATCTACCAAAGAATAATCCAAAACCACAAAGTTTTCATAAGTTTCAGGCAATTCCAGATCCCCATTGTAGAAGGTCATTGTTTTTGATCCTGTGGATTCTTCTCCACCACCATCAGGAGGGGTTTCTTGATCTGTGACGCCACTGTCGCTACCTGTGGTCTTGTGGCGGTGCCATCGTCACTGCTACAACTTGCCAGCATAGACAGTGCGAGCATTAAGCCCACGGTTTTTAATAAATGTTTTTTCATAAGAATCTCCTTCAAATAATAAAATAGTTGGTATATATCTATCTGTCCTCTGTGAACAGCAAATATAACAAATAGGGTGACCCAATCAGGGAAATCAATGTGCCGATTTGGAATTGCCAGTCATTCAGTGCCAAAATTCGCACGGTCAAGTCTGCAAAGAGGATAATGGTAATGCCAATCAGCGTTGCCAGTGGTAAAAATAATTTGAAATTAGAACCCACAATTCTTTTGGCAATGTGTGGTGCAATCATACCAATGGAACCGATACCCCCAGCCACATAAGAGGCAATAGAGGTCAGCAACACTGTCACAATCAGCAATTTTTTACGTTCTTTAATCAGATTCAAGCCCAATCCCACTGCCATTTCGTCATCTAAATTCAGAATGTTCAAAAAACAAGCCTTATAGATGATATAGCCAAATAAGGGAATGGAAGAAAGATAAGCAAATTTAATCATGTCCCAAGTGGCATAGCTCAAGCTACCTGCATTGATTAAGCTGAGCATAGTAAAACCACCTGAACTAAGTTTCAAGGTAATAATCAAAGAAATCGAGCCGATACAAGAGTTGATGGCAATACCATTGAGAATCAGTTTCACTGGGGACATTTTATAACGCAGTGCCAGAGAGTACACAATGAAAAAGGTGACCATCCCCCCCAATACAGAGGCGACAGGTTGAGGCATGACCAAACCATAGCCACAATCCAGTGCATACACCACCAGCAAAGTCCCCAAGCCAGAACCAGAGCTGACGCCCAAAAGACTGGGGGTGGCGATGGGGTTTCGAGTAACCCCTTGCATCACAGCACCTGAAGCAGTCAGGCACATGCCAGCCACAATGGCGACGGCAGTTTTGGGCATACGGAATGACCAAATTACTGCGTTTTCTTTGTCTGTTCCCTGACCTCCCAAAGTAGCCATAAATCGCTCGAAGGGGACTTCGATATAACCGATGGTCATACAAAAATATGCCAAGATACTGATAATACCCACTAAAATAGGAGATAATACTGCTAATCTTTGTTTGTTTGTTAGATTTTTCATCAATATCCTCCTTTACTGTTACGAGAATTGATAAAATAAAGGAAAATAGGAATGCCGATGACAGAAGTCACAGCCCCGATGGGAGTTTCTGCAGGCAGATTGATCCAGCGACTGATGACATCGGTGATGACCAAAAACATACTACCAAAAAAAGCAGAAATGGGGATAACTTTTTTGAAATCTTCTCCCACTCCCATCTTCACCATGTTGGGGAGAATCATCCCCACGAAACCGATGTTCCCCACGGTACAAACCGTGGTGCCAGAGATTAAAACCACGGAAATAACGCCCCATGTTTTGATTTTTTTTACATTTTCCCCTAAACTTGTGGCTGTTTCATCTCCCATGCCCAAAACAGTGATTTTGTCACCGATGGAAATGCCGATGATACCTCCCACGACACCCACCATCAAAACGGCGATGCCCACCCATTGCATCCCTAGAAAACCAGAGTTGTTCCAAGTGTAGATGTTTTGTCCCAAGCCTGACCAAATATTCAAGCTAGAGGCAAGTCCTGAAAAAAGAGAGCCGATGGCACTACCAGCAAGCAGCAATTTTACGCCTGATTCTCTCCCTTTGATTTGGGAAGAAATGTAAAAGATAACCAGAGTGGAAATCATCGCACCCACCATAGACCAAAGCACGTTGCTCACATAGGACGTAGCACCTCCAGTCATCGCCATGGCAATGGCAAGACCCAAACCAGCACCACTATCCACTCCCACAGTCCCAGGGCTAGCCAGATAGTTACGGGTAATTCCTTGCATCACAGCACCGCCGATGGGAAGCAAAGCACCCACAATCAAGGCACCCAGAATCCGTGGGGCTTTGATTTCTTTTAACACATAGTGGGTCATTTCATCATAGTCATAGGCAGTAATTGCTGAAACAAATTGGGCAAAGGTAGTTGTGGGTGTGTAATAGAAAAGTGTCACACAAATGCAGAAAAAACACAGGGGGACAAGGACAATCACTGCATTTTTCAGGGTGAATAACTTTTTCCAAATACTTACTTTACGTTCCATCAGATTCACCTCTGAGCAACTCATAAGAAATACAAATTGGATAATCTGTCCCTGGAATCTCCATCATCATTGCTTCGATATCGAAGACAGTTTTCAAATTTTCTACTGTCATGGTTTCTCTTGGAGAGCCTTGTGCCACGATTTTCCCATCTCTCAGCAAAATGAGGTCATCGGAAAAGCGACTTGCCTGATTGATGTCGTGAAGGACCATCACTACAGTGATTTCTCTTTCTTTGTTCAGCCTTTGCACCAGTTGAAGCACTTCTAACTGATATGCCATGTCCAAATAAGTAGTGGGCTCGTCCAACAAAATGACTTCAGTTTGCTGTGCCAAAACCAGTGCAATCCAAACCCGTTGCCGTTGACCACCAGAAAGAGCGTTGATATTTCGATCCTTAAATTCCAATAAATCTGTGCTTTTCAATGCCCATTCCACGATCTCGTGGTCTTCTTTGGTCAGCTTTCCTCTGCCTTTTTTATGAGGGAATCGACCATATTCCACAATTTCTACCACAGATAATCCTGCAGGTGCTTTGGGGGATTGGGGGAGAAGACCGATGACTTTTGCAATGGTTTCTGTTTTTGTTTTGTGCACATTTAAGTCATTGACACTGATTTCTCCTGTTTTCGGTTTGATGATACGCCCATTCGTTTTCAGAAAAGTGGATTTCCCAGATCCATTTTATCCGATAATAGTGGTAATCGCACCTTTTTTGATCCCCAAAGTCAAATCATCAATGATTATTTTCTTTTCATAACCTGTCACAAGGTCATTTACTTTGATTACGTCCATAATGCCTTCTTTCTATTAAATATTCCATTATTTAGTGAGCGTTTACTAACTTATTGCCTGAAAATGAGTGGTTTGTCCAGTCATAAGGACGCACCACTCAAAAAGAATTATTTTGCAAAAGAAAGTGCTAACAAACCTTCGTTTTTCTTAAAAAATGAATTATTAGTCTGTTGCAGTTTAGTGAAAATTTCTTCTGTTTTTTCCTCGGGTAAAATGCTTATGGTACTTGTGAAATGCTTGTCTCGTCCATCATAAAACTGAGAAATACCACCCTTTTTTATGTAATTCACCTTATTAGAATCACTTTTGGTCAGGGTGTAATACACATCATTTTCAATGAAAGAATTGAAAATCACTTCTCTTCCTTCATACTCCATCAAAAGTTTACGGCTATGCTCAAAACGCTCTTTTCCATTGGGGGACAGCGGTGCAAAAGAAGGGTTCATATTTTCGTCCATTGCAAAAATTTCACCTTGGCTAAAATACACTGTCATTGTTTTTGCTGTTAATTTGTAAAATTTTGAGCCATGTGTCAACATTCTTTTTACCATTTGATCTGTTTCTGCAAGAGTTTGCAGGATGTCAGCACTGGGCTCTAGCTGAGTTCCTTCAAATTGTCCATAGACACGCTTGGAGGATTTCAGCCCTGTGCTTTCCTTTTCAAAAAAAAAACCAGTGAATTGACAGGTTTCTTTGAAAATATTTTGGAAAATAGAAGCTGGTGTCAAAACTAAGAGTAATTGACCTGAAACATAGCGATAATCTGCTACTTCCAAATCAGGGAAAGGCGTGTTATTATTGTTTGCAATGTTCATTTCCTTTTGGGAAGAAAGAAATTTTTCAATGGGTTCTTTATCTCTGAAATGGGCAAACGATTTTTCATTCCGTCTTTCGGACTTGGTCCTGTAGGACCTTTTACTTCTTGTGGATTCATACTTTTTAGGCTCTCGTTTCTTCCTCTTATTTTAGTCAGCGAAGACTAACAATACAAGGTGATCACAAAAAGACACCACTGTCAAGATGTTGACAGTGGTGTCTTGTTAAAAAAATATAGATTGGAATGTGATTATTTTGGTAATTTTAACTAACCTACTGGTGGTTTCTCATTTTGTTTAGTAGAATGGTAAAAATAGCTAATTCTGCATCTGTGAAGTCTTTGAACAAATTTTCTGCGGTTTCCTTTACTTTTTCGCTGTATTCTATCGCTTTTTCTTCCCCCTCTTGGGTGAGTGTGATAATATTGGCATTATTAAATTCTCCTGAAACTCGGACAATCAGCTCTCTTGCTTCAAATTTTTTCATCAATTCAGAAATTGCTTGCCCTGAAACATTCATTTTTCGAGCGATAGAGCTTTGATTCATGCTACCTTCTCGCAGTAGCAAGCAAAGGGTGCTTTCTGCCAAGGGTGTCATTTTTTTTAGATATTTTGGAGAATCTGCACAGCCTCCTTCTAAAAATTCTTTTTTACGAATGTTTTTTTCTGTTTTTTTCTCTGAGGAATCTCTTCGAACTGTTCCTACTGTTTCTATCATCCTCATCAATAATTCTTCTTTATTCACAGGTGTTACCTCTGTGCATTTTTGAAAATTACTCTAATTTTGCTGCCCCTGTACACAAGCTGTAATATTTTCCTTGCTTCTCTATGAGTTGTTTGTGGTTACCTTGCTCTAAAATTTCCCCTTGGTCCAGTACAATAATCACATCGGCATTTCGCACTGTAGAAAGCCTGTGTGCAATGACAAAAGTAGTGCGCGAGGACATGAGGCGTTCCAAACCAACTTCGATGACCCGTTCTGTACGAGTATCTACTGAGGAGGTTGCCTCATCTAACACTAAAATAGGTGCTTTGGAAATCGCCGCCCTTGCAATGTTAAGAAGTTGACGCTGCCCTCCACTTAAACTAGAGCCATCTCCAGTTAATTTGGTATCATAGCCTTTTTCTAATTTTGTGATAAAACTATGGGCGTTGGCTGTTTTGGCAGCTTCAATGATCTCTTCTTCTGTGGCATCCAGTCGTCCATAGCGAATATTTTCTCGAATTGTACCAGTAAAAAGGTGGGTATCTTGTAACACCATAGCAATATTTTCTCGGAGGAAGTCTTTTTTCAGATGACGAATATCCACGCCATCTAAAGTGATTTTTCCATCACTTATTTCATAGAAACGATTCAAAACATTGGTGATTGTGGTTTTTCCTGCGCCTGTGGAGCCAACGAAGGCGATTTTTTGGGTTGATTTAGCACTTAGACTCAAATCATGAAGGATAGTTGTGTGGGGAAGATAGCCAAATTTCACATGATCAAATACAACTTCTCCTGAAATGGAACTCAGCGTGCTTGCTTCTGGATGATCTTCTTGTTCAGGCTCTTCGTCCATTACCCCAAAGACACGTTCTGCCCCTGCCAATGCAGAGAAAACTGTGTTGATTTGCATGAAAATCTCGTTGACAGGACGGGAAAAGCTTTTTGAATAGCCCAAAAATATCACAAATCCACCCAAATCAAAATTACCAGAGACACACATCAAAGCACCCACACAAGAAGTAATCACATAGCTCATTTGAGCAAGACAGCCCATTATAGGACCCATAATACCACTTAAAAACTGTGCTTTAAAACTGTTATCACGTTGTGTTTTATTGTATTCGTTAAAGGCTTCGATGGTTTCTTCCTCTTGATTGAACACTTTGACGACCTTTTGTCCTGTGATTCGCTCTTCAATGAAACCATTCAAATTCCCAATACTGGCTTGTTGATTTTTGTAATATTTCATGCTTCGTTTTGAAATTTCTCGGCTTAATTTTGTGAAAATCGGTGCCACTGTCATAGTGACTAATGCCAACTTCCAGTTTGTATACAACATAATACAAATTGTCATGGTCAAAGTGACAATACCAGACAGCAAACTGACACAGGTAGAGGACAGCATTTGATTCACCACATCCACATCATTGGTGAATTTGCTCATCAAGTCCCCATTTCTGTTCTGATCGTAGAAACGAAGGGGGAGTTTTTCCATTGCCGTGTACAAATCAGAGCGAAGTTTTGCCAGTGAACTTTGGGCAATTTCTAACATAATTCTTTGTTGAATGTACTGACTTACCACTGCAACCAGATAAATACCTAACATTAGCATTAAATTTTGAAGCAATGTCGCTGTGCCAGCGTGTTCCACCAATCCATTGGTAATGGGACGAATTTGATAACTGGCTAAACTGGAGAAAATGGCATTAATCAAGACAAAAAATAGTGCTGTAATCAGTAAAAATTTGTGGTTTCCCAAATATGCCCAAAGACGAAAGAAGCTTTCCTTGGTGTTTTTTGGTTTTTCTTTTTCTCTCATCCCTCTAGGGCCACCTGGTCCACCAGGACCCTTGGGTCCTCGACCAACAGTTGGCATCACAGGTGCAGATTGCCCTTGTGGTGGAGGAAATCCGCCCATTTGTGGTGGACCACCACCTTCTCGGGGAGGACCGCCACCTTCTCGGGGAGGTCTGCCACCTTCGTGGGGAGGTCTGCCACCTTCGTGGGGAGGACCGCCACCTTCTCGGGGAGGTCTGCCACCTTCGTGGGGAGGTCTGCCACCTTCGTGGGGAGGTGTGCCACCATGAGGTGGTCTATTTTGTTGTTCATTCATTTAACTCACCTCTTCCATATCTCCGTTTTCCACTTGAGAACGGTAAATTTCTTTGTAAACTGGAGAATTTTCTAACAATTCTTCATGGGTTCCTGTTGCAGAGACTTCTCCTTCATCTAGAACAACAATCATATCAGCCTCCATGACGGAAGTGATGCGTTGTGCAATGATAATTTTAGTCATCTCTTTTAAATCATGTCCTAGATGATGACGGATTTTTTCTTCAGTTGCTGTATCCACCGCCGAGGTGGAATCGTCTAAAATCAGTATCTTTGCCTCTTTCATCAAGGCTCTGGCAATGCAAAGACGTTGTTTTTGACCTCCTGATAGGTTCAAACCTCCTTGATTGATGAGTGTATCGTACTGTTTAGAGGTTTCTTCGATAAAAGTTTTTGCAGCAGAATAATCTGCGATTTGTTCCATTTCTTCTGCTGTTGCAGACTTGTTACCCCAAAGTAAATTATCTTTGATACTACCAGAAAATAATAAATTTTGTTGTAACACCATGGCGATACCATCTCGTAGATTTTTCAGGGAATAGTCTTTCACATCCGTTCCATCCACTAAGATTCGTCCAGCATTCACTTCATAAAGGCGTGGAATCAGGTGAACAAGACTACTTTTTCCCGAACCAGTTGAACCCACAACGCCCACTGTTTGTCCTGCTTCAATGGTGAGATTTAAGTTTGTCAATACGTTGGATTCAGATTTTTCATAATATTTAAAATTGACATTTTCAAAGACAATAGTCCCAGACTCCACCTTTTTGTCTGGTGATTTCGCCATTAAGTCGTGAATATCTACTGTTTCATCCAAGACTTCGGATAATCTTCGTGCCGAGACCAAAGAACGTGAACTTTGCATAAAAACATTGGCAATCATGTTCACAGACATTAAAATCTGTGCTAAATAAGTAATCATAGCCGAAACATCACCGATTTCAATCTCACCACGGTCTAAAATCTGTGCGCCAAACCATAAAATACAAAGAGTTGCGATGTTCACAGAAATCGTCATTAAGGGACCTTGCAACATATTGATACGGTAGGCACGAAGTCCAGTGTCACGCAAGTCTTCGTTGACTTTTTGGAACTTTTCTTCTTCAAACTTTTCACGATTGAATGCCTTAATCACTCGAATGTTGATCAGTCCCTCTTGGACGTTGGTATTCAATGCATCGATTTTTTCTTGCAATAATGCGAATTTAGGGAACGCATAGTGTAAAATCACTGAAATAATCAGTACTAAAATGGGTGCTAGGGCAAAAAAGATGCGAGACAGTTCTGGACTGATGCGGTATGCCATAATCATGCTACCCACTAACATTCCTGGAGAACGAAAGATCATCCGTAGACACATTTGCACTAATTGCCCCACTTGGGTGATGTCGTTTGTCAAACGTGTTACCAAGGAACCAGTGGAGAATTTGTCGATATTTTGGAAGGAAAAGGTCTGGATTTTGGAAAAAACTTCTTTCCTAAGGTCATGAGAGAAGTTGACAGACGCTTTTGTGGCACAAAAAGAAGCACCAATCCCAGCAATGACTGCCATGAGTAAAGTGGCAACCATTTGAAATGTCAAGGCATAAATTGCCGATTTGTCCTCTAACATGATTCCTTCATTGATGATTCGAGCAGAAAGTGTAGGGATTTGTACGTCACAGTACACTTCTAACATCATGAGTAAGGGGGAACCTACAAAGAAAATCCAGTATGGTTTGATGTGTTTCAGGTATCTTTTCATAGCAAGTCCTCCTCATATTCCATTTTATCTAGCAAAAGTGAGAGATTTTTTAAGTCTTCTCCTGTGAAATTTCGAAACAAACTTTCTGCTAGTTTACAAATTTTTTCTTCGCATTTTTTTCCGTCTTCTACCCCTTTTTCTGTGAGAGAAATAATATTTTCGTTGTTTAAATCTCCTGATTCTCGTAGAATCAAACCATTCTCATGAAATTTTTTCATGAGCTCTGAGACTGCTTGACCTGTTACATTGGTACGCTGAGCGATGGTACGTTGGTTCATACTGCCCTCACGATACAACAAAATCAAGGTGTTTTCCGCCACAGGGGATAATTTTCGATGATGTTCTTTCTTTTTTTCTTTATGAACTTGATCATCATGAATATTTTTTTCTTTATGTCTTCTGTCACCCCGTCGCCCACGTCCTACATTTTCCATCATTTTTAAAAGCAATTCTTCTTTTTTCACGTTGCAACCTCCTTTTGGTTGGTATCAAGATATTTATTTTATATCAAGAATTTGATACCAATATAACACAGAACCAAACCATTGTCAAGTACTTATAAAAATTTTTTGAATTATATCTAATCGCTATACATTAAATTAGTAAACGCTAACAAATACAATTGAAATATATCAATACTACTTCGAAACCACCTCTTGTCACTTTATCCTTTTTATGGTACAATGATAATGGCTAAATTTGTCGTAATTGATAAAAAGGAGAATAAAATGGAACGAACACCAGAAGAAAAATTAAAAGCAGTCAAACTGATTTCAGAAAAAATTATGCAAACAGCTTACCGCAGTATATTGCTAGAAATGCGGTTTATAGATGTTGCTTTGGGACAATTAAAGCCAAAACCTCATGATGAGGTTGAATATTTAGGGACAAATGGTAAAACTTTATTCTATAATCAGATTGAAGTGGTAAAACGCTATCAAAAAAATCCAATTCAAGTGAATCACGATGTGGTACACTTGTTAATGCACTGTGTTTTTAAGCACTTGTTTTATCAAAAATCCTTTCTGCCTTATTGGGACTTGGCTTGTGATATTACGGTAGAACAGTTAATTTCCACACTAAAAGCACCTTGTTTGAAGGTGAATCAGCAAGAAATGCAGGGGAAGCTGACTGAAATAGAAAAAGTAGTGGGTCAATTTACCCCTCATAATGTAATGACTTATCTACAACTTAAAAATCTTAGCGAGGAAGAAGTAGAAGAATTAGAAGAACTCTTCCATTTTGATGACCATGATTTTTGGCACATACCAGATAAAACTACTGGTCGAAGTGACACAAGTGGTGAAATTATGGCAGTGATCCCCCTCACTATGGATGAATTAAAGAAAATTTGGAGTAACATCAGCCTTGCTGTGGAATTAAACATGATTTCTTTTTACAAGCAACAAGGGGATATGGCAGGTGGTTTGCAACAAAAATTAAAGCAACTCAATCGAGAACCTTATGACTACAGTAAGTTCCTGAAAAAGTTTGCACAACGACTAGAAGTAACCAAAGTGAATCATGACGAATTCGACTACATTTTTTACACTTATGGACTGAATATGTATGAGAATATGCCACTTATCGAACCATTGGAGTACAAAGATAGCCATATTATCAGAGATTTTGTCATCGCTATCGACACATCAGGCTCCACTTCTGGAGACGTCGTGCAGAAATTTTTACAGAAAACCTACAATATATTGAAAAGTTCGGAAAGTTTTTCACAGACCATTAACCTTTATATCATTCAATGTGATGCAAAAATTCAAGAGGTTGCTCACATCAAAAGTCAAGTGGAACTGGAAGAATACATTCAAAATCTAAGCATTAAGGGCTTGGGTGGCACGGATTTTCGTCCTGTTTTTGGCTATGTACGGAAATTACTAGAGGAAAAAGCCTTTACAAAGCTGAAAGGTCTGATTTATTTTACAGATGGCTATGGTGATTTCCCGAAAGAAAAAACACCCTATGACACGGCTTTCGTTTTTGTGGTGCCCGAAGATTATGAGCAAGTGACCGTACCACCTTGGGCGATGAAAGTATTACTGACCGAGAATGAAATTAAAGAGTTTCAAGAAGAAAAATAAAATAATAAACAATAAAAAGGAAGTATAAATATGAATATTCAAGAAGCGAAAGAGCAAATCAAATACGCAATCGCCGCCTATCTCACGAAAAATGAGCAAAACGAGTATCTGATTCCCATTCAGGCACAGCGACCACTTTTCATTATGGGAGCGCCCGGTATCGGGAAAACGGACATTATGAAACAAGTTGCTGAGGAACTTTCCATCGGTATGGTGAGCTATTCTATGACCCACCACACCCGTCAATCTGCCTTGGGATTGCCATATATCTGCGAAAAATCCTACAAAGGAGAGAAATATCAGGTGTCTGAATACACCATGAGCGAGATTTTGTCCACCATTTACGATGTGGTGGAGGAAGATGGCGTTTCTGAAGGAATTTTGTTTTTGGATGAAATCAACTGCGTGTCTGAAACTCTTGCCCCTTCCATGTTGCAGTTTTTACAGTTCAAAACCTTCGGAAAACACAAAGTTCCTGACGGCTGGGTGGTTGTGACCGCAGGAAATCCACCTGAATATAACAATTCTGTGCGTGAATTTGATATTGTGACGTGGGATCGTTTGAAACGAGTGGATGTGGAACCTGATTTTCAAACATGGATAAATCACGCAAAAATCAACGGAGTGCATCCAGCAATTTTGTCCTATTTGGAATTAAAACAGTACGATTTTTACAAAGTTGAAACTTCGGTAGACGGAAAATGCTTTGTAACGGCTCGTGGCTGGGTGGATTTATCCCAAATGATTCGTATTTTCGAGGAAAAAGGATTTCCCGTGGATGAAACCTTGGTGGCACAATATTTGCAGAACAAAGATACCGCAAAAAACTTTGCAGTGTATTACGATTTGTTCCAAAAATATCGTTCTGACTATGAAATTTTCGAGATTTTGGCTGGTACAAACAGCAATGTGGTGGCAGAGAGAGCCAAAAATGCTGAATTTGATGAGCAACTGGCGCTGATTACCTTGTTAATTGAAGCATTGACCAAAGGAATGAGAGAAGTCAGTCGCATGGATAAATGGGGCATTGCCTTTG
>JAWXUL010000026.1:0-33958 GCA_044432725.1 Eubacteriales bacterium
AGCCCCTCGGGCAACAGCAGTAGCAACACCACAAGCTACAGGGACAGCCCCACAGGCGAGCGCTTCAGCAACCACAGCGCCTCGGGCAACAACCCCACAAGGCACAGGGACAGCCCCTCAGGCAACAGCCCCACAAGCCACAGGGACAGCCCCTCAGGTGACAGCTACAGCAACAACAGAAGAGGAGCAAGCACAGCCTAGGGCACAAACGGAACAGCAACAAAAACAGAGAGAAGAACAGAAGCAACGTACCAATGAATGGTTGCAAAATGCTGGCAAAAAAGCCTCTGAACTTGCTGGCGCAGGGGTGGAAAAAGCCAAGCAAGCTGCAAGCGATGGAAAAACTCTGGTGCAAGAAAAACAAGAAGCCATGCAAAAAAACAGAGAAGAGTCAAGAAGCCAAAGTACTTATGCTTCTTCTTACGAGTCAAATGGAGCTGATGGCTCTGGTGGGGGCAGCTATCAAAGTACCTCATCTCGGGGACAAAATTTTTATGTGAATCCTGAGGAAACAACCCTCGCCTCCATTGGTGAGTCCTATGTGAAAAATATGGTCAATGGTGGAAAAATACAAAAAGCCTATGGCTTTATCACAGAGCATCGATTCTATTTCAAAGGAACCAACCTTGATATTAAAAAAGGTATGAAGAATACGGTGGAAGAAGGTGTTGTTTCTCTTGAAGACATCAGCTTCACTCGCTTTATCTTTACTAAAAATGTTGGTATGCTTATTGCAGCGATGGCAACTTGGGTTGTTGGTATCCTACTTGCTATTTTAGCTGAAACAGGTGAATTCTTCCTAGGTTCCTTGGTTGTATCAGCAATTTTTTTACTGAAATATTGGCTTTCTAGTAAAACTTATTTCTTGGTGTGCTTTGCCGGTGGTGGTTTTACCTTTGATGCCAGTTGGTACTCCATAGAAGAAATTCGTAGATTTCAAAGCATTTTACATCAAGCAAAAGATCAGTTAAAAGTAAATCAATAACAGCAAATGCCCTCGGTCCAAGGACAGAGGGCATTTTTCATTGTCCAGAGAGTATCACCATGTCTTCTATGGTTCTATCTGTGACAAAGGGATTTAAGTAAAGGTTCACAGCTTCCACTGTGGCTTCTTTGTCCAAGGCAAAGCACCATGTATAGCCGTTATAAGTGGCATTCCCAACCCCTGTTAAAGTATGGGTTTGGAGGGTAAAACTGTCTTTTTCTTTTAAAACAGACTGGGCAAACCAAACAAAATCAGATGTGATCAGGTCCGTTTTGATTTCTTCTTCACAAATTTCCCAATAACTTTTCCATTTGCTTAAGTTAGAAATGGTCATCATCTGCTCTGCCAGTGCTTTCATCACTGCTTGTTGCGTTTGTGTTCTGCCGATATCTGCTGTGGCATAACCTCGATACCGAACCAATTCCAAAGCATGTCTGCCATCTAAAACCTGAAGTCCTTCTTGGAGGTCTATGATAAAACCACCTTCATCGTCGTGATACATATCCTGTGGCACATGAAATTCCAAGCCACCTAATGTGTCCACCACAGAAATAAAAGCATCTAGACCCACTTGGACATAAAAGTCGATGGGGATCCCCAAGGTTAGAGAGACTTCTTCAGCCAACACATCAATTCCTTTGGAAAAACTAGCGTTAATTTTGGGGAAGGAGCTCCATGTTCGTGACACCAAGGTATCACGGGGGATGGAAACTAAATTCACAGTGGCTGTTGTACTATCATAGCCCACCACCATAATGGTATCTGCGTTATAGTCGCCATTGTCAGAGCCAATCAATAAAAAGGTATAAAATCCATCTTTCCTTAGTTCTAAGGTACTTGTTCTTTGGGGAGGTTCTGCAAAAACAACGGAAGGCAAATAAAATTGCCAGACAAAGGTAATAATGAGAAAAAAGAGAAAAACATAGAGAAAAGTATGATAAAGTCTGACAAGAAAGAACTTTTTCTTCTTTTTTCTTTCCTTAGCCATTTAAAATCCGTACCTTGATGATTTCACGAATGCCACGAAGTTGCTCTTCTGCATTGTCAGGGATGGAGCTACCAACATCTAGCATGGTGTAAGCAAAGTCCCCACGGCTTTTGTTCATCATATTCTCCACATTGATTTTAAATTCAGCCAGAACATTGGTGATTTGTCCCAACATATTAGGCACATTTTTGTGGAAAACACAGATTCTGGGTAGACCAACAGGAGGCATACTCACATCTGGTAGATTGACTGAGTTTACAATATTACCATATTCTAAATAGTTTTTCATTTGTTGAGCCGCCATAATGGCACAGTTTCTCTCGCTGTCAGGGGTAGAAGCCCCTAAGTGAGGCAAAGCGATGAGATTTTTCGCACCCATCAATGCTTTGGTTGGAAAATCAGTGATGTAACGTGATACTTTCCCTGTGGCAAGGGCTTTCAAGATGGCTTCTTGCTGTACCAATTCCCCACGTGCTAAGTTGATTAACTTCACTCCCTCTTTCATTTTAGAAAGAGCCTCTTCGTCGATACTATCTTTTGTGCTGTCCATATAAGGAATGTGCAAAGTGATATAATCAGCTTGTGCATAAACTTCCTCTGGAGTTTTTGCCACTTGAATGTGACGGTCTAATTGAAGGGCTGCATTGACAGAAAGATAAGGGTCATAGCCAAGGACTTCCATCCCCAAGCGATAGCACGCATTTGCCACCAATACCCCAATGGCACCTAAACCAAGAATACCAATGGTTTTCCCCAAAAGTTCTGGACCGGCAAAGGTAGATTTCCCACCTTCCACAGCTTTGGGGAGGTCAGCACTGATTTCTGCTTCTCTTTTTGTCCAGTTTATACCACCTACAATATCACGAGAAGAAAGGAGAAGAGAGCAAAGCACCAACTCTTTCACAGCGTTTGCGTTGGCACCAGGGGTGTTAAAGACAACAATCCCCTCACTGGCACAGCGGTCTAAGGGGATGTTGTTGGTTCCTGCCCCAGCTCTTGCAATGGCAAGGAGACCATAAGGGATTTCTTTTTCGTGGAGGTCAGCAGAGCGAACCAAATAACCATCTACCTCGCCACTTGCGTGGGTGGTGAAATCTTCGTTGTTGAGAATTTCCAGACCTGCTGGGTCAATTTTATTTAATGCTTCTATTTTGTACATTTTATTTCGTACCTTTCAGACCTTATTTGTTGTCTTGTTCAAATTTTTGGATCATTTCGATGAGTTTATCCACACCTTCTGTGGGGAAAGCGTTATAGATACTAGCACGCATACCACCTACATTGCGATGACCTTTCAGGTTCACAAAGCCTTGGGCGGTGGCTTCTTTGACAAATTTATCGTCTAAGTCTTCTTTTCCTGTGCGGAATACCACATTCATGGAAGAGCGAGAACCTTCTTGGGCGGGGGCTGAGAAGAGTTTGCTGTTGTCCAAAGCGTCATAGAGCTTTTTGGCTCTGGATGTGGTGTACTGTTCAATGACTTCCACGCCACCTTGTGCCTTGACCCAATCCAAGGTGAGTCCAAGCATATAAATACACCAACAAGGAGGGGTGTTATACATGGAATCTTTCTCTGCCATTGTGTTGTAATCCATCATCACAGGAGTCATCTCTCTGGCTTTGCCCAAGATATCTTTCTTCACAATGACCATGGTCAGCCCAGCGGGTGCCATGTTTTTTTGTGCCCCTGCCATAATCAGTCCATATTTAGAAACATCAATGGGACGAGAGAGAATGTCTGAGGACATATCACAGCAAAGCATGGCAGAAGATTCAGGGACATATTGCCACTGGGTACCATAAATGGTGTTATTAGCACAGTAATAGAGATAGGAACTTTGATCAGAGAAGTTTAATTCCTCTTGTTTTGGGATATAAGTATGGTTTTTGTCCTCACTGTTGCCAGTAATATGAATTGTGCCATATTTTTTGGCTTCTTTCATGGCAAGATTGGAAAAATTCCCTGTGACAATATAATCAGCACTGCCACCTTCTGGGAGAAAATTAAGTGGAATCATAGAAAATTGCCCTGTGGCACCAGTTTGCAGAAACAAAATTTCATATTCCTCTGGAATATTCAGGGCATTGCGAAAGTTTGCCTTGCAATTTTCGAAAATTTCTATAAATACTTTTGAGCGATGGCTCATTTCCATGACGGACATCCCAGAACCTTTGTAATTGGTGATGTCTTTCCCAGCTTGTTCTAGCACTGACAAAGGAAGCATGGAAGGGCCAGCAGAAAAATTATAAACTCGATTCATTAAAAATCCTCCTAATGATATGTTTTTTTGTCCGAAAGAAACCTTTGAACAAATCTATTATACTACAAAATCACCTTTTGCGTCAAGAGAGAAATTTTAAGAGGATTTCACCCATGTTAGAAAAGGGGGCTATCTTGACATAATGATATGCCTGTGCTAAAATGAGGAAAGAAAAGCTGATCCTCCTTCTTTGGAATTTGCAAGGATATCAGCCATCAGGAAAGTGGGAGAATAGATGAAAAAACCAATACTAATCCAAGGGGCTATGACATCAGAAGTAGCGATTTTTCGCTCATCTGGCAATTTGGAAGAGAAAAAAATGGGGGGTTACTCTTTTTTTCAAGGGGAAATCAATGGGGTTTCTGTGGTGATTAGCGAAACCAAAATTGGCATGGCAAATGCAGCCGCAGCCACAGCCTTAGCCATTGTTACTTTTGCTCCACGAGCCATTTTGAATCAAGGGATTGCAGGGGCACACCAAGAAGATTTGAATACAGGGGATATTATCCTGGGAGGTGAAGTGGTGAGCATTAACTCTCTGGAAAAACCCAACACCAAAGAAGGTGTAGATTATAAAAAGTGGGAGCATTTTGATTTTTTTCAGAATAAAGGTTCCTTTTTGGGAGATGGGGCAATGCTTTCTGTCTTCGAACAAGCAGAGTATACTAAGGGCAGAAAAATCAAAGGGATTCTGGGGACAGGGGATGTATGGAACCGAGAAGCAGAGTATATACGTCACTTGGTGGACTTGCTTCATACAGCTTGCGAGGATATGGAAAGTCTGGCAGTGGCACAGGTGGCAAGGGAGTTTGCCTTGCCCATGCTGGGGATACGTATCATTTCTAATAACGAGCTTCAGGGGACAGCCTATGACCCCAGTCAAGGAGATGTGCTACAGCAATTTATCATAGATAATTTGCAACAAATCTAAGGACTGGCTTCTTTTCTTCTTGGGATATGAAAAAACACTGACCAAATCTGGTCAGTGTTTTCTATTTATTCTTGGGATTTCTATGACTAGATTCCTAAAACCTTTTGGAACAGTGCCACCACTTCTTTGGCTTTTTCCATATCAGCCATTTCAGCTGTGACACGGAGGAGAGGTTCTGTACCAGAAAATCTGGCGATGACCCATCCACCATTTTGGAAATATACTTTGCAGCCATCGTGATAACTCACATGGTCCACATCATATGGGAAGGTAGGCATCAGTTTATCTTGGAAAATTTTCACTCGTAGTGCTTCTTTTTCTTCATTATCACGAAGCAACAGTTCTGCATTGTGGATGAAAACATCACCAAATTGTTCTGTCACTTCTTCATAGAGTTCAGACAAATGCTTTCCTGATTTTGCGATGATTTCCACCAAAAGAGCCGCAGCATAGATGCCATCTTTCCCTAAGATATGCCCTTTCACGGTCAAACCACCAGAGGATTCACCCCCAATGATGGCATCGGTTTCTTCCATCTTAGAAGAAATATGCTTAAAGCCCACAGGTACTTCGTGGCATTTTTCACCAAAAGCTTCTGCCACTCTGTCCAGAAGATGGGTGGTGGAGTTATTCCGTACCACAGGACCTTTCCAACCACGGTATTTCAATAAATAATAGTATAAAAGGGTTAAAAGCTGATTTGGGTCCACAAATTTACCATTTTCGTCAATGACGCCAATACGGTCAGCATCTCCGTCTGTTGCCACACCAATATCGCATTTTTCATCGACCACGAAGTTGGATAGCGTGCCCAAGGTTTTTTCGTTGGGAGCGGGGAGTTTTCCGCCAAAAAGGGTGTCATGACGTTCGTGAATCACTTCAATCTCTGAACGAGTGGTAGAAAGAATGGTACGCAAAGAAGTTTGACTGACCCCATACATAGGGTCAAGGGCAATCTTCAACCTTGCTTTCTTGATACATTCCACATCAATATTATCAATGATATTATCGATATATTCATTTTGTGGGTTAAATTCTTCTATTTTACCAGAATTGATTCCTTTTTCATAGGCAAGTATTTTGATGTCGCCTACCTTTTCGATATGGGATTCCAGTGTGGCTGTGACCACTTCGTTGGCATCTCTACCACCAGAGGTGAATAATTTCAATCCGTTATAAGTGGCTGGATTATGACTAGCTGTAATCGCTAGGCCATAATGCAAATTCATTTCCTTTACAGCGTACATAATCACAGGAGTGGGGACAGCACGGTCAATCCATTTCACTTGAATGTCATTACCTGCAAAGACTTCAGCAGCCCATTGTGCTGCTTCTTGGGACAAGAAGCGTCTGTCATAACCAATGACCACACATTTGTCTGTTTTCTTTTCCTCTGCCATCATATTGCAGATGGCTGTGCATAGGATTTGCAGATTTGCTTTGGTAAAGCCGTCTGCAATGATGGCTCTCCAGCCACCGGTTCCAAATTTAATCGTCGTATTTGACATAGGTTTCACCTAAAAAAGGGCTCTTTCCCACTGTTCGAGGGAAATACTTCGTGGAGGAAAAATTTCAACGGAGAAAACCAAGGGGGAGGCTTCCCCCTTGATTTCGGTGACAAGTTCCCCAGACGACTTGCCCTTATTCCTTTCTATATTTGCTTTTTCATTGTCCTGACAGACAAAAATCTTTGTTTCAGCTTCTTTTCTTATCCCATAATCACTGTCACATCAGCCACAGTGCCAGCAGGGAGAACAGGGATTTTTTCCACAGGATATCCGTTCATTACAATGTTTTCCACACCTTTTTCCACAGCTTTGGGATTTTGAATTGTGATGTGATAGGTGGCACCACGGAAACGACGTGTGACTTTAAATTCTTTCCAATCTTTTGGAATACATGGATTGACTTTCAGCTCTTCATAATCAGGGCTGATGCCAAGAATATACTGGGTGGCAGAATAGTATGCCCAGCCTCCTGTCCCTGTCATAAAGGGATGACGTGCTCTGCCGTGGGCTGTGTGGGCAGTCCCCATAATAAATTGACAATAGGAATAGGGCTCTGCTTGGCGAATGTCAATTTTATCGTTTTGATTATAAGGGGACAGGGCATCATAATAGCGTTTGGCTCGTGAGCCATTCCCCACCATACACTCTGCAGCCCAAGCCCAAGGATTGGGGTGAGAGAAGATGGCGCCATTTTCTTTGATCCCAGGATATACACGGGTGACAAATCCAATATCCTCGTTGGGGGTTTGGAAAGGAGGAGCGTTTAGTATTAAACCCCAGTCAGTATACAAATAGTTATCAATGGCATTGAGACATTTTTCGGCTCTTTCTCCTGTGGCGACCCCAGAGAGGACAGCCCAAGCGTTGGATTCCAGATGGACTTTTCCTTCGGAATCAGCCTGTGTGCCGATTTTCTCTCCTTTGGCTGTGATACCACGGATATACCATTCACCATCCCACAGTTCACGCTCGCAAGCTGCTTTCACTTCACCTTGGATCCATTGATATTGGTCTGCGTCTTCATGTCTGCCCAGATAGCGAGCCAGTTCCACGAAATAGCCCAAAGCCCAGTGATGGAGGAAGCTGACCATGGCAGATTCACCACCGCCCAGATTCAAGCAGTCGTTCCAATCGGCACGGAGACCTTTACAAATCCCATGGGCGCCCACTTGCTCTTTAGAGAAATAAAGAATACATTTCAGGCGATTGTAAATGGTACTTTCCCCTTGGTCGCAGTAAGGAATATTTAAATCTAAGAGATCAAAATCCCCTGTCTCTTTCACATATTGACACACAGCCACCACAAGCCACAGGGCATCGTCAGAGCAAGCGTCCTCGATGCCATGGACGTAACTTCCCTTGGCAGGAGTTGGGACCACTGTGGGGGATTTAAATGGCTTTTCTGTTTCTGGTTGGAACCATGCTGGCTCGAAGAGATGAAGCCCATAACCATGAGAGGTGAGCGCCTCCATAAGCTGAATGATACGAGTACGACACATATCTGGTTCCACAGAAGGAATGGTCATGGCGTCTTGGGCTGTGTCACGATAACCTAGCCCAGTTCTGCCACCCACTTCGATAAAGGAGGTGAAGCGAGAGAACAGGACGTTGATTTCACTTTGATACAGGGTCCAAATATTTACCAAAGTGTTCAAGCCTTCGTCAGGGGTGGTGGCTTGTAGAGCCCCTAGTTTTTCATCCCAGAAAGCAGCTAATTTCTTGGCTTGTTCGTCTACGGCTTGGGCGTTTGCGTATTTCTCACGCATTTCTTTCCCAGCTTCTACCCCACCATTGCCTAAAAGGCAGAAAAGACGGATTTCTTGGTCTTCTTCCAAGGTGATTTTCTTTTGGAGACAAGCACAGTGGTTTCCACCTTTTTCAAAGGAAGCGTTGCAAACCCCTGTTTCCACCACTTCTGGATTGGATTCTGTGCGATAAGCCCCGATAAATTTATCACGGAGACAGTCATAACCATCTGGCGTGAAAGATGAGGTAAAGAATTGATATCCTTTTTCTTCATAGTACAAGTCATGTTCAATGACACCATCTTCATAGCGAGAACCAGCAGAGTAAAGACTCATTTGGAAGTTTTGATTGTCCATGGCAATGTGATGAAAGGACCACTCTACATAGGTGTAGATGGAAAGATTACGTGTGTTTTCCGTGTTATTTTTCAGGAGAATATCCCAAATTTCCACAGGGTCGTCCTGTGCCACAGAAAGTTTTTGACTGGCAAAGATACCATTGTAATCACATTCGTAAATGCTGTAACTCATGCCATGACGGCAAACATACTTCGCCTTGTCAAGGTCTTTCCCCACTGGTTGCCAAGAAATGCTCCAGTATTCGCCTGTGTCATCATCTCGGATATACACATAGTGCCCAGGGAAATCCATGGGGACACCATTGGGGCGAAAGCGAGTGATTCGATTGTATTCAGGGGTTTTGTACAAAAGATATCCCCCTGCTGTTTGGTTAAAGACCCCATACATATCTTTTGTCCCAATATAATTGGTCCAAGACATGGGGGTATCTACTTTATCTACGACATATTCTCTGTTTTTGTTATCAAAATATCCATGTTTCATATGATTGCTCCTTTTTTATGAAAGAAATAACTTTTAGTATTGATTGACGAAATATTACATTTAGTTATATCTCAGAGAGATTACTTTCAGTAATATTATCTAAATAAATTACAGATTTAAATTCCCACGGTATTCGTTTGCTGAGATCCCCACTTCTTTTTTAAAGACTCTGGAAAAGTGGGTTGCTTCTCCATAGCCAACCATTTCTGAAATTTCAGAAATACGCAAACTACCATCTGTCAACAGTTCTTTTGCTTTTTCAATGCGTATTTCGTTTAAGACTTCATAGAAATTTTTCTTCAACTGTCCGTTGAGAAGCTTGGAGAGGTGCCATTGGCTGACATAGCAATGCTCTGCTACTTGGGGAAGGGTCAGCTTTTCGCTGTGATGTTCTTTGATATAGGACAAAGCTTGTGTCAGGACAAAATTACTGGCTTCACTGCTGTCAGATTCCTCTTTTTGGCTTTTTGGATCAGTTTCCACTTCTGGAGCTTCCACTGAATCCATGCTTTCCAGATTTTCTTTCATCACAGTGATGGCTTCATAAATTTCGTCTAGCTTGGTGGGCTTTAAAAGATAGCGACAAGCCCCCAAACGCATTGCCTCTTGGGCAAAGGAAAAATCGCTGTGACCAGAAATAATGGTGACTTGCAACTGCGGGAACTCGCTACGCAAGGCACGCAACATTTCTAGTCCATCTACATCAGGCATATTCACATCTGTCAATAGAATGTGAGGTTTTTTTTCTTGGATCACTTCTGCGCCCTCTTTGCCGTCAGAGGCAGTTGCCACCACTCGGCAGTCTAGGGATTCCCAGTTGATGACTTTGGATAAACCTTCTACAATACGAGGTTCGTCATCTATAATTACCACATCATACATTGCTCTACCCCTTGATAGCTCCAGCCGTCATCCCTTTGATGATGTTCTTTTGCAAGAAAATATAAACGATCACCACAGGAATCACCACAATCACAACAGAAGCTGCCATTTTACCATAATTTGTTCCGGCTTGGGAAGAAATTTGGTTCAGTAGGAGGGTCACTGTCTCAGAGCCAGGAATACGCAAGAAAAAGCTTTGGGTAAAGAGATCGTTATAAGACCATAAAAATGCAAAGATACTCACCGTGGCAAAGGAAGGTCTTGCCATGGGCATGACGATTTTGAAATAAATCTGATACACATTACAGCCATCTAAAAAGGCTGATTCCTCTGTGCCGATGGGCAGAGAACGCATAAAGCCCATTAAAACCATGGTAGCAAAGGAAAGATTCCCTGCGATTTGTGGCAAGATGGTGGCGATCATAGATTTCCAGATATCACGGGTGCCAGCTAATCCCCAAGCAGCTTCCATACGAAACACAGGAACAATGGTGGCAAAGCCAGGGATCATCATAGAGGCGATGATTGCTCCAAGTAGGAACTTTTTCCCGGGGAAATGATAGCGCACAATGGCAAAAGAGGCAAAGCCAGCCAGCACAATCACAGCCATTGTCACAGAAATAGAAATAATGATAGAATTGAGATAGGCTTTTCCCACGTCCATGGTACTAAAAGCTGCTTCAAAGTTTTCTAATGAAAAGCTATCTCCCATGGGGATGGAGAAAGAGTCTGTTCTAATTTCATTCTTCACACGAAAGGAATTGAGAATAACCCAGATAAAAGGGTAAATGGTAGTAATAGCCCAAGCAGAGAGAAAGAAATAGACTGCACAAAGACCTGGGGTAAATTTTTGTTTTTTCATGATAAGCCCCCCTTAATAGTCCACATCTTTGAAGAAGATGTTGGCAATTTTTGAAATACTGATCCCTAAAACCACAATGAGGACAGCAATGGTCGCACCATAGTCCACGTTGCTCATTTGGAACGTTTGGTTATACATATAAGTCCCCAAAAGCCAAGAACGATTCATGGGGTTTCCGTCTCCCAGCATGACATAGGGCAAGTCAAAGACTTTTAAAGAGCCTGTGATTCCCAAGATGATACAGGTGTTCAGCACATTTCTCAGAAGAGGAAGGGTGACATACCATATTTTTTTCAGGCTTGTTGCGCCGTCGATTTCTGCTGCTTCGTAAATGTCAGAAGAGATGTTGTTTAGTCCTGTGACCAGTATGACGAAGTAAAACCCCACATATTGCCACATCACAGGGCCGAAGAGAAGGATGTTATAGGTCCAAGATTTGGTGTCTTTCCAATAGATATAACTGTTTTTATCCGTGCCGAAAAACAGTTGGTTGAGCATACCACCGTTATCCATAAAAACGAGATTAAACAGTAGCCCCAAAGCAGTTGCCGAGATGACAATAGGTAGAAAATAAACAGTTCGGAAAAATTGTGTTCCCACAGTGATATTGTCCACCAAAAGAGATAGGAATAGGGCGATACCCACTTGGAAAATGATGGTACAAAGAAGCATATACCCTGAATTTTTCAGCGCAGTTTGTAAATAAGGGTCGCTGAACATATCCACATAATTGCTGTAAAATGGTTCGTTCCAGCCTTGGGTTTTCCCTGCTAGTTGTGTGATGGATTGAAAGCTGTTATAAATATTCATTAAAAAAGGATAGAACAAATATACCAGCAAAAAGACAATCATGGGTGTTAAAAACACGAACAACGGTCCTTTTTGTTTATAGATTGTGTTCATAAAAGAGACACCAGCCTTTCTTGTGGAGTGTAAAACTTTTCCCTGAATGGAAAGAGTAGGGGTCTGGTTTTTGTTATTGTGACCAATTTCATTTATTTCATTCTTTCAAGGCGAGTTTTCTATCTTCCTTGAAAAAAACAAGAAAACACAACACGCTTCTGTCTTGGAAAAGACTGGTAGTGTGTGTGCTTTCTTGATGGTCTAAAGCCTTTGTGCGAAAGCTTTAGTATAAGTTTTTCTCATTTCATTGTGCTATTGTTTTTAAGTTGGGATTGATTTGATTAGTCGATTCCCAAAGAAGAAGAAAGAAGCTCTGCAGAAGTCATTTGACCATCTAAAACTTCTTTGACACCAGCAAAGAGTAACTTACGAGCTTCTGCTTCGATGTTATCTTGGGTAGCAGCCACAACAAAGGTAGCACCAGCTGTCATTTGGATGGCATCCAAAGCAAGAGAGCTCAGGTCATCAGTAGGGATGGTTGGGTTTTTCAGTGCAGTGATTGCAGTGGCACCAAATTTACTGACCACTTCATCTGTTGTCATTGCTGTGATAAATTCAACAGCAGCAGCTTGTGTTTCAGGATTTTCCCAAGCAGTACGAGTAATGTAGTAACCCATAGACAAACCGCCGATTACTTCTGTGGCAACACGGTCGCCCTTGGCGGGGACATAGGTCACTGTGATGTTATTGACGTCAGCTGCAAAGTCTTCAAAACCACCGATTTTCCAAGAACCATCAATGAGGAAAGCGGCTTCGTCGTTGTAAATTAAATCAACTGCCACAGCATCAGTATCGGTTAAAGTGTTTCTTGGCAAGAAGCCCATGTCATACAATGTTTTCATGTCATCAATGGCAGCAGCCCATTTCAAACCAATTTCATCTGTGGTGGTGTTCACAGGAAGGGAAAGGTGATCTGTCACAGAACCATTGTTTAAAACGGTGAACTCAAACCAGTAGTGAGGCACTTCCATCATGGAAGCAGCAATGGGGGTATAGCCTGCATCTAAGATTGTTTGGCAGTCAATTAAGAATTGATCCCATGTGTAATCTGCACCAGGAATGGCGACGCCAGCAGCTTCCAAAACAGCTTTGTTCACAAACAAACCTTCCCAATAGCCATTGACTGGGATACAATATTGATCGCCATCATAGGGGGAAGCAGGTAGCATTTCATCTTTCATGTTGCTTGCATAATCAGGATAGACTTCACGGATTTCTGCAATGGAGACAACTTCGTTATCTGCGATTAAATCGTTGGCATCCACACCAGCGAAGAAGAAAAGAACATCAGGTTCTGAACTAGATTGGAAGTCCAACAGTATTTGGCTTTTCCATGTTTCATTCGAGGTGCCAGAGTTGTCAAGAACGGTGTTTCCTGTGGCTGCTTCATAAGCTTCCACTGCTTCCACATAGTTGGCACGGTTTCCGTCTTCACCACCATAAGAGGTGACCACATAAAGTTCTACGCCATCGCCAGAATTCTGGGTGCCGCCTTGATCAGGAGTGGAACCACCACCATCAGGAGTGCTTGTGTCAGTGCCACCTCCAGTGGAATCAGAGCCAGTGCCACTGTCGTCAGAACTACAGCTTGCCAAAGCACCTAAAAGCATGGTAGAAGCCAATAACATTGCCAAAGTTTTTTTCATGTTTTTCATAATAATTACCTCCATATAATAAGTCATTTTGTACAAGTGTTTCAAAGTGGAAATGTCTTCCTCTTTTTTAACATAGTCTTATTATAGAGGGATGGCAAGGAAAAGGCGATGATTTCTTTTGGCATTTCTTATCTCTGCTTGTTCAATTCCACATCTTTTTAGCTACCACTAACGAAAAAATTGGTTATTATGCTCAAATAAAGATAAACTATGAACAAAAATCTGGAAATATGAACTTTGTTCTGCTTTAGGAAAAGCTGAAAACTGCTCTCGTGGAGAGGATTAGGGGGATTGATTTAAGGTAGAAGGGGCTCTGTGTTGTGGACAGATTCTCTGGGAAGCGCCAGTCGCATGACTGTCATACCTTGGTTATCATTAAAGATATCCAAACCATAGACTTCGCCATACATCATCTTCACCCGTTGGTTGACGTTTCTCAAGCCAAGGTTTTCTGCCTCTATGCGATAACTATGGTTTTTTTCATCCCAAGCGAGAAGCTGGCTTAAATTTTCCAAGGTTTCAGGAGACATATGTCCTGAATTTTTTACCTCTAAAATCAAATTTTCTTTAGAGAGGAAAGAAGAAATGACGATTCGCCCCTCTTTTTGTCCCTGAATCCCATGTTCACAGGCGTTTTCCACCACAGGTTGAAAAATCAATCTGGGGACTAACAGCTCTAGGCTTTCTTCTTCTACTTTCTTTTCTACGGTGAGACGTGCCCCCATACGACAAGATTGGATAAAAAGGTAAGCGTCCACATAGGTCAGTTCTTGGGAGAGGGCGATTTGAGCTTTCCCTTCTCTGTTCATGGTGGCACGTAGCATGGTGGATAGAGCGTCTATCATTGCCGAAGCATTTTCGTTTCCAGCGATTCTGGTTTCCCAGTTGATGATTTCTAAGGTATTATTGAGAAAATGGGGATTGATTTGGCTTTGTAGAGTTTTCACACGGGCTTCGTGCAGTGCCTGTTGTTCTTGGTGGCTTCGGATAAACTGGTCTTTCATACTGCGGGACATGGTGTTAAAGCCAGTGGTTAAGGCTCGTAGTTCGATGGAATCGGGGAGTTTTTCCACCAAATAGCCCAACTCTCCCATTTCGATATGAAACTGAGCTTCCATCAATTTTTTAATGGGTCGGGTCACATGGCGATAAAAGGAAAAGAGCATATATCCCAAGGCAGGGATGATCAGCAGTAATACTTGGGTGATTTCGTTTTGAAAGCTTTCCAGCACGTCTTGCCCTTGGTCAATATCTACTAAGAGAGTGACTGTCACATTATGCCCTTCTGCCCGTTGTTCTTGGCTGAGGGAAATGGTCTTTGTGGCTTCCATGAAGAGAGGAGACTCCACTTTTTCCTCATCGAAGAGAAGTTCCACCTGACAGACCCCTGTGATTCCTTGAAAAGCGCCAATCATTCTGTCTGTGTTGACTTCTAAAATCAAAAGTGCGTATTTTTCCAGTTGGACATTGCTGAGATACCGAAGGAGATAAAGTCGATTGTTATAAACAGAAAAGGCAATACTGGTGCCTAGGTCTTGGGTGATCTCTAAAAAATGGGGGTACAGGGCTTCATAGGTGCCAAAGGTCGCCTTTTCCATGTCTCTGCTTGTGTTGGTGACAAAATGAGAGGGCAGATCTAGGGCAGTATAGTATAAAGCAGCAGAGTGAAAGAGGGAGTTATTGGAAAAGGTTCGCTCTAAACTGCTTTGTGCCGTAGTGGCAAGGGCTGAATCAGGATAGTCTTGGAGGAAAAGAAGGGCTTTTTCTTGGGACAGATCGTCCATTTCGTCCAGATAACGGGTGTGGGCACGTTCTAAGTCCCCTTCGACAATCAAGCGACGGCTATCCTCTGTCATGCTTGTCAAATAATACAGCACAAGCTCTGTGGTTTCGCTTAGGCTGAGCTGCACTTTGTCAAGGACTTGGTGGTCATATTGTTGGGTGATAAAGCTACTGAGCATAGCAATAATCATCAGGACAGGAACAAAATAGCCTACTGTTAACAGAAAGGCAAGTTTCTTTTTCAAAGAAGGTCGGAAAATATTTTTCATATCAAATTTCCTAACTAAGGTTATATCTATGGTTCAATTTGTCACAAAATTGAAATTCTTTCATAGAATAAAAAAAGGGAACCTCTGGAAAACAGAAGGCACGAGTGTCAGGGGAGAGGTTCATGAAGGAGGGGTTCACATGGAAGAGTGGGAAGAAAAGGTGTTACGGCTACAGGACGAAGAGCGTTTTCAAGCTGTGTGGGAGCGGGTGATGGAGGGAAAACCCAATCCTATCATGGTGGGGACAGTGGAGAAAAAAATCACGCCTCCCATGGTAGCAACCAAAATTTCTTGTTTTGGGGATATGTCCGCAAAGGATCATTTAGAGACAGCCTTGTCAGCAAGCAGTCTTGCCCTTGGAGATTATCAAAAGCTGGAAAAACAGTTACCACAAAAGCTGAAATCTGCTTTATACCCTTTGATCAAAGAGGTGAAAAGGGAATACAACCAACTGGAGTCAGCCTTTTTCCTATTAACAGGAGAAAGTCACCCACCCACAGGCAGTTTGCTCCAGTCGCCACCTGTGGCAGCAGATAAAAGATTGCGAGAACGTTTTTTAGCAGCTCAGGTGGGACAAAGCAATTATCAAAAATGGGCATTTGCTTCTCAGGATTCCTGTTTCACCACCTTGTTTTTACAGCTAGAGATACAGAAAAAGGAAGAGGTACAGGCACTGCAAAAACTGATACAGGAATTTTTCTGGCTTCGTGATTGGTAACCTCAGTGGAAGTTCTCAGCTGGGTAAAAAGATAATGGTAAAAAATAAAAGGTAAATTTCCAATGGAAATTTACCTTCAAATTCTCTGGAGCTACTAGGCAGATTCGAACTGCCGACCTCATCCTTACCAAGGATGTGCTCTGCCTACTGAGCTATAGCAGCACAGGGAAAAGAAACTTATCTAAAAAGATAAGTTAAGTGGCGACTCGGAAGGGACTCGAACCCTCGACCTCCGCCGTGACAGGGCGGCGTTCTAACCAACTGAACTACCGAGCCGAATGATAGTGTTTCTTGTCAGATACTTGAATAGTATATCACGGAAAAAATGATATGTCAAGATAATTTTGAAGATTTTTTTATTTTTTTTAGAAAATATTTTATGACGCTAAAGCGTGGGATTTCCTCGATTGTTTGGTACAGCTTGGGGGACATGAAGGTACGCTGAGAAAAACAATCCCCCAGATCTTCTGGAAGAGAAAATCTGGGGGATTGTTGGGATGAATTAGTCTTTGATGACTTCAAAGACATCTTTACCCAGTCCACAGATAGGGCAAACCCAATCATCAGGAATGTCTGCAAAAGCAGTTCCAGGAGCAATCCCACCATCAGGATCGCCGATTGCAGGATCATAAATCCATGCGCAAGGGCTACATACATATTTTTCCATTGTTATTTCTCCTTTCGTTGTGATATTCAGTCAGGGGCTTTCCCTAGTTTGTGGAAAAACCCCTGAGCTATTCCCCAAAAGGGAAACTTATTTGAAGTAACGGTTCAGAAGGCCTTCGAAAGCTTTACCATGACGGGCTTCGTCACGTGCCATTTCATGGACAGTGTCATGAATTGCATCCAAGTTATGCTCTTTTGCAAG
Source organism: Eubacteriales bacterium (assembly GCA_044432725.1). Classification (GTDB taxonomy): domain Bacteria; phylum Bacillota; class Clostridia; order Oscillospirales; family Oscillospiraceae; genus JAWXUK01. The sequence goes on from JAWXUL010000026.1 coordinate 17,201, forward strand.
TTTAGCAATGCCCATTTTTCCTGCAGTTGCGCCGTTTTCTGCTTCCACACGCATTTCCAAGTTTTTCTTGGTAGAATCAGTGATACATTCACCCAATAGTTCTGCAAATTTTGCAGCATGTTCTGCTTCTTCCCAAGCGGCTTTTTCCCAGTACATACCGATTTCAGGATAACCTTCACGATGAGCCACACGAGCCATTGCTAAGTACATACCGACTTCTGTACATTCACCTTCAAAGTTGGCACGAAGACCATCAATGATTTCTTGTGGTGCGCCTTTTGCAACACCGACCACGTGCTCAGCTGCCCAAGTGCGATCACCTGAAGAAACAACAAATTTTTCAGGACCGACTTTACAAGTTGGGCAAGAAGCTGGGGGAGCGTCTCCCTCGTGGACATAACCGCATACAGAACATACATACTTTTTCATACTTTTTTCCTCCGAAATTTTTTATTTAATTTCCCTAAAATTCATACTTTTTTCAGGGTTTATATGACAAGTCTTAAGGGGTTCTTAAGACAATATCAACTAAGAATTTGCTGTTTACAGCAATGGTTACAAGTACCATAAAGACAAAGCTCTACACGTTCGATGACAAAGCCATCTGGACAGTCTTGGACGTTTGGGTTGCTTTCTAAATCCACCACTCTGCCACAATGTTCGCAAATAAAATGGCTGTGGTCAGATGTATCTGCATCAAATCGCTCTTGTCCTTTGACAACACCTACGCTTTTGATTTGTCCTTGGTCTTGGAAAAAGGAAAGATTACGATAAATAGTACCTAAGCTTAAATCAGGATATTCTGGCTTTAGCTTTTGAAACAGCCATTCAGCAGAAGGGTGGTCCTTGGTGTTTTGGATTGCAGAGAGGATCGCCTCTCTCTTTTTGCTATATCGAATACAGGTTGCCATTATATCATCTCCTTTTTCTTATCAGTAATAAGAATTACTGTTATTAGTATAGCAAGAAGAAAAACCATTGTCAAGCGTTTTTAAAAAAATTTTTTATTTTTTTTAGTGGTTATGGAAAGAGAGCCCTTTGGAAAGAGTGGAGGCAGACTTGACCCTCTTTTTCTTTTGTGATAAGATAAGGACACTACTTTAATGTAAGGGCAATGTAAGTAAGGGCAATGTAAGAACAATGAAAAAGGAGCGTCAAGATGAGAAAAGTAATTTTATATGTAGCCACCAGTTTAGACGGCTATCTGGCAGAGGAACAAGGTGGACTGGATTGGTTGCACGGAGAGAATCCAGAGGAAATTTCTCCTTGGTATGAAGAGTTTTACCATAGCATTGATACGATTTTAATGGGAAAGAAGACTTACGAGCAAATCGCCCAAGAACTTTCCCCAGAGTTTTGGATTTATGGAGACAAGGAAAGCTATGTCTTTACCCATGAAAACCAAGACAACTTAGACCATATTCAATTTACAGATAAAAAACCAAGTGAACTCCTTCGCTATTTGAAAAATCGAAAGGGAAAAGACATCTGGCTTTGTGGAGGGGCAGACCTGATTGCACAAATGATGGAGGAAGATTTAATTGATGTGGTACATTTAAGCCTGATTCCTACCTTATTAGGAAAGGGGATTCCACTTTTTCCAAAAAATGAGGGAGAAAAAAGGCTGTCTCTGGAATCTGTGAAAAATGATAATGGCATTGTGGACTTGGTTTATGTAAAGAAGTAAGGATAAGGAAAAAGTTTTATAAATTTTTTATATTTTCCTTTGCTTCTTTTTTAAAATTGTGGTATACTATAGTGATTACAATTTTGTTTCCACGAAAATAACAAAGAAAAGGAATCAAATTTTATTTCGTATTGTGAAAGGTGTACAACAACTATGGGTTTGTTTACCAAATTATTCGGAACAACATCTGAAAAAGAACTAAAACAAGTTTATCCCATTGTGGATAAAATCGAGGCAATGGAAGAAGAATTCAAAGCCTTGAGTGATGCTGAACTGCAAGCATATACTCCCAAACTAAGAAGCCGCTTAGAAGGAGGAGAGACGCTGGACCAAATTCTTCCTGAAGCTTTTGCAGCTTGCCGTGAAGCCTCTCGCCGTGTCCTTGGTATGGTGCCATACCGTGTGCAACTGGTGGGGGGAATCATCTTGCATCAAGGACGTATCGCAGAAATGCGTACTGGTGAGGGTAAAACTTTGGTGGCAACTCTCCCTTCTTATCTCAATGCTTTAGGAGGAGAAGGGGTTCACATCATCACTGTCAATGACTATCTGGCACGACGTGACTCAGAAGAGATGGGGAAAATCCATCGCTTTATGGGTTTGACAGTGGGTCTTGCTGTCCATGGGGTAGAAGACAAAAAAGCAGCCTATGCTGCTGATATCACCTATGGTACCAATAATGAATATGGCTTTGACTATCTTCGTGATAACATGGCGACCTATGAAAAAGATTTATGTCAACGTGGACACGTCTTCGCTATTGTGGACGAAGTGGACTCCATCTTAGTGGACGAAGCACGGACTCCTTTGATTATTTCTGGACAAGGGGACAAGTCCACCAAGCTTTATTCTATGGTGGATGCCTTTGTGGCTCGTTTGAAATGCCAACGAATCGCTTCTGTGGATGCCAAAGAGGAAGAAGACGAGAGCATTGACGCTGACTACATTGTAGATGAAAAAGCACGTAGCGCCACCTTAACAGCACGAGGCATCAAAACAGCAGAAAAAGCATTTCACATTGAAAACTTAGGGGATATGGAGCATACCACCCTAAGTCACCACATCAATCAAGCGATTCGTGCCTATGGTGTCATGAAGCGTGATATTGACTATGTGGTGAAAGATGGAGAAGTTGTGATTGTTGACGAGTTCACTGGTCGTTTGATGGAAGGTCGTCGTTATAACGAAGGATTGCACCAAGCAATCGAGGCGAAGGAAAAGGTGAAAATTGCCAACGAAAGCAAAACCCTTGCCACCATTACCTTCCAAAACTATTTCCGTTTGTATGGAAAACTCTCTGGCATGACAGGCACAGCATTGACAGAAGCAGAAGAGTTTGGACAAATTTATGAACTTGATATTGTGGAAATCCCCACCAATCGCCCTGTGATACGAAAAGATCAGGATGATGTGGTGTATAAAACAGAGCGAGCCAAGCTTAATGCAGTGGTGGAGCAAATTAAAGTTTGTCATGAAAAAGGACAACCAGTCTTGGTTGGTACTGTTTCCATTGAAAAATCAGAAGAAATTTCTTCACTTTTGAAAAAAGCAAAGGTAAAGCATCAAGTGCTTAATGCGAAAAACCATGAAAGTGAAGCTGGTATCGTGGCACAGGCTGGGAAATTCGGCGCTGTTACTGTTGCCACCAACATGGCTGGACGTGGTACGGATATTGCTTTGGGTGGTAATGCTGCTTTTATGGCAAAAGAAAAACTGCGTAAAACAGGTATGCCTGATGAAATCTTAGAAGAATGTAACGCTTTTGGTGATACAGACAACGAAGAAATCATCAAAGCAAGAGAAGCCTTCCAAAAAGCAGAAGCAGAACTGAAAAAAGAAATCCAAGAAGAAGCAGAGAAAGTGAGAGAAGCAGGAGGTTTGTTCATTTTAGGGACCGAGCGTCATGAATCTCGTCGGATTGACAATCAGCTTCGTGGACGTGCTGGTCGTCAAGGTGACCCTGGGGAATCTCGATTCTTCCTTTCTTTGGATGATGATATTATGCGTCTCTTTGGGACTGAAAAGGTCCGTACCCTAATGGACCGTTTGGGTGTGGATGATGATATCCCCATCGAGCAAAAAATGCTGACCAATTCCATCGAGCGTGCTCAAAAACAAGTGGAATCTCGAAACTTCCAAACACGGAAAAACGTCCTTGAATATGATGACGTCATGAATACCCAAAGAGAAGTGATCTATGCCCAACGCCGTCAAGTATTAAAGGGCGAGGATTTGCAAGGGACCATTACCAATATTCTGGAACGTTCTGTGGAATCTGCTGTAGACAGCCATCTACAAGAAGACGGGAAGATGAGCAAGCAAGACTTCCAACTTGCTGTGGCGCCTTTCCGAGTGATGTTCTTGCCAGAAGAGGAATTAAATTTCACTGACTTGGAAATTCAAGCCATGTCTCGTGATGAAATTGTGGCAAAAATCCTTGAAAAAGGGAAAACTTTCTATCAACAAAAAGAAGAATTGGTTTCCTCTCCCACCATGCGTGAAGTGGAACGAATGATTACTTTGAAAGTGGTGGATGAATACTGGATGGATCAAATTGATGCCATGACAGAATTACGTCAAGGTATTGGCTTGAGAGGCTATGCCCAAGTGAATCCAGTGGATGTCTATAAGCAAGAAGGCTATGAAATGTTCACAGGAATGGTTTCTGCCATCCAAGATGAAACATTGCGCCGTCTATTTGTCATGAGATTGAAAAGCCCAGAAGAGCTGAAACGTGAAATGGTGGCGAAAATCACAGCACAATCAGGTGGTTCTGAAACTGGTGAGAGCAATCCACAACGACGAGTGGTGAAAATCGGTAGAAATGATCCCTGTCCATGTGGGAGCGGGGAAAAGTGGAAACGTTGTACTTGCGAGAAATTCCATAAGCAAGTCGCCAAATAATCAGTGGGTTTCTGACCTATGCTGTCTAAAAACAAATAAGTATCAAGAGTCTCTCTTTGTTCTGTTGTTGTGATGCGAAATCCCAAAGATTTTGGCAAAGTAACCCATTGGAACAAAGAGAGATGATGATTTTATTGCATATTTTAAGAGGTGTTTTCTATGAAAAAATCTGTTCCTTTGTTAATTTCAGCGATTTTATCTACCTTAAATGTCCTCGCTCTGCTGATGATAATCGCCTCGGTCAACTCTGCCACAGCCTTAGTAGATGGTGTTTTGGGAGGGTTTTTAGGAGGTATCATGGTGCTTTTGAGCAAATTACTGGGTACTTATGCCATGCCATATCTTCTGGTTGTGGGCGTGGCAACTGTGATAACATGGTTTGCCTGGGGCAATCACAATAAGATTTTAGTCATGATTGCCACAGCGCTCTTGGCGGCGGCTTGTGTGTTACGATTTGCCTTGATTGTTACCCTTTTGATTCCAATCGCTTGCAATGTATTTGCAATTTATAGCATGAATGCTGAATAGATAAAAAAACTGCTTCCCTCTTTTGGAGGGAAGCAGTCTTTTTATTTCATTTGGTCTAAGAGACCTTGGGCTTTTGCTAATTTTTCAAGGAGTATTTTAGGCGGATTGGGGCTTTTTCCTTGCCCTTGGTAAAGGGACAATGCCTTTTCCACATTTGGTTTTCCTTTGCTTTTGCCCATTTTCCATTGGCTATGCCCCAAGAGGTAATAAATATCTGCCAAAAATCCGTCAGATAGATTCACACCCCAGTCCCACAGTTCCAAGGCTCGCTCTGTATTGGTCACAGCTAGTGCATAATCCCCGCCTTCAAAGGCGATTTCTGCCATGCGATAGTGACAGCGACAAGCAGAAATGACTTTTTGAATTGCCTTGGGCTTCTCTTTTTTCGAAAGTTTTCCTTTTTCCCCTTTGATATTCAGAGATTTTAGATGACAAGCTAAGGATTGTTCCAAAGCTTCTTGTGCTTCTTTTTCTTGCCCTGCTTTCGCCAATAAATCCCCAAGTTTTCCTAGGAAATCTCCTTCGGCTTCTTTCCCAGCCACTCGCTCTAGTAGTTTCTTTTGCACTTCTATTGCCTCTGGATATTTTTCTTGCTTTTCATAGACACCCACCAGTGCCATGTGAAAAATATGCAAGCGTGTAGCGTGTTTCTCGGGGTCTTTTAAAAGCTTTGCTTCATGCTCTAAGAGAGGGGCTTCTTGGTTTTCAGTCAAGCGTCTGGATTGATAAAATGCTTTTGCTTCGTAAAGAGCTAAGGCTTCTACGCTGTCCAGACCAATGGTGGAGTCTGCAAAATCAAATGCTTTTTGAAAGTAATCTTCTGCTTTTTCCAGATCTCCGTGGAACTCCCAAGTGGTGGCGAAGAGCTGATAAATTCTCCAAAGAATGGGGGTGTTTTCTGGCACAAAACTTAATTCTTTTTCGCAGTGCGCCAAAAGTTTCCGATGCATATCAGGGGCGAAGCCTTGTCTCATCCCTTGGGTGATTTGCAAGATGACAAGAAGGGCATTGGGACTGTGTTTTCCTTCTAAATTCCGATATTGACCCACTAAAAACTTGCAAAATTCCCATTTTTCTTCGGGAATCATCAGTTGAAGGGTGAGGAGTTCTAGTTGTTTCAGATATTCCAATGTGGGGACAAAGCAAGGTTGCTCTGTGGCGGCATAGCGAGCCATGGCTTCCATGACGTTGTTCTCTTTCTCGCAGATCGAACAGCGATATGTGCCGAATACATATGGTAATATTTTAGAGAAATATTCTTCTTGAAGATTCTCTGTCACTGCCACCATAGGGGCATACAGGTCATCACAAAAAAGCCCATCCCATGGTTCTGGTTTTTCTGCTGGGACAATGGTTTCAGTTTTTTCTGGATTTTTCCCATCGATATAAAGGCTGTGGATATCGTTTCCGCAGTGGGCGCACTCCACTTTGAAGGCAGAGGTAAATTGTCCACGTTTGGAAAGAGCCACTACATCATGGGAATAGGAGTACAGGGTAAAGGCATTCCAGAAATAAAGACTGGTAAATTCTTTTCCCATCTCTGCGATATTTTGTATCCCCACCAAAGGCAAACGAGTGCGCATATTGTGCAAGCCACCTAAGTATTCACGTAAATTGGCAGGAGATAATTTTTTCAAATCTCCTCGATGATAGAAGCCAAGTTTTAAATTTCCCACAAAATTCACAAAGGTGAAATCACGGCTTTCCATGGCAAGTGCCACCAGATAGGGGAAAAGGACAGGGACAGAGTCAAAAGCAACTGTCATAGAAACCAGTTTCAGTAATTCTTCGTAAAGAGGAAAGGGGGACTCCCCTTCTTTTAAAGCGAACATTTTTTCTAAGATGGCGACAAATTCTTTTCCTTGGGGCAATTTCTTAAAATCATTTTCGTTAATTTTCATTGTTTTTCCTTCTTTTCTATTGTTCTTTTCATCTCTCATGGAGATACTTCTAATAATTTTTCACTGTATTGATCCATTAAAATAGCACCCAGAGGGGCTGTGATTAAAATAGCTAGGACAGCAAGACTGAGGACCAGTTCCCCACAATCAAGCCCCAAAGCAAGAGGAATCCCACCAATGCCAGCTTGGACAGTGGCTTTTGGGAGATAGCTAATGGCAATGAATCTTCTTTCCTTCTTGGACAGGTTTCCTCCCATGGTGGAAAGATAAACACCAAAGCTTCTTACAATCAGTCCAATCCCCAGTAACAGGATACCCAATAAGCCAGTGTCTAAAGCGTGTTCCACGCTGACCTCTGCGCCCACTAAGACAAAGAGTAACAGCTGTGCGCCCTCCCATAAGGAGGTGAATTTTTGGGACAATACTTTCACATAATCTTTTTTCTCTAGGCACAGCCCTAGGACTAAAACAGCTAGGAGGGCTGATAAGGGCAACACTTCCTCCATGCCTAAAAAGAGAAAACTAAGACCAAGTAGGAAGAGAACGGCTTTTTCTCCAGATAGCTGAGAGAAATAAGTCCAGTCTGACAAGAGTTTTCCCAATATGCCCCCAAGTACCATAGAAAAAATGATAGAGAGAGGTAAGGTAAGGAGCATGGCAAGGGAAAATCCTTCCCCTGTACTAAGGGACAGGAGACTTGTGAAGAGCAAAATCACAAAGACATCGTCCAAAGAAGCCCCAGCCAAAACAGTTTCAGGTGCTTTGGACTTGCAACCCTTTTCAATCAGCCCCACCATACGAGGCACCACCACAGCAGGGGACACAGCTGACAGTACGCTACCTAATAAGGCTGCCTCTAAATAAGAGATATCAAAGAGGACAGGTGCTAGAATGAGACAAGATAAAATCTCGAAAGAAGCGGGACAAAAAGCCAGAAAAAAGCCTGACTTTCCAACGGCTTTTACCCTGTTCCATGAAAGGGTCAGCCCTGCTTTCAGTAAAATCATCAAAAGAGCGATTTCCCGAAGGTCTGGAGAGATTTCTGTCAAAGTTTCTGAGAGAATATCCCCTTGCCCTAAGAGTATCCCAGCCAAAAGGTATCCCAAAAGAGGAGGGAGTTTCAGTTTTTGGACAAGCTCTCCAAGGAATAAACCAGACAGAAAAACAAGCCCTAATGAGGGTAAAAGACTCATCTCCTTGTCCTATCCCTTTCCATAAAACTGCGCCAGTTCTTGGAATTTCACCAAAGACCCCTCCACTTTCGTGGCAGAGACACAGTAAGAAATACGGAAATACCCCTGTGCACCAAAGCCAGAACCAGGGACGAGGAGGAGGTCAAAGTCTCTTGCCTTCATACAAAAAGCCACATCATCTTCTTCCAAGGCTTTTGGGAATAGATAGAAGGCACCTTGGGGCTTTTGGATTTCATAGCCAAAACTGTTCAGCCCTTGGTACAAGATATCACGATTGTTCCGATAAAAGTCTAAATCTCCAGTGAGATGAGAGGTATAGGAGCAAACCTGTTGAAAGAGACTGGGTGCATTCACAAAGCCCATGGATCTGCCAGCACCTGCCATTGCCCAATAAACAGTCTCCCAATCTGCTACATGGTCCCCCACCAGAAAATAACCAAGACGCTCTCCGGCTAAAGAGAGGGATTTGGAAAAGGAATAGCAAACAATGGTGTTTTCATAGAAATCAGCCACCCAAGGAATCTTTTCCTCTTGATAGACCAATTCTCGATAGGGTTCATCGGAAATGAGATAGATGGGATGTCCATACTCTGCTGATTTCTCTCTGAGAATTTCTCCCATTTTCTTCAGGGTTTGGGGGTCGTACACCACCCCTGTGGGATTGTTGGGGGTGTTGATCAGGACTGCTTTGGTATTTGGGGTGATTTTTTCAGAAAAGGCTGTAAAGTTCACCTGAAAAGAGGGGATATCAGGGGGGACGATGACAGCTTTCCCCCCATTACCTTGTATAAAAACCAAATATTCAGGGAAATAAGGGGCAAGCACCAGAAATTCATCTTGGGGACAGCATAGTCCACGGATACAACAAGTCAAAGCAGCAGCAGCCCCCACGGTGAGATAGAAATGCTCGGGCAAATAGGTTCTGCCTGATTTCTGGCTCAGTGCTTGGGCAAGACGTGTTCTGGCACCCACGTCCCCTTGTGCTGAGGTATAGCCGTGGATATTTGGGACAGAGAGAAGCTCTCTGGCTTTCGCCTGAATTTCTGGAGGAGGAGGGCAATTTGGGTTCCCCAAAGAAAAGTCAAAGACGTTTTCCTCTCCAATCACTTTGCCACGTTCTTTTCCATATTCAAAAAGCTCTCGAATCACCGAACGGGCTGTGCCAAGGGCAAGCATTTCTTCTGATACCATGGGAATTCCTCCATTCAATATTGCTAATCGATATTATTTTATCATATCATAATTTCCTATGAAATGCAAATACTTTTTCAAAAGACTAGACAAGGAATCAAAAAAGTGATATTCTAAAACAGAAGAAAAGGAGAACGACAATGGAACATTATGCAATCTTACGAAACCCAGGACACAATCAAGTTTTTTACGAAAATTCAGCCCAACTAGCCCTTGCAGAACTGGAAAGCCTTTCTCTGTCATTGACAGAGGTTCAGTTATTAGAAATCGCAGGGCTGTGGTATCTTGCTTTCTCTGTAGAAAATCCTTTGACACAGGAAGCATTGGAAAAAATAGCCCGTCTATCCTCTACTTATGGGCTTTTCCAACGAGAAGGAGAACTCCTTCGCCCCATTCCTTTGCCCAACGTGCAAGTCTTTCCCCAATCTCTTGCTACAATCTTGAAGTATCAGGGGAAAACCAACGAGATTTTCACCAGAATGTTACTTAATTTCGCTCTGTCTCAAGGGAACTATGCCCCCAAAGAGGTAAAGCTCCTAGACCCAGTGGCAGGGAGAGGCACCACTCTTTTCGAAGGCTTTTCCTTGGGCATGAACGTCTATGGGACTGAGTTACAAGAAAAAGCAGTGTCAGACGGCTTTGCCCATTTGAAAAAATTCTTGGAAAAGGGAAAGTATAAACATCGTAAAGAGGAACGACGCTTTTCAGGAGAGAACAAGGTTTTCACAGCCAAAAAGCACAGTATCTTTTGTGAAAATCAAGAGTTTCAATTTATTTCTGCTGACAGTAAATATGTGAATCAGCTTTTTTCTAAAAATTTCTTTCATATAATTGTAGGGGATTTGCCCTATGGGGTTCAGCATGGCAGAACAGCTGGGGGAAAAAGCCGCAGTCCAGCCCAACTTTTAACAAGTTGTGCCCGACCTTGGTATGATGTATTAAGAAAAGATGGTGTGTTGCTCTTATCCTATAATACTTTGGTGATTCCCAGAGATAAAATCGTGGAAATACTGGAAAGCAAAGGCTTTGTGGTGGAAAAAGAGGGTGTTTTGGCAAATCTTTCCCACAAAGTGGATGCCAGTATCCTAAGAGATATTGTAGTGGCAAAGAAAGGGTAAAGGGTAGAGCAGATGAAATAAAGCTATTCTTTCTTGTGAAAGAGGAAATTAGAAAAACTTCTCTTCAAAATCTTGAAGAGAAGTTTTAAAATATGCCTTTTTAACTACTATAGTTTGTCCCCATCTGCTCCCGAAAGAGCAAAGAAATGCACCAAACAGCAGAAAGCCCCACGACTGTATACACCAATCGACTGACTAAACTGCCAGAGCCACCAAAGGCGAAGGCGACCAAATCAAATTGAAATAATCCCACCAGCGCCCAGTTCACACCCCCTATGACCAAGAGGGCAAGGGCTGTTTTATCCAAAGTCATCATATTGTTTCCTCCTTTCCAAGAGATTTCTATCTTAGTATAAGCTGTTTTTCTGAAAAGATAAGAGGAAATAAAAGACAAAATTTATCTGATTATAGAGGGCACAACAGAAATAAAAAGAAATGATCCTCAAGGTGTTTTTCCTTCCCATCTTTTCCAAAATCACCCCTTGCTTTTTTTTCATAAAACTGTTATACTATGAGAGATATTATGGAGATTGTATTCTCCCAAAAAGAAAGGAAATTTATACCATGTCAACTGTGAAAAAAGTCGTCCTTGCCTATTCAGGTGGTTTGGACACCTCTGTTATTATTCCCTGGCTGAAAGAAAATTATGATAATTGCGAAGTCATTGCTGTCTCTGGTAATGTGGGGCAAGCAGATGAGTTAGAGGGCTTGGAAGAAAAAGCACTAAAAACAGGTGCTTCTAAGCTTTATATTGAAGATTTAACAGATGTTTTTGTGGATGATTACATCATTCCTTCTATGGAGATGGGTGCGCATTACGAAGGCTATCTTTTGGGGACTGCCTTTGCTCGTCCTATCATCGGCAAGCGCATCGCAGAAATTGCCATCAAAGAAGGGGCAGACGCCATCTGCCATGGCTGTACAGGAAAAGGAAACGACCAAGTGCGTTTCGAGCTTGCCATTAAAACCTTTGCCCCTCAAATGAAAATCATCGCTCCTTGGCGTACTTGGGAGATGAAATCACGGGAAGATGAGATTGCCTATGCAGAAAAGCATAACATTCCATTGAAAATCAGCCGTGAAACCAATTACAGCAAAGACAAAAATATGTGGCATCTTTCCCACGAAGGTTTGGATTTAGAAGATCCTAAAAATGAGCCTCTCTACGAAAAAGAAGGCTTTTTAGAAATGGGTGTCTCTCCCATCAAAGCCCCTGATGTTCCTACCTATATCACCTTGGATTTTGAAAAGGGAAAACCTGTCTCCTTGGATGGCAAAAAGATGTCAGCAAAAGAAATCATCCTTGCACTGAATGAAATCGGTGGTAAAAACGGGATTGGTCTTTTGGATTTGGTGGAAAACCGTTTGGTGGGGATGAAATGTCGTGGGGTTTATGAAACTCCTGGGGGTACTATTTTGTATCGTGCCCATGAAGTCCTTGAAACCATCACTTTGGACAAATACACAGCCCATGAAAAGGCAAAGCTTGCCATTACTTTTGGGGAATTAGTCTACAACGGACAATGGTTCACCCCACTGCGTGAAGCACTTTCTGCGTTTGCTACAAAGACACAAGAAAAAGTCACTGGTTCTGTGAAATTAAAGCTGTACAAAGGGAATATGATCACAGCTTCTGTCAGTTCACCATACAGTCTTTATTCTGAAGACATCGCCACTTTTGACGATGGCGATTGGGACTTTGACCAAAACGATTCTGCTGGCTTCATCAATTTGTTTGGTTTGCCTAGCAAAGTCATGGCAATGCGTGACCAAGGAAAATTGAAATAAAACTTTTAAGAACATCGACTCCCCCCTTTTGGGGGGAGTTTTTTAATAAAGGAGAATCATATGAGTAAACAAAAAATGTGGGCAGGACGTTTTGAAAAAGAAACAGACTCCATGGTGGATGATTTCAATACCTCTTTGCCCTTTGACCAAAGACTTTACCGAGAGGACATTGGTGGCTCTATTGCCCATGCTTCAATGTTGGCAGCCCAAGGTATCATCTCTCAAGAAGATGAAAAGGCAATTCGTGAGGGTCTCAGCGAGATTCTAAGTGGTTTAGAGGACAAAACAATCACCCTCCCAGCACAAGAGGATATTCACATGGCGATCGAGTCTCTTCTGACCGAAAAAATCGGCGATGCGGGGAAACGTCTTCACACTGGGAGAAGTCGTAACGACCAAGTTGCCACAGATGCTCGCCTTTATGTCCGTGACACCATGGACACATTGGTGAAAATGCTGATTGATCTGGAAGTCGTCTTGGTGAAACAAGGAAAAGAACATCTGCAAACTGTCATGCCGGGCTATACCCATCTCCAAAGAGCACAGCCCGTCACCTTTGCCCATCATCTTATGGCATATGCCAATATGTTTGCACGAGATATCGACCGTTTGCGGGATTGCAAGAAACGTCTGAATCAATGTCCTCTTGGAGCGGGAGCCTTAGCCACCACCACCTATCCCATTGACAGAGAGAAAACAGCGAAAGCGCTTCTGTTTGATGGCCCTATGGCAAATTCTTTGGATGCAGTGTCAGACAGAGATTATATGATTGAGTTATTATCTGATTTGTCTTTGATTATGATGCATCTTTCTCGTTTTTCCGAGGAGATCATTGCTTGGTGCTCTTGGGAGTTTAAGTTCCTTACTTTAGACGATGGCTATGCCACAGGTTCTTCCATCATGCCACAAAAGAAAAATCCAGATGTGGCAGAGCTTGTAAGAGGGAAAACAGGACGAGTGTATGGAGATCTCATGGCAATGCTCACAGTGATGAAAGGCTTGCCCCTTGCTTATAATAAAGATATGCAAGAGGATAAAGAGGGTCTGTTTGATGCCATAGATACGGTGATGATGTGCCTTCCTGTGTTCACAGCCATGGTGGACAGCTGGAAAGTGGAAAAAGAAAACATGAAAAAAGCAGCCTCTGGTGGATTTATCAATGCCACAGACTGTGCTGACTATTTGGTGAAAAAAGGACTCCCCTTCCGTGAAGCTTATGGGGTGGTGGGCAAGCTTGTGGGTCTTTGTGTGGCAGAGAAAACAAGCTTGGAAAATCTTCCCTTGGCAGAATACCAAAAGGCGCATCCTCTTTTTGCAGAGGATGTTTATGAAGCCATTGATTTGATGACCTGTGTGAATTTGCGAAAAGTAGAGGGTGGACCTTCTGAAGAAGCTGTTCAGGTACAAATTAAGAAGATTGAAGCGTTGATTCGTTAAAATTAGAAAGATTCCTCTCTAAGAGTAAAAAAGACTGTGGCACAAGAAATTGTGACACAGTCTTTACTATTATGATTCTTTTACTTGGGGAGAAGGACTTTCTTCTCGCAGAATATAAATGGGTCTTTTTTTTGTTTCCAAATAAGTTTTGGCAAGGTATTGACTTAAAATACCGATACAAAAAAGCTGTAAGCCTCCTAAAAAGGTGATGATACAGATCATAGAGGGCCAGCCTGCCACTGGGTCTCCGTAAAGCAAGGTACGCACAAGAACAAATACGCCCAAGGCTATAGCAAGGCAACAAAAAATCAATCCTGTCACCGAAGCAATGGCAAGGGGAACCACAGAAAAAGCGATAATCCCTTGCAGAGAATAGAGGAAAAGCTTCCAGAAAGACCATTTTGTCTCGCCAGCCATTCGCTCTACATTTTCATAGGGTAGCCAATGGGTTCGAAAGCCGACCCAACCAAAAATGCCTTTGGAAAAGCGATTATACTCCTCCATGGAAAGGATGGCATCCACCATAGACCGTCTCATCATTCGATAATCTCTGGCACCATCCACAATATCCACATCAGATATTTTATTGATGATTTTATAAAATTTTCTTGCAAAAAAACTGCGGATGGGGGGTTCCCCTTTTCGGGTGACCCTTCTTGTGGCTACGCTGTCCAGTTCTTCGTCTTCTAGTATTTTCAGCATGTCAGGCAGAAGAGAAGGGGGGTCTTGCATATCAGCGTCCATCAGCACAACAAAGTCACCCAGAGAAGCTTTCAATCCTGCATACATAGCAGATTCTTTTCCGAAATTTCTGGAAAAGGAGAGATATTTCACTCGCTTATCCTCTTTTGCAAAGGTTTTCAGAACAGAAAGTGTCTTGTCCTTTGAGCCATCATCCACAAAGATGAACTCTATTTCATTGGTTTTTTCGATTACTTCTGCAATCTTTTTGATTTCTTCGTAAAAATAACCTAGAACTTCTTCTTCGTTATAGCAAGGAATGACACAGCTTAGCATGGAAAATCCTCATTTTCATTCGTGATGGTCATGGGCACAAGAGGCACACATATCAATGCCTTTGGAAGCAGGGTCCACGCCGATGGATTGGTAATATTCGCCAATAGCAGCTCTGATGGCTTCTTCTGCCAAGACAGAGCAGTGGACTTTGGCAGGAGGGAGTCCATCTAGGGCTTCCATCACAGCTTTGTTGGTGAGCTCTAAGGCTTCTTCCACTGTTTTTCCTTTTACCATTTCTGTCGCCATAGAAGAGGTCGCAATGGCAGCACCACAGCCGAAAGTTTTGAAACTGACATCTTGGATGATGTTATCTTCTACTTTTAGAAAGATTTTCATAATATCGCCACATTTGGCGTTACCCACTTCACCAATGCCGTTGGCATTTTCGATTTCTCCCACGTTTCTTGGGTTTTGAAAGTGGTCTAAAACTTTTTCAGTATACATAGTATTCTCCTATTATTCGTTGTTCCAGATGGGGGACATTTTTCGTAAACGTTCCACAACTGCTGTTATTTTTTCGATGATTGTGTCCACTTCTTCTTCTGTGTTTAGGTGGTTTAATGTGATGCGCAAAGAGCCGTGGGCGATTTCGTGAGGGAGACCGATTGCCATTAAAACATGAGAAGGGTCAAGGGAGCCAGAGGCACAAGCAGAGCCTGTGCTACAGCAAATGCCGTACATATCTAGCAGCAAGAGCATACCTTCTCCCTCGATTGCTTCAAACACAAAGCTAGAGGTACCAGAAAGTCGCTGGCTTGGGTGCCCTGTGAAATGACTGTAAGGGATTTTCAGCAAGCCCTCTTTCAGTCTATCAGATAATTTTTTGGCGTGAGCGTTGTTTTTTTCTAAATTCTCACAGACCATAGACAGTGCCTTGGCAGTGCCGATAATGTTAGCAGGACTTTCAGTGCCAGAGCGGCGGCTTCTTTCTTGTCCTCCTCCGTGGATTTGAGAAATCAAGCGAATGCCACGTCGGGCATAAAGAACGCCAGCCCCTTTTGGTCCACCCAATTTGTGGGCAGAGAGGGAGAGCATATCAATGTTCATTTCTTTCACGTTGATTGGCACATGACCAATGGCTTGGACAGCATCACAGTGAAAAATCACGCCTTTGTCTTGGCAAAGCTGACCAATTTCTTTGATTGGTTGAATGGTACCAATTTCGTTGTTTGCTGCCATGATAGAAACAAGGGCTGTTTCTGGGGTGATGGCTTCTTCTAATTCCTTCAGAGAAATCAAACCATCTTTATCCACTGACAAATAGGTGACAGAGTAGCCGTTTTTTTCTAAATAGCCACAGGTTTGCAACAGTGCTGGATGCTCGATTTTCGAGGTAATCATGTGTTTTTTCTTGCTACCTTCTAAAAATCCTTTGACAGCAAGGTTGTCTGCTTCTGTACCACCAGAGGTGAAGATGATTTCTTGGGGATTTTCTCCTCCTAAAAGGGAGACCACTTCTTGTCTTGCGTCCTCTACATCTTTTCGCACAGCTTGTCCAGCAGCGTGTAAACTGGAGGGATTGCCATAGCTTTCTGTGAGATAGGGCATCATCACAGCAAGAACCTCGGGAGAGAGAGGGCTTGTGGCGGCGTGGTCTGCATAAATTATTTTTTCCATAGTGTTCCTTTCTTCTGGGAACCTTTCAAAAACCTAGGAATCATCCAACGGCGAATTTTTCTGTTGATAGATCATGACAAAAGATTAAAATATAAGGTTTAGTCAAAAAAATAGTTCAAAAGTGTGCAGTGGGAGGCGTTTTATTCAGGTTCCCTTGTGTATGAAAAAGAGAAAATAAATTCTCTTATAAAAATTCCAACATTAGTATACCAGAAAAAAGGTAGTTTGACAAGTGAAATTTAAGAAAAATTTAGCTACTGTAAATTGCAATATAAACTGTCCAAAAATATCTGATAAAATTTAAGCGACATTTTCTCTTGATTTTGCCGTATTTGCTGAACAACCACCAAGGACTTTTCTAGGATAATTGTTTATCC
>JAWXUL010000027.1:0-33539 GCA_044432725.1 Eubacteriales bacterium
GAAACCTATAATTTCTTGCGTTTATAAGAGTAATCGACTAAGTTTAGTTGATTGCTCTTTTTTTCTGTCCAAAATTTTTTAGAGAAATTTTAATTCACCACTTGACAATATGTTAGTGAATTGATGTCGATTGACGAACTAGCTGTGATGGACGGCTCAAAATGTATTTGTCAAGTTCGTGGTGTTAGACCTTTTTTCAGTAATAAGTTTGATATTACTCAACACAAAAACTATAAAAAACTCTCCGACTTTGACCCTAAAAACGTATTTGACGTTGAAAAACACCTCTCGTGTAAGCTTAAACTGAAAAGCAATGATGTTTATGACGTGTATGATTTTGGGGAAATAGACGAAGAGGAAGAAATAGGAGCATAGGATTGACTGAATTAAAAGCACACGGCACCGTAAAAGTGTTTGAAGGCTTTGCTGGGTACGGAGGTGCGACCTTTGGTTTAGCTAGAACAGGTATCAGTTTCGAGGTGACAGGATATTCAGAAATCGACAAATTTTCTTCTGTTCTCTACAACCTGAATCATTTAGACAAAAATGGTAGAAATATCATGAATTTTGGGGATATATCTTTGATACACCCACAAGAACTCCCTGATTTCGACTTTTTTACTGGTGGCTTTCCGTGTCAACCTTTTTCCTCCGTTGGACTGCAAGAGGGAGAAGCAGATAGGCACGGCAGAGGAACTTTGTTGCATGATATTCTAAGAATTTGTGCAGTGAAGAAGCCAAAGTATATTTTATTGGAAAATGTGAAAGGTCTTTTGTCTAAAAAGTTCGCTGATACCTTTGGAACCGTAAAAAGCAAACTCAATGAACTAGGTTACGGAGAAGTGAAGTATGCACTCCTGAATACTAAAAATTATGGGATTCCACAAAATAGAGAACGTGTCTGGATTTTCGCTCGTTTGGGAGGACTTCCTGATGATTTTTCCATGATACCTCCCATTATTGAGAATAATCTTAGGCTACCAGATTTTTTAGACCTCAACCCAGAAGAAAAATTGTACTTATCCCAGAAACAGATAGCTAGAATCCAAGAACACTATAAAATTTCATCATTGAACGTAAATGAAC
The DNA here is from genome assembly GCA_044432725.1 of Eubacteriales bacterium. GTDB lineage: Bacteria > Bacillota > Clostridia > Oscillospirales > Oscillospiraceae > JAWXUK01. The sequence goes on from JAWXUL010000027.1 coordinate 1,087, forward strand.
CATCGTGCTTCGATTTATACAATCGGAAAATACGCACTGATGGTTTTTGTATTACCATTTTATCTCCTGAACACAACAAACTACGAATAGTTGAACCACAAAACGAGAATGGAGTAATCAGGCTAAGAAAAATGTCCGTCAGCGAACAATTTCGTCTGATGGGATTCCGTGATGGGGAAATTAACTTTGGCAATCAGTCTTATACCCAACTCTCAAAACGAGCTGCCAATGGTTGGGATATTAACCTTGTGGGCATATTGTTGAATCATATTTGGCAACAATTATTATAAATTTTACACATTGAAAGGGGGTGGTGCTTATGATTTAATATAGTTTGGCTCGCTAGGTAAGGCGAAACGTGAAAAGAAGAAACAAACAACAAAAAACAACAATTTATATTTTTTAAGGAGAATTTTATTATGGCATTTTTTACAGACGCAGTAGGTGTTTTGCAAACTTTGACTACAGCATTAGGTGCTGGTCTTGGTATTTGGGGAATTATCAACCTCATGGAGGGTTATGGTAATGATAACCGTGCGACACGTTGCTTCTTCTAAAAATGTTTGTTGTATGTTGTAAAAAAGTAGTTGGTTTCTTTGAAAAAGTCCTAGAATAAATCTAATATTTTTAATAAGGAGAAATCTATGGCAAGGAACAAAGTAAAACAATTCTTTTCGTAACAACTATCTACATCAGACTAAAGAAAAGCTACTTAATTTTATCATTGAAATTAGGTAAACTGTCAGTCTGATGGGCAGAATGAAGGTGTAAAACCTGAAATGTCTACACTAATCTCCGTTATGCTGTGGCGATTTAGAACAAGTCACAGTATAAAGCACGGTGAAGTCGGCAGAGAGTGACCGTCAGAAAACCCCTAGCTTACAACTAGGATTTCTACGAAAGCTATCAATACATTGATGGTGTCACCTATATGTCGGGTGTCGATACACATGGTGAGAATGTTGAAAAACTGACGAACTTGCGAATGAAAAAGTAACCAAACAGTCTAACGGCTGTATTTTGATTGTGGACGGATAACGTGGTTGTTGGTAAAGTCCATTTGTCACTAAAAAGTGGCAAGACGAAGAAAGTTAGTCAAATACTTAGAGCAAGCACCTAAAGGTATCATGTAGATAGGACTTACGGAACGTGGTAAGCCACCAACAGGGAGGAAGTCTAATTCCAGTGAAATGTTAGCTAGGAAAGTCAAAAAGCCTGAATTTTTGATATAACTAGCTTTAATGGTGGGGAAAGTAGTGGCACAGTACCGATGAAGCACCTGTAATGGGTGTGGAGGGATAGCCACAAGTCACGAATATTTTTAGTATTTGTGATGGAACGCCGTGTACGGTGAAAGCTGTACGCACGGTGTGGAGTGGGGGAAAAGGTGGAAAAATAGTCACAAATCGCTCTTTTGATTTGTGGGAATTTGCAACTCTTATCGCAACTTTCTTTTGAATTTTTCTGTAAAATTCAAGTTGGAACTTTTAGATAAAGTTGCAAGTTCATTAAAATATAAGCCTTACCTATCACTATCAGGGGCTAAAAGTCAAGGAATGAAGCAACTAATGGCAGGAGGTGGTGTAGCCTTAGTTGCAACTTCTCTCATGCCTTCCTTGTCAGGCTTATTCGGTTAAGGCTAATCCATGGAAGCAATTAAAGAGGCTTTAACGGAATGGTTTGAAAGTCTATTTCAAGAAGTTCTAATCCACGGAATATGTGGGAGTTTATACGAAACATTCGGAGTTATAAACAATAAAGTCGGAGAAATTGCTGAAAATGTGGCGAAAAGCCCATCGGAATGGAACGGTGGGATTTTCGCCCTAGTCCAAAACTTGTCTGAAACAGTCATGCTACCCATCGCAGGCTTAATACTCACTTATGTGATGGTTTATGAATTGATTTCCATGATAATGGACAAAAACAATTTCCACGATTTTCCACCAAGCGATATTATGAAGTGGATATTTAAGACTTATATGTCGGTTGTGTTAGTAACCAACGTCTTTGATATAACAATGGCTGTCTTTGACGTGGCAAAACACGTTGTAAATAGTTCGTCCTCGATAATCACGGCTGACACTTCTGTAGACCCCTTTGAATCCCATGATGTTTTATGGGCAGCACTAGAATCTCACTCGTTAGGGGAACTCTTGCAGATATATGTGCAGTCACTTTTAATAGGTATTTCCATACAAATTATCGGAATTTTAATCACTGTTGTCATTTATGGACGTATGATTGAGATTTACTTACTCACCTCCTTAGCACCAATCCCCTTTGCAACACTCATGAATAAAGAACAAGCGAGCATTGGTCAAAACTATTTTAAGGTCCTGCTCGCCATCGGATTCCAAGGCTTTTTGATTATGGTCTGCGTTGGCATTTATGCAGTACTGATACAGGGGATCGGATTGACCTTAGAGCCGAATAACGTGCTTCGTGCCATGTGGGAATGTCTAGGCTACTCGATTTTGCTGTGCTTTACTCTGTTTAAGTCAGCTTCTATCAGTAAGTCCATCTTCAATGCACATTAGGGCAAGTGGGAGGAAACGAGATGAACTATAAACACAAAACCAATCCAAAACACTATATTTTTGAAAGAAAGGGGGGATAAATCATGGCATACGTTACAGTACCCAAAGATTTGAACGCAGTAAAAACGAAAGCAATGTTCAATCTTACTAAAAGGCAACTTACCTGTTTTTCCATCGGTGGTTTATTCGGTGGAGCGACCTATTTCGCAGTACAAGGTTTTGTCAGTTCCACTAACGCAGTATCATTGATGATTCTAGCCGTGTTCCCCTTTTTCATGCTGGCGATGTATGAGAAAAATGGGCAGACCCTAGAGGTTATTCTCAAACAAATGTATATGGTGAAATTTGGAATGGCAAAAAATAGACCGTACAAGTCCATGAACTACTACGGAATGCTTGAGAATCAATATAACCTGAACAGGGAGGTAAATCGCATTGTCAAACCCACAACCAAAAAACCTAGAAACCCAGCAAACACAAGGCAAAAATCTGTCCCCAAAATCGAAAAAGGCGAAAAAATTGACCAACAAGGAGAAAAAACAGATTCGGTCGATAATCGCACGGCATAAACCTGTAGGCAAAAAGGAAAAATCTGCACAAGAATCCGTTCCTTATCTCAAAGTCTTTGAGGACGGAATTTGCCATGTTGATTCCAATTTCTACAGTAAAACAATCAAATTTGAGGACATTAACTATCGTTTGGCAGATAATGAGGACAAAATCGCAATCTTTGATAACTGGTGTGGTTTCCTTAATCAATTTGATACCACGGTAGAATTTCAATTTTCATTTTTGAATATCTCTGGCAATGAAAAAACCTTTGAAGAATCCATTGTGATTGAATCCAGAGCCGATAATTTTAACTCAATTCGTGAAGAATATTCAGAAATGTTACGCAAACAGCTTTCTAAAGGAAATAACGGCATTGTGAAGAAGAAATTCATCACCTTTGGTGTCCGTGCTGAATCCTACAAGAAAGCAAAACCACGACTTGAACGTCTGGAATTAGACATCTATGGCAACCTAAAGAAGCTAGGTGTCCGTACTGAAACACTGGACGGCAAACAACGACTTGAGTTATTCCACAATATTCTTCACATGAACGAGGAGAATAAATTCCAATTTGAGTGGAACTGGCTACCAACAACAGGACTAACCACCAAAGACTTCATCGTCCCATCTTCGTTCTGGTTTGGTGATGGGAAGTACTTCAAAACTGGAGATAACTTTGGTGCAGTGTCCTTTTTACAAATCCTAGCACCAGAACTTTCTGACGAGGTTTTGTCTGAATATCTGGATATTGACGGAAATCAGACAGTTTCTATGCACGTTCAATCTATTGACCACGTTAAGGCAATCAAGATGATTAAGTCTAAATTGTCTGACTTAGAAAAGACAAAAATTGACGAGCAGAAAAAGGCAGTAAGACAGGGCTATGACATGGACGTTCTTCCCTCGGATTTGGGTGTCTATGTAAATGAAGCGAAAAAGTTGCTACAAGACTTACAAAGTCGGAATGAACGGCTCTTTCACTTCTCTTTTATGATTGTTCACACTGCAAAGACAAAGGAAGAACTGGAAACAAATGTATTTCAATCCACCAGTTTAGCACAAAAACAGACGTGCCTTCTTCATCGCCTTGACTACCAACAGGAGCAAGGTTTCTTCTCATGTATGCCGTTGGGTAAATCATTGATAAACCTGAAACGCTGCATGACCTCCACAGCGACTGGAGGGTTTGTTCCATTTACAACTTCCGAATTATTTCAAGATGGAAATGCACTGTATTATGGTATCAATGCCTTGTCAAACAATTTGCTGATGGCTGATCGAAAACGGCTGAAAAACCCAAACGGACTGATTCTCGGTACACCAGGAAGTGGTAAATCTTTCTCTGCGAAACGAGAAATTGTCAATGTTTTTCTCATGACAGACGATGATATTGCCATATTAGACCCAGAAAGTGGTGCGACACGTTCCTATGTGAAAAGCATAGGCACTGAACTTCCTATGGCTGCTTAGTCATGGAATATCAGGAGAACTGATAATCTGAACGGTAGAATGATGGAGTAACGTCTTGAAATACCGTCCTTAATACTCCGATTTGCACAATTTTATTAAGAAATGCGTGTAAAAAGCTCGGTAAAGTCAACCAAGAATACACCCTAACACGTTAAGGTGAGGAAATGCGAACTAATCAAAGTCGAGTGTACGATAGGTTGGAGGTCTAAAAGCTATCTATGGTGAGAATTTTCAGTAATATTATAGGAATGAAGCTGAAATGACGAACTTTTGAATGAAAGAGTTGGGAACTAAAGTAGAAATGCTAGTTAAAATCGGTGAGGGTGAGTAAAATCACTTTTATGAAAACCCTTAGTTTGTTATAGGCAATCTGAAGCCGATTTGCTCATAGAAAGCACCTACGGATAGATGTACAGATAAGATTATTGGAACGTGGTAAGCTAAAAACGTGGAGATTCTTAATGTTTTATGATACGTTAGCAAGGAAAATCTGATTTTTAGGATATAACTTGCTTTAATTTTAGTGAAGGTAGTGGCATAGTACCGATGAAGCCAAGATAATAATTGGTGGAGGGATAGCCACAAGTCACGATGGATATCGTGATGGAGTGCCGTGTAAGGTGAAAGTCTTACGCACGGTATGGGTGAGGGGAAAAACTAGAGATGTATTAAAAAACGTCAAAAGTTTACCTATTCACACAATATAGAGGTCTAGTGGAACGATTGGACGGACAAGTCATTAAAATCTCTCCACTTTCCAAGGACTTCATCAATCCTATGGACATCAATTTGGAAGAAGAGGACGGAGAAAATCCCTTAATCATGAAATCAGACTTTATTCTATCTTTGTTCGAAATCATGATGGGGAAAGTTGAAGCTGACGAAAAATCCCTGATTGACAAGGCACTGCAACTCACTTATATGCCTTACTTTGCAGACCCTGACAATGTGGAAATGCCCATTTTACAAGATTTATACAATGAAATCGCTAAATTTGACAGTCCACAGGCAAAACACATCACGGATTGTATGTCAATTTATGTGACAGGTTCGCTCAACGTATTCAACCACCGAACAAATGTAGATATTAGTAATCGTGTGGTCTGCTTCGACACCAAAGAACTAGGAAATGCCCTGAAAGAGTTCGGTATGTTGGTCGTGCAAGACCAAGTATGGGGACGTGTTTCTATCAATCGTGACGCACGAAAAAGCACCAGATATTATATTGATGAAATGCACCTTTTGTTGGGTAAAGAGCAAACTGCGAACTATACAGTAGAAATATGGAAGAGATTTCGTAAATGGGGTGGTATTCCCACAGGTTTAACACAAAATGTAAAAGATTTCCTTTGCTCACCACAAGTAGCAAATATCTTTGAAAACTCCGATTTTGTGTATTTGTTGAACCAAGCAGGAGGTGACAGAGAAATCCTCGCTAAGCAACTAAACATCTCTACCCACCAACTTTCTCACGTCAAAAACTCCAACGCAGGAGAGGGACTTCTTATTTATGGTAGTACGATAATTCCTTTCACTGACCACTTTCCGCAGGATACGGAACTCTATCGTATTATGACTACAAAGTTAGACGAAGTGGACGAAAAAGACAAAACCAAAGATACAACAGTCAATGTAGACAAGGAGTAGGATATGAGTGGCTTAAAGTTGGGTGATACCAGTTTAAGCATAGGACATTCGGAGCAAAAACTGGATAATTTCCGAAAGTCTAAGAAAAAAAGGCAAGTCACCAACAGATTGTACGAAAAAACTAAGCCATCTTCCAATTTGCATGAATTGGCGAAACCATCAGATAAGCTAATTCTGGATAAAAAGCGACAAGTCAACCCAGAACTTTTGCCCAATCAGAATAAAATTCCTCCACATTTGAGAGGGGAACTAGCGAAAAGAGATTGGCTCACTCCAAAATCCGAAAGTCCACAAGGAGGACAGGTGGTCTATCGTCCACTCATAGAATTAAATGCTTTCGTTCCACAGGGTGATGGTGATTCGGAAGTTGATTCTACCATAAATTTTGTTGAAAATACAGCAAGTCAGATAAATAATACAGTTACCCAGATAAATACTACTATCACGGAAGTGGCACTTACAGAAGTGGAAGTGGCAAACCCATTAAATTGGAATGTTCTGGATATGGGTAAACCGATACAGGGGAAACAATCCCCTGTTGCTCATGCTCACGGAAAATTTGGTAATTCTAAATTGAATTTTGTCAAAGGTTCTGCTAACACTGTGCAAAAATTTTCGGAAGTACAATCTAGTTCAGATAATGACAGTGACCCTTCAAGTCAATCTCTCGAAATGTCGCAAGATTTATGTCAAGAATCAGCTTACCATATTCATTCTAGTATCAATAATGCAAGATTGAAAGGAAAACAAGCTAGTATTGAAAAAGCCACAGTGAAAGAACAATTTATACACGAGCATAAGAGTAATTTTAAGTTGGAAAAGCAAAGACTGAAATCCTCGGCAGAATATTCTGAGAGCAATCCATTGTCAAAGTGGCAACAACGGAGAAAAATCAAGAAGAAATATGCCAAAGAGTACAGAGAATGCATGAAAACAGGCAGAAAGGTTTTGCGTTCTCAAGGAAATTCTAGTTTTCTGGAACGTCAAGCCGCTGCCTTGGCACAGCGATTCCGTGATGGTATGATGACTATTTTTCGGTCTATCGTAACAAAACCTCAAATAATACTCCTGTTTTTGCTAGGATTTCTATTTATGGGCATGATGTCTGCCATGACTTCGGTGACGAACATGGTGATGCAAGCCGTTATTGCTGGTGCTTTCGGAACAACTTCTTCATCTTATACGGCAGAAGAAGATGATTTACTAAAGGTTGAAAGTAACTACAAAGACAAAGAACAGGAATTACAAGAGAAAATTGACAATATAGAAAGTACCATGTCAGGATATGATGAATATCGTTACAATTTATCAGAAATCGGTCATGACCCACACGAATTAGCAGCACTACTCACGGCACTCTACCACGCATACACCCCAAGTCAAGTAGCAAGTAAATTAAATGAAATTTTTGCACGTCAATATACTCTGACTACAGTGGCAAGCACCGAAACAAAAACAGATTCGGAAGGGAATCCGATTCCATGGAAAGTGCTGACTGTGACCTTGACAAACACAGATATAGATAGTCTTGCAAAGGATTTTCTTGACGATGACCAATATGGACATTATTTGCTTTTAAAAGAAACAAAAGGCAATCACCCTGACCTCTTTGGCGATTACATGGGAGGTAGTGGTGGTGCTGTTGGTGATGTGGACTTTGAAATTCCAGACCACTATTTGGACGATGACGCATTTGCTAGAGTTTACGCAGAAGCCATTAAATATCTAGGCTATCCCTATAAATGGGGTGGACAATCTCCAAGTACGTCCTTCGATTGTTCTGGGTTTATGTACTGGATATACAATTCTACAGGTGTTTATCCTCATTCCAGACTAACGGCAGGGGGATATTACAACATTTGTACTAAGTTTGGGGCTGACCAAAGACAAGCTGGTGACCTAATTTTCTTCACTGGTACAAGTTCGCACGCAACGATATCCCATGTGGGTATGTACATCGGTGACGGCATGATGATTCACTCGGCTTCTGCTGGTGTTTCTTTCGCACCTGTTGACAGTGGATATTGGGCAAAATCTGACGTTTTCGTCTGCTACGGACGATTACCCATTTAAGAGGAGGTGAGAAAAATCAGTAGACAAACAAATTTTGACAGTGAAATCAAGAAAATCACTCAAGAATTACAACATTCTCGCAAAATGGCGAAAAGTTGGAATGATAAAGTCAAACGTCGAGAAGATAAACTCTTTGAAGTAAATCGTCTTGCTATTTTAGATTTTTGTGCCAAGAACTCCATGGACTACACGCAACTTCGTTCAGTCTTTGAAAATCTCCCTCCTGTGTCTACCATCGTAGAAACTCCAGAAATGACAGAATCTGAAATTGAAGAACTATTTGAAGAATCCACCGAAAGTCAGGAAGAAATTTCTGATTTTGAGGTGGATTCTTCCATTGATGGTGATGATTTTAAAGTGGACGATGATAATCAAGAACGAGAAGAAAATAAGGAGGAATTAGAAAAACATGACAATACAATGGAATAAACAGGAAATGCAGAATTACTTATTAAAATTGCTTTCTGTGATTTTCACCATAAGTTGCCTGATGGGTGCTTTCCCCACAGTGGCTTATGCTTATGGACCTGCTGCACAAGATACCCATGTCGTTACCCCACCAGCAGAACCTACTGTAAAACCAGTGGGTGAAGCACTGACACCAGAGGGGAATTTGACTTTGGTGGACGATATTATAACCAATAACGAAAACGACAAACAATTTATCACGGCTGTATCAAAAAATGGGAACTACTTTTACTTGGTGATTGACCGAGCTGGTGACGATAACAACGTCTATTTGTTGAATCTCATTGATGAAGCCGATTTACTTTCCTTAGCCACAGGGGAGCAAGTACCCATTGTCCAAGAAGTAGAGGTGGTGCAAGAGGTAGAAGTGGAAGTTCAGGTGGAAAAAGAGCCTGAACCTGAGCCTGAACCTGAACCAGTGGTGGAAGAAGAGAAGAAAAGTTCTATGCTACCAATGATTTGTCTGTTGGTTGTTGCTGGTGGAGGTGCGTTCTATTATTTTAAAGTTTATAAGAAAGAACCACCAATAAATCCCATGTTAGAGGGACTTGAATATGATGATGAAGAAGAAGATGACCCGTTTGGTGTAGAAAAATCTGATTATGACGAAGAATAGGTGATCGCCTATGGCACATTATACCGACCGAGATATAAAAGAAGCCACTTCTGTGAATCTGATTGATTTTGCAAAGGCACAGGGATTTGAACTAAAAAAAGAGGACAACAATGCCCACCGTGTCATAGGAAACGGTGGGTTGTTTGTCTTTGAAGGTGGATTTTACCATCATTCCGAGCAAAAAAAGGGAAATCCTATTCATTTTTGTAGAGAGTACATGGGAATGAAGTTTCAAGAAGCTGTCCAGACTTTATTGAACTTCAAAGGTGTTTTACGAGAAGAAGTATTTGCTCCAAAACCTCAGTACAATAGACAAAACCAAAACTTTAATAGACCTCCACCACAAGTGCAACCACGGAGAGAAACCCTACCCCAATTTCAAGCACCTCCCCAAGATTTCGTTAGACCACAGGAGCAACAGTTTAGACCTGCACCACAAGAGCAACCACGGAGAGAAACCCCACCACAATTTCAAGCACCTCCCCAAGATTTTGTTAGACCACAGGAGCAACAGTTTAGACCTGCACCACAAGTGCAACCACGGAGAGAAACCCCACCCCAATTTCAAGCACCTCCCCATGATTTTGGTAGACCACAGGAGCAACATCAACAACAAGCACCAGAATTTTATGGTCAACCTCCTCCTATAGATGATTTTTATGGCGAACAACCACCCATAGATGAATATTACAATGACCTTCCTCCTGAATTTTGGGGCGAGCCACCACCAGAAGCCAACGATTTTTACGGTGAAACCATGGACTATCAATGGGGTAATGAATATCAGCCACCCTATGAATACGAACATTTTCAGGGATATCCTATGGATGAACAAAATTTTCAAGGATATCCCATGGAGGAACAAAATTTTCAAGGATATCCTATGGAGGAACAGTATTTTCACGGAAATCCTATGGAGGGACAGTATTTTCAAGGAAATCCCATGGAGGAGCATGACTTTCGAGAAAATCCAATGGTCGAGCCATACTTTCAGGGTAATCAACCACAATTTCAAACATCGCAACCAGTGGAAAGTCCACCACCAGTGCCACCAATGGATTCTCAAATTCATGATGATTCCCATGTAGAATATGAACTTCCCCCATCTTACGAGCATAGTTCCTTTGACCCTGTTAGGGTGCAAAGCCCAGTAAAACCACGAGAAGAACGTGGGGAAATGGTGCTACCACCTCACTCCAATGACAAAGAGGGTTCAGCTTCTTTTAAGTATCTCACCGAAACTCGATGTTGTGACAAAGAAATTGTAGATAGGCTGATGAACGAAGGACTAATCTTTGAAGCCGAAACAGGTGCGAAAGGTTATAAATTTAAAAATGTAGCCTTTGTTGGAAAAGATAAGAATGATGAACCTAAATATTGTTCTATTCGTGGGATTTCTAAACCACAAGCAGGGAAAGAACCCTTTAAGCAAGATGTAAAAAACTCTGACAAAAGTTTCGGATTCACGATGAAAGGAACGTCAGACCGAATATTCTGCTGCGAAAGTCCTATAGATGTATTATCCCATGCCAGTTTAACAAAAATGAACGGCAATGACCCTTTTCAAGATACCAGAATCTCAATGGGAGGTCTATTTGACAAGGCTTTAGACCAATTTATATCTGAAAACCCACAAATTAAGTCCATCGTGTTTGCCTTTGACAATGACACCACAGGTACAGATAGTAGAGGTCAGCCACACAACCATGGACAAGAATTTGCAAGAAAATGTTGTGAAAAGTACGAAAAGCAAGGATTTAAGGTACAGATTCAAACACCTCAAGGGAAAGATTTTAATGACGTTTTGCAAGATAAATCAAAACAGTCAGTAAAGAAGCAACTTGCTTATATTTCTCACGAGGTGAAAACACCACCTAAACCCCTTGTTCCACCTAAAATTCAAAAAAAATCGCAAAAATCAAACGAAAGATAATTATATCGCTGAAAGGACTAATTATGTACTTAAAATTTACTGAAACACCCCAAAAACCCACTCTCGCAGAGGGATTTTACGACAACTTGTGCTTTTTTGTTGTGCAAGAAATCATGAAACACGACCTCGATACTGAGGAGGTCTTTCCCCTGATGGCAGACCTCCCAGTAGATTTTGGGCATTTTAACCCACTGGAACACTGGGAATTCCGTCACATTTTCTCTTACGACGTGAATCAGATATTGCCACCTCCCTCGAGAAAAAACATAACTGTTTGTTTGGTCGGTCTGCGTTCTGTCTATTCCAAGATATGAACGGCTGCGAAGTGGAGGTTGCTCCATCTGACAGCTTATACTCTAGTTATGATGGTTTTGAATTGTGGCTATTAGATGATATGACCATTGTTTCTGTGGGCATTGAAAAAGTAGAAATGGCAACGGAAGAAGGCACTTTGACCACGTTCTATCGTTATCCCTGTGAATTAAGTCAATTTTCCTTTGATTTGACCGACTTCCTTCAAGATGACCTTTATGATTTATTCTTTGAAACCTTTGAAGATGAAATTCTAGGGGAATTGGATTTCCCCACGGAGGACTAAATCACGAAAGAGGAAACAAAGTCTATGAATGTTCTGGTGGCTTGTGAAGAAAGTCAAGCTGTCTGCAAGGCATTTCGTGGGAAAGGACATTGTGCTTTTTCTTGCGACATTGAACCAAATTCTGGGGGACACGAGGAGTGGCATATCCAACAAGATGTGTTACCACTTTTGAACGGAAACTGTACTTTTACCACTTGTGATGGAAAAAATCATAAAATTTTAGGTCAGTGGGACATGATTCTTGCATTTCCCAGTTGTCAATTCTTAACATCAGCAGGCACACGGCACTTTTCTCCAAAGTGCAACCCTCCAGAAAAAATAAAAGAGAGAGAGCGACTGCGTGAAGAAGCAGTCGCTTTTTTCCTTACCATTTACAATGCTGATTGTGAGAAAAAAGCCATCGAGAACCCTGTAGGCTATATGAACACCCATTTTATGAAGCCTAGCCAGATTGTTCACCCCTATTATTTTGGGGAACCGATTCAAAAACGCACTTGCTTGTGGTTACAGGGTTTACCAAACTTAGAACCGACTAATATGCTCCCAAAACCTGAACCAGAATATTTTTGTCAGGGTGCAAAATGTAACGGCAAAGCAATAAACTGGGTTGAAGGAATTCGTGGGACAACAGGAGGTCAAAAAGGTAGGGCTAAGGCTCGAAGTAAAACATTCTTGGGCATTGCACAAGCAATGGCTGACCAGTGGGGAGGATAGATGATGAGCTGCAAAGACTGTACCAAAAGAGTACTTCATTGTCACAGCACTTGCTCGGATTATCTTGCTTTTAAACAATCACAGGCAGAAATCAAAGCAAAAATCAAAAAAGATGATGAAGTATATTCTTATACTTGCCAATCTGGGACACGGAATAAGGCAATTCGTATGCGAAGATTGAATCTTTTAAGTAAAAAATTATAGAAAAAGAGGTACTACATGACTATAGGGCAAAAAATCCGACTTCTGCGTGAAGAACAACGTATGACAACAAAACAATTAGGCATGGCACTGGGATATTCAAAATCCACGGCTGTCAATCAGGTTTTAGGGTTAGAACGTGGCTATCGCCTACCGAAAAAGCAACTTCTTCGAGAAATAGCAGGTGTATTGGAGCAGAACCCCACTGTTTTAGTGGGGGGAACACCAGTGGAAAACGTACTGCAACATCTCTTCTGGCTGACATCGGAGGAACGTGAGGAAGTGATTGCCGTGATGGGTGAACTGGTGAGCAAAGAAGAACAGGTGGCTCTGGGTAATCTCACAGAAGATGAACTGATTCTTTGGAAAATTAAATGGACTTGTCCAGAAAAATAGGAGTAAATTATGAAAAAACTACCACAACAAATGCGAGGTGCGAAAAATGTGCCTTACGTCAAAATATCACTGGGCAGAAAAGAACTCAACGCACTGATGAACGCACTTGACCAAAACAAGACCGTCCTTGATGGAAGTTTGGAAGATTCGGTGATTCATCTCCAAACCCATATCTTAAACAAAGGTCGCTACAAGCCTGAGAATGAAAAGAAAAAACACGATGAAGTGGTTTCTCTTGAACTTTGGGGTGATGATATAACTCTTATGCTTCAACAATTTGTTGCTACTAGCTTGTCGCAAGTGGTACAAGATGAAGAAGTTTCAGATTTCTTTGAAACTATAAAAAATGAATATTTGGAAAAAAATCCAAAGAAAAACTCTAAGGAGGAGAAATAATGCAACTGATTGTCGCTGAAAAGCCATCTGTGGGACAGCACATCGCCAAAGTGTTAGGTGCTAACGAAAAGAAAGATAATCATTTTGAGGGAAATGGCTACCTCGTTTCATGGTGCGTGGGGCATTTGGTGGGATTGGCACCTGCTGATACCTACCACCCTGACTTTAAGAAATGGGAAGTTTCTGACTTACCTATTATCCCAACAGAATTTCAATACGTCCCCAGTGAAGGAAAACAACGATATTTACACAGCCTTTGCGACCTGATGAATCGCCCTGACGTGGACGTGGTAATCAATGCCTGTGACAGTGGACGTGAGGGTGAACTGATTTTCGCCTTGGTTTATCAATACGCAGCCTGTAACAAATATGTAAAACGTCTTTGGATTTCCTCCATGGAAGATGTGGCGATTTTAGAGGGATTCCAGAATCTCCGTGAGGGAACAGACATGAACAATCTTTTATCTGCTGCAATGTGCCGTGCAAAGGCAGACTGGCTCATGGGTATCAATGGAACTCGCCTTTTCTCTTGCTTATATGGGCAATCCCTCAACGTGGGGAGAGTAATTTCCCCTACGTTATCCATGATTGTCCAACGAAATGCAGAAATTCAGGCATTTCAACCCACTCCTTTCTATTTTTCACTGATAGAATGTGATGGGTTTTCTTTTTCATCGGAACGTCTAGCCACCAAACAAGAAGCTAATGCTATGGTAGAACACTGGAAAAGCAATCCTATCATTGTTGAAAAAGTTGAAAAAACGGAACATTTTGAAAAAACTCCTTTACTTTATGACCTCACCACCCTACAACGTGAAGCCAACCGAAAACTGGGATTCTCTGCTCAACAGACTCTCGACTATGCCCAGTCCCTGTATGAAAGAAAATATCTTACTTACCCTCGGACAGATTCTAACTACCTCACAGAAGATATGCAAGAAACTGTCAGAGAAGTAGTGAATCTTTCTACGAAAATCTTAGGTTTTGACTGCGAACCACCTCAAAACTTTAGTTCTGTGATTAACAGCATGGGAGTGAGTGACCACCATGCCATTATCCCCACTATGTCTATTGAACACTGTGAGATTGCCAAACTACCTTATGGGGAACGTGAAATTTTAGAATTGGTCATGGTACGTTCACTCCAAGCCGTTGACGATTTATACCGATTTGAGAAAACCACTGTCACCGTGCTGTGTGGCGAAGAACGGCTTTCCACTCATGGGGAAACAGTCATAGATAAAGGTTTCAAAGTATTTGACAAATTTGCTCCCCATAAACGGAAAGAAACAGCTATTCTTCCCAAAACCTTAGAGGGGAATGTGTTGACCTTTGACAATGCCACCCTAAAAGAGGGACGAACCACCCCACCGAAACAATATACCGAGGACACGATTCTCTATGCTATGGAGCGATCGGAAGAAAAAGAGGAACTGGACAAGAATCTTTCTGGTATTGGCACACCAGCCACTCGTGCTGCCACCCTAGAAAAACTGGTTTCAACAAAATTGGTGGAGCGAAAAGGTAGCGAGAAAACAAAACATCTTTTACCAACAGAGAAAGGTCAAGCACTAAGTTCAGTGTTACCTGATTCTGTGCAATCTTTGACTCTCACCTCGGAATGGGAAGAAAAATTGCTCATGGTGGAGCAGGGAATAATGAATCCTGACATTTTCATGGAAGAGATAGAGGGGTTTGTGAGAAATCTGGTCACTACTTATGAAAAATCTTTGCACAGTGAGGTGGTCTTTCCAAAGCAATTTGATACCGTTGGGACCTGCCCACGTTGTGGTAGAGAAGTCACGCATACTCCCAAGGCTTTTTCCTGTGAGGATAAGTCATGTGGGTTTATCCTGTGGAAAGATAACAAGTTTTTCACGGCAAAACGGAAAGAAATCACCGAAAAAATTGCTAAAGACTTGCTTTCCACTGGTCAGACAGATTTGAAAGGGTGCTATTCAGAAAAGACTGGGAAAACCTATGATTGTACTGTCATTCTGGTTGACACTGGGGAAAAATATGTCAGTTTTAAGATGGAATTTAACAATGATAAGCAGAAAGATGGAGGAAACTAAAATGATGAAGCCACCTAATTTTACCCAGAAGCAAACAAACCCTACCAGTGATTCCACTACGATGGCTTTACTGGAACGGCAAAATGAAAATCTTCTCATGATGGTAAAACAGCTAGAATCAGAGAAAGAACTTCTCTTTTTCTCTATGTCTGAACTAGACACCACTCTTGAAATCACCACACGAACTTTGGAAATTTCTGAAAAACTAAATGCTGCCTATGAATACATTTTGAAACAGCATGGCTTTTCCTTTGGTGAAGAGGAGGAATCTCTATAACATTCCCAGAAAATGCTACTTTTGTGGCAAGTTTGTCTTATGGCAAGGATAGTCTAAAAATGATTGATGTGATTATGGAAAAAGGCTACCCTCTGGATAAGGTAGTCCACGCACAAATCATGGCTACCCCAGAAATATCAGCAGACCTCCCACCAATGCAAGAGTTTAAGGCACAAGCTGATGAAATTCTTCTCCACCGATATGGAATTAAAGTGGAACACGTCCATGCTAAAAAATCCTATGAAGAACAGTTTTACACAGTCAAGGGTGAACGTGCATTGCCTAAAAATCGTGGGAAAATATATGGTTTTCCTGCACTTTTCGGCTCATGGTGTGTGGGTATGCTGAAACAATCTGCACTTAAAACAGCAAAAAAGGGGTTTAGTCATGAATATATTGGCTATGCAGTTGATGAAAAGAACCCCAAAAGACAAGAAAAAATCCGTGATTATCATGACAATGGTCATGCTTCACGGATTTTTCCTTTAGTCGATTTGAATATCACAGAACAAGAGTGCTTCGACTGGTGTCGTGACAATGATTTACTTTCACCGATTTATGATAACGGCACTCGTGGTGGCTGTTGGTTCTGCCACAAGCAACCTCTCCCACAACTGCGATTGCTACGAAAAAACTACCCTGCATTGTGGCAGAAATTACTGGATTGGGACAAAGATGACCCATGGGGTGATTTCAATATTCGCTATACAGTAGCAGAGTTAGAAGAACGATTTGCACAGGAAGAAAGTCAATTATCCTTATTTGACGATTGAAAAGGAGAAAATTATGACATTACATCAATGTGAATGTAAAATTCAAAATCTCGAGGAAGAAAATGCTGCCTTACGTCTACAAATTCAAGTGATGGCGAAACATTTCGGTAAAACACTGGAAAAACTGGAAGAAACCGATACTTTCTATCGAGAATATGAAGAAATTTCCCATCGTTCTTACAAGGAAAAAGATGTTTTGCAACGTAAAATCACAGCTTTGGAGGAAGAATGTGATCGCTTGCGTGAGAATCAAAAAAATCCATTTTAGAAAGAGAGGTAGAATAATGTCTACTGAAACAGAGGAAGAAAAACTCTTGCTAGTGCAAGAACAAAACACGATACTTCGTCAAATGTTGTATGACCAAGCTACTTTAATTGATACATTGAAAGAAAATCGTGGCTTAGTGCAAAAAATCTTGACGGAATGTCGAGATTTCATGCTTCGCCACCCTTTGGACAAAAAAGACAAACAGCTGTTACAGATTGTCCACTATTGTATTGATGATTCGTTGGCTGAAAGACAGCTAGTCCTATGAGTTGTTCAATAACAGAAAGACATTCAATGTCAAAAAAACAACTTTTGAATCAGCTTTATGATAAGGACTTAGTGATTGAACGATATGAAATTTTAGACAATACTACTAATCGCTTACTACAACAGTGTCTGCAACTTACCGAGATATATAAGAAAATGCTTTATGATAGTGCCGAACACCTTATGGATAATTCTTTATCTGAAGAATCTAAAAATGAAATGGGACTCCTGATTTTGAAAATTTTAGAGAAAAAGGAGGGGAATAAATGAAAATCGGACTGCACGACAATGAAAATGATACAATGAAGAAGAAAACCTTTCCGAACTTAGCACTCATGCGTATCTCGGCATATCACAAGTCACTGGGTGATACTGTGGACTGGTGGCAACCAGTAGAAACTTATGACCGTGTTTATTCATCAAAGGTCTTTAGTTTCACAAAGGAAAATCCTCTTTTACCTGAAAATGCTATCCGTGGTGGCACAGGTTATAAAGATATTCCCCTAGACCAGACACTTCCACCAGAGATTGAATCCTGCGTTCCTGATTATACCATCTACCCCTCGTGTGATTATGCCATTGGCTATCTCACACGAGGGTGTCCTCGTGCCTGTCGCTGGTGTGTTGTTCCAAAAAAAGAGGGTAATATCAAAGCTTATCGGACGTGGCAAGAAGTTGTCCGTCCTGATTCCGACAAACTTACTTTGATGGATAACAACATTTTAGCCTGTACTTATGGTTTAGAACAACTGGAAGAACTTTCTCACACGAAGTATAAAGTAGATCTAAATCAGGGTATGGACGTGCGACTTGTGACCCCAGACATCGCAGATTTACTCTCACGGGTAAAATGGCAAAGACATATTAGGTTTTCGTGCGATACCACAGCACAAATATCTGAAATATTGCGAGTAGCAGAACTTTTTAAGGAGCGAGGTGTGAAACCCTATCGTTTATTTGTTTATCTGCTTGTCACTGATGATTTAGAAAATGCTTGTGAGCGAGTAGAAACATTGAAAAAGCTGAAAGGTATCAATATTTACCCACAGGCAGAAAGAAATGATACTCTTGGAATTATGCCCAATAAGGCTCAAAAAGAGTTTGTCAATCGGTATATGTATGGTCGGTGTTACAAAAAAGAAACATGGCTGGAGTATTTGGAGCGAAAAGGCTTTGATTTTTAATAGATAGGAGTGATGAAACATGGAAGATATGTCATTGAACGTCACGGCAATCAGTGAGAAATTGGAACTTGAAGCCACGAAAAGCAATGTGGCTTACGATTTGGGCGAACATTTCTTGCAAGCATTTGAAAAAGAGGGGGTTTCTTATGTAACTCTGTTTGACCATAATTTCCAAACAGAAACACAGGAAATTTATGGAGAATTGCAGAATAATGAACTCCCACCACTGACACAGGCAATTCATGAATTTTGTGAAAAGTACAATTTTGAGGGTGTTGAATCCGTCCTGAATCGTTCTGCACCTATGATTGACCCTGTTTTGCTAGAATATAATTTTATGCAAGCGAGAGAAACAACCCAAGCTTGTAACCTGATAGAAGATGATTTTGGAGATGAAACTACACCCTCCTTTGCCATTTTTCGATTGAAAGATAATGAGATAAATAACCAAATTTCTCAAATTGACCTTGCATCGCTGAACCTTTTAGGAGAAATTCCAGATAAGGGTGACTATAACTGTATTTTCTCTGACAGTTTAGAAGATTTGATGATAGATTACATAGAAGTGATGGACGAAAGACCTGATGTATTTACAGCAGAATTTGAAACAGCACTCTATGAAAATATAGAATATAACGATGAATTTGTCTGGAAATTTAACGAATTACTGGATAGTGACGTAATTGGCTTACAGTACGAAGGAGATACCACATATTTTTATAATGATGTGGGAGGTTTAGAGGTCATTGACTTTGAGCAACAGCCGTTCAAACTAACTCTTCGCAGTGATGAAACCCCATCACCTACCATGGTTGACTTAAACACTTTAACCAGTGATAAGTTGATGGAATTGATGGGAGATAATGAGAACCTCGAAAATATTCTTCGTGAGGTTGCTCCTTTGCTCCATGGAGCAGATACAACCATGGAATTAACCAACGAAAAACAAAAGCTTCAAGAAGAATTGCTTTCTGGTAGTGTCGCTTACAAAGTCGGTGATTTTTATGTCACAGCAACCGAAAACACTGATTCCATTGACGTTATTCTTTATGATAGTAATCTGTATCGACAAAGTGGGAAATCCTATGATGAAGTCAGCACTATAACTGAAGCTTTGAACAAATTTTGTGAAAATTATGAATTTGAAGGCATTGAAACTTTAGAAAACCGTTCTGCTGATATGTTAAACAGTGAACTATTTCAAGAGAAATTCCAAGAAAGCGACCTCAAACATGACCAGTCTGTGGTAAAAATTAGCGAGTGGTACAACAATCCAGAGGATTCTATTGCTTTTTATTCCCTCAATGCCACTGAATTTAATGAGCAATTACAAGGGAAAGACATAGAAGCCCATCTGGAAGTTGGTGGACTTGACAGACGGAACTATAGTTGTGTTACTGTAGAAAATCTGGCTGACACTACAGATAAACAAGTGTTAGAAGCTGCGATTTCAGACTTACAAAACGGAAATAGTGAAAAACTGGCTACTCTTCTTCACGAATTGCAGGTGGAGAATTTTGAAACTGGCATTGCGACTGGTACAGTAGTGGGACTGAAACTGGACGGAGTGACTTCGGAGTACTTTTTAGGTGAAACGGACGTTCAATCTGTTGATTTTGATAAATTGCCTAGTACTTTTGTAGATAAAGTATATGAAGAACCAAATTTCACACTCTCTGACCTCACTTCTGAAAAACTAGCTGAACTTATGACTGAAAATGTGGTTTTTTCGTCTATTGTCGAGGAAAGTGTTGCTGCTAACCTCATCAATAGTCAATTAGAAACTGAATTACCAATGAATGAAGTTGTTGAAATCGCTTATTTTTGCAATGATATGTGGCGAGGTATTGATGATACTACACTGGAAAAAATTCAAGATTTCATCGTATTAGCCATCAATCAAGGGGAAATTTCTCCTAGTGACCTAGAACATTTAGGGAAAAATGACTTTTTAGAAGCATATTTTTCAGACGATACATCTAAGTTGGCTCAGGCTATGGGTGAAATCACTCCAGAGCAAGACAAACAGGAAGTAAAATTATCCGTAGAAAAAGATTCCCAATTATTCGTTGAAATGGATTCCGATACTGTTTATCGTGATTTCGATATCATCAAAACTGATGTTATCTCCTATATAGAAGTGGATTTACTCACCAATAGTACGCAAGATACCTTTGTTGTAGCAGACCGTGGGGAGTATTCTGAAAAAGAAGTGAATGACAACGAATGGGTAAATCCCATGGCATACAGCACTTTGGAAGAAGCACTGAGTGAATACGATAACCGAATTTATTATGCGATGGAAATGACTGGTGTTTTCGAGGAGATGGAGCAACAAGAGAAGGCACAAGAGCAAGGAGAAAGTCAGATTTCAGAAGATGAAGTGAAAAATCCATCACAATCTATGGAAAAAGAATCTTTTCTTGCTGCCACCTCCTTAGAACTTAGTGAAATGATGGAAAACAATGATTTTTCTACTAAAGTCAGTGAAGCCATTGATTTTAAGGAGATAAATACATTACTGGACGAAAAATTATCTGAACCAGAACTTCGATTTATGCAAGAACTAGGCGAGAATATGCTACAAGAGAAAGGTAACGATAAGGGAGATACGTTCCAGATTGTAGCTGATTTACTCAATGACCCTAATACGAATTATTCCATAGATGATGTTAAAATGCTTAGACTGGAAGATATTGCTCATGCAATTAACTATCCACAATCTGGTAAAGACTTAGAACATTTTGTATTGCAAGCCCATCGTTTAGAAAATGCTGTTATGGACAATTCCCCAGAATTTCACGCAGAAATTCAGTCATATTTTGAAGTACCTATTCCCACGGCAGACTTGGAGAAGTTCAGCGAATTAGTAACGAAAACAAATATTATAAGTTCAGAAAACACAGAAAGTATGGTCTTTGAGTATTTAATTCAAGAAATCAGTGAGTTATACATTGAAATGAATGACCTCCACTATCTCACCCCACAAGACGTAGATAAGGCAATGAACTCCTACGGAGGGATTCTGGTGGACAGGGAGGTGCAACTTGAAAACGTAGTAGATAAGAGAAAAGAAATGTCTATGGAACATGATATTGAAAAGGTACAAGGGTTTGCCTTAGTAGACCGTGAAATCGTGGATAATTCGGAAGTCTTTCTAGGTGAGAATACCTTTGGTCACTTTGCCACCTTTGTGCGAGATGTGACAGAAGATGATGTGGGACCGTGGAAACACCCACACTATTATTCTGGTGCAGATTATTCTACTAACTCGAAAAATGCTGAAGAAGATTTTAACCAGCGAGTTGAGTTTCGACAACCCATCGAAAAGATGGCTCAAAAACAGCCAGACACAGAGGAAATATCTAGTCTTAAAGAAGATAAGGCTGCCGTTGTCCCTTATGGCGATGAAGAAAATTTATTTTCAGCCACCTTTACCACACAAGAGCGAGTGGTGATTCAAAGTGCCACAGATTTTGCTTATGACAATTTAAGTGAGTTTTCATCAGAAGACAAAAGTCTTATGGCTGATATTCTGGATAAAATTGACATCAATGGGGATTTATCTACCTTTGAACCTGATGATTATGTGTTTGTAATCAATGAAGAGTTACAGGAAAACGGTACTATCATCGTAAGTGGTGAAGAATTAGAAATCATATCGGAAGTGTGTTCCAAAACAGATAGCTACATGGAGGAACTTCCAGACAGCTACCGAGATATATTAAATACCATCATTGATAAAGTGGAAAACCCTGAAATGGATATCCAGCAAGGAGAACCATCTCGTACAGTAGCCAACACCTACACCATCACAGACAGCGAGGTAGTGGGAGATTTTGAAATTGCTATGGGTGAATCTGAACAAGGTATGTTTGCCACATGGGAACGCTGCATTTCTGCTGATGAATCCAAAGGTTTTGAAGCCAACTGGAACTTTGGACATTATCACATGGAGGACAAAGAATCTGCCATCGCAGACTTTCACCAACGTATCGAGGACACCAAACCAGTAAAAGATACGGAATTGGAAAAAAAGGTGGTAAAAAAAGATAAAGAAGAGAAGCCACCCAAAGAATCCGTCTTGGAAAGTTTGAAAAAAATCAAAGCAGAAACGGAACAGAAAGAAGTTCCCAAACTACCCACCAAAGAAAAATCAGACCAGAGCCTTTAGGTTTTATGGAAGTGCAAAGGAGGACACATGACAGAAAAAGAACAAAAAATTCAAGAAGCACGAAAACTATTCTACGATACCAAAGATAAAGTCACAAGAAACCCTGAAAACTGGCAAGAATTTTTGAAAACAGGGAGTAGAACTTATAAATATCCTTTGCGTGACCAAATTATGATACACGCACAAAAACCTGATGTGACAGCCTGTGCCAGTTTTGAGGTGTGGTCAAAGACCCTTGACCGTAAAATTTCCAAAGGTTCTAAGGGGATCGCCTTGCTTCATAATGACAAAAATGATAATCTCCGTGTCAATTATGTTTATGATATTTCTGACACAGAAACAAGGCAGAACTCAAAAACTGGTTTTTTGTGGGAGATGAAACAGGACTATCAAGGAGCGATTCAGGACTCTATGACGGCTCATTTTGGGGAAGTAAGTACTAATCATTTTGAATCTATGCTCATGAACTGGAGTGAAAAAGCTGTTGAGGAGCATATTCCTAATATTATCGACAATCTGAAATTCAGTATTGAGGGTAGTCTTTTGGAAGAAATTGACGAGAAAAATCTGGATATGACCATCAAACGTGCTTTGACTTCCAGTGTGCAGTTCTCCGTACTCACTCGCTGTGGATTTGACCCTTCGGAGCATTTAGAAAATGAAGATTTTAATGATGTATTTGATTTTAACACAAATAACGTCTTTGGGATTCTGGGGCAGGCTATTGCAGACGTGAACTGCGACCTTCTGAATCAGATAGGTGACATCGCTCGCTCCGTGGAAATGGGAGTATATAAAAAAAATCTGGAGCAAAAACTCGAAAAAACTCAAAATGACCTTGACAACCAGAAAGATACGGTGTATGATATAGTTGAGGAATTAGAACCTAATATGGATATCATTACTGGTAAGGAGGACAAGGTACATGAACGAGATTCAAACAGCGAACTCAACGGAGGAGGAGGACTACATTCCAGAGTGCGAACTGGAACTTCTGCGTTGGGAAACCGAGGAGGAGGAGAAAGAACCTCTGGGAATGTGGGGCGAGAAACGTCTGGCTTACCTGAAAAACCACAAGCAGCACCTGTATCAAACAATGAATTTCAACATGACCCTAATGGAACATCTCTTCGAGATAGACAAGCAAGCAGACGAGATGGAGGACTTGTTGACGGAACAAATGATGAAAGCAGAGGGAGTGACGGAGGAAGTGAAACGTCAAGACCATCTGCACTGGGCGAGATTGTACAGCAACGTGATGGCGAGAGCGAGAGAAATCGTACTGAACGACCTGATTTACGTCTAAATGATACAGAAGTGGAGGAAACTCCTGAGAAATTTCAACAAACGAGCCTATTTGATATATCTAAAACAGGAGCAGAGGAACAAGTTTCTTCTGCTCCTAATTCTATTTCTACGGAAAAACGTATCATCACCATAGCTGATTTTGAAAAAGTTCTAGCACACGGCACTGGCGAAGTAGGGAGCAAAGAAAGAATCGCAGAGTTTTTGGGAAATCCTGTCTATTCTAAAGGAGAAAAGGCTGAATTTCTTAAAAATGAATATGGAGTGCAAGACATCAAGGTTGACCAGTACCACGTTCGCACCAGAGAACACTATGGCATGGCACTTGAAATTCCAGAGGAAACTAAATCCAAAGCACTCCCTTTTCATCAATTGGCTAATATCATTGATAATATGATGGAACGAGGGGAATACCTCAAGGAAGAAGAACGTCCAAAGTCTGAACCTGTTGCTACTGTGGAAAACCCAGAAGAAACTACCCCACAAGTCCTATTTTTTGAAAATTTTGACGATATGAACCTCGATTATTCCCAATATCAAGATGGTGATTTGATTGGTTATGACATCAACGGAGTGAAATTTGAACTGGGAGAAATCGACGGTCATTATTTTACTACCACTACCACAGCCATTGCACCAAATGGACAGGTTTTAGGTCATGCCATGTCACAGGAAAACTACGAAAAATTCAAAGCATGGAAAGAGGAACTGGCACAGGATAAAGCTGTCATGACCCCAGAGGTAGAACATTCGGTAGAAATCCCAGAAAAAGGTCACAACACTATACTTTGGGAGAAATATCAGGAGTTACAAAGGGAAAATCCTAGCGACTTAGTAATCATTCAAAATGGTGGTTTCTTTGAAGTACAAGGTGAAAAAGTTTCACAACTACCCACGGATTTAGAAGTCACACCTCTTTTTCGTGATTGTGATGGTGAACAAGTGGCTATTTATGGTTTTCCACACCATATATTAGAAGATTATCAAGCCTATCTCAATGAAGTAGGTTTTGACTTGACTGTTGCCACTGTCAGCAGCAATAAAGAATTTTCTGTGGAACGATTTGAAAACACTGCACCTGAATTAACAGCAGAAGAAGTTCAAACAGAGGTAGCAACGATTGAAAAAAGTCCTGAAACTATCTTTTGGGAGCAATATAAAGAACTGCAAGCAGAAAACCCCAATGACCTTGTGTTGTACCAGAATAAGGCTTTCTATGAAATCATGGGCGAGAATACGAGAAAACTCCCTGAAGAACTACATGACAAAATCTCCCACCGTGTTTGTGATGGGGAGGAAGTCCCAGTCTTTAGTTTCATAGAACATCAGATTTTAGATTATGTAGAGTATTTCAAAGAGGAAGGCTTTTCTATTACCGAGGTGGACGTGAAAGGGAATGGGGATAAATTCACCCAAAGATTCTCTAGTGGAACTGACCTCAATGAAAAAAATCATGAAAATGATAGAATACAAGAGATTCTAACAATCAATGAAGCTGCTTTTAACCCACGTTCCCCTGATAGTAACCCTTTAGAGATTGAATATCTAGCCAGAGAACCAAAGGGAGCAAGTTCTGTCAATACTATTTTTCAGCAATTTACCAATGAAGAATTGAAAACAGCACTGGAAACCATGGGTGTAGAAATTGAAATACCTGTTGATAAAAATTCTGATTTTCCTTTCAAAACTGGAGATATTGTGAGTATTGACGATATTAAATATCAGATTTCAAGGATTTTCGAAGATTCTGTCAGATATAGCAATCCTACGTTAGGGTCATTTCATCTGGAAGATGATAAGAGTTCCTTTCTTGAAAAAGTACTAGGAAATACTGAAAAATCCCCAGTAGTGCCAGAAAAGGAACTCCCACCTACCCTAGAAAAAGGTTTAGAGTTTTCCATGGACGGTATGGACTACATCGTGGATTCTGTCAGTGACCTTACTGGGACCGTATATTTACAGGATAAAAATTCTTCTATAAATAGTTTAGAAATGGCAGATAAGAGTGCGATTTTGGAACATCTACAAGGGGGAAATAATCATGAATCTAAGAATGTAGTAGACTTTCCTTTTCAAGAAGGTGACATCATTGACCTTACTGATGAAAGAACTTATATAATTTCAACGATTGACCTCGAAAATAGAGAGATTTATTTAAGTGATCGCTCCGAAGGACATCGCCTACCATTCCAAAGAATATACAGTTTTGAAGAATTTCAAGAGGAATTGGTTAAACAATCACCAGAACTCCACGAAACACAGGAAGAATATAAATCGGAAGTTCCAATTTCTGAACGTATTCCAGTAGGCTTAGGAGTGGATATCGACAATGCAAACTTTATCGTGGAATCTGTCAATGAAAAAACTGGTTATGTAATTTTCAATGACCAAGCAATGATTGACATAGGTATGAATAGTGTACTGAAAACCCAGATTGAGATTCCAAGAGTGTTACAACATCTTGAAATGGTAGAGAGGGAAGAATTAGAACAGATATATGACACACCCACTGTACCAGAGCCTGAAATTCCAGATTTTCCATTCCAAAATGGTGACGTGGTAGAACTTGGCAATGATTTGAAATATTCTGTATTGTCTGTCAGTGAGGACGATATTTTATTACGAAGTCATGCTATGACTATGGGAGATAATACGCTCACACTGGATAAAGAGAAATTTCTGGAACTGGTGGAGAAGCAGCAAGGCAAAGAAGAACTAGCCAAAACCCTAGTAGAGCCAGTGAAAACCGAAAAATCCACCAGTGAAACACTTTATGAAGCCTTTCAAAATTCAGCTGAACCAAACTGGCAAGAGAACGCACAAAAACAACGGAAAATTCAGGGTGCTTTCCACAAGATTTTAGATGATGAAACACAAACTAAGGATTTATTTGCACTGGTTCAGGAAATAGAACCAAAAAATCAGTTTGAATTTGATAGAATTTATCATGTAATCGCTGAAAATCAAGGTAAGGAACAAGCTACTGAACAGCCTTCTGGAGAATTTGCTGTTGGTGATGTGGTGGAACTAGGTGGTACTAAGTATAAAGTTAGACAGGTAGAAGGCGATGAAATCCAACTGAATAACTCTATCAGCAGCCCTCCCCTAACTTTTACTAAAGAAGAATTGCAAGAACGATTACAGGAACAAGGGGATTTACAGGCACGGAAAGAGAGAAATCTCCAAGATATAGAGAAAATACCTCTTGAAAAGGTCATTGAATCAAAAGCGAATGAACAAGTAGTACCCACCACGGCAGAATCCACCTCTCAATCTGCTCCACGAACTGACATCACCGAGGAAAAAGGTGAGAACTTCAAAATCTCAAATACCGAACTGGGACATGGTACTGGGAAAGAGAAGTGCCATCGGAATATCTTAGCAATTCAGACATTACATCAGATTGAGAGTGAAAAAAGGACGGCAACCCCAGAAGAACAGGAAATTCTCTCAAACTATGTAGGCTGGGGAGGTCTACAAGAAGCTTTTGACGAAAACAAATCTGCGTGGGCAAGTGAGTTTACCACACTCAAAGGCTTATTACCTGAAAAAGATTACGCACAAGCCAAACGAACTGTGTTAGATTCGTTCTATACGGCACCAGAAATCATAGAATCCATGTATAAAGCACTGGAAAAAATGGGTGTTCCGAAAGATGTACAGATTTTAGAACCCTCCCTTGGTGTGGGAAATTTCATTGGTATGAAGTCGGAGTATTTCAGTGAAGCAAAGGTCAGTGGTTCAGAATTGGATAGTATTTCTGGTAGAATTGCCAAACAACTATATCCAGAAGCCGATATTCAGGTGAAAGGCTTTGAAAAAACTGATTTTTATGATGAATCCTTTGATGTTGCTATTGGTAACGTCCCATTTGGCGATTTTCACGTCAATGACCCAAAATACAATGACCAAAAGCTACAAGTCCACGATTATTTCTTCGCAAAATCTCTTGACCAAGTAAAAGATGGAGGAATTGTGGCTTTTATCACGTCCTCTGGTACAATGGACAAGAAAAACTCTACATTTCGTGAAAAGTTATCCAAAAATGCAGACTTACTGGGGGCGATACGTTTACCCAATACAGCTTTCAAGGAAAATGCAGGAACAGAAGTCACATCGGATATTATCTTCCTACAGAAACGCAGTGAACTACAAGAAGTAATTCCTAACTGGGTAAAAACTGGGGAAACTAAAGACGGCATACCCATGAATCAATATTTCATTGATAACCCTGATATGATTATGGGTCACATTGAAATGCAATCGAGCCGTTTCGGTCCTGCTCCTGTGTGCGTTCCAGATTCCAAAACCACCTTGAAAGAACAATTATCCAGTGCGATCGCAAAACTAAAAAAGCCTGTGATGGAACTCTTAGAGAAAATAGTGGTAAAAAAGAAATCAGTGGAAGAACAATCCAAAGGTGAACGTATCTTTGGCATGGAACTACCAGAAACGGCAAGGAATTTCAGCTACTTCTTGAAAGATGATACCATCTACTTCAAAGATAATGATAAAATTTTTAAGCCAGAAGTAAAAAAGTCCCATGAACCACGAATAAAAAGTATGATTGCCATCGCAGACCAGACAAGGAAAGTCATTGACTTACAGCTTGAGCAATGCTCCGATGAAGTATTGACTAAGGAGCAAGGAGTTTTGAATAAGCTTCATGACGATTTCCACAATACACATAAAGAATTTGCGTGGACTGGGAATAAATCAGCTTTTAAGGAGGATATTTCCTATCCTTTACTTTGCTCCTTGCAAAATTTAGACGATGATAAGAAACTGATAAGCAAGGCAGATATTTTCTCAAAAAGAACAGTACGTCAGACCGAAAAAATAACGGCTGTAAATAGTCCAGTAGAAGCACTAGGAGTTTGCATTGGTGAAAAAGCTAAAGTTGATATTCCATTTATGGAGCAACTTTTACAGGGTAAAATGGATTCTAAGGAAATTATAGCTAGTTTAGAGGGAATTATCTTCAAAAATCCTTTGTCGGATATGAGTAACCCCTTTGATGGTTGGGAAAATGCTGACGAATACCTATCTGGAAATGTTCGTGATAAGTTAGCAATAGCAGAAAAAATGATGAGAATATATCCTGAACTATCAAACAATGTAGAAAAGTTGCAAGAAGTTCAACCCACCAAGCTAAAAGCAACAGAGATTGATGTAAGAATCGGCTCAACATGGATTGACCCTAAGTTTTACAAGCAATTTATGTTTGAAACCTTTAACACCCCTGAAAGTTTGAAAAATATTGCGATTGACATTGTTTATGACAAAGTTCACAATGAATGGAACGTAAAAGGTAAATCTGTACACCAAAAAGGTGCAATGCTTGAAAAATATGGCACAAAACGTAAAAATCCTTATCAGCTTCTGGAGGATTCTTTGAATCTCCGTGACACTAAGGTGAACGACAAAGTGGATGATACTTACGTTTTTAATCCAGTGGAAACGGCAAAAGCACGGAATAAACAAGAAATCATCGGTGAAAAGTTCCAAGAATGGCTTTGGAAAGATATGAATAGACATGATGAACTTGTTGAAACGTATAATCAAATCTATAATTCCATTCGACCTAGGGAATTTGACGGATCGCATATTCAATTTGATGGCATGACTGACCAAGTAGAACTAAAGCAGCACCAAAAAAATGCAGTGGCACGAACATTGTATGGGGAAAATACTCTTTTGGCTCACGCAGTTGGGGCAGGCAAGACCTACACAATGATTGCATCGGCAATGGAGGGGAAACGTCTGGGACTTCATAACAAGTCTATGATTGCTGTTCCGAAACATCTCGTGGTACAAATGGGTGCAGACGTGTCTAAATTATACCCCTCTGCTAAGGTGTTGGTGGCTGGTGAAGATGATTTTACTCCTGCTAAGAGAGAGGAGTTTTGCTCTCGTGTTGCCACAGGTGATTTTGATGTGGTGGTATTAGGTCATACACAGTTTTCAGCATTACAATTTTCTCCAGAAATCGAGGAAAAGATACTTAACAAGCAAATTGAGGAGTTGACAGCTAGTCTTTTAGAATGTAAAGGGAATGACGGAGCAAAATTCACGGTCAAAAAACTGGAAAGAACTAGAGAAAAGGTGAAAACAAAACTAGAAAAGCTTAAAAATGCAAACACACCTTCGGTGGAAAGTATTTATTTTGATAAAATGGGTGTTGATAAGATTTTTATAGATGAAGCACACATTTTCAAAAATCTTCCAGTTCATAGCAAAATGCAAAACGTGGCAGGTGTCGCAAGTGGTGAATCAGCCAGAGCCACAGATATGTTAGCAAAGTGCCAGTACATCAGTGAGCAAACTAACGGAAAAGGTGTAGTTTTTGCCACAGGAACACCTGTATCTAACAGTATGTCGGAACTTTTTGTTATGATGAAGTTTCTACAAGAGAACACATTAAAAAAGATGGGATTGAATCACTTCGATTCATGGGCAAGTTCTTTCGGTGAAAAAGTCACTAGCCTTGAACTTGCTCCCGAAGGAGAGGGTTTTAGACAAAAAACTCGTTTTGCAAAATTCTTCAATCTCCCAGAACTTGTGAATATATGGAAACTAGCCACTGACATTCAGACGGCAGATATGCTCAATCTTCCTGTGCCAAAGGTGATACCCCACATAATCACGTCAGAAGCCAGCGAATTTCAGAAAGAAATGATTCTTGACTTAGCAGATAGGGCAGAGGTTGTACGAGATAAAAGGGTAGACCCATCAGAAGATAACCTCCTAAAAATAACAGGGGAGGGACGGAAGTTAGCACTAGACCAACGGCTTCAAAATCCTGATTTACCTGATGACCCTAACTCTAAAATCAATAAAGTGGTGGAAAATGTTCATCGTATTTATGGGGAAAGCAATGATAAGCTAGGTACTCAAATGATATTCTGTGACCAGAGTACTCCTAAAGGTGATGGCGAGTTTAATGTCTATGATGATATGCGTGACAAGTTGGTGAAAATGGGGATTCCTAAAAAGGAAATTGCCTTTATTCATGAGCATGATTCAGACGAAAAAAAGGCGAAACTGTTCAAAAATATCCGTGAGGGTAAAGTCCGAGTCCTCCTTGGTTCTACGGAGAAGATGGGGAGTGGGACAAATTGCCAGACGAAACTTATAGCACTACATCATGTGGATTGCCCATGGAAACCAAGTAGTATTGAACGTGCGTCCGTAATGGGCATTATTATAAATCTGCTAGTAGCGTAGCAGTAGGCAAGACCTGATTGCCTATCATCAACCGATTGACTTGTGAGGGAAACCAAATATCAAGGAACATAGCACGTCGGTGAATCCGTAAGTTAGCTAGTTATCAAGCTACGACTGAATGTGAAAGATGAAAATAGAAGAAATTCTTGAGATAGTTATGAGGATAAAATCTAAACTGATTGAACGATAGCCTAAATGGTCTATCGCTGGGACTATGGGGTAAGGTAGCTATAAATCCCCATACTGTGATACCTTTTTTTCACTGTTCGAGATGAAAAGGCAAGGGAAATATCACAGCATATTTGCAATAAGCATAAAAGGGTGAAAGTCGTATCCGACAAACTATCAAGCTAAATATAAATAAAAGTTATAATAATGCTAAACGGAGATTACCTAAGTCAAAATGCCTGAAATATGGCTATGAAATGTAGATTTCTGAATATTTGATAGGGTAACGGAGTTCTCGTAGTAGTCCGAGCAAGGGAAAGCCTTGTACATGGCGAAGGGGAACAGTTTATAACATTAGCATAAAAATAAAGGAAGGTGTGTGATACACTATGAGAAATCCTCAAAATATGTTAATCAATCTAGCGAAGCATAGCAAAAAGAAAGATTACAAATACGAAAGACTTTATCGGCTGTTGTACAACGAGGAGTTATTTCTACTAGCTTACCAAAATATCTATGCAAAAACAGGAAATATGACAGCAGGTGTAGACGGAAAAACCATTGACGGCATGAGTATCGAGAGAATCAATCAGTTAATCGAAAGCCTAAAAGATGAAAGTTATCAGCCTAATCCTTCCAGAAGAACCTATATTCCAAAGAAAAATGGAGGAAAAAGACCACTGGGTATCCCAACATTTGAGGATAAATTAGTGCAACAGGTGTTGAAAATGATACTTGAGTCTATTTATGAGGGAAGTTTTCAAAAAAGTTCCCATGGTTTTAGACCGAATAGAAGTTGTCATACGGCACTTATCGACATTCAGACAACTTATACAGGTGTAAAGTGGTTTATTGAGGGTGATATAAAAGGATTCTTTGATAATATCGACCACAATGTCATGATAAATATCTTAAAAGAGAGAATTGTAGATGACAGATTTTTAAGATTGATTCGTAAATTCCTAAATGCTGGATATGTGGAGGACTGGAAATTTCATAAAACCTATTCTGGAACTCCACAAGGTGGGGTAGTCAGTCCAATACTTGCAAATGTCTATTTAGACAAGCTAGACCAATATATGTTGGAGTATGTGGAATCTTTCAAAAAAGGTAGAGCAAGAAAAAGAACTACTG
>JAWXUL010000028.1:0-33023 GCA_044432725.1 Eubacteriales bacterium
GATAAACAATTATCCTAGAAAAGTCCTTGGTGGTTGTTCAGCAAATACGGCAAAATCAAGAGAAAATGTCGCTTAAATTTTATCAGATATTTTTGGACAGTTTATATTGCAATTTACAAACGGTAATAGACCAGTAAAAAAACATTGACAAATGAGGGAAAATAATGTAAAATGGAGTATCGAAAGAAATCTGATATAGGTTAAGGTGTAATGTATGAATAGAGTGAAATTAGTGGATGTTGCTTCTGAATCGATCATCCAAATGATTAAAAATAAAGAGTATGATCAGGATGGTTATTTGCTCTCTGAGGGCGATCTTGCCTTGAAGCTAGAAGTTTCTCGCTCTACCATTCGGGAAGCTGTGCGTTCCTTGGAAGTTCGTGGCTTTCTCCACCGCAGACATGGAAAAGGTTTGGAAGTTGCAAACAACAGCACAGAGGTCATGACACGCTCTTTGGAGGATATGCTCATCAAAGAAGTGGATATTATGGATGATTTATTGGAAATCCGTATGTTATTAGAACCCGCTTGTGCAGAATTGGCAGCCAATACAGCCACTGCAAAAGACCTTGCAGACATGGAGAAATTCATCCAGATTATGGAGTCTAAGGATGTTGCAGATGAAGACTATTATGTAGCAGATTTGGGATTTCACTGTGTCATGGCGAGAGCCTCTGGAAATCGAATCTATGAGTCTATTATCACCGCCTATACCCCTATTTTACTTGAAATGATTGTGGAATCCTCCCCAAATCAGTGCCGATACGAGCCTGAATTTCACTATCATCGAAATATACTAGAAGCAGTGAAGTCAAGAGACGGAGAAAAAGCAAAAGAAGAAATGACAAACCATCTTCGTGCCACTGACAAAAACAGAAACTCTTCTTCCTAGTTCTAGTCCCCTCTTTGTCACTATCAGTAAAGAAAGGTGACAAATTATGACAATAAAAGACATTGTGGTGCATTTAATCAACACACCACTTGAAATACCCTTTAAATTTTCTCAAGGCTATGTCTATAGTCGCAGTTCTGTGATTGTAGAAGTAATTTCCAGCGATGGTACTTCTGGTTTTGGAGAATGTTTGTGCCATGGCATGCAACCACCTCAAGTGGCACAGGCGATGATTGATAACTGTTATAAACCTCGCATTTTAGGCGAAAGCATCTATAATATCGAGGTGATTTGGGAGAAATTATACAATATTTCCCGTCCTTTTGGTCAACAAGGTGTTGCAGTCAACGCACTTTCTGGTGTAGACATTGCATTGTGGGACTTACTTGGGAAAACATTAAACCAGCCAATTTCTCAATTACTTGGTGGACGTTTTCGTGAAGAAATCAAGCCTTATGCAACAGGATTTTATCGAGAAGAGGCAAAAACCTATCCAAAAGATGGCATCACAGAGGCAATGAGCTATGTGGAGATGGGTTTTAAGGCGATGAAGCTGAAATGCGGATTTGGTGTAGAACACGATATTGAATACATCAAGGCAATTCGAGAAGCAATAGGTTTTGATATCAAACTTATGGCTGATTTTAACTGTGCTTACAGCCAAAATGTAGCAAGAAAAATACTTTTAGAAACTGAAGAATGCAAACTTGAATTTTTCGAGGAACTTCTTGCTCCAGAGGATATGCGTGGATATGCAGAGATTCGCAATCTCACTTCCTCTTCTATTGCAGCAGGGGAGAATATTTTTGGAAAGCAAAACTTTAAAGAATGGCTCAATTTTGGTGCTTTAGATATTTATCAACCTGATTTATGCTCTAGTGGTGGGTTTACTGAGTTGAAAAAGGTAGCTGCCCTCGCCCAAAGTTATAATACTCCCATGATTCCACATGTTTGGGGGTCAGGCATTGGACTTGCAGCTTCCTTGCAATTTGTTGCAACGCTCCCACCCACGCCCCTATCTGATATGCCCGTGGAACCTATGTTAGAATATGATCGTAGCTCTCACCCTTTCCGGACCGAGTTGATTAACGGTGAAATTAGTATGGAACAAGGTATGGTAAAAATCCCAAATAATGCTGGTATTGGTGTGTCTATCAACAGAAATATTCTAGAAAAATATAAAATTTAAGAAAGGCGGAGGAATAAAGCATGTATCAAATGTCAATAAACGGTAAAAGTGTAGAAGGTCAAGGACGTGAGGAGACCGTCTATAATCCTGCTACGGGTGTGGCTATTTGTACTTATCAAACAGCAAGTGAACGTCAATGTAACGAGGCACTACTAGCTGCAGAAGCAGGATTTGAAATTTGGAAACGGAAAACAATTTCAGAGCGTGAAGAGGTCATTCTTTCTTTTCGAGAAGAATTAATCCAAAAAAAAGAAGAATTAGTGGCACTTTTGATGGAGGAAACAGGAAAACCTTTGGGAAATGCCTCTTATGACTATCAAATGCTAATCGATTGCTTGGATTATTTCAACGAAGAAAATAAGAGACTTTGTGGGAAAATCATCCCTAATCGCACGGGATCCCACATAAATTTAGTGGAACATGTTCCTTTGGGAGTCGTCGTTGGTTATCTGGCATGGAATTTCCCAATTTTAAATTTAGGGTATAAACTAGGACCTATTCTCGCTTCAGGTTGTACTTGTGTCTTGAAACCAGCCTCAATTACACCTCTCACAACCTTAAAAATAGGAGAAATTGCCCAGAAACACTTCCCTGCTGGAGTAATCAACATTATTTCTGGCTCTTCTTCTGTGATTGCTCCTGTTTTGGCCAAAAGTCCAATTCCAAAAATGATGACTATGATTGGCTCATCTAACGCTGGAAAATCAGTTATTCGTGAATCTGCAGACTTTTTACGACATTTTTCATTGGAATTAGGTGGTAATGCCCCATTTGTTGTGATGGAAGATGCAGATGTGAAAAAAGCAGCTTTCTTTGCTTGCGACTTGAAATATGGGAATGCTGGTCAAATTTGTGTTTCTCCCAATCGTGTTTTTATTCATAAAAATGTACTAGAAACCTTTGTTTCCGAAGTAAAAACCTTTGTTTCAGGTATTAAATTAGAAGTGGGAGACGATAGTTCTCAAGTACTCATGGGGCCTATTTCCAACGAAGATGACGCCAATCGCATGGTGGAGTTGGTAAAGGATGCAACTTCAAAAGGTGCAGAGTTGTTGGCTGGAGGAAGTCGCACGGGTGTTGGCTATTTCTTTGAACCTACAATTCTGTTAAATGTGACATCTGATATGAGAGTTTACCGAGAGGAAGTCTTTGGTCCTATCATGTCCATTATTCCTTTTGATGACAAAGATGACATTGTGGCACTTGCAAACGATACAGAATACGGTCTTGCTGCTTATATTTTCTGTAATAATTTAGAAAAAACCCTTTATTTATCTGAAAACATTATGGCTGGCTCTGTTTCTGTCAATGAACCACTTTATGACTATAACCTCCCTCATGGTGGTTTAAAGGAAAGCGGTGTTGGGAAAGACTGCTCCACTTATAGTTTAGAAGAATATTACTATATCAAAAGAATTTCCATTAAAAAATAGATAAAATCGTTAATATAAGATATCCTCGCCCTTTGGTGGGGGTATCTTTTTATAAGTACAAAGCAGATATCTGCTCAATTTATTCAGAAAGTAGGTTTCATTTATGAAGAAAAAACCAAATATTTTATTTATTATGACAGACCAACAAAGGCATGATACCTTTGGTTTAAATAACTCAGTGATAAAGACTCCTAACTTGGATCAATTAATCCAAGAATCCGTATTTTTCGAAAATGCACGTTGTACAAATCCCTCTTGCGTCCCCTCCCGTGCAGCAATTATGACTGGGAAAATGCCATCAGAGTGCCAATGCCCTGCTTATATTACCGAATTACCTCCAGATGAGGTGACTTTCATGAGTAGACTGCAAGAGGAAGGTTATCACACTTGTGTTATTGGAAAACAACATTTTGCTGACTCAAAAATCGAATATGGTTATGATGAACAGACGATCATCGACGGTCACGGTGCTTTTGCCCCACCACAAACCATTGCTCCCTATTTACGATATTTAGCAGATCATAAAACTTCTCCAAGAGAAGTTTATAAAAAAACTTGCATTTCAGGTGGAGAGTGGTTAGTGGAGGAGAAACTCCATATTGACAATTTCATCGGTGATTTAGGGGTTGAGTGGGTCAAAAAACAAGATAAATCCAATGAAAAGCCATGGTTCTTTACTCTGTCCTTTTCTGGTCCTCATCATCCTTACGACTTAGAAGGCACTAAATATAGCGATATGTATGACTTAGCAGATATGAATCCACCAGAGTCTAATTATGAAGATTTAGACCAAAAACCACCTCAATATAAGAATATGAATATGTATAGTAAGATATACTTAAAAGATCATTCTGATGAACAATATCGCAAGTCAAAGCGTGCTTATTATGCTAATATGACTTTAATGGACGAAAAAATCGGAGAAGTGATAGAAGAATTAAAGAAAAAAGACCTATATGAAGATACAGTGATTATTTTCACAACAGATCATGGTGATTTCTTAGGTGATCATGGTTTGATGGAGAAATTACAATGTTTGTCTGATGGATTGATGAGAGTACCTCTCTTTATTAAGCCTGGGAATAAAAATGCAAAGTTCAAAAAAATCGAAGACCCAGTTCTTAATGTGGATATTGCAGCGACTTGTTTAGAAATTGCTGGTGGAAAAGTCCCAGATTCCCTCTCTAACTATAGCTATACAGGTTATTTTGATGAAAACTTCCCAGTGAAAGTGCGACCAGAAGTGTATATGGAAGCAGGGGGGATCAGGGGAGTTGTATTTGATGATTTAAAAGTAATTAGTTATGTTGACCGAGAATATGGGGAGTTATATGATCTTAAAAATGACCCACTAGAACGTATCAATCTCTGGAACAACCCAGATTTCACTACAACAAAGATGATTGGTCTACAAAGAATCATCAATCACCTCTATAAAGCTATCCCAAAACACGAAATTCCTTGGAATCACGGTACACCAGAAATTTAGGAGGGAACTTATGAATCAACAAGACAATATACTCTTTATATTCACAGACCAGTGGCAATCACAAGCAACTGGTTTTCACGGTCATTCAATTGTCAAAACACCAAACTTAGATGAACTGGCTAAAATATCAGTAGATTTTAGCAATAGTTTCACTGTTTGTCCTCTCTGCACTCCTGCTCGTGGTAGTATTTTTACAGGTTTATACCCTCATCAAAGTGGTATTATTGATAATTGTGATGTAGGAGCAACAAGTCAGGAGTATTTGCCCGAAAGCTCGTACACTTGGCTTGATGCAATGGCTGACTCTGGCCGTAAAGTAGGTCACTTTGGGAAATGGCATTTAGGACATGACTGGTATCCAAGTAGAAAAGATATAGAATTTGAGCTTTTACGTGTAGAAGGCGATCCTGTGGCACATAAAACTCGTGTTCCAAGTGCAAAGGTCACCGAAAGAGGTCAACTTAATGACAATAATGACCTGAAATCAGTGAAAAAGAATGCAGATTCTTACCCGCCATTTTATGGTAAGTTAGAAAGCATAGAAGAACGTTATGAACACAGAATCACTGAGCGGAGTTTACAATTTTTAGACGAACATGGTGAAAATCCATGGTGTTTAACTGTTTCTTTGGTGGGACCACATTTTCCAAATTTGAATCCAGAACCCTACTATTCCATGTATAATTCAAGTGAAATTGAACTTCCAGTAAACTTTTCTGACAGATTTATCAACAAACCTTGGTTTCAAAATCGCAGATGGTGGCCTTCTGTAATGGCTGATGAATTTGATTCTAGTGAATGGAAAAAAACAACAAGAGCCTATTACGGGTCTATCACAATGATGGATTACTTCATCGGAACTATCTTAGAAAAAGCGAAATTATGTTCTCATGGAAGAAAAACTCGTGTGGTTTTTACTGCTGATCATGGAGAAATGATGGGTTCTCACAGTCGTTTTGATAAATCAGCATACTTCTATGAAGAAGTACTTAAAACCCCACTTTTAATTTGTGATGATTTAAGCGGGACTCAAGAAGGGTTCCAAAGAAACGAATTTTGCAATACGCTGGATATTTCTCAAACTTTCTTTTCCATGGCTGGTAAAAAAGCTATAAATGGACGAGATTTATGTGAAAATCTTGATAAATCGTACAAAGATAATACAGAAGACGAAGTATTTAGTAACTATTATAAGTATAATGGGCACAGTTTTGAAATTCGTACTCTTCGTACTGCACGTTATAAATATAGTTTTGTTCCACAAGATATTGACGAACTGTATGACCTTGAAAACGACCCACATGAACTGGTAAATTTATCTGATCATAAGGATTATATCCCTATTAAACGACAAATGAAAGAGAAAATTTTCACTCATATGAGAGAAAACGGTGACTATTTACTAAATATATTAGATGATTTGCCCTCAGCTGGTGTGGTTGGAAAGCCAGAGTATCCAACTTTAAAACTTAATTATTCTTCTTAAAAAAAGAAGTAGTGTAGTAGAAATTCTACTACACTACTTTTCAATTTTAGATTTACAGCTTTGGCAGCCAAATACTCATATCTGATTCTTCTCGATTTGCCCAAGTATAATATGGAATGAGGGTTAATTTTGCGTCTTTCCCTTCTTTAATCGCTTCATAATAGAGAGATTCTTTCTCATCTTTTGCTTTTCCTGTGGTGGTGAGAAGGACAATGCCACCTAGCATATCCGCTTTGTATTCCTCGTTAAACTCAGAGTTCACATCAAAGTATAAATTCTCGATACTTTCACTTTGATCAATGCCCTCTGCACAATAAACCACAGGACCTCTTTGTACACAAAGCATACCTCGGGTAGATTCAATATTAGGGTTACCCTGCATATAAACCGCCTTCATGGGCAATTCTAATGTGACTTTGTCTCCAGAATTAATGTTCATCTCAAAATATTTTCCAGCTTCTACGAGTTTTCCGTTGACAGTGGGTGCTTTACACCAGGCAGGTATGCGTATTTTCATCTTCTTGTTTTCAGCCTTTTCCACCTCTAAGTGTACTGTACTTTCCCATGGGTAATTTGAAGTCATTTTAACCTTAAAGTTATCATTTTCATAGTTACAAGAGGTAAAAAAGTTAACATACAGGTATTCTTCACTGACACCATAAACGAATTTCCCCATACCGGCAATGGCACGGAAAACTTGAGGAGGACAGCACCAACAAGTAAAAGTGTGCCATCTACGAGAAGATTTGTGTTTGTATTGGGTAAAGTTTTGAGTGATAGGATTATCTTTTCGATAAGAAAGTGGATTGGAATAAAAATAACGAGTTAACTCTAAATTTGTGCCTGAAATCCCTGAATTATACATTACTGTTTCTGCATAATCCCCATATTCTGTGTCTTCTGTGACAGAAAGCATACGCATTGCCCACATTGCATTTCCGATATTTGCACAAGTCTCGTTATAGGCAATCTTATTGGGCAAATCATATTGGACACCGTGCGCTTCATGTAAAACTTCACCTTTTTCAGTGTGTCCCACAAAAATAGGACTTGAAGCACCTGTTATATAGCTTTTTTTGTCCACCATATCACGCCAAATTCGTTTCAAAGCCACCATTAAGGCATCTTCTCCAGTTTGCGCATAGACTTCGGTTGCACCAGCATACAAATAAGTAGACATCACAGCATGACCTATGGCTTGTGTTTCTTCTCGAAGAGGTGTTTTATCTTGGTTGTGCTCGCCTCCACCAGGTTGAGATCCTCGCATATTCACAAATATTTCAGCTAGTTTATAGTGTTTTTCTTCTCCAGTCACCTTATACAGTTCACAAAGCCCCATGATTTGACTAGGATTCACCCCAAAATGCGCCACTTCTACTGGATAACCTTCAAAAACAGTGAGTAAGTAATCAGCAAGTTTTTTTGCCACATTGATCATTCTCATGTCACCTGTGGCTTGGAAATGTGCCACAGAAAATGTAAAAAGATGTCCCATGTTGTAAAGTTCGTGGTTGGCTGGTTTTTGCCAACGTTTCATGTTTCCGTTGACAATTTCATGCCCTAAATTAAACAACTTCAAGCGTGCAAGTCCTTCTTCATCTAGTTCTCCCAGATTTTGTTGTAAGGTAACTTGAGTACAAATATACCCATCTGATTCTTGGGACTTTTCAATCCATGGGATATATTTGTCTAAAATCTCCTTCACTTTTTCATCTTTTTTGTTCTGATAGACATAACAACAACCCTCTAAAAACTTATAGCAGTCTCCATCAGACCAGTTAGATCCAAAAAATTTCTCCTTGATTTCTCCAGCTGCAATGCCAAAGTTCAAAAGTCTTGCAGAGTTGGTGGGAGTAAGTAGTGCCTCTAACAGACTATCAATAATATCCATATAATTTTCTGTTCTTTTACCGAAAAACCCATCTGTTAATAATGTGTTACCTACTTCTGCTAAGTCAAATTTCCGAAATTCATTCATGATGATTCTCCTTTTAATAATTAAAATTTCTGCTTGTTCATAG
Organism: Eubacteriales bacterium; assembly: GCA_044432725.1. Taxonomy (GTDB): domain Bacteria; phylum Bacillota; class Clostridia; order Oscillospirales; family Oscillospiraceae; genus JAWXUK01. The sequence goes on from JAWXUL010000028.1 coordinate 8,511, forward strand.
TTCTAACTTGTTCTATTACTAATTAATATAGTCGCATATCGAATACTCTGGCGTTTTCTGCTCCATAATTTGATTTAATCTGTAACTTCACCTCGTCACAGATTATTTTCTCAAAGTAATGATGATTTACTCTTTGAAAATTATCCGATATTTCTAAAGATTTCACTTTTTTACCTTGATCGTAAAAGATCACTTCATAATCTTTTACCAACTCATAAGGCAAAGAAGGAGGCATTCTTTTTCTCAATGCAAGATCAGGAGTCGTAATGAGGATTTGTGAAAAATCAGGGTCAAAACGAAGTAATAACTGGGAAATTTCAACTGGTTTTTGAAATTTTGCTGTTATCCATGCACCTTCTCCTGTCATTATATCAGAAATCCATCCATAATGGGTGGTATCTATTTTTCTGGAGAAATCGCCATTGATATTCTTCCCTTCAGGTAAAGCAGAAGAAAAAGTGAAAATACAATTTTCTCCTTGCGCCAGATTTTTTTCGTCTTTCGCTGGAATATTGGGAAGATAACAGTCATCTTTGATCAAAGTTTGCTGTAATTCTTCCATGTGTTCCCCTACTTTTCTAGGAGAAATCCCTTCTCTTTTAGCAATGGACACAGCAACCCCCACTGCTTGCCCAAGGATACCACCTGTTGCCATCACTCTAGCAGAACTCATTGCCATGTGAGAAGCAGAAAAACATCGACCTCCTACAAAAAGATTCTCTACATTACGACTATAAACACAGCGATAAGGAATGGTGTAAATATCGTCAATGGGGTGCCAAATCGTGCCTTCATCTCTTGGATTTATATTTTTTATCCCCCCAGCACTGTGGTCATCCATAGTCCAACCACCATATGCGATGGTATCAGGGAAACGAACCCCTCCCACCACATCATTTTCCGTTAACATATAGTCGCCATAAAAACGACGTGATTCTCTTTTACCAGCAATGGTGGTAATCCAGTCAAGTGCTAGATTTTCAGTTCCTTCATATTCACCAGAATTTTTAATATAATCAAAGACCCCGTATACATATTTTAGTAATTCTCCTCGAATCTCTTCGCTTTCTTCTATTTTACCATCTAATTCTATCCACCAATAGCCATGGGTGAAATGCTTAATGGCTCGTTTCCCTAACATTTCTTTGGTGTATTCATAAGCCCAATCAGGACGGGTAAATGGAGTTGGCTTTCCACAATCCATTGTACCGAAAAGGACTGTGCTACCCATCACCTCCTCATTTCTTTCCAAAGGAGCCAATGATTCTCCAAATTCATCTTTAGACTCATGTCCAATGACAAAATCAGCACCTGCCAAAGCGCCTAATGTCCCATCTCCTGTGTTATCTGAAAAATATTTCCCCTCAAATGTATAAGTTATTTCTGTTGTACTTTGCACAGCTGTGATAGAGGAAATTTTACCATTATGATGATGGACATCTGTCATGTGACAATTTAAATACAAGTCTAAGTTATCTTGAAAGTGAGCTTTTTCCCAAAGAACCATATCAAACACATGGAATGAATGTTGAGGATTCGCTTTACGATTGGCAAGCAACAACTCTAAGACAATTCCTGATTCAATGGCATTCCGAAAGCCTCCACCTCTGCCTGCTCCATTAACATGAACTCTCATTTCAGAACTGGCATTACCACCTAATACTGAACGATTTTGAATTAAAGCTGTGGACACACCGTGTCGAGCAGCAGAAATGGCAGTACAAATCCCAGAAATCCCTCCTCCCACAACGATAAAATCATAGTTTTTCAGTATGTTTTTCATTATAGTCACCTTTCTTTACAAATAAAATAGTTATCTTCTACTTTTGGTTCCGACTATTTCTACTCACCTGCCGAAAGAAGCTTCTTGGAATCTTAGATCATGAAATTCTCTACTCTATCATGTCTCTAACAAGTTATATTATATCTTAAAACTAAGAAGTATACAACTGTAATAGTTTACAAAAAAACCTACATAATTTTAGTTATATTCACCAATTATCCCTTCATATTCTTCATCCTTATGAATTATTTACGAAATAAATTTTATTTCTTAATAAAAATATTTATAACTTGACAACAAGTATTTTCATAGTTATAATATAACATATAAATAAATCTGCTTTGATATTGTCATACACATCACAATTAGAACACAGATTTATCGGTAAATCTAAATTTACTAAAATCAGGAACCAAGCATAACTAATATCATGGCACCACTGTCTGTCACAGTGAGTATCCGTAATTGGACATTATTTTACACATAAAGGAGTTTTCCCATGAACAAAATTTTTATCGACAAACAAAAGATTCTTGAAAGTCCCCTACAAGATTTCTCTTACCTTCTATCTGATATTCTCTCTCACTTAGAAGAGGATGCTTCGATAATCTTAGAAAAAGATAGCTACGATTTGAATGCTAAGTTTGCCTCTGAGCGCTTTTGTTTTATCTCAAATAACGATTCCGGTCTTAAAAAAATCGGCTTTTTGCTAGAAGGGAAGAAAAATATTATCATTGATGGCCAAGGCTCCAACTTAAATTGCGTGGGGAGAATTTTACCTTTTTACTTTAGTAATTGTCAAAATATCACTTTAAAAAACTTTACAATAGACTATCATAGACCCTTTATGTCACAGGGGAAAGTGATGAAGTACGAAAAAGACTATTTTGATTTGCAGATCGATCAAGAAGAATATCCCTTTGAATTTCGTGGAAATAAAATTAGATTCATAGGTGAGGAATATATTGGTGATTTTGTACACGGTTTTTTAGAGTTTAATGAGGACAAACGGCCCATTCCAACAGCGTTCGATTCCTCCATTAATGGTACCATCAATGGAAAACTGTTAGAAAATGGACATCTACGCATTTTCTTTTCTCTCTCTCATGCGCCTAAACTTGGTAGTATCATGACCATAAAACACGAAATGCGACTTTGTCCAACAATTACTCTTGACAGTTGTAAAAATGTAAACTTAGAAAATATCTGGATTAAACAGTCTGGTGCTATGGCTGTCATTGCACAATTAAGCGAAAATATTCATTTAAACAAAGTGGATGTCTATCCAGATGAGCAATCTTCTCGTGTTTTTTCTGCCAATGCAGATGCTACACATTTTGTGAATTGTTCTGGTGAAATCATTGTAGAACATGGTCGATACGAGAGTATGTTGGATGATGTAATCAATGTCCACGGTAACTACTTACGTGTGGAAAAAGTATTAAACTCAAATAAAATTATGGTTTGTATCCCACATTTCCAACAAGAAGGCTTTCTAAACTTCAGAGTGGGTGATCATATTGAAATTTGTGAACAAAATACCATGATGGGTAAAGGAAATTCTAAAGTGAAGTGCTTGGAAAAAATCAATCAAAAGTATTATCTGATGACTTTAGAACAGCCTTTCGAATTTGATGATGCTTTTACTTATTGTATTGATAATGTGGATATGCATCCTAAAGTCATCTTTCGCAGTAATATTTGTGGTAAAAATCGTGCTAGGGGCTTGATTTTAACTTCAACCAAAGAAACCATTGTTGAAAATAACGTGATTGACAGCGAAGGTTCTGCCATAAAAGTCAACAGCGATATGAAAAACTGGTATGAATCAGCTGCCATTAGCAAATTAATTGTGCGAAACAACAAATTAACTCGAAAAAATCACGGAAACTGGGGTGTTGCACTGATTGATATTGATCCAGGAATGAAGGAGCAAGTTACCGACTCTCCATTTCATGGTCATATGTTGATTGAACACAATGAAATTTTACTTGAAGAGAGTCCTCTTTTCTTTGGTTATAGTTTTGAAACAATTTATATCCAGAACAATCAAATCACAGTAAAAAATGAGGTAAAAGCAGAAGATTGGGACTTTTTAGTACAGACCGAAAATCGTAAAAAAGTTACTATTTCTGAAAATATTTTTCTCACAGAATCAGGAGGTAGTCTATGAGTCAAAGACCAAATATTTTATTTATCATGACTGATGAACAAAAGTATGATACATTTTCATGTATCAATCCTACCATCAAAACGCCGTATTTAGATGATTTAATCCAGGAATCAGTTTTTTTTACCAATGGATACTGTACAAATCCCTCATGTATCCCCTCTCGTGCTGCTATCATGACTGGAAAATACCCCACAGCTTGCCAATGCCCCACTTATATTAGTAAGCTTCCTGAGGACGAAGTTACTTTTATGAAAAAGCTGCAAGAATCAGGTTACTACACTGCTGTTGTAGGGAAACAACATTTTGCAGGTTCTACCATTGAAAAAGGGTACGATTATGAATTTATTGTGGACGGTCATAGTCCAAACGCTGACAAAGAGGAGATAACACTCTACACAGAATATCTAGTGTCAAAAGGCATTGATCCACGTTCTCTTTATGAGGGAGATTTGATTGTGGGCGGTCACTGGAAGGGGAATGTAGAAGATTATATAGATAGTTTCGTGGGAGAGCAAGGGAAATCTTGGCTTGAAAATCACATCAAAGGAAATCAAAGCAACAAAGAAAAGCAACCTTGGTTCTTAAACCTTTCTTTCCCTGGACCACACCAACCTTTTGATGGCGCAGGTACAGGCTATGAAAAAGATTACGATTTAAAAGATATGAACCGTAATGAAAGTTGTTTTGCTGATTTAGATGGAAAACCTCCTCATTATAAGAAATTAAACCCCAAAGCATACATTGACCAATATCCTGATGAAAAATTTCGTGAAACAAAACGCTCCTACTATGCAACAATGTCACTGATCGATGAAAAAATTGGCGAAGTGGTAAAACTGCTGAAAGAAACAGGCGAATTTGACAATACTCTTATCATATACACTGCAGATCACGGCGATTTCATGGGGGATTATGGTATGGTGACTAAAGCACAATATCTTTGTCAGTCCCTGATGAGAGTTCCTTTTTTCATCAAGCCTCCCCTTGCAAACTTCAGCGGGAAAGTGGTTCATGACGACGTCAGCAATGTGGAAATTGCCTCAACTGCCTTGGTGGCAGCAGAATCGGCGGAAAAAATCTCTGAAAATATGGAAAACCACCCTCTACAAAAATACTGGAGCGAGGAAAGTCCAAGCCCTGAAACTTTCCTTTACATGGAAGCACACAACATCAAAGGGGTGATTGTGGATCAAATTAAAACAATATATTATGTAGATAGACCTTATGGAGAATTATATGACTTAAAAAAAGACCCTCTTGAACGAATGAACTTGTGGGAAGAGCCAAGTTATCAAGGACAAAAATGCCTCGGCTTAAGTAAAATTATTGATAAGATGTTTCAGCTTTCACCAAAATCAGAAATGCGTTGGAACACTCATGCACCAGAGATTTAAGGAGGAATTCTATGAAACAACCAAATATTTTGTTTGCGATTGCTGATGATGCCAGTCATTTTGGTGCTTATGGTGATAAATTTGTCCACACACCACACTTCGATGCCATTGCAAAAGAGGGGGTACTTTTTGAAAATTCCTTCTGTACTAATCCCAAGTGTGCCCCTTCTCGTGCGTCCATTTTAAGTGGAAAACACACTTGGCAACTAGAATCTGGCTGTACTCATTTCTGTGAATTCCCAAAAAATGTGGCTCTTTTCCCAGATTTGTTGGAACAAGCTGGCTTTCATGTTGGTTTTACTGGAAAAGGGTGGGGACCTGGTGATTATGAATGTAACGGCTACAAGCGCAATCCAGCAGGCAACGAGTATAACAGCAAAAGTCTGACACCACCAGAGGGAAGTTCTATCTCTACTATCGATTATGTGGGAAATTTCAAAGATTTTCTGGAAGATCGAAATGAAAACCAACCTTTTTATTTCTGGTATGGCTGTAAAGAGCCACACAGAGTCTATACAGATGGGGAAGGATTATCTCACGGAAAGAAGTTAGAAGACATCACTGTACCAAGCTATTTACCTGATAATGAAGTGGTTCGCTCTGATTTTTGTGATTATGCCTTTGAAATTGATTGGTTTGACCAAAAACTTGGTGAAATCTTAGATTATTTAAAAGAAATTGGTGAATATGACAATACCCTTATTGTAGTAACTTCAGATAATGGAGCGCCATTTCCACGGATAAAAGGGCAGATGTATGAAGATGACTTCAACTTACCTCTAGCAATTTCATGGCAAAATAAAGTAAAAGGTGGGCGTAAGGTCAGTGATATCGTTAGTTTTATTGATTTCGCTCCCACTTTTTTAGAACTAGCTGAAGCAAAGACACCTGAATCTATGGGAGGAACCAGTTTAACAGATATTTTATTTTCACAGGCAGAGGGGCAAGTCAATCTAAAACGAAATCGAGCCTATATGGGTCGAGAAAGACATGATATGGGGCGATATTTAGATCAAGGATACCCTGTTCGCAGTATTCGAAGCGAAAAATATCTATATAGTCGAAATTTTGAACCAAGTCGATACCCAGCAGGAAATCCAGATACCAATTACCCCAACTGTGACCCCTCTCCAACCAAAAGAGAAATTTTGCTGTTGCACGCAAATCGAGAGAATTTTTACTACAATCTTTCTTTTGGATTACGTCCAGAAGAGGAACTATTTGATATCCAAAATGACCCTGAATGTATGAAAAATCTTGCCAAAAGTCCAGCTTTTCAAAAGATCAAAGAAGATCTTTTCCAAGAACTTATGGCAGAATTAAAAAGAACTGGTGACCCTCGTGCATTTGGTCATGGTGACATTTTCGACACTTATCGCTATGTAAAGGATGCTCCCCATGCTTGGTACAATTTAGAGAAGAAGTACTGGGCTCGAGCAGATGAAGTAGGTTATCAGAATGTCTAACAGAATTGTCAGTGTATTGAAAGATAATTGGTTGTTTTCTAGAGAGTTCAATCATAATAGTAGCGAAATAGCCGAAAACTGCTACAAAAAGGACTTTGATGATAGCAGTTGGAAAAGAGTAACTGTTCCACATGATTGGGCTGTGGAAGGTCCTTTTTCACCAGATAACGACCCTCAATATGTCAAAGTCCATGCTGATGGAGTCTTAAAAGAAACTGCTCATATCGGCAGAACAGGAGGACTTCCCATCACTGGTTTGGGTGTTTATCGGAGAAATTTTACCATTACTCCAGACAGCAAGAGAGTTTTTCTGGAGTTTGATGGGGTGATGTCTTATAGTGAAGTTTATGTCAATGGCATCAATGTTGGTGGCAGACCTTATGGCTATAGTTCCTTCTCTTTGGACATTAGTGAAGTAGTGATGAAAACAGAAGAAAATACACTTCTTGTCCTTGCAAATCCAAAAGAGACTTCCTCACGTTGGTATACTGGTGCGGGCATTTATCGTCCTGTGCGTTTGGTGGAGTTACAAGAAACCTTTATCACTTTTAACGGAACTTACATCACCTCAAAAGTTACGAAAGAAAACACTGCTAAAATTGTGATTCAATCTGACTTTTCAGGAGAGATTAATGAATCTTATCAAGTAGAAGAAGAAATTTTTGCACCTAATGGTATGAGTATCTCTAAAAAAGTTTCACCTCTTTCTTCTAAAGTAACAACAGAAGTCATCATTCAAAATCCACAACTTTGGGATGTCATCTCCCCTGTTATGTATCAGTGTGTGATTCAAATCATCAAAAATGGCACAGTGATTGACCAATATACCAGCAAATTCGGGATTCGCACTGTTGAAATATCCAGAGAGAATGGTTTTGTTCTCAATCAGAAAAAAATGAAATTACAAGGGGTTTGTTTGCATCACGACTTAGGGATGATTGGAGCAGAAACCAATGTTTATGCCATCAAAAGACAACTAGAAATGCTAAAAACTATGGGTTGCAACGCCATAAGATGCACCCACAATCCTTTCTCAAGAGAGTTTATGGACTTGTGCGATGAAATGGGGTTTTTAGTCATTCCAGAGGCTTTTGACGAATGGAAAGTACCCAAAGTCCCCAACGGCTATACACTTTTGTTTGATGAATGGGCAGAACGGGACCTTATTGACTTGATTCGCCGTGATCGAAACCACCCTTCTGTGATCATGTGGAGTTTAGGAAACGAAATTCGAGACCAAAATGAAGAAGAAGGCGTGCTAACGGCTAAATTTCTTTGTGATATCAGTCACAGGGAAGATCCCACCCGCCCCACAACTTTTGGTATCAATAACCCGACTAAGGCAATCGAATTAGGATTTTGCGATGTTGTAGATGTGGTTGGTTTTAATTATCAAGGTAATAACTACGAAAAATATCTAAAAGAGCATCCAAACTGGATTATTTTAGGCAGTGAAACGGCTAGTACAGTGAGTTCTCGAGGCGTGTATCACTTTCCCCCAGAGAGTGACTTTCCTGTGGCGCCACATCCTTCTGGCTATATTTCGTCCTATGATCTATCAGGTCCAAATTGGGCATATGTACCAGAGAAAGAATTCGCAGCACAAGACCAATTCCCGAATTTATTAGGCGAATTTGTCTGGACTGGATTTGATTATTTGGGAGAACCTACTCCTTTTCGGAACCAATGGCCTTCCCACGTCTCTTATTTTGGCATCATTGATATGGCTGGAATACCCAAGGACAGATTTTATAGTTATCAATCTAAATGGAGCAAAAAGCCTGTATTACACCTCTTTCCCCACTGGAATTGGGAAGAACATCAAAAGATTTCTGTCCATGCTTATAGTAATTGCCATAAAATTGAACTTTTTCTCAACCAAAAGTCTCTGGGGTTTGCCACAAAAGACAGCTCTATTATTTTAACAGAAAATTCTGAAAAGTGCGCTGAAGTTAAAAGGTTTCGTTTTATCTGGCATGATGTCACTTATGAATCTGGCGAACTGAAAGCAGTTGGCTATGATATAGATGGAAACTTCATAACTACAGATGTGATTCACACAGCTAGAAATCCCGAGAAAATAGTAGTAATCCCAGAAAAAACCATCCTTGAAGTGGGTGAATTAGCTTATGTAAGAGTAAAGGTTACTGATATTGATGGAAATCTTTGTCCGAACGCTGATGATCTAGTTCATTTTTCTGTCAGTGGTGTGGGCGAATATGTCGCTGCTGATAGTGGTGATCAGTGTAGTACAAGGACTTTTTCAGAGCCTTATTGCCCTGTCTTTCACGGAGAATGTGTTTTTTGTTTGCGAACTTTAAAAGAAGGCATCGTCTCTGTGGTGGCAGAGGGGGACAACTTACAAAAATGTAAAATCTTTTTAGATGTAAGATCATAATAAATTATAGCACCATAAGAAAGAGTCATTTCCTTTCTTATGGTGCTTGTTTTTAGGGATTTATTGCCGTTAGTACAGCATCTTAAACATACTAACTACTGTTTTCCAAGGGAAATTCCTTCATTTGAGCGAAAGAATTTTTTGAGCAATGATCAGCTACATCTTTCTATTTTCCCATGGTTCAGGAGAAGAAACATGAAAAGAATTTTTTTTCTGCTCATTATTTTTCATTTTCCAAATCTTCATTGTACATTGTCACAATATTTTTCCCGTGATGTTTAGAACGATAAAGACCAATATCTGCATGATGATAGAGTTCCTCATAGGCTTCTCCGTGCTCTGGGTAAACAGCAATCCCAATACTTCCATGGATGCTATGCCTATTATCTCCTTGGACAATATCCTCTGAAATGGCAGCGAGCAACATTTTTGCTTTCCCCATCAACATATCTTCAGAGGGGATATTCCGTAGAAATACAACAAATTCATCTCCACCCACACGCCCCACTAAGTCTCCGTGACGAGTGTTTTCTTTTAATCTTGCCCCTAGTTCTTTTAGGAGATGATCCCCAAAGGCATGACCTAAATTATCATTGACATACTTAAAATCGTCTAAGTCGATAAATAAAAGGGCATGAATGTCATCTCTAATGGATTTTGACAAACATTCCGAGGTTCTTTCCAACATGGCTCGCTTGTTTAGTACTTGCGTCAAATCGTCGTACTGTGCTTGCTGTTCCAGTTGTCTGACACCATCAATGTTCACAACTTTCCCCAACATTTCGTTCACTGTGCCATCCACATTCATCACAGGAACGGCGATGATTCTTCGGAATCCAAATTCACCGCTTTTTGATTTCATGCGAACTTCTGCCATACTAGCGATACCTTTCAATGCTTTATGACCAAACTTGATATATGTCTTTGCATCTTCTGGGTGAATAAAGCCATTTTCACACACTGATTCTGGAAAATTCGTGGCTACAATGTTGGCACCGAACAGATTTGCCTGTCCATCTACCTTTTCTCTACGAATGAGAGACTTGTTTTTGATATCAATCCGATAGAGCAAATCATCAGATAAGTCTTGAATTGCACAAAAATATTGGTTGATATTTTCCAATTCTTGCTCTGTTTTCTTGATATAGTGGATATTTTTACCCTTCCCAATCATTTCTTTGATTGTGCCGTCATTATTTAACAAAGGCTTAAAAGTCATTCTGTGATACTCATATTCCCCTGTTGGGGTTTTCACTCTGGTATCCAATGAGCCCTCTTGCCCCAGAATAACTCTTTCGATAAAGTCCACATAATCACGTAAATCCTCTGGGTGAATCACATTTTTCAGGTTTTCTATGTCAGGATAGTTTTCCCCTTTTGCTGGTAACTGATAAGAATGGGCGTTTGTTTTGTTCCGATATAAAATTCTTTTTTTGATATCAAAACGATAAAGCATGCCACTGGACATACTTTGTAGAATATGAAAATACTGGTTGAGATTTTCTAATTCTTTCTGAGTTTCTTTCAAGTTATGGACGTTGGTGGCACAGCCTACCATCTCTTTCACACTGCCGTCTGCTCTGTAAATTGGTTTGAATGTAAAGGTATGATACTCCTTTTCCCCAGAGGGGGTTCTCAACCTTGCTGTGTGCGAGCCTTCTTGACCTAAAACGACCCTTTCAACATAAGCAATAAAGCCTTCCACGTCCTCTGAATGCAGTGCCTCTTCTAACCACTCTTTGCTTGGGAAATTTTCTGCCACAGCTGGTACGTTGTATATTTTCGCTGTTTCTTCATTGCGATACAATGTTCTTGTGCGAATATCAAAACGATATAACAAGCCTTTGCACATGCTTTGTAAAATGCTGAAATACTGGGTAATATCCTCTAATTGCGCATCTTTTGCGACTTGTCTTTCTACATTGACCATATATGCCATTATTTTATCTGTGCCAGAATTATCCAAAGTTCGGCGATGAAGTTCCAAGGAATACCACAAAGCCTTCCCCTTAGAGGTGATTATTTTCATTCTTGTTGTAAAACGGTCGGATTCTGTTAGTTTTTTCTGAATATCAGCCAATAATTCTTCCCGAATTTCTGGTTGAAACCCGTTGCTGAAATCATTTCCAAAGTGAGAATGGCGCACATCCTCATTAGATTCAAAGACAGCATGAAACAGGTCATTACAATGAATCAGGGATAGTTTTTCGTCAAAATTAAGAATCCCCTCTGCTCTGATGGATTGATTCACCTGTGCCACTGCTGTTTCCATACGTGTGTCATTTTTTGGAATGATTTCGATACAAACCAAAGTCTTTTCTTGGTCAAAAAAGCCAATTTGTATATCAGCAGTGCAAAATCCCCCCTCAGAAGTCTGGGTTGTGATATTATTCCACACCATCAAATCTTGACCATCCAAGCCCTCTCGTACCATCTCCATCAATCCTTGAGAATGATGCTTGAAGATTGGCTCAAGGTCGGTGACACCCTCAGAAATTCCGTATAGTTCTTCTGCGATATGGTTGCGATACAGAATCTCTTTCTCACCAAAAACACCCACGATAAAAGCATTGCTATAGGTATCTACGTATCTTGTTAATAGCTGACTGAAAATATCCTTTGTCATTTGAAACCTCTTTCTCTTTCTTTTCTTATGTTTACGTAGTGAAAGTGACGGCACACAAGGTGCATACCGTCACTTTTTGTTGCACAAGTCTAAATAAAATCGTTCATTTATTCTTTTAAAACAAACCACTCGTCTAAACGTTGGTCAGTACGATAGCGAGTATTACCAAAAACAATGTCCTCTGGCACTTCAAGTCGATTGCTGTTGATGAAAACGGCGTCGCTCAGGAGGAACAAGGGCATTTTGTACAGCAATTCTTGCTCTAAATCCACCAAATCTTGCATATATCCTGTATATTTCACACTGTCTGTGGTGGAAGTGAGGTCTCCGATGAGCGCATCAAATTCCCCTTCACGTCCCATCAGTTGACTTAAGTTGGCATTGGTTGATAAGTATTCATTGTACCAATCCTCGGTATTCAATGCTGAAAGATTTTTCAGAAGCATATCATAAGTGGGTTCTGCGTATAATTCAGCAGCCGAAGCTTTCTTCAATTCTACAGTCAAGCCCACTTCTTCTAAATAACCTGCAATGGTTTCTAACATAATCCGAGAACTGGTATCCCCAGAATAATAAGCAATGGTGAAAGTTCTATCGAAGTCATAATTTGCTTCTTCCAGTAATTGTCTTGCTTTCGTTGGGTTGTATTCGAAAAGTTGCTGAGAAAGTTCCAAAGATCCCCCATAAACTGGAGTGGTTTTATTAAAATAAATATCTTCCATCAATGATTCTGTGTCAATGGCATGATAAATTGCTTGTCTGACTTTGATATCATGCATGTCTGTATTGGGTTCCCCCTCGTCACCGCCTGCCAGGTTGAAAATAAAATAACGATAAAAATATACTTCGACTTGGTGTTCTTCGTAACCTTTCATGGCATTATAGCTGACCATTTTCGTGGGATCTGTGGTGGAATAATAGTCCAACACTTCATTATCATAGTCCCAACACATCATGACTGTATCAATTTCTGTCGCTTCATCTGTGTAGTAAGGATTTTTGCTTAAAATGACATTATTATTTTCATCAATGTAATCCACAAAAAACGCACCACTACAAACAGGGTTTGCATTGAGGAAGAATTCATGGCCAGAGGTAAATGTTGTCACATCTTCCCCCTCTAAAATATGCTTTGGCAAAGGGACAAACTGGGTCAGCAACAGGGCGAAATTACTATAGGGAGAATCCAGTTGGATGGAAATGGTGTTTCCCTGAAGGCTCAGCCCAGTTACAGTGTCTGCTTCTCCATTTGCATATGCTGTTGCCCCCACAATCCGTTGAAAGGTTGCAGATAAATTGGAGTTGACATTCGTACATCTTAAAAATGCTTCAAAACTAAAAAGTACGTCCTCTACTGTAATTGTTTCACCATCAGACCAATATTGTCCCTCTCGCAAAGTGATCACATAGGTGACACCGTCAGGTAAAATCTCGTATTTTTCTGCTAAACTGGGATTGATTTCTGTAAAAGTACTGTCTGTGAGAAAGAGACTGCGAAACAATAATATTTCAGAAAAAGAAGCGTTTCGCCAAGGGTTTGCAACAACCACATCCCCCATGGCTTCCCCATTGTCATTGCCTATGCGGATGATATTGCCATCAATATGCTCTTTGTTGGCAAGGGCATTGTTTTGATCTACTTTAAATCCAACACATATTGCTAAAAATACCGCTGTCAGAGCAATATGCAAGGAGATTTGTTGCTTTTTTAACTTCTTTTTGATGGCACCAATATCTACGACACCTTCACTGGTCTCCACCAACTTCTGGGAATCAGTATTTTTTTTACTCATAATCTAGTTCCTTTCTAAGTTTCTGTGGGTGTTTCTTCTGTTTTTGGGGACTGTTCCAGAGATTTTTTCATTTCTCTTTTGTTGACGTACATGGCTTCGTCTGCTTCTTCAAAAAGCTGTCGAGTGGTCAATCCGTCTTCTCCACTTGTGTTGATGGCATAGCCAATAGCATAGGAAACAGTGAATTTTTTCGTTTCATCCTTGTTAAATTCCTGTGTGACATAAGCCAATTCCCCTAAGAAGCTTTGAATATTTTCTTCTTTTTCTATATCTTGATGGTAAACGACAAATTCATCTCCACCATAACGACCTAAGAATGGTTTGACGCTGTGGATATTGGTGGCTTCTCGGAGCAAACTTGCAAAAGTGCTGATGAGTTCGTCCCCCACTTTATGCCCTTGGATATCATTTGTCTTTTTCAAGTCATTCAAATCAATCACAATGACAGCAGGCTGTCTCACACGGTCTGTGGGTGTGGCATCTTTCAGAATTTCTTGACATCTGGAGCGATTGTAAAGCCCTGTGGCAATATCCAAAGAAGCAACCACAGCAAGCTCTGCTCCACTTTTTAATGCCATGGTTGTCATAATCAAGTAGTGCCCTAAGAAAAAGACAATCAAAAACAAGACTCCATAGCTGTTCAGTTGCAATTTTGCAATTTCTTCAGCGAGTATTTCTGATTCTTCTGTGATAGCCAAGGATAAATTTGTCATATTATTAAAATGACTGTCACTGGCAAGTAAGATGGAATCCACGTCATAGGTGGCTTCTGGGTCATCTTCTGATAATTCAAAGAGTTCCATCAAGGTATTCCAGTTAAGGATTACAGCGTTGGCGATTTCTTGAATCGCTTCTTTCTCCAGTAAGGACAAACTCTCTGGATTTGTATAATCCAGATTTCTTAATGTTTCTGCGTTAATATAAAAGATGACTTTATTGTCTTTGTTGTTTGCATTGATCATTTTTGCCAGACGTTGTGTACTGGAACTTAAATATTCCACTTGGGATAAATCACTAATCAGTTCATTTTGCTGTGACATCATCATATTCACCCGATAGGTCATAGAGGAAAACAAAAAAGCCAGCCCCACTACAATCAACCAAATATAATTCCCTTTTCTTCGTTCTCTCATTGTGCTACCTCATTTCCATCAATATATTTTTCCACAAATTCGCTGACAGGAATAGGACGTGAGTAAAAATACCCCTGCCCCAAATGACAGCCTAATTCTTGTAGGAGAGAAGATTGCTGTTCATCCTCGATTCCTTCTGCCAGGGTAGACATTCCCTCTAATTCCTCGCACATAGAAAGGACATTTTTCACCAAGATATGATTTTTTCGATTGGTGGTCAGGTTATCCACCAGACTTTTGTCCAATTTAACCTCGTCCACTTCAATTTGAGCCAAGGTGACGATGTTGGAATATGCACAACCAAAATCATCTAGTGATATGGTGAAACCATTGTCGATAAAGTCGGTGACAAGAGAGGATGGCACATCGTTTTCTATCAGCCCCACACGTTCTGTCACTTCGATCACCACAAGGGAATGAGGAACCCCATATTTATCACATATTTTTACGATGGTATCCACGATGCCGAACTCTTGTAGGGTCACTCGGCTTAAATTCACAGAAATAGGAAGTGTCTTATTTCTTTTCGACCACTGTGCCAACAGCTGACAAACCGTATCCACCACAAACAAGTCCACATGGCGAATGACACTTGCTTGCTCGTACATAGAAATAAATTGATCTGGGAACACCATTTTCTGATTTTTCTTATCAAAGCGTCGGATCAGTGCTTCTGCTCCGTGGAGAGAGCCATTTTCCAAGCGCACTTGTGGCTGTAGATAGATCATAAATTCCTCATCTGCCAGAAAACTAAGTAAATCACGAAGAATGACAGAACTCACAGATTCCAAAGTCCGAAGACCTGTGGCATAGTATTCTTGCTTGTTGATGTACATCACGCCATCTGCTTCTCGGAGTAAAGAGCCGTAGTCCACTTTTCCCTCGCCCCAACTACTGCCCATAGAAAAATCGTAGTTACTCTCTTCTCTCAGTTTTCGTTGGAGGCTTGTCACTTTGTATTCAAATTCTTCTTTGTCCACGTCATAGGCAAGACCAATAAATTCATCCCCAGATACTCTAAAAATATCATAGCCAAAGTGAGATTTCACGGCAGTCCCTGATTTTTTGATGTGTTCGTCTCCGGCTTCATTACCCAGATTGTTGTTAATATTCTTCAAGCCGTTGATATTCACCGAAATCACGCCAAGCTTTTTGGGAGGGTTTTCTCTCATGGCTGTGACTTTCTTGTCATAGGCAAAGCGATTGTAAAATCCTGTCAGCACATCACGATTTTCCACATGGAATAAACGATCACTGCCCGCTTGTTTCGAGACATCCAGTGCCACAAAGCGAGAAATGGTATGAAGCAATCGACGGTCCAGTAATTTTCTATAGTCTTGCCTGTTACTCAACCCCACCAGTCCAACAGGTTTGTGATTGGAATCTTCCACAGTGCATAAAGTGACGTTCTTCATTTGAAAGGTTTCCATAATTTTAGCGATGGTGGTGTTCTGGTCGAAGTCCTCTGCTTCTCGGTTCGCTGTGACAATGCCACCTACATTTTCTTCCTCTAACCACTTAATCAAAAAGGTGCAATCCATCTTTGTACCGATTTCTTTTGTGATGTTAAATTGTGGATCTAAGCACCACTGCGACACGCAGTTGATGGTATTATCTGTAAAATTGAAGCGATAGACATAAGCACGTTCGCTCTCGTAAAATTGACAAAGCAACTCCATGAAGGAAATCAGTACAGTCTCTTCTGGCTGACCATAGATTTCCATACAACGTGTCATGGCTTCTTCAAAGGAGGAATTTGCCTCTAGGTCGTTGTTTGTGGGAATCATTTCACAAAAAATTACGTTGCTTTCACGGATGTACCCAGCTCGCATAAAGAAGCGTTGGTTCAAGCGTGAGTTATAAGAATCCGTTTCATAGAAATCTTGCTTGTCCCAATCAGGAAACGCTTCTTCTAAGTGGCTTTCTTCCATGGAGATATATTCATAGAAATTACTGCCGATAATATCTCTTGAAACCTGATAAACACGAAAAAATTCGTCATTTGCATATAAACATTCACAGGTTGTTCTGTCTGTGAGAAAACAAGGGTTCTTGTGGTTTCCAAAAAGAATCTGGCATAGTTTTTGTTTGTCCATTTTATATACTCCCTTTTTCCAAGCTATGTGCAGGCATCCTGAACCTAATGCAATCATAGCGGAATTAAAATTAGGTGCAATTTATCAAATACTATTATACCAGAATTTTCTGCTATAAGCAAGTGGTTTTTTCAAGAATCCTTTCTAAAAAACTTTCTATTTCACAGAAACATTTTATTTTCGTGCAAGCTAATCAGGTTAAATAGGAGATAATTCTTGACTTTGTAATAGATTTTGTATATAATGAATGACATATCTATATTTTAATGAAGGGAAGGATAATTTTTGAGCAAAAAAAGTGTTTTCAGAATCAGCCTGTTTGTTCTTGGGCTGGGGTGTCTTGCTGTTGGTGTTGCACAGGAGCAACATTTACTTGTTATGAGAAAGGCAATCTATATTTGTTTAGAATGTATCGGGATAGGATGATATCATGAGACATTATATACAACTGGCTTTTACAGCCCTCAGTAATGGTTACGTCATTGGATTTGCCAAAAATAAAATTTATCAAGGAAAGGGAAAACAATTTTGTTTCCCTGGGTTAAATTGTTATTCTTGCCCTGGTGCTGTGGGGGCTTGTCCTGTGGGAGCTGTGCAAGCAAGCTTGACAGGGGCAGAAAAATCCTTTCCCTTTTACGCTTTGGGATTTCTTTTACTTTTTGGCGTGATATTGGGACGAGGGGTTTGTGGATTTTTTTGTCCTTTTGGATTAGTCCAAGATTTACTGCACAAAATCCCCTTTCAACCAATGAAAAAATCTTGCCTCCTCCCCAAAATATTCAGAAAACTTCCTTTTGTCATCTTGGTGGTCTTTGTCCTTGGACTACCATTATTTCTGACAGACCAATTTGGTATCAGTGCCCCTAGTTTTTGTAAATGGATTTGTCCTTCTGGGACTCTTCTGGGTGGTGTACCTCTTTTGCTTGGGGATGAGTGGTTGCGTTCATCTGTTTCTTGGCTCTTTGCTTGGAAATTTTTTCTTTTAGTCCTCATCATTCTTTGGTCTGTGATAGAATACCGTCCTTTTTGCAAATATTTTTGCCCCTTGGGTGGCTTTTACGGTTTGTTTCATTCCTTTTCATTCCTTCAAATCCAAGTGAATGAATCTCTTTGTACTGCTTGCGAGCGTTGCGATGCCACTTGCCATATGGGGGTGAAGGTGAGGGAAACCCCGAATTCTTCTCTTTGTATCCGCTGTGGTGATTGCTGTAAAAATTGCCCAACAGGCGCCCTTTCTCTTGGATTTGTCAGCAAGAATCCAGAATCTCCCCAAAACCAAGTCAATCTGGAAGAAGATTCAGAAACTCTTCCTTCCGAGAATCCTTAAGACATCACACCTACCATCTTTTTCCCTTTTCAAAAAATTTGTTCTGTGAGTAAAATACTTTCCACCATTCTTTATAAAACACGTTGCGCAACAATCAGGGCGATATTATCTCCTAAGACATCAAAAAAGGCTGAAAGTACCAGCAATGGGTCATCCTCTTGGTGTCGGCAGAGTTCCACAGCAAGTCCTGCAGCTAACAACACAATGGCTTCCCCTCGTCCAAATTTCTCCATAATACACCCCCTTTTTCTATTATTATGCGAAAAAGGATTGATTTGTGTCTTTTGCGATCAAATCAGGAGGGGAAGGATTCCCTTTATACTATTTAGAAATTTTCCATTCTTACCATCCATATGAACGAAGAAAAGGAGATCACATGAAAAAAACAAACTATTTTATCCTAGGACTGCTTTGTCTCTTGCTAAGTAGTTGTCAAAGCAACAACGAGGCAAGCCCCGTGCCTCTGGAAGAAGAAATCATAGAAATCACAGGTATCCCACAGGATTTTGAAGCCTTCGTCTTAGAGGAAACATCTTTTCCCAATGTACTACTTTCTCTATCCGAAGAAGGCTATGAAAGCACGCAAAGTCTTGTTTATCAGCGTCAATCCACTGGCGACCCACAAAAGAGTGAGGGCAGCGCCTTGATTTATTTTGATCATACTGTGGATGCCTCTGATACAGCTTTTTTACTTTTTTACATCAAAGATACCCAAGGAAGCAACACCATGAAGATTGCTTTGGTGGATGAGGATGGGAAAGAAAGTAACTTCGATTGGGTAGATGTTTCCACTACAAAAAAAGATACGTGGGTTCCATATACTGTTCCCATGTCCCAGTTTTCAGGGATAGATCGCAGTCGATTAACAGGAATTCGTATAGGACAGTGGCATGAGGGGGTGTATTACTTGGACGATATTCAATTTGCGCAAGAAGGTGAACTTTCACAAGAAGCAGTCCTTGCGAGCAGTGAAGGAGGGGTTTATCCTGAACCAATTCTCTTGATTTTATCACAAAATACTGCTGGTACTATACGCTATACCACAGATGGTTCCACCCCTGACAGCAGTTCTACGCCTTATACCAGACCTATTTCCATCACAGAAGACACCCACTTGCAAGTGGTGGTAACCCAAGGGAATGTTTATTCTGACATTTCCAGTTTTCACTATGAAATTGACCATTCCTCTTTGAAAATGCCTGTTCCTTCTCCCCAAGGAGGGACATACGGAAAAGAAATTTCCATTACTTTTCAAAGGAGAGGGGAAGAAATCTATTACACTACCGACGGCAGTCAACCCAGTGAAGAGAGCCTTCTTTATACAGATGAAATTCTTTTAGCCGAAGATACAGTACTGAAAGCAGTGGCAATCTTGGATGGTGTTTCCAGCGAAGTCATGGAAGAAGAATATATTTTCTCTCAGGAAACTTCTCCCTTTTTGAAAACAGATGGACAAATTTTGCGAGATTCTTATGGTGGAGGAGAAGAAATTCTCTTGACAGGGGTGAATATTGGGGGATGGCTTGTGATGGAAGAATGGCAATGCCCCACCAATGCCCCTGACCAAACCACCTTGATTGCCACCTTGGAAGAACGTTTTGGGAAAGAACAAGGATGGGAATTAATCAACATTTACCAAGACCATTGGTTTACAGAGACTGATTTTGCTATTTTGAAAGAAGCGGGAGTCAATGTACTACGCTTACCCATTTCTTATTTCGAAATGGCAGAAGAGGACGGTAGCTTGAAAGACGATGGTTTTGCACGTCTTGACTGGTTTATCGAGACAGGAGAAGCCTATGGAATTTATACCTTAATTGATCTCCATGGTGCCTTTGGCTCTCAGAACGGGAAGGACCATTCTGGTAATATTGCAAATCCCAATGTGGGAGATTTTTACGGAAACGACGAAAATATAGAAAAAACTGTGGCACTTTGGGAAGAAATTGCCAGAAGATATGTGGACAATCCATGGGTTGCTGGTTATGATCTATTAAACGAACCTTCTGCCACTGGTATTTTGCAGTATGAAGAATATCATAAAATTTATCAACGAATCAGAGCAATAGACCCCAATCATATCATCCATATCCAAGCAATCTGGGAACCCACCGACCTTCCTGACCCTGATTTTTACGGTTGGGAAAATGTGGTGTATCAATACCATTTTTATGGCTGGGATCAAATCAATACACTCAGCTATCAAGAAAATTTCATCGATGGAAAAGTAAAATCTGTCAATGAGAAAACGAATTATGATCTGCCCACCTTTGTGGGAGAGTTCACTTTTTTTGAAAACGAGGAAAGTTGGGATTATGGCTTAAGTTGTTTCCATGAAGAGAACTGGTCCTATACCTCTTGGACCTATAAAGTGTCTGGCTTGAACAGTAGTTGGGGGATGTATACCCAAGAAAAAAACAGCAACACTGCTGTGGATATCTACCGTGATTCTTATGAAACCATCGCTGAAAAATGGTCGGCTGTGGGAACTGAAAACTTTGTTCGCAACGACAAAATCGCAGATATCCAAGAGAAGTATTTTTATCCCAATCAGTAGAACAATCCAAAACAAAAAAGCCAGTGAGATGATACTCACTGGCTTTTATCTTTGCAGATATCCATCAAAGCGAAGGGAATGTTCTATTAAACAGCATCTTTATTGCTCATGAAACAGAAATCCATTTCTTCCCTTTTCTTTTACTTTATATAATTCATCGTCTGCTTTTTTGTACAATTCATTATAGGTATTGGTATTGGTGAAGGAATAACCACCAATACTTAATGTGACAGGCACTTGATTCTCTGCGTTGGAAAGTTCGTCTAAGATCTCTTTACAGCGTTTTTCCAGATCATATACTGTGGTAGCGTGTTCCAGTAAAACAACAAATTCGTCCCCTCCCAGTCGTGCCACAACATCCTCTGTTTTGAAATGTTTTTTCAGTACTTCTGCCACTTTAATGATGATTTCATCCCCTTTGTGGTGTCCGTGATTATCGTTTACCTTTTTAAAGTAATCAATATCCAAAATAATCAAAGTACCCGCTTTCAGGGTTGGGATTTTATTGGTGGCATAATCGTGAAAATAGCCCGCATTATACAAATGAGTCAAGCCATCGCGTCTGGAAAGTTCTTTGAATTTTTGAGCACTACGGTGTACAACATAAATAATCCCTAAGGCGATGGCAGAAATGAGGAGTAAAATCTCGAAATAATAGTCGCTGATCACATCTTCTAAAGAATATTCCCCTTGAACCACTGTATTACGGAAAATGATTTCGTCCATTTCCCCATCGTCTAAATACAAAATCCCTCGATTGAGCATACCAATCAAAGATTTATCCACATGATTCAACACACCAAAGGCAATTTCCGATTTTACATTACTGACAGTTTGCACCTCGATATTATCCAATCTTAAACTGTTGATGAAATATTCTGCCACATAGGGATTACAAAAGATAGAAACAGTGCCATCACTTGCCATTTTTTTCATGTCTGGTTCTATTTCAACCATTCTAATAAGCTCTTCATCTTTATAAAAAGGGATATTACTAGAAACATAATGATATAAAATATCAGGGTCAGCTGCTTCATTTTGGTTTCTCAGCCAATAAACCCCAGAGGAAATATAACTGTTTGTCAGCGTGACATTACGTTCATGGGCCAAATCATATTCTGCAGACATGTTCCCAAGCAGGTCAATTTCATGCTTCTCCACGGACTCTAGCATCTCTTCTACTGTATCATAATAGACAACTTCAAACGGAATCCCCATAATCTCTGTCAGTTTATCTAGTACTTCTAGCATAATCCCTACAGTATTTCCTTCGCTGTCTGTGTAGATAAAAGGTGGGATGGATTTCACAACCCCCACTTTAAAAGAACCTTGCTGAGCCATCTGGATTTTTTCTTCATCGGTAAAAACAAAGTCCCCCTCATAGCGTAGACCAAAGTAAGTATTCAGCAAACTATCATGATAATAAGGAGAAATGATTTCAATTTTCTCGATTGCTGCATCCAATTCGTCAATCAGCTCTGTATTTCCCTTGGTAGAAGCAAAATAGAAGGGAAGATGGTCAACCACTGTGACAAAGTCTAAATTCAAAGCGTTCACAGACATGTCCAAATTTAAAATGGTATCCACTTTTTCGTCGAACAGCAATTCTAAAGACTCAGCATGGGTTTGTACATAAGTGACCTGAAAATCCATGCCTTTATTTTCTACAATATCAAAAAACTTCTGATTTAAATCAGTATATGCTTCCACAAGAGCAATGCTGATGGTGTCTTTTAAAAAATAATTATATTCTGTAATGGCATAATTATCCCGGGCAGAGTAAATGTTATAACGATAAACCCCATAATTTTTCTCGCCAATTTCATAATCGTCTAAATTAGGGGTACTTACACTAAAAGGTCCCACCAAATCAAGTTCCCCTGCTTCTAGCATCTCCCCTGCTTTTTTCAAAGAAGCAGAAGAGCTACCTTCGCTGACTTCTACGAATTCTAAATTCCAACCTGTATATTGTGCCACTGTCATCAGATAATCATAGTTATAACCAGAGTAACCTCCGTTTTCTTCTAGCATAAAAAAGCCGTACATATCAGGTAAAAAAGCAACTCTGACAGTTTGATTACTTTCTGCCTGAACTGTCATCGGATTGTCAAATAAAAGACAAATCATTCCCATAAACGCTAGGATATTTATGGTTATTTTTCTTAAATTATATTTTTCTAGCACGGTATCTTCCTCTTTCTATTGTTTTATTATTTGTACTTTAGTTCTTTTTTTCACTCTTATTTTTCTTGCTGTTATTCTCTTTTTTTGTCTTATCATTTTTCTTACTATTGTCAATTTTGTCGTTATTTTCTAATTCAGCTGCGTGTTTGATATACTCAGCGCTGTGCATGATTTCTTTTTGCTCGTCTTTTCGCTCATAAACATAAGTATCTTCGGGCATATTCTTCTTTTTCAGTTGGTATTTAATCAAGCGACTGAGCATACTATAGATCGTCGCAAAGACAGGTACCCCTAGAATCATTCCTGCCAAGCCAAAAAGTCCACTAAATAAAATAATGGAAAACAGTACCCAGAAACTACTTAGGCCTGTGGAATCGCCCAAAATCTTTGGCCCCAGTATATTGCCATCAAATTGTTGCAAGATCACAATAAAGACAAAGAAGTAAAGACTTTGCATGGGACTGACCAGAAAAATCAAAATACCACAAGGTATCCCACCGATAAATGGTCCAAAAAATGGAATAATATTCGTCACACCGATAATGGTGGCAACCAGTGGCACATAGGGCAAACCAAGGAGATATGCCCCCACCAAAGCGATGATGCCAACAATGAAAGAATCCAGCAGCTTCCCATTGATAAAGCCACTCATAATATTGTAAGCATTGCGTATCTCATCTAAGAGGAAGTCTGCCCATTGTACCGGAAGAAAAGCATAACAGAATTTTTTCCCTTGGGCTGCAAAGGTGCGTTTTCTGGCTAAAAGGTAAACTGAAACAATGATAGAAACAACAGTATCCAGAAAAAAGGACAAAATCCAACCCATCACCAAGGTGACTCCTGACATCACACCAGAAAGATGTGGCAAAAGAGAATCCTTTGCAAAGAGTAATATCTCTTCCACTGAATTGATTTTAGGTATCACCTCGTTGCGTATCCAATTATCCAATCCGACCAGAGTACTTTCATAAACTGGAGCAATTTTCTCATAAATATCAGGGTAATCTTTGAAAAATTCTGCAAGCCACGCAGGTGTCGCTAAGGAAAAATCTTCTGGAATGGAATTGAATAAGTTTTCTATACTTAAATATAGTTCTGGCAATAGCATGGCAAGGAGGAGATAAAAAACAAAAAAGGCGATGAGTTGGCTGACAAAAATAGCCAATCCATTGCTTATGCTCCTTTTTTTCTCCTGATTTTCTGTACTTAGATTCTTCACAAAAAAATGAAAAAAATACTCATGAATGGGCGAGAGCAAAAAGGCAATCACAGCCCCTGCGTAAACAGGAGTCAAAATGTCATTTACTTCCCGAAGAAAAGCCACTACTTGGGTGATGTTTGATACAAAAAAGTAAAAACCTATGGCGAGAACCATAACAGACAAAGAAATTGCTGCTATGTTTAAATGTTTTTTCGATGTTTCAGGATGGTTAAACTCAGAATTCATAGAATACCTCTTTCTCAACAAGAAAGGACCACTCCTGTGACAGAGAGCTTTTTAGGTCGATTTTGTCGATATTCTGTTTTATTATAGCACATTAAACCAGCCATTGTCAAGGCAAAGAGAGAGGAAGATCGTAACA
>JAWXUL010000029.1:0-32888 GCA_044432725.1 Eubacteriales bacterium
TCCCGACGGGAAGCACCAGTGGCTCAAACGCAAGGAGAAGCCCCTTTGGCACAAAATCCATATGCTCCCCAAGGGCAAGCCCCCATGGCAGAAACCCCCTATGCTCCCCAAGGGCAAGCACCCATGGCTGAAAATTCATATGCTCCCCAAGGGCAAGCTCCTATGGCTGAAAACCCATATGCTCCCCAAGGGCAAGCACCCATGGCTGAAAACCCATATGCTCCCCAAGGGCAAGCCCCCATGGCTGAAAACCCATATGCTCCCCAAGGGCAAGCCCCCATGGCTGAAACCCAATATTCGCCCCAAGGGCAAGCACCTCTGTCACAAAATCAATCTCCAGAACAAGTACCAGTGTCTCCCTCCCTTTTTCAAAAACAAGCACCTATAACGGAAAATCAACCCTATGGCAATCTGCACGAGCCACAGAAAAATAAAGTCCTTCCACTGGTGCTTGGCATAGTCGTTGCTTTTGTGGCTGTACTTGGTTTTGGTGGCTATTATCTGTGGAATTCTCCAGAGATTGTGGTGGCTTCTGCAGTGAAAAACACCTCTACTTTGTTTTATGACCAAGGCAAGACAATGATGGACAACAATCCTTTTTACAATTTCTTCAAAGACGTAGAAGAACAACCCTTTCGTATGACTTATGAAGTAGATGGTTTAAGCTGTGTCTTGGAAATGGATTATAAAAATGAAATGATCAAAGGGAGCATGGGTCTGGCTGAAGACATGGATTTGATTTTCTATCTATCTGGGGACTATACCACCATTGAACTGGGGGAAAGCGCCATTGGTTTTACCAATGCAACCTTTGCTAGAGATTTGAACAACTGTTCCTTTGCAGACATTGTTTTGGATGAAAACTATGTCTTTGATCCCTTTGCCTATCACACCAGTGACTATCTAGCTTTTTCTGAACTTTGCCAAGAAGCTTTTGTTGCTATGTTGACAGAAGTGGAAATTGAAAAAAGAAGTGGAAACAAAACCATGACCATTGACGGGAGCAGTGTCAAAGCAGATATTTATGAAATTTACCTACCCACTGCACCCCTTGAAACAGCGCTGAATCAAATTGTGGATGGGATTATCAGTGACCCTGTTTTAACCACCCAAATGGAACAATTCTTTATGCTGATGGAAATCGAGGATCCTTTTTCTTATGGAGATTTTTCTGAATTTTATCAAGAATTTGAAATAGAGCTGAGAGCAAGTGCTACTGAACTGATTCAGGAATACGAAAGTTCTGACAAGAGATTGTGCCTTTATATCTATAAAAGACAAGTGGTAGGACTGGGAGATATTTCTGGAACAAATGGCGT
This sequence comes from Eubacteriales bacterium, assembly GCA_044432725.1. GTDB lineage: Bacteria > Bacillota > Clostridia > Oscillospirales > Oscillospiraceae > JAWXUK01. The sequence continues at coordinate 1,320 of JAWXUL010000029.1, forward strand.
TACCTTTGGTAGCACAGAAAATCCTTGGGAAAATATTCTCGTTTATGACGAGAATGAAAGCCTTACCCTATCTCTGTCCAGTCAAAACGATGTCTTTGCACTGGATGTGAAAGAAAACAATAACACTTTAGTTTCTTTTTCTTATGACGCTCGTGGCAGCTACAATAATTTTACTGTCTATGACGGATATGAAAGCGTCAGCTGCACCCTAGACAGTAGCCAGCCCAATAAACTGACCATTCAGGCAGATGGAGAGACGATCTTATTTGAGAAAAATGCTTTATCACCAGATTGGTTTCAGCAAAACCAAGAATTCACACCCTTTTTAACCATGACTGAATTAGAACTAGGTTGGATGATTATCACTGAATTTCCAAGCCTGATGAACTTGTTTTAATCCAAGGAGAAAATGAAAAAAATTTATCAGAAATTTTCCGAAAAATCAAATATATTTTTTTCGTTGGCATACTATACGTTAGCGGAAGAAATATCTTACAGTAGAAAGGAGGTTTTAGTATGAGTAAAACCTTGAAAAAAACCTTGGCAAAAATCACTGGTATTTCAATGGCTGTCCTTGCCCTTGGTGGTTTGGCATTGGTCAGTGCAAATGAATCTCAGAAAAATGCCCCAGTGGTCTATACCGAGACATTAGGAGATGAGGAAACAGAGGAAGAGACTGTTACTCCAGATCCAGATTTAGGGTATGTCACCGAAACAATCACCTTTGACTTGACACAAGGAAGCTATGACTTTGAAGTGAACGTGTATACGGACATGTCAGTTCTTGGCTCTGTGATGGAATATCCAGAGGATAATGATCACTTGATTCGATTCCTAGGAGTGCAAAAGGTAGAAGCAAGCGGTGATGATGACGGTTTTGATGCCCTGAGAGCACTTTTGGCAACTTATGGGACAGCAGAAGAAATCGAACTCTTTGTGGATTCTTTTGAAGAAGAAAGCGGAGATGTTGAGACTGACAGTAACAAAAAAACACTTATTTTTGTCATCAGCGAAACAGAGTACAGCTTTGAAATAGAAGTGCCTGAGGATAAGACAGTGATTCAAACTTTGCAGGGGCTTGCCATGGAGGAGGAAGAAATTATTCTCTTCCTGATGAGCAAGAAATCTAATGCCACAGAAACGACAGACGGCTATGAAGTCATCAGAGGGCTTCTGAGAAGCTACGTAGAAAAAGATGGCGAATTAGAAGAATTCATCGAATTATTAAAACTGCGAGTCATTGGAAATATCACTGGCGAACAATCTGAAAGCGAAGCAGAAGAAATTCTTGACGTTTTGACCTCAGCAAACCTTTTGATTCCACAAGGATAAAAAATAATCCCCCTGACACAGTTCGTCTGTGTCAGGGGGATTCCCTTTACAAATAAAAGCTTCTGCCACAAGGCTTTTAGAAATGGACCTTGTTACATATCAGCTAATACTTGATCGATCATGGACAAGTAAGAAGCTGTGATATCTCCAGAGGGCACCCCCTCTACAGCAGCAACGACATTGCCCTGATTGTCCAGAAAAAGGGTGGTGGGAAAAGCTCGAATCAAGGGCATAAGCTCTTCTGATAAACGATCATCTAGGATGATGCTGTGGAAAGTTGCTCCACTTTGGCTTAGAATACTTCTTGCCAGATCATTTGCACTGTCACCATCTTGACAAAGACCGATTAAATTCACATTAGAAGGAAGTTTTGTATAGACTTCTTGCAAATAAGGGATTTCAACCACACAGGGTCCACACCAAGTCGCCCACACATTCATCACTGTCAAGTCATAGTCTTTGAAAACTTGACTGGTCAATGGTTCACCAAAAACTGTTTGGGTATCAAAAGAAAAGCCTAAGGTTTCCTCTTCCTGTGGAGAAGGTTCTGGCGTTTCTTCCGGGACAGGTTCTTCGATTACTTCTTCTTCTTCAGCGTCCTCCTCTGATTCTTCTGTGCTGTGGATTTCTTCTTTGTCATCAAGAGAATCCTCAGGCTTAGGAGCAGAGACAGTGTCATCAATGATAGTGCCAGAGGTAACTTCTGTGCTACCAGAGGAAGCAGTGCCACCACTGCCAGGGACTTCTACTCTGCCACAGGCTGTTAAGAGAAAGGAAAGTGCTAAAATTGGGTATAAAAGTTTCATATATGACTCCTTATTGTTTTCTTTCCTCTTCATTATAACACTTTCCGAAGAATTGTCAAGGGAAGATGTCCACTTGACAAAAGAAAAGTCTTATGATACACTAATTTGACCTTATATTCATTCTACTTAATAACAAGCAATGAAATGGAATGAGTATACGTAAGAAATCAAGGGAATTATTCAGAGGTTCCCAAAAACAAAGGAAGTATCTATCATGTCCACAGAAAATTTAGACAAAGCACTGATCAAACGTTTCATTTCCTATTATAAACCCCATAAGAAGTTGTTTTTCATAGATATGGCTTGCTCTCTCTCTTCAGCCATGTTGGGGCTATTCTTCCCACTGATTACAAAACGAATCATGGATGTGGCTATCCCCGATAACAATATGACAGAACTAGTGTTCCTTGCTTCTATTTTGGTGGGAATTTATCTTGCCATTGCTGGTTTTACCTATTTCATCAACTATTGGGGACATATGGTGGGGGTGAGAATCGAGGCAGATATTCGTGAGGATTTGTTTGCCCATCTTCAAAAGCTCTCTTTCAAATACTATGACAACAACCGAACAGGGCAAATCATGTCCAAAATACTCAATGACCTCTTTGATATCACAGAACTGGCACACCATGGACCAGAGGACCTTTTTATTTCTGTGATTCTCTTTTTGGGCTCTGCGGGTATTTTGTGGACAGTAGAATGGAGATTGACTGTCTGCATTCTCATCATGTTACCCATTATTATGTGGTTTACCATCACCAAAAGACGTAAAATGCGTCGTGCCTTTGCAGATGTCCGTGTGAAAATCGCCGATGTGAACTCCCAAGTGGAAAATAGTATTTCTGGGATTCGTGTGGTACAATCCTTCACCAATGAAAGCTATGAAAACATGAGATTTCAAGAGGGAAATGCCTTGTTCAAAGAATCCAAAAAGGCTTCTTACAACGCCATGGCAACCTTTATGTCTGGCATGGGATTTCTCACCAACTTCTCCAATGGTTTGGTCTTGGTGGTGGGAGGACTTTGTGTCATGCACGAAACCATGTCCATGTCTGATTTGGTCTTGTTCCTACTATATATTAACATCATTTTACAACCTGTCCAACGTCTCACCAATTTCACCCAACAATTCGAGCAAGGAATGAGTGGATTTCGCCGTTTTGCTGAAATTATGGACACAGAAGTGGATATTGTTGACAGCACCAATGGCATTGCCTTAGACAAAGTAGAGGGAAATATAGAATTCCACAACGTTTCCTTCCATTACAATGAAGAGGAAGAGGTACTCAATCACATTTCTCTCACCATCGATGCTGGGAAAACAGTCGCCCTTGTGGGACCCTCTGGCGGAGGTAAAACCACTTTGTGTCAACTGATTCCTCGATTTTATGACTGCTTAGAGGGGCATATTACATTAGACGGGACAGATTTAAGAGAAATCAAGCTGTCAAGTCTGAGAAATGCTGTGGGTATGGTGCAACAAGATATCTTCTTGTTCACAGGCACCATCAGAGAGAACATTAAATATGGTAAAATCGATGCCACAGAAGAGGAAGTCATACAAGCTGCCAAACAAGCACGGGTCCATGACTTCATCATGTCTTGTCCCAATGGTTATGACACCAATATTGGAGAAAAAGGAGTTCGTCTTTCTGGAGGACAAAAGCAACGGATGTCCATTGCCAGAGCCTTTTTGAAAAATCCGCCTATTCTGATTTTAGACGAAGCAACCTCTGCCCTTGACAATCAAACAGAGCAAGAAGTGCAACAATCTCTCAACGAACTTTCCCAAGGACGCACCACCTTGGTCATCGCCCATCGACTTTCCACCATCAAAAATGCCGATGTGATTATCGTCCTGTCAGGAGATGGGGTAGAGGAATCAGGCAATCACACAGAACTTTATGCTAAAAATGGAATCTATACCAAATTATACGATGCACAATTTAAATTGGATCAAGAAGGTTAAAATAAATACCTTATCATTCCCATTAAGGAGACAAGAAATGAACAAAAAACTTGCCATTGGACTGGGTGTCGCTCTGGTACTAGGTACTGCTGCTTCTATTTTATTACTAGGGCGAAACACCAACAGTCCTGCTGAAAATACCACTGACACAGGAGAAGACACAAGCTCTGACAACACAAATTCAGGCAGTACAAACACAACGAATCCACAAGAGGAAAGCACGAATTCCTCTCCTTCTAGTGATTTTAGTGGTTTACGGAACGTGATGTATTACAGTGATTGGTCTATTTGGGGAGGACAGGACAACTATTATCCTGAAGATTTGCCCACTGCATACTATACCCACCTGAATTTTTGCTTTTTGGACTTTGACGCAGCGGGTTATTTGATTTTCACAGACCCAGATGCGGCAACCGCCGCAAGCATGGACCAAGACGGCGTGATCTGGGGAGAAGCCAATGCTGGGATTTTACCAGCGCTCCTTGCTCAAAGAGCAGAAAATCCCAACATGAAACTGGGGGTTTCTGTGGGAGGATGGACAAAGTCAGGGGATTTTGCCCTGATGGCTGCCAATGATAGCACAAGAGCCACCTTTGTTTCTCAAATGATGGGCTTTTTAGCCTATACAGGTTTCGACTTCATCGACATTGACTGGGAATATCCCGCTGTGGTGAGACAAGGGGAGCATGGACAAGACGAGGGCACTCCCTCTGCCTCGCCTGCTGACAAAGAAAATTATATCAAATTACTCACAGATTTGCGAGAAGCCATGGATGAACAAGGGGCAAGACTGGGGAAATATTATGAACTTTCTGTGGCACTGCCCATTGACAAAGCAAAATTAGAAGCTGGCATAGATTTAAAAGCCATGTTTGAAGTGATTGACTTCGGGAACATGATGACCTATGATGCCAAAGGTGCCTTTGACACAGTCACAGGACACCACACACCTCTTTACGGCAATCCTGCTGACCCTTTTTACGAAGATGGGCTTTCTGCTGACCAATGTGTCCAATATATGTTGGCACAAGGAGTTCCTTCTGAAAAAATCGTCATCGGCGCAGCTTTTTACTCCAGAGGTTGGATGAATGTAGAAAAGACAGAGATTGTATCAGGATTACCAGGACTTTTTGTCAGCAATGACCCCAATGGAAACTATATCGAGCCACAGGGAGCAGACGAAACAGGTGGGATTTGGCCTTATCGGAAAATAGATCAACTGATTGCCAGTTCTGAAAACATGGTGGAATATTGGGACGATGTTGCAAAAGCACCTTATCTTTATAATGGTTCTGCTTTCTACACCTATGACAACCCCCAATCTATCTCGGAAAAAACCAAATATGTGAAAGAGCATAATCTGGGTGGAATGATTTCTTGGCAATCTAGTAATGACAAGGTGACAGATGTCCCAAGACAAAGAGATGAACTGACCAAAGCCATTTATCAAGGACTCTTTGGGGACAGTTCTTTGCCTCAATATGAGATTGTCACAAGCCCTGTGAATCTTCTCTTTGAAATCACCAATATCACCAGTACAGAGGTGACATTCTCTTTGAAAAATCTGGAATTGATTGAAGAGACCACAGCAGTCCTTCGTCCACTGGAAACCAAGGGGGAAACCGTTAGTTTCCCTAAAATTTATATAGAATCAGATGTGGCTTTTCTGTCCACAGAACAAAGTAGCAAAACAGAAAATCTGATGGTGGTAGATCTGGCACAAGTGTATGAAAATCGCTTTTTGCCACAGCAAAGCGTGATCAGTTTTACCCTAAGCCTTGCTGATACCTCTGTGCCCTTTACAGAAGATATGATAAAATCTGTCTATATCACTCATAGAAATAGTCTTTCTGGGGTAGAATATGGAAAGCAGGTAATTTTTGGTAATGGAAAAGTGGATGTTTCTACCTCTGGCAATGTGCCAAGTGGTGGTGCTAGCACAGTCACACCTTCTGTCTCTGCCAAACCAGTGGGGACTTTGGAAAATCCTGTCCCATGGAATCGGGGAGAGGAAGCCCAAGGTGTCTATGTCACAGGCTCTGTGGTCAGCTATCAGGGAATCATTTACGAGCAAAGCCATCAAGACACTCTGTGGTGGAACGAGCCCGGTGCTTCTCCAGAATGGACAAAAGTAGGGGAAATGGAGGGCTATGTTCCCTCTGACCCAGAACCATGGACACGAGAGAAGGAAGCACAGGGACTTTACACCCCAGGCGTCCGAGTGAGCCACAACGGAAAAATCTATCTGCAAGTATCAGACCAAACTTTGTGGTGGTGCGAACCTGGCACAGAGGAAACATCTTGGCAAGAACAGCCATAAATTAAAAGGAGCATAAAATGAACAAGAATTTAAAAAAATTACTCATGGCAACCATCCTAACTTTGGGGCTATTATCAGGCTGTAGCACAGCAGAAGCCCCAGTAGGAGAAACCCCTTCAGGGGAAGCCCCAGACATCACAACAGAGGAAACCACACCTGAGACACAAGAGACAGAAGCAGTGGACCTCTCTGTGATGGCAATGAGTGGCCCCACAGCCATGGGCATGGTGTCCATGATGATGGAAAACAGTGCAGGTCATTTGACAAATCACAACTATGATTTCAGTATTGTCAATGGCATTGAAGAAGTCACAGCACAACTTGTCAGTGGTGGTGTTGAAATCGCAGCAGTTCCAGCAAATGTTGCTTCTATCCTCTATCACAACACCGAAGGGGGAATCACCGTCCTTGGAATTAATACCTTAGGGGTGTTGTATATTGTGGAAAACGGGAATACAATCACCTCTATTGAAGATTTAGCTGGGAAAACCATCTATGCTTCTGGAAAAGGTGGTACCCCTGAATATGCCCTGAATTATATTCTGGAAGCAAATGGTCTCAGTGATTCTGTGACTGTGGAGTGGAAAAGTGAGCAAGCAGAGGTGGTTGCAACCATTACAGCAGAGGAAAACGCTCTTGCTATGTTGCCACAACCCTTTGCCACCACAGCACAAAAGGCAAACGAATCCATGACCACCGTCTTAGACTTGACAGAAGAGTGGAACAAGACAGACAGCGAGGGAATGTTAATCACAGGAGTGGTGGTTGCTCGCACTGCATTTGTAGAAGAAAATCCCCATGTCATTGCTGATTTTATGGAAAACTATGAAGCTTCTGTGACCTTTGTCCAAGAAAATGTGCCTGACGCAGCTGCTTTGATCGAGTTTTACGAAATCGTTTCAGCAGAAGTTGCAGAAGCAGCTCTTCCTTATTGTAGCATCACTTTAATCCAAGGGGCAGAGATGAAAACAGCTTTGACTGGGTATTATGAAGAGTTATTGAATCAAAACCCTGCCTCTATTGGTGGCAGTATGCCAGAAGATGGCTTCTTCTATGAAGGGGACTAAGTTCCCTGTTTGGGTCCTGTTATTTTGGCTAATACTTTGGCAAATAGGGAGCATGATGGTGGGATATGCCATCTTGCTCCCTTCACCCTTTCTCACCCTCACCAGACTATGGGCTCTTTTGTGGGAAGATTTTTTCTGGATTTCTATTTTTAACAGTCTTTATCGCTTGACTTTTGGCTTTTTCTTTGGCATCTTGTTGGGGGTTTGGGCTGGAATTATGTCTTTTCGCTATTTGTGGATCAAACAGCTGTTACATCCTGTCATACTCATTTGCAAGTCTGTCCCCATTGCTTCCTTTATCATTTTAATTTTGATTTGGTTTTCCTCTGGACAGCTTTCTATTATTATTTCATTTATCATGGTATTTCCCATTGTATATACCAATTTATCCACAGCCTTAGAAGAACTTGACCCAAAACTTTATGATATGGCAAAAGTCTTTGCCCTGAGTCCTTATGCCAATTTTCGATATATCACCCTACCACAAGTGATGCCCTCTCTCCGCTCTGCCTCTATCATGGGGGTGGGCATGGCATTGAAGGCAGGGATTGCAGCAGAATTGATTGGTATGCCCAAAAATTCCATCGGCGAACAGCTCTACAAAGCAAAATTATATCTGGACACCCCGAATCTATTTGCGTGGACCTTCGCCATTGTTATCCTTAGCTTTGTTTGCGAAAAAATATTCACTGGGGTGATGAACTATTTTGCAAAAAAAATAGTAGAGGTGAAATATCAGGAAAGAAGTGAGATTCCATGATTTCTGTGAAAAATTTATATAAATCCTATGGTGACACCTGTGTCTTTTCTGACTATAGCGAAGAAATACCATTAGGAAAAAGAACCTGTATCTGGGGACCCTCTGGTATTGGGAAAACGACCCTATTTCGTCTATTGATGGACTTGGAACAGGTAGATTCAGGTGAAATTTCTGGACTGGAGAACCTGAAACAGTCTGTTGTGTTTCAAGAGGACCATCTTTGCCCCACTGTGACAGTGGAGGGGAATATCCTTCTGCCACATATGAAAAAAAATAGCCCACTCACCCTTGCCCAAGTGTCGGAAGCTTTGGGGATTTTGGGCTTGGAAGCTTGCAAAGAGAAAAGAGCAGAAGAATTATCAGGGGGCATGAGACGACGTGTGGCAATTTTGCGAGCCGTCCTTGCCACTTTTGATATTTTATTTTTAGATGAGCCATTCAAAGGCTTAGATGAAAAGAGCAAAAAAATAACCATGGACTATGTCATGGAAAAGACAAAAAATAAAACAGTTCTGTGGATCACACATGACCCAGAAGAACTGTCTTATTTTCATTCAGAGAAGGTATTGCATCTTTCGTGAGCAACGGTGGAAATTTTGCTTCATCAAGGGGTTAATAACGCAAGAAAGACTTGGAATCTTTGAAAATAATATCAAGCTTGTCTAATAAATCACTCGCTTCTTTGTCCCCTTCGTTTTTTGCCTCTGTCAGCCATTTATTTGCCATAGGCATGGACTGCTCCAGTCCCAAACCAAACATATAGCAATAGCCCAGACGGTATTTGGACACAGTGTTGCCCATCTCTGCGGCTTTGCGATAACAAAAGACAGCCTGTGGCCAGTCTTGGAACACCCCAATGCCATAGGAATAACACTCGCCCAAGCTAAACAGCCCCATGACATTCCCACTTCGTGCGGCTTTTTCGTACCATTGGAATGCTGTTTTTCGATTCATGGGTAGTCCTCGCCCTTGGGCATATTGATGCCCCAACATCCACTGTGCTTCTGGGTTGCCACTCTTTGCCTCTGCCAAAAGTGGCAAGATATGCCCATCTTGATAGTCCGAGGTAAATTGTAGTTTTACCATCAGTTCTTTTGCCTCTTCATGCTCTTGTTGTGCTGCACAGCCAATCCAGTGAATGGCAAGAGCAAAATCCACTTTGACACCAACACCCTTGGCATAGCACAGACCAAGTAAAAATTGTCCCTCTCGATCGTCTAAATTGGCTGCCCGCTGATACCAGTGAAAGGCTTTTTCATCGTTTTGCTTCACACTTTCCCCTTGCTCGTACAATGAGCCAAGAAAGCATTGGGCTTGTGCATTGTTTTTTTGTGCAGAGCGTAAGATCCAACGCATGGCAATTTCCATATTGGCAGGACGGTCCATGCCATAAGCATAAAAAAGCCCTAGTTGAAATTCAGCTTTGTCCTGTCCTTCTTTGGCGGCTTCTTCCAACCAATAGAAGGCAGATTCTAATTTTTCTTCTCGTAAATACAAAGCACCTAACAGTCCCTTTGCTTCGGGATCTCCTTGTCTTGCGTGTTCCAGCAAGAGATCTTCTTCTGTTGGATTCATCCTTCTATCCCCCTTGACCTTTGGAAAAAAATATGTTATACTAATCACTGGTAAAAAAAGACTTTATTTTTATCTTTTCCCTTGTAACAGCCTTTTACAGGCAGCGAGTTATGGTAAAAATCTTATTTTCACACGAATGTCCCACTCACGATGATAATTCTCTTTGAGAAAGGAGCCAAAAAATGTACGATCCATATGCTGTCTTGGGACTTTCTCCCAGAGCTGATTTGCCTGAAATAAAAAAGGTATTTCGTAATCTTGCCAAAACCCTACACCCAGATTTACGACCAGATGACCCCTATGCTGTGCCACGATTTCAAGAAATCAATCGTGCCTATGAAATGCTCGTAAACATGAAAACGGCTCCTCAGGGAGCAGCACAATATCAGTCTCAATACTATTATCCGCCTTATCAGCAACAAACACCACCACCACCACCACCAACCACAGCAGAGGATTTTAAAACCTATGCTTGGGAACCACTGGATTTGGAAGAAGATGCCCAGGAAGTGAAAGTAGAAGTACCCCCACCCCCAAAAGAGAAACGGGTGGAAGAAGCGCCACAGCCCATTAAAATCAATGCCCCCAAGCAACCATGGCGAGAGGATTTGACAAAAGCTTGTCATGAAGAGGCATTTCGCCTTGCGAAAAACCGTGCCTTGAAGAAAAAATATTCTCCAGATGACCAATTAACTCAAGATATTATGATTTATCTTATGCGAGGAAAAAGTAAATTTCGCTGATTACTCTAAATACACCAAATCTTTCAGCCCCTCGTAAGTGCTGACTCCAATGCCAGAGATCTCCATGATTTCTTCTATGCTTTGAAATCCACCCACGGAATCTCGATAGGCAATGATGTCTTCTGCCCGCTTTTCCCCAATACTAGGCAAGGCATCCAGTTCTTCCAAACTTGCCGTGTTCAAATTGATGGGAAAAGTGACCACAAATATTTCTTCCAGAGGAGGTGCGACCTCCTCTTTTTCTGTTTCTACATAAAAAAGTTCTCCTTGGGCGTTGGCTGAAAATTCGGCTACCTTTTGCTCTTCTAAGATATAATAGCCCAAAAGCCCCAGAGCATAAATGACAGTGGCTGTCAAAATCCATGTACTGTACTTTTTCATGGGCGAGTCCTAAAACAGTTGAAAGTTTTTCAGCACAGTAATCCACATACAGATGGATGCCACAGAGAAAAGAGAGGTAAAAACCACGATTTGTCCTGCCAAAACGTCGTTTACCTTCATACTTTGCGCCATGGTATAGGAAGAAACAGCAGTGGGGCTGGCAAACATGGCAAGCAATGCCACAAGTTCTAAATCTCGATAACCCATGTAAATGGCGATGGATAAAAAGACACCTGGTAACAGAACCAATTTCCCCAAGGTGGAGATGGCAAGGAGTTTTGGATAATCTCCAATTTTGCCAAATTCAAAACTACCACCCAAAACAATCAAAGCCAGAGGGGTAGAGATATTTGCCACAGAAGAAACAGAGTTCATCAATAAATCAGGTAGTTTCAGGGACAAACTGGCACAGAAAATCCCAAGAACAGAAGCGATAATCAAAGGATTACATAAAACAGATTTTGCCACAGAGGCTTTGCTCTTCTTTTCAGAAGAATACATAGACAAAGCAATGATGGAAAACAGATTGTAAAAAGGCACTACAAAAGCGATGAGAATCGAGGTAATCCCAGTATTATCTGCTCCAAAAAGAGAAATCGTCATGGGAATACCAAATAGGATAAAGTTACTACGAAATGAACCCTGTATGATCACGCCACGGTTGAGATTATCTTTCTCGATGATGGGAATGACAATCATCAAAAGTGCAAAGGAAAAGACCACGGCTAGGACGGAAAACAAAACCAAATCTAGCTTGAAAGAACTGGAAAAATCACTGTTGTAGATGTTGGTAAAAAGCGTGGTGGGCAAAAAGATTTTGAAACAAAGATTGTTCAGTTGTTTTAAAAACATTTCATTAAATATATTGACTAATTTGAGGATATACCCCAAAACCATCATAAAAAACAGTGGAAAGACCACAGCGATGGCAAGACTTAAATTTTCCACAAAATACCTCCTTTTTTGAATACTAGAATATTTTAACATATTTGCCTGAAAAATGCAAGGGTAAGCTAGAGGGAGTCCCTCGCTGTTAGTCCAAGAGCAAGTCTTCTTCTAAATAGATATAACCATTATCAAGCCAATCTTGTAAATTTGCAAACAAATTCCCAGATTCATCATAAAAATGATATTCTTCCTCTGGTTTATAGGTGACGCAAGTGAGAGGTGTCACAGTCCCTGTCTCATGATCATAATAGAAAAAAGCGTCGTATGCTCCCTCTTCAGGGCGTAAGCTACCTCCATGCCAAGGGTAATAAGTTTGTTTTTCCACAGGAAGAGGCACAAGGTCAGCCACACCACCTTCTGCATAAGCCACCATACAGCCTGTCAAAGCCCAATTACTTTCTGTCACACCGTGAAAATGCTCGTGAAAAGAAAAATTCGTCTCACTTAAATAGCTAGGCTCTACCCCCAACAAACCGACTCTTTGACTGGTGCTAAACTCTGCGATATAGGGGTAAATGGCACTGACCACTTGGGTATCATCTTCGTAAGTGCTTTTATAATCAGAAAGTTCTGACACACTGGCAATAATAGAAGCAACTGCGAGGCAATAAGCTGTCACAGCAGGGAGATTTTTGGCTTTGGGCATTTTCTTGCTAATGAGAGAAAAGACAGTATCAATCATAAAAGCAATCCCCAAAAAGGAAAGGACAGTGTTGCGCAAGCCAAACCAAGGGTTCGCCACTAAGAAAAACATAGAAATAGGAGCCAGAAAAAGAAGGAACCCCACAATCAATGCAACATAGCTGGGTAATTTCTTTTCTTTCTCTGTAACAGATTCCTCCCTGTTTTCATTGACTTTCTGGGATTCATTGCTCCAAGAAAGAGAAAATAAAAAGGCAGGTAATACAAAGGCAAGAATCAGATAAATAAAATGAAAAGAAGAAAAAATCATTTCAATGCCACGGAAAAAGCCTTTGAACAGGGTATAAAACCCACCATGGAGAAAGGATTGTTTCAGTTGCCCCAATAAATCAGGCAAAAATACCTCGTAATAATAATTACTTGTGGGGAAAATCAGCTCTGTCCGTCGATTGATGAGATCTGTATAATTCCCAGCTGTCTTTGTAATGAAAACGTATAGCCCCACAGAAGCCAGAAAGGAAAGTCCCCAGTAACATCTTTTTCGATTGTGAAAGAAATGATAAATGGTTAAAAAGCCCACACAAGTGATGGAAAGAACCATGGCTTGCTCGTAAAAACTGTAAGAAAGGCATTGCACAATAAAATAGAGTAGCAAATCTCTTTTTCTCCCCTGTTTACAAAACTTGTGGAACAAAGTGGCACAGAGGGCTGTGAAGAAAAGACCAGGAATGATACGGGTAGAGGCAGACATCCAATAAGTCCCCTCGAAGCCCAAAGGAATCATGGTATAGATCACTAAAAACAGGGGAGAACAATGAAAAAACTCTTTCAAAAGTCGATAAAAGAGCAGGGCAGACAGGGCATAAAGACAGGTGATGATTGCCACCCCGATGATCATTTCCTCGAAAAAAAGTGACCATAATGTCATATCTAAAAATCCAGCCATGGGGCGATAAATCAACAAGCCCACTGTCAAAATCAGTTCCCATGTTTTCCCCAATTCAAATTGGGTATAGGCAGCGTAGTTGTGATGCTGAATATAGTCGTCAAGTTGATAAAAATATTGAAAACCAAAAAATAAATAGCGTATAAAAATCAAAGAAAAAACAAGTAATACTTGCCAGTGAAATTTGCTAAGTTTTTCCTTTGCGATTTCTTTGCCTTGGAGTTGTAAATGTTTCATGAAGGGATCCTTTCAAATGTTGATTTATTTTACACTAATTTGACAAAAAAGTCAAGGCGTGGTTTTTTCTGACTTTTTTTGCTGTGGCTGTTATATTTTGTTTTGAGTTGGCTTTCTGACAAAACACCAGTAATAATAGAAGAAAAACAAAATAATTTGCACAGCAGTGGAAGCAGGGGTGGCAAGACCAATGAGAAAGAGGTTGGTATTTTCTAAACTGCTGAAATAATAAGCTAGTGGGATCCGAATAAAAACAGCCCCTAAAACAGCTTGACACATGACAAATTTCGTTTTGCCACAGCCATTGAAAAAGCCAGTAAAAGAAAAGATAAAGCAAACAAGGACAGTATCTATGGCATAGGAGCGAAGATATTCCAAGGCAGCCATGGTGACCTCTTCTTGGTCTTTGACGAAAAATTGTGTCAATAAAGTACCATGAAATCCAGCGATATATGCCATCACACCACCGAACACCAAAGAAATTCCAATGGCATAGACCAAAGCTTGTTTGGCTCGATCCATTTTATTTGCCCCCAGATTTTGAGCTGTGAATGCTGAGAGAGACTGCATAAAGGCGATGGGAACCACCATAATCAGCCCTGTGATTTTTTCCACAACACCCCCACCAGCAGAGCTTGCTTCTCCAAACACATTGATGATAGAGGTAATCACCAAAAAAGAAATCCCCACCAAAACAGATTGCAAAGCCACAGGAAAGCCCAAAGAAACAATGGAAAAAGCTGTTTTCTTTTCTAGTTTTACATCAGAGGGAGAAAGTGAAAAAGGCAATTCTTTTTTTCTTAAAAAAGCAAAAGAAATCAGCACAGAACAGCCTTGTGCTGTCACAGTGGCAAAGGCAGCACCAGAAGCGCCCCAAGAAAAGACAGCCACAAAAAGCAAATCCAAGGCAATATTGATGACACAGGCAATGCCCACAGCGTAAAGAGGGGTCTTGGAGTCCCCCAAGCCACGAAAAACACTGCCAAGAAGGTTGTAAAAGACAATAAAAATTGCCCCACTCCCTGTTATTTTCAAATAGTTTGTCATTTGCTCATAGGCAGTTTCTGGTGTGTTCAAGGCGGTGGCGATTTGGTCCACAAAAAGCCAAATCACAGCTATCATCACCAGAGCCAGACACAAGAAAAAAGCAAGGGAGACCCCCACCACTTGGGTGGCTTTCTCTGGTTTTTTCTCTCCAATAAATCGTCCCAACAAAATGGTTGTGCCCATGGCGATGCCAGCTGAAAAATTAGTCAAAGTTTTCATCACCTGATCCCCAATGGTAACTCCTGACAAATCCCCAGTACTGGCAAAGTTGGAAACAATGAGCAAATCCACAGTGCCGTAGGTGATTTGTAGCAAGATAGAGCATAAAATAGGAAAAGTGAAGGCAAGGAGACAGGGGAACACAGGTGCTGTGGTCAAGTCATGGTTCTTTTGTTTCATCATCTCTCCTTATAGCGCTTTGAATGAAATGGTGGTTTTCGCTGAAAAAAGTTCTGAATCCTGATGGATTCAAAACTTTTTTGAACAATCTAAGAAAAAGTGCTTCTCTGAAGATTCAAAGGTTTCATGTTTCTGATATTATACCAGTTTTTTCTTGGAAAAGCAAGTTTTCTTTTTGCGTCTTTGTATTTAAGGGAGACAACTGTTTCCTTAAAACAATAATGCCAATGTGCCAACAATAATAAAAATAAAACCCAAACATCCTTTTTTGCTTAGCTTTTCATGGAAGATAAAATAGGAAAAGCCAATGGTCACCACCATACTTAATTTATCAATGGGAACCACCACAGAAGCAGGACCCAGTTGCAAGGCAGAATAATAACACAGCCAAGAAAGACCAGTGGCGATTCCTGATAAAATAAGAAATAACCAGCTTTGTTTATCAATTTCCTTGATTGTTTTTTGCTTTTTTGTCATGAAAACCATCATCCAAGCCATCACCAAGACCACAATGGTACGGATTGCCGTGCCTAATGTGGCATTCACACCTTCCATCCCGACTTTCCCTAAAATGGAAGTACAACTGGCGAAGATAGCAGATGCAAAAGCATAAAAAAGCCAAGCATTGGAAGTTGTTTTGTCAGGAGATGTTTCTTTTTTTTCAATCATCCAATAGGTACCAAGGGAAATCAGAATCATGGCAAAGAGCTTCACAGCAGTGAGGGCTTCTTCCAGAAAAAGAATGGCGAGAACCATGGTCAAAACAGTACTGGATTTGTCAATGGGGGTGACTTTGTTGATATCTCCCAGTTGCAATGCTTTAAAGTAGCACAGCCAAGAACCTCCTGTGGCAAGTCCTGAAAGAATCAAAAAAAACATGGTTCTTCCATTTAGAGCATAAATTTCCCCACTGACACCAGCAACAAAAACCATAATCCAAGAAAAAATCAAAATGACAACAGTGCGAATGGCTGTTGCCACGTTAGAATCTGTGTTTTTGATACCACATTTCGCTAAAATAGAGGTGAGCCCTGCAAATAAAGCAGAAGCAAAGGCGAATATAATCCACATAGTTGATACCTTCTTATCATGATTATAGTAAGAGAAGAACAAGGGTTTCTAAAAGGTGTTGCCTTTGATATTTGTTCAAACTACTTAAAAGTTAGTTTAACATAGGGCTTTTCTATTGTCAAGAAAGGATTGTTTTGGAAAAATAGAGATAAAACACATCATATCAAGGGAAATGTTCTCGCAGTAAGGAGAAAACAGCGAAATTATTGCTTTTTTTTAGATAATTACAAGACTTGACAAAATAGTTAGCTAATGCTAAAATGATGATATTCTTTAGAAGGACTAGAAAGCGAGGATCACAATGGACAAAACAAAAGTAGCCTATGAATCATCTCAAAATATTTATGATGATATACTGACACAAAATAGTTTTTGGGGAAAGCTGTACATGAAATTATTTTGGAGTGGCGTGGACGATAATGAAATAGCAAAGAAAATGTTAGAAAGAATCCCTGATGATTTTCAAGGGAATCTCTTAGATGTTCCTGTGGGAACAGCTGTTTTCACCGAAAAAAAGTGGAAACAATTAAACAGTGCCCACATTACTTGCCTAGACTATAGCGAGGATATGTTAGAGCAAGCAAAAAAGAAGATTGGAAGTTGTGAGAACATCACCTTGCTTCAAGGTGATGTGGGGGCTCTGCCCTTGGAAGAGAACAGTCAGGATATTGTTTTAAGTATGAATGGTTTTCACGCTTTTCCAGATAAAAATAAGGCATATGAAGAAATTTTTCGTGTGCTGAAGCCCTCTGGACAATTTATTTCTTGTTTTTACATCAAAGGAGAAAGTAAAATCACAGATTGGCTTGTTGCCTCTATTTTAAGTAAAAAAGGTTGGTTCACCCCACCTTTTCAAACATTTCAACAAGTTAAAGACTCCTTAGAGGGGAAATATCAGGATATTTCCATTGAAAAAGAAGGCTCTATGGTCTATTTTTCGGTGCAGAAGGGGATTTTCCATGAATCTAATTGAATTTTTCGGAACAGTGATCAAACCAAAACAGACCAAGGGGAAGGGCTTATGGTCTCCTTTGGAACATCAAAAAATCTCTGATGGTTTGTACGCAATTCGAGATAAGGACGTGAATCTCTTCCTGTTGCAAAGCAAAGAAGGATATATTGCCATTGACAGTGGTTATAAAAATAGCGAAAATGTGAAAAAAGGTTTGGAAGTGCTTGGTATTACTCCGACAGAAATCAAAGCTGTCTTTTTGACCCATTTGGACCTTGACCACGGGGGAGGGGTGGATTCCCGTTGCGAGAATATTTTTCCAGAAAGCACTGTGTATTTAGGTAAAACAGAGGAGAAATACCTCCATCGCCAGTTGTTTCGTAAAAAAATTCTTGGGATTGGACTTTCTTCTCCCATAAAACTACGGGAGGGGTATATCACAGTGGATGATCAGGAATCCACTACAGTTGACGGTGTTGAAATCACGGCGATAGTAACCTCAGGGCATACCATGGGGCATATAAGCTATCTTGTAGATGGAAAATTTCTCTTTGTGGGGGATACGTTACTTCTGGGGGAAGATGGTGGATATGCTTTCATGGACTTTTGGAACATAGATTCGGCAGAGAATATCCGTTCTTTGGACAAAATATACCCTTTGGCAGAGGAAAAAGGGGTGGAGATGATCATCACTTCTCATTCAGGGGTCAGTCAAGACATAGAATTCGCCTTTCGTCACAGAAATACAATGCCAAATTGGAAAAAGAAAGGCTTTGTCTTTCGGAAAAATGCACCAGAAAATCCATATATTTAAAAAAACTGTGAGTGTTCACAGTTTTTTTTGCTTTTTTTGAAATATTAAATTTCAGAGATTTCCCTTGACAAGGAGAACGAAATGAGATAGAATACAGTGTAGTTAGCCTTTTCTAACTAACGAAACCCAACTTTATCGTTAAAAATAGCCAAATAATAACAGTGTCAAAGTTTTAGGAGGATTTATGGAAAAGAAAGAAAAACGTAAAGTTTTAGCAGAGCTCTTGGTCTATTACCCCAAAGGGAAGGGGCTGATGAACCTTTCCTTGCTTTTGTCGGGCATTTCGGCAATTGGATTGACATTGCCTGTCTTGTTCTTATGGCTTGCCATTGAGGAAGTGTTTCTGATGTATCCAAATGTAGTATTGACCCCTAGTTTGACTACCTATATCTATGCTTCGGTGGCTGTGGCAGTGGGGAGCATACTCATTTACTGTATTTCTTTATTATGCAGTCACAAAGTGGCTTTTGCCGTGGCAAAGGCAATGAAATATGAAACCATGTCCCATCTGATGAACCTACCTTTGGGGTATTTTCAAGATTCAGGCTCTGGTAAGCTGAGACGAACCATCAGTGACTCTGCCACCCGCACAGAAACTTACCTTGCCCACCAACTACCAGATATGGTGGGCGCCTTCCTGACGCCTCTTGTGATTTTGGGTCTTCTGTTCTTTTTTGATTGGAAACTTGGCTTACTTAGTCTCGTCCCTCTGGTTCTTTCTATGGTTGCCATGTCTGCCACCATGGGAAAAGGCTACAGCGAACGGATTGGACAGTATCAAAACTCTTTGGAAGTGATGAACAACGAAGCGGTGGAGTATGTGCGAGGAATTTCTGTGGTAAAAACCTTTGGGCAAAGCATTTTCTCCTTCAAAAGATTTCATGGAACCATTGAACAATATCGTGAATTAGTGGTGGCTTATACCATGCACTGTCGTGTGCCTATGGTTTCATTTCAAACTTTACTCACCACAGCTTCCTTGTTTATGGTGATGGGAAGCATATTCCTTTTCTCATTGGCTGAAAATCCCCAATCTTTCTTTTTAGATGTCTTATTTTTCATATTTGTCACCCCTTTATTTAGTAACATGATGATGAAAATGATGTGGGTTTCTCAAAATACACAACTTGCCAGTGATGCATTAGACCGAGTGAACGAGATTTTTCAACAAGAACCTCTTTCCTATCCAGAGAAAACAAGTAAACCAGAGCAGTATGATATTACCTTTGAAAATGTGAAGTTTTCTTATCCCAACAGCAAGAATTTTGCCGTAAACGATGTGAGTTTAGAGATCAAACAAGGGCAAACAGTAGCAATCGTAGGGGCTTCTGGGGGAGGAAAGTCTACACTTGCCACTCTGATCCCACGGTTTTGGGATACCACAGAAGGTTCTGTGAAAATTGGTGGGATTGATGTGAAAAATATCAGTGAAGATGATATTATGGCTGGGATTTCCTTTGTGTTCCAGAATACCAATCTCTATAAATCCACCATTTTAGAAAATATCAGAGAAGGAAAACCCACAGCCACAGAAGAAGAAGTAAAAAAGGCAATCAAACTGGCTCGCTGCGAGGACATCATTGCCAAGCTACCCGATGGCGTCCACACAAAAATTGGTGCAAAAGGGATTCATCTTTCCGGTGGGGAAGCCCAAAGAATCGCCATTGCAAGAGCCATTTTAAAGGATGCGCCCATTGTTTTGTTAGACGAAGCCACAGCCTTCACAGACCCAGAAAATGAACATGAAATTCAACTTGCTTTGGCAGAACTTGCGAAAAACAAGACAGTTTTGATGATTGCTCATCGCCTTTCTTCTGTGGAAAATGTGGAACGAATCATTCTGATAGAGGAAGGGAAAATCCAAGAAGAAGGCTCTCACCAAGAACTTTTATCGAAAAAAGGAAAGTATTTTGCCATGTGGGAAGAATATCAACGTGCCTTTTTATGGAATGAAGAAGGAGAAATGCCATGAAAGAAAAACTGATCAAAAATTTTGCCCTAAGCGAAAAGGGTGCCGGCGATTTAATCAAAGCAGGTATTTGGACGGCTGTGAACAATATTTTTTTAATGTGCAGTTCTGTTCTTGTCTATCTTTTTCTCGATGATTGTCTGGATTCTGTTCTTGCCCAAGAAAAACCCACCTTTTCGCTAGGAATCTACCTTGCACTCTTTCTGTTTTTCGTCTTCACAGTGTATATTTCTTTTTACTTTGCTTATAATTCCAGTTATACATCTGCCTATGAAGAAAGTGCGGCAAAACGAATTACTTTGGCTGAAACCATGCGAAAATTACCCCTGTCCTTTTTTAGTAAAAAAGACTTAAGCGACTTGACTTCCACCATTATGAACGATGCCACAGAATTGGAGCATAGCTTTTCTCATTATATGCCCCCATTATTTGGCACTTGTGCTTCCACTGTTTTAATTGCTGTGGGACTGTTTACCATTCACTGGCAAATGGCGCTTGCCACTTTGTGGGTGGTGCCTGTGTCCTTATGCCTTTGCATTTATACTCGTAAATTTCAAAGAAGTTTTAGCGAGAAGTCTTTGTCCATTCGCCTTGCTTATGATGATAAAATCACAGAATGCATCGAAAACGCCAAGGATATGAAGTCAAACAGACGGCAAGAAGCCCACAAAGCAATCCTCATGGAGCAGTTAGAGGAATTTGAAAAATCTTCCATGATTGGGGAACTTGGCATCGGACTGCCTGTGAATATTGCTTTGATGATATTGAAGCTTGGGATTGCTACGTCTGCACTGACTGGGGTGCAATTATTGACCCAAGGGAAATTGGATTTCTTCTTATTCCTTGTGTTCATGGTTCTGGTCACAAGAGTTTTTGACCCCATTGCTGGGGCTATGGTGAATATCGCTGCCATGTTCCACTCTTTTCTCAGCATTGACCGTATGAAAGAGCTGGAACAAACAGAAATACAAACAGGAAAAGAAGAATTTTCTCCTGAAAATTACGATATTGTCTTTGACCATGTGAATTTTTCCTATGAAGAGGGAGACGTTGTCCTAAATGATGTAAGCTTTGTGGCGAAACAAGGAGAAATCACAGCGCTGGTTGGCCCCTCTGGTGGAGGGAAATCTACGGCTTTGAAACTTGTTTCAAGATTTTGGGATATCAACAAAGGAGAAATCACCATTGGTGGACTAAACATGAATGAAATTGATCCTGAAACCATTTTACAGCATATTTCTATTGTCTTTCAAGACGTGACTTTGTTCAATCAATCGGTTTTGGATAATATCCGTATCGGCAGAAAAGATGCCACAGACGAAGAAGTCATCGCTGCGGCAAAAGCAGCACAATGTCATGAATTTGTAGAAAAAATGCCCAATGGTTATGACTCTCTCATTGGAGAGAACGGTTTTTCCTTGTCTGGAGGGGAAAGGCAACGGATTTCCATTGCTCGAGCCTTGTTAAAAGATGCTCCAATTGTTTTATTGGACGAAGCCACTTCCTCCTTGGATATTCAAAGTGAAACAGCAGTACAAAGGGCAATCAAAACCCTGACCAAAGGCAAAACGGTCTTAGTTATTGCTCATCGCATGAGAACCATTGCAGGAGCCAATCAAATCATTCACCTGAAAGAGGGGATCGTGTCAGAATCAGGCACCCATCAAAGTTTGCTGGCAAACAAGAGCGATTATGCCCATATGATCGAGTTACAACACAAAAGTTTAGCATGGAAATTGGTTTAATCAAAAGGGGAAACCTGCATTTTTAGAGAATGATTCTATTGCTTAATTTATGTATATCAAAGTGAAAGACCACAAAGGATTTGAAGGAAGCCTTTCCTATCTTTTGTGGTCTTTTGCACAATAGGACAGCGAGGAATACTACACAGAGGCACATTTCCTTGAGTCAGTATGAGGTATTGTACGCTGTTGTCTTAAGTTTTGAAGAACTGGTTCTCACCTGTGAAAAGGAGTTTGTATCGTTTAAATACGCTTAAATACACTTTTTTACATAAAAAATTTCCACCCCAAGGGGTGGAAATAGTTCCATTTTGGTGCAACCCACGAAGCCAAATATGAACTTAACCATACTATCAAATGGGTTTATTTATCGCACCTACTTCTGCCGTAGCTGATACCTCTAATGTGATGTCAGCTTGGGAGAAGATAAAACAAATCCTTATGAGCTTAGTATAGCATAGGCGATTGAGGATTGCAAGAGCAAATCCCCTCTTCCAGAAATTTACTGGGAGTTATTTTAATCTCTTGCAATAGAAAATAAAGTGTGGTATAATATAAAAAAGGGGTGATAGCTAATGTTAGGTTTTAGTGATAAAGTGTTACTAGACAATGCTTATGAATCTTGGACACAAGCCATCAAATATGCAAATCTTATTTATGATGGGTTGGCAACTTTTGGGAATAAAAAGTTATTTGTTTCTTCGTTGCATAACGCAGTGGAGTTATTTCTAAAGCAAATAATGATTGACGAAAACGATTACAGAGTAGGTAGACCAAAAAATTCAAGTTCGTCGGGGGATTTAGCAAGAGGCTACTACAATTGTACAAATATCAATTCTTTTTTTCTAAACGAAGAAAACTCAAAGAATTTTATCAGCGAAGACTTCAAAAAAATCGTAGATTACAGTAAAAATCTTTTGAGTGAATACTATACTTTGTATCCTAATAATCAAAAGTTACATGGAGAAGACGGTAGTTTAACTCTACTTAATAAACTTAGAAATTCAGAAACACATTTTTGTATTCATGTCAATCAGTTTCTCTCTGATAGCGAGTTTGTTTGTTTGTACAATTTTATGTTAGATTTTTCAACTGTTCTTGACATTTATGGATTAAAAGAAAATGACAGCCATACCCACTGTGGGAGTCTATATCTACCTTCAATTAACAATTTAAAACATCAATCACAATTAGATGCAAGCACATTTTCGTATAAAAAGCAGCTAATCGACTCAGAGGTTTGTCAGAAATTATTTAAAATGCTAAATGGTGTATCTCTTTTTGACTACCATCTTCAAGGGGAAAGTTCCTACTACTTCGTTGAAAATATTTTAAAAATATGCGATGTGAAAGTTAAAGATGGTAGTTATTCATTACCTCTCGACAACTTGTATACCTATGTCAAACTGATGCTCTATTATAAGATACTTGAACAAAATGATAAGTATGAGGTTGAAATGGTGGAAATAGATGGTATCATGCAGGAATGCCCTGAAATTGTAGATTCAACCATAGTATTTAATATGTGACACAACCCCCCATCAATTTTAACCTGATGGGGGTTTGTGTGTATTAATTTTCTCTCCCCTCCTTTCACACCTGAAACTCCCTCTGAACTTCCTCATTCTGGAAATACTTCTTAATCTCAGGGAGCAATTTCCGTGCGAATTCTTCCAGCTCCTTATCTGTAAATCCTGTCTCCGTTTCTACCATAAATTACCTCCATAATCTGATTTATTCCCATATCAAGGGTATCACGATTCGTTAGACCATTGCTTATTTTTATCGCAACTCCTTCTTTCCCTCTTTCCTTTTTTTAGGTAACTTTTCCTGAATCAACTCCTGTATTCTCTCTAAAAGACCAAGTTTCTCGAAAAACTCTTTCACCTCATCCAACTTGAAAATTGACACAATTTCTGCTTTGAATCTGCGTAAGTAAGTTAATTCTTCCTTAGTTTCTTCCAATTCTTGTTTAAGCTTTGTATTTTCCTTGCTAAATTTCAGCACAGTGGAAGTAGACTTCAATCCAGAAATTTCTTTCTTTTGCTCTACAATCACCTTTTCTTTTTCGATAATCTCCTTTTTCGCCACGTTTAAGTCCTTTTTCAGCTTTTTCTCTTTGTTTTTACCAGAAAGCTGCTGTTTTGCGAGAGTTTTGACTTCCTCAAACTCATCTTTATCTACGGTAACTTTATTGCCTAACAGTGCAGTCTTTTCTTGAATCTCATCAATGCTTTTGATTTTGACAGATTTGTCCGTAGCTTCGGCAAGAAAATTCTCTAAAACTGTGAGATTTTCTTCCAACTTATCATTTTCTTTGGATAATTTCTCCCCACATCCCTGTTCTTTCGCTACCTTAAACTGTGCCACTGGCATATTTTTCTCTGTACTACCTCTTTCCCCACGTTGCAAGTCCAGATAACCAGAATCACGCATAAATTCAAAAAATCTATCTTGAAGCAAAGTGTAGGATTTTTCTAAACGTGTATTTCCCTCTGAATCCACAATATTTGAGGACTTTCACTTCTTTGAATGGCTAACTTGGGTAATTATCTCTTTGATTGTTCCTCTTTTTTCGACATCTTTACACCTTTTTGACCAACGCACCTCTTTTCCTACTACAGGAACGTACATCACATGAAGATGGTAGTGGAAGACATCTTTCCCTAGTCGTTCTGATACTTACTGATTTTTCTCACACCCCAAGAGTACATCCTTCAGGCGTCTGCGTGCATGACAGCCGACAAAATATATTCTTCTCCACCCACTTCTTTCACGGCATATTCATAAACTTTTTGAAAAAATTCAAGTGCAAAGTCATATCCACCATGCTTTTCAAAGTATTCTGTATTCACATCAAACAAAAACTCGTCCATAATGGTGGCATCTGGTTTTAACCCTTTGGTAGAAATCTTGCCAGATTCACGCATTTTGTCGAATGTTTCTAAGTAGCCACCCTCTGGATTTTTGAAATAAAAATTCAGATCTGATTTTTCTAACTGTACATCTTGGTTTGAGTATTGCTTATTTTTCCTCTCATTATGCCTTTCGATATTTCCGACTCTGGAGCGAGAGTATTCTCCATTTCTAACCACAGTGTAGTCAATTCCAGTATTTCTTGGCACTGGCAAGCCTCCTTTATACACAAATTTTCTTGGGTATGGTATAACTTTGTACGCATATTTTCTTGGGAGTGGTAGGCTAATTTCTTTGGAGCGAGGCGACTTTGGGATGAACTAATTGGGAACGGACAGCTTTGGAACGAAAGTGTGTAACCCACTATGACACTTTCAACGAGTTGAAAGATGTCGTGGGCTGCTCACCTAAAGGTACTTCTTCCACCAGCCAAAACAAGTTTTGGGGTGTCAGGTCGTGCGAGCAGGGGGAATGTGGGAGAACGAATCGTTCTCCCATTTTTGGAGCGAAAAAGCCACCCCACAAAGCCTTTTCCCTTTGCTCAAATTCTTTGCTAGGCTGTCTTTTGGGACGTAAGACGAAGGTAAGGGGACGTTTTTTGAGTGGGGAATTGGTATCACTTTGATGTCAGAACCTGCACCAAAGTGATACCAAACCACGCAAAATGCACCACTTTGATGTCATTAGAAACTGTCAATGAAATCAAATGCCTTCTGAATATCCTCTTCCGAATTACATTCTGCCAGAGTTTCCACTTCGCCTTCCTGAATTTTCTCCACAGAAACCACTTGAATTTTCCCTACTTCCTCCTGAATTATTTTTCTGATTTCAGGTAACAAGTCAGCTTCTTCCTTTTCAGCAAAAAAGTGATTGACTGCCTGCGTAAAAAGCTGACTATAGGAACGATATTTCTGTTTATCCATAGTTTCTAGGTAGTTTCAAGCCTGTTTGTCTCCCTCTTTGCTTAAATCTAAGCGAATGGTGAAAGATTTCTTCTTCATTAAACCATGCTCCCTTGTTTTCCAGCACGTTCTTTGCAAATAAATTCATATCCCTTAGCCGTTGCACAAATATCTTCGATATAGCAACTTGAAAAAAGATTAAGCCCAAAGGCTTAATCTTTTTGATTGAAAGCATAGCTTTCAATCTCTGTGATTTTCTTAAGAAAATCACAGTCAACTTGACTATTGAGCAAGATTGAATCAGAAATAATGACAAAGTCATTATTTCTTCAAACAACAGCTTTGCTGTTGTTTGAAAGTTTGACAAGGTCAAACTTTATTCAAGATGCTATAATATTGACTCGATTTCCCTGAAAATCTCCAAAATTCTTCACCAGACAACTACCACCACCCACAACATAAAGCCGCATCAAATCTGGGTTATACTCTCTTTCACGAAGCCGACGGAAGATACCGTGGACATAATTTACTGCACTTTCACGGACAGATTT
Organism: Eubacteriales bacterium; assembly: GCA_044432725.1. Lineage (GTDB taxonomy): Bacteria > Bacillota > Clostridia > Oscillospirales > Oscillospiraceae > JAWXUK01. The sequence goes on from JAWXUL010000029.1 coordinate 27,409, forward strand.
TAAGAACTTTTCATCAATATCAGCCGTACCACTGCGAAGAATACTCTCAATCTGGCTATCTTGTAAGGTAATACCATGGGTTTTCAGAAAATTTTCACGAACCGACAAAATACACTGGTATACCCCAAACTTTTCAGTGAAGCACTTCTCTTGGACTGGGACTTTATCGTTGATGTACATGATGTTCATTGTTCCGTTTCCGATGTCAGCAAGGATATTTACGCCAGAGAACTGGTAAATCCGAGAATAAATTGCTGAAAACCCTTGTGGGTAGACGTTACAATCAGCAAATTCTACCTGATATTCCTTGCCACGGAAAGAAAACTCCACTTCTTTGTTTCGTAAAAGATAAGTTTTGAAACTATCTTTCTGCTCCGACATCCAACTAAGTGGCAAGCCTACAGCTAGATGAACTTTTCCAGAATAAATCTTTCGAAAATCCATTTCTTTTGCGATGCCTGCAAGGGTGAGGATATAAAAGTCCTCGTCATTTACCTTATCTGCCACGAATTCCTTGTGTTCTCCACCGATTGTGTAGAATTTACCGTTATAAGTAAGCAGATTATTTTTGAAGGTAGGTTCTTTCTCAAAAACTTCTACTCCTGTTTTGAAACAGGTACTTGCCGTCTTGATATTGCCATATCCGTGGTCAATACCGATAATAATTGTGTCATTCATATTCATTTCTCCTTCTTTCGTTAAATTTTCTCTCCATCTTCGCCTAAAATGACTTTCAGCAAAGATTTTTCTGGAATCAAATACTTTTTCCCTGACTTAAAACAGGGTAGCTCGCCAGAGATACAGAGCTGACGAATGCGATATGGGGATAAGCCATCAATCATTTTGCTCGCTTCTGTGATGTTCAATAGCTTAACCCTTGGGTTGATTTGTTCTTTCATAAAAATACACCTCCTTTTGTTTGGACTTCACGTCACTTTATGTGACAAGTAAATATTACCACACCAAACCCTTTTGTGCCGTATGTCCAAAAAGTGGGATTTATTATTGAAACCGAAAAAAATCCAAAACCTTAGCCGTGAAGCTATGATTTGGGATTTTTTCACAGATATGTCGAGAAATGAGGAACGATTTTCCTTGATATATGCTATATTTTAGGCTATAATGAAGAAAAGCGAAAGGAGATTGATTATGTTAGAAGGAGGTACACTAGGCGAGCGTTTGTATGATTTACGGAAAACCAATGGTTACAAAAACACCGAATCTTTGGCACAAGCGACTGGAATCCCTAAATCTACACTGAATCATTACGAAAATGACGAGAAAAATCAGTCTGTCAGCTATGTAAATCTGGTCGCTTTGGCTAAATTCTATGGAGTAACCACAGATTATTTGCTGGGCGTGACTACTTGCGACAAAGAAGTGCACAGTGATGTGGCTGACTTTAAATTGACAGATGAAGCCATATCTGTACTTAAAGGCGATGGATTGAATCATAAATTACTGTGTAACCTGCTCACAAACGAGAACTTTCCCACCTTTTTAAGAAATATGGAGATTTTTGTGGACGATTTAGCAAGTAAGCGAATTTCTGCCTTGAATTATGACTTGGAGCAGATTCAAAGGGAACTTTCCAATACAGAGCTACCACCAGAAGAAGAAAAGCACCTAGCCACACTGAAAGCTGGGCAAATTCAGTCGGATAGATACTTTAAGTCTGTGTTATATGAGGATTTGGATAAAATTATACTAGAAATTCGTGAGAGCCATTCAAAAAATAAGAAAGACCCCTACAATTACTTGCAAGGTGCTGATGTTTCAAGAAAAATCACAGAGCTTATGAAGGGGATGGCTCGTGTTAGCTTTGTGCGAAAAAAGGCTCTCATTCAACAAATGGACAAGATGGTTGCTGTTTTGCTAACACTTACAGATATATCGAATGAAAATGAAGAAGAAATGGCATTGCGACGAATTTTAGCCTTGGATGGGCATACTCCAGAGGAATTGACACAGGAGGACAAGGAGGAAGTTCTGGGGATTTTGAGGAAATATAATAAGGTTTGGGGGTGAGGTTATATTGAAAAAGGTCATAACTATGAAGCACCAGATATGACCTTTATCACTGTGTTAAATTTTGTCAGTTCCCTTGAGATATATTTTTTGAAGAAACCAAAATATAATCCCACCCCAAATATAAGCAAATAAGTCCCAGATATCTGTTACTGCCGATTCTTTTACTAATGGTGCAAAATACTCCCAGATCAAACCACAGCAAAATGTGAAACTTAATATTTCTGAAAGTCGAACCATTGCTATTTTCTTTTTTCTTAACAATATATTACTATATGAAAGAACCCAAATAGGAGCAAGAACATCATTAAAATAGCACTTTAGAAAATGATGAAGGAGTCCTGCTGTTATCTCTTTGAAAATGATATTATTTAGCAAATATAGCAAAGATGCAACTGTGAGAACACTGAAATAAAAGTACAATGTTTTTCGTTTTTCCTTAATTTTCAAAATAGAGACAAAAACAACACAGTAAGAATAATACCTCCAGCTATTTGAAACATACAATCACCACTTTCTTATTTTTCTTGCTACTATCACCCAATGCGACCTGATGCTTTCAAAGTATTATAGCAGCTAGTACACAAATTAGTTTTGAGTATAGAGCTAGAATTACTTGTACCAAAATTGAATTCTTTTTTGCAATATCCACAAGCTATGGTTTTGTTTGACGAACTACTTGAGCCACTTGAACTGGTCGGTGTGCAACTTGACAATAAAGAAGTTATACATAAGGAACATATTACAATTTTACAAGTTTTTGAAAATTTTATCATTACATCTCACATCATTAAATATTTTCTACATAGCTTTATCACATTTATTTGCAATCACTCTATGATTACAAATTATAACCCAATTAGAAGAAATTGTCAAGGTAATTATGCAATCTTTTTATAATTACCATTATGCACATTACATAAGGTTATCCAATAAAGTACAATATATAATTAGAAAGGAGTGGTACAATGGAACCTTTTAAGCTAGAGAAAGATGCAGATAAAATTTCTTCAATAAACAGAACTATAAGAATGAAGCCTGAAATCTTTGAAAAAATCACCATTTTGAGTGAGGAATCAGGTATTTCTTTCAACAAAATAGCAAATCAGTGTCTGGAATACGCTCTTGATAATATGGAAAAAAAATCATGAATCAACAACGAATCTCCATTTACCCTCTACTACCTCACAAGTAGTAGAGGGATTTTCTATTGACAAGAGCTAGAATATGCGTTATACTATACTCACAAAACAAAGGAGGTGTCACCCATTGACCATAGTTTCCGACAGGCTAAAAGAACTCCGTGCCACCATCGGTCTATCCCAAACCAAGCTAGGACAACTGGCAAACTGCACCCAAGCCAAGATAAACCGATATGAAAACGGCAACACAGAGCCACCATTTCCAGTGCTGATGTGGTACGCAGATTACTTTGACGTATCCCTAGATTACATCTTCGGTCGCACCGACAACCCCAAAGGCACAACCTTTGAAGCTATCCCAAAATACACGGAAGAAAATAAAGACTTTCAGAAGTTCATAGAGATGTGCTTCGACCCAACATCACCCATGCACAAAAGACTAAAAGAAACCATGCTAAACATGGCGAAAGAGGAGGAATAATATTTGAATATTGTCATTTACGCAAGATATAGTTCGGCTTCTCAATCAGAGCAATCTATTGAAGGGCAACTGAAAGCCTGTTATAGCTACGCTGAACGTAGTGGCTACAATGTCATAGGCGAGTACATTGATAGGGCTTTAAGTGGAACAGATGCAGAAAAGCGACTAGAATTTTCCCTAAAGGGACTTCCTTTGGTCGCAGACATTGATTGCTGACAGTGCCAAACGTCAATTTGAGGGTGTCCTTGTCTATCAGCTTGACAGATTTTCTCGGAATCGCTATGACAGTGCCACCAATAAGCAGAAGCTGAAGAAAAATGGTGTCCGTGTGTTGTCTGCTCGTGAAAATATCAGCGACGATGCAAGTGGTGTGCTGATGGAATCTATTCTGGAAGGTATGGCAGAATATTATAGCAAGGAACTCTCTCAAAAGGTCACTCGTGGTATGCGACTAAATGCTGAAAAGTGCCAATATACAGGCTCTACCCTCCCATTAGGCTATGGACACGAGGGGAAAGAAATAATAATAGACGAAGAAACGGCACCAATCGTCCAGAAGATTTTTCGAATGTACAACGATGGCAACACCATGGCAAGTATCATCTCCCACCTCAATGCAATGGGGCTGAAAACAAGCCGTGGCAATCCTTACAATAAAAATTCTATCCGAAACATTCTCCTGAATCGTAGATACAAGGGTGTTTACATTTATAGTGACATTGAAATCCCTGATGGTATGCCAAGGATTGTAGATGATGAAACCTTCGAGCAAGCACAAAGTCAGATGGAGAAGAACAAGAAAGCACCTGCTCGCTCCAAGGCGAAGGAAGATATGTATCTGCTGACCACCAAGCTATTCTGTGGAGATTGTGGCACAGCGATGGTGGGTGTCAGTGGCACATCTCACACCAAGAAATTCTACCAATACTACGCTTGCATGAGCCAACGAAAAAAGGAAGGTTGTCACAAGAAACCGATCACCAAAGACATCATCGAGAATGTGGTGGTAGACTCTGTGCGTGCCACCCTGACCACTGAGTACATTCAGGAGATAGCACAAAAAATAGCCGACCTTTCCCTCAAAGAAGGAAACACCGACCAACTGAAATATATTGAAAGTAAAATAAAAGAGAATGAGAAAGCCACCCAAAATCTGGTAAAAGCTATTGAGCAAGGCACAGCCATTGAACTGCTCTCTGCTCAAATTCAAAAAAGACAAGAAGAAAAAGAACTTCTGGAAGTGGAACTTGCCAGAGAAAAAATCCAAAGCCATCAGCTATCAGCCGATGAAATCGCCTTCTTCATGGAGAAATTCCGTCAAGGTGATGTAGGTGACACAAATTATCGCACCAACTTAATTGATACTTTTGTGCATAAAATCCTTCTATATGACGATGATTCAGGCTCATACTTAGATATTTTCTGTAGTGCTACCCCCAATGGTATGAAAATACCCTTACACGAACCCACGGGTTCGTATAAGGGACATTTGTGTGACCCAGACACAAAGACTGTGATTAAAAAATCCCTCGTCCTTCGTCTCTCGTCCACCCCGCACCCCAAGGGTACTTCCGTTGGGCGTAGGGATAGGGGGGTACACGGGGGGAACTGGTTCCCAGAGTTTATACTCCGTAGGGGTATGAGAACGGTTTCATTTTCCTCAGAAAATGAAAATTTCCACGCCGAAGCGTGGAAATAGTTCCTGTTTGTGTGACCCCAACACAAAGACTGTGATTTGCTGTTTGTCAGGAGCACACGGTTGGACTCAAAAAAATACCTGAAATCATAAGCCAACGTTTCTTATTTATTATTCTAACAGATAGCCACAG
>JAWXUL010000030.1:0-31865 GCA_044432725.1 Eubacteriales bacterium
AACAAGAAAGGACCACTCCTGTGACAGAGAGCTTTTTAGGTCGATTTTGTCGATATTCTGTTTTATTATAGCACATTAAACCAGCCATTGTCAAGGCAAAGAGAGAGGAAGATCGTAACAGCATCATTTTAAGATGATTGATCTATTGCTGTGATAAAATTCCCCTGTCAAATTCCTTTTTCATCTTCAGGCAACAGCTCACAATCACTCATTTCCAAATTCTTCGACCGAAGGAAGTTCTTTAGGGCAAAAATCGTCCCACAAATTCGCTGAAATTTTACCACGGGCACTTCCTTTGGTCATCGGCTATCCACCAAGGATTACGCTCAAATTTCAACTTTTTGTGCGACCAGAGGAAGTCCCTTTAGGGAAAACAATTTTTCTTGAAATTTGAAAACAGCAATTATGAGGTATTGCCTTGACATTTTCTTTTAAATATGGTATAATACTCTCCATGAAGAAGTAGGGGCAGTCTAAAAAATAACTTCTATTGAGGGTAACTCATTTTAAGGATTCTGTGAAAATCTGTAAAAGACAAAGCACTGCATTTTGACCAGTTTCTGAGACAGTGATTACTGGACATCCCCATTTCTGGTCATACTTTTTGATTAAAGTGTGGTTTTATACTAATTTCCCAAAGGAAATATTGGAAGTGAGGAAACATAATGATTCATAAAATACCTAAAATGGGTAATCAAAATGGCTTGTTAGAGGGAGCAAGAGCTGCCAATATGCAAACTGCAAACTACATGACAGATTGTTGCATGGAAGAAGACGTCATCCGTGACGTGGTCAGTGATATTGACGATTGCATTGATTTCATTTTAACAGGAGAAGTGCGTGAAATCCAAAGCGGTGGTATGTATGCCAATGGTGTCAATTCTGCTTATGTTGAAAATTACATCATGGCTTTCTGCGAAGCCAAACGTCATCATCTTGAACTGTTGCAACAAGAACTGATTCCGATGGACTTCATCAAATTAATTGTAGCAAAAGGTGCGCCAAAAGATTGTCGTAGTGAATTTTTAAGCATTATTATGACAAAATCATGGAAAGATATTGCCCCTGAATTTGTTCGCATAGTGGGAGACCAAGAAGATTTCCCCCAAATGCTACAAGCACATGCTGCTTTCCTGTAAGACAACGTCAACAAGCCCTATCCTTGTCTTTGGGAAAACAAATTTTCAGATCATTTCAAAATCAGAAATTGAGTGCAATCCATCAAGGATTACACTCAATTTTCCAATTTACAGAAAAACAAAGGAGTAGAAGGATGAAAATCGTTGTCATAGATGGTCAAGGTGGAGGTGTGGGAAAGCTTCTAGTGGAAAAATTAGTGGAGCAAAGTAAAAAAGAAGAAATTTCTGTGGAAATTTATGCCATTGGCGCAAACAGTCTTGCCTCCTCTGCCATGCTAAAAGGAGGGGCGCATTATGTTGCCACAGGGGAAAATCCTGTTGTGGTCAATGTGGCTGATGCCCAGTGTATTCTGGGTCCTGTGGGCATCGTGGTGGCAAATGCCATGCTTGGGGAAATCACCCCCACCATGGCAACAGCCATTGGTTCTGGAAAAGGAAAAAAATTCCTTGTACCCATGAATCATTGTGGTGTGTTCATCGCTGGGGTGCAAGGTGCAAAATTACCAGAATATATTGACTCTGCCGTGGCTGAAGCATATGAATATTTAAGGAGAATAAAAAAATGAACTATGGAAAAGAATCTCTCAAATTACATGAACAATGGGGTGGGAAACTGGAAGTAATCAGTAAAGTCCCCGTGAAGACAAAAGAAGACCTGTCCTTAGCCTATACCCCTGGGGTGGCAGAACCTTGTCTTGCCATTGCAGCAGACCCTGAAAAAAGTTATACTTTGACAGGAAGACACAATCTTTGCGCTGTGATTACCGACGGCTCTGCTGTTTTAGGCTTAGGGGATATCGGGGCTGAGGCAAGTATGCCTGTGATGGAGGGGAAATGTGTACTTTTTAAAGCCTTCGCAGATGTGGATGCCATCCCTCTTTCTCTGAAAACAAAAGACGTAGAGGAATTTGTCCACGCTGTTGCTCTGATGTCAAGTTCTTTTGGTGGCATCAATTTAGAGGATATCTCTGCCCCTCGTTGCTTTGAAATAGAGCAAAAATTAAAAGAAAAATGTGATATTCCCATTTTCCACGACGACCAACATGGTACCGCAATCGTTACCTTGGCTGGGGTAACAAACGCCCTGAAAGTAGTGGGCAAAACAGCTGATTCTGTGTCTGTGGTGATTTCTGGTGCTGGGGCTGCAGGGGTTTCTATCGCCAAATTACTCCTCTCTGCGGGATTTCCTCATGTGACCATGTGTGATATTCATGGAATCATTTACCAAGGTCGTCCAGAAATGAACTGGAGTAATGAAGAAATGGCAAAAATCACCAATCTTTCAGGGAAACAAGGAAACCTTGCCCAAGCCATGGTGGGGGCAGATATTTTCATTGGTGTGTCAGCCCCTAATATTGTCACCCCAGAAATGGTATCCTCTATGAACAAAGATGCCATTATATTTGCTTGTGCCAATCCCACCCCTGAAATTTTCCCAGAGCTTGCCAAAGAAGCTGGTGCCAAAGTGGTTGCTTCTGGCAGATCTGATTTCCCCAATCAAATCAACAATGTTCTCGCCTTTCCTGGGGTGTTTCGTGGGGTATTTGATGTGGGTGCAAGGGATATCAACGAAGAAATGAAGGTGGCAGCCGCTCATGCCCTTGCAAATCTTATCACTCCAGAAGAATTATCAGCAGATTATGTGATCCCCAACGCCCTAGATCCACGGGTGGTGGCTGTGGTGGCAAAAGCGGTGGGTGATTCGGCAAAAGCTTGTGGCATTACAAGACAGCTTGCAACAAATTAGGTAAGAGCAAATATTCAAAAGTCACATTGGCAAAGAGCCCCAATAAACAAAGGAAGCTTCGGAAAAAATATCCTTTTGGATAGACATCCTCTTTCCTTCCCCTCCCCCATAACAAGATGGCTGCATAAAAACTTTGTAAACCCAATACAAAAAGAATGGGAACCCAAATCAGAGAAGGTAAGGCAAAGAGAAGGAACGAGGGAATCAATCCAGATACCCCTAGTACTCTGCAAAGGGTCGAGACAGAAAATGTAAAGACAAAGCCCTCTACCCCAAAAAGGATGGGCAAGCCTAAGGTTCCCAAAAAGGAAAAGCCCATAAAAAAAGCAATAAGCGGGAATTTCATATTTCCCCACAGGACAGTCAAAAAATTCGCCTGTGTTTGTCCCTCTTTTGCCGCTTGGAGATAATCCAAAAAATAACTGGTCAAACCAACTTCTCCCGCTCCCCCAATCAGTCCTGCAAATAGAAAGCCCAGCAATCCACCCATAAAAAAACCGCCCCCCAAAAGAATCATACCAAAAGGCAAGTCCAAATAAAACTTTTTCTTCATATAAAACACCTCCCCCTATCCTATGTGGACAGGAGGAGGTTTATGCTTTTTATCAATCAAAATGTGTGTGGAGTTCTTCCTCTGGTTGTTCCTCTGGTTGTTCCTCTGGTTGTTCCCATGATTCTTCCTCTGGTTGTTCCCATGATTCTTCCTCTTCTGGAGGATTTTTATAATTACCAAAAATTTGTGCTGCATAATAGACGCCACCTTCAGTGATATACACTGCAATCCCCATGGTTTCATGCCCTGGGTTGATCATGGCAGAATAATGAGAAGGGCTGTTAAGCCATGCTTTGAAAATCATATCTGAAAATTCATAGGGCTGAAACCCTGCCCCCATAGTCAGATTTTCTGCAGCCAAAATATTTTCTGTGTCCTCTTGGGAAAAGACAGTGCTCCAAGCGCTTCCATCTGGTCTTGTATGTGCCCAGTTGATTACGGCTTCTTTGGCTCTGATATCTGCATAGACCACCAACTGATCTACAGAGGCTAAGATGCTCAGCCCCAGATTGTCACGGAGTTCATTTACTCTTGCAAATACATAATTTTCTATTTCTAAATTCCCTGTTAAATCATAAGAAGAAAGGTTATATTCCTGTGAAGCCATAACCTCGTCCCCTTGGGCTAATGGCTCTAGGGATATTATCCCACTGCGCACTAAGGCATTGAGCACAACAGCCCCTTGGGCACGGGTCATTGTATCTTCTCCATTGAAATAGTTTAGCTCTTCTCCAGACACAAGATCATATTTCAATGCTGTGGCAAGATAAACCGCATAGGGAGAATTGTCAGACACGTCTGGAACTTCTCTTAAGATACCAATGGTCTCTTCCTCTGTACATAGTGGGATATAACGATCAATCAAGATATTTGACACCATTGTCACCATGTCAAAACGAGTCAAATCTTCGTAAACATAATCTTCCCAAGCTGTAAACAAAATTTTTCTGTCCCAGCATTCTTGGATTTCGATATCAATGGTCGTCCCCACAAGACCACCTCGGAGATAACAGCTGTAAACAGAATCCTCCCACCACAAAGAAAATTCTTCCTTTTCCAAGTTACTGCGAGTAGTGCCATAAAAGCCACTGGATAGCAAAGCTGAAAATTCTGCTAGACTGAGATTGGCATCTGGGTAAAAATATCCGTCTTCAAAGCCAGTGATCAGCCCTAGATCTGACATTTGGTTGATATAGGGATAGTGCCAGTCTTCTGGATTGACATCTGTGAATTCCTTTGCCAGAGTACTGGTGGAAAGAACCACAGCACAAAGCAGGGATAATAAAAACTTTTTCATCTTCGTTTCTCCTTTGAGGCATAGCTTTTCTATGGGGGTAAGTCTAAAAAAAAGTGACAGACAAGCTGTCTTCACTGAAATCATTCGTGGCAATGAACATTTCCCTATTTTTTATTACGATATAGAAAAAATCAAAGTGATACCCATAAGAAGTATTCTCTTGGCATTTGCCTTTTTTTAGAAATTCCTTTCTATTATAGCACAGCAGAAGGTAAAAAGCAAAAAAAATTTCTCTCCCCATGGGGAAGAGAAATTGGTAAAGGTATGGTTCCTTTTATGAAGGTAGCCTACATACCTAATTTAAACAGGTTTTTTTCATTGACAAAATTGCTGAGGGAATAAAGAACCAATACTTGGTCAATCTCATTGGCTGCCACATAAGAGGATACCCCCATATGGTAAAAACGTAAATCCAAAAGATGGATTTCAGAAAAATTTTCTGTTAAAAAAGGCGCCAAGGAATCAGAATAAGAATCTCGTATCACCAAGATAGAAGGTTTGTCTGTGTGGGCTGTCTCTATGGTACAAATGGGTTGAAGCCCCCCAAGGAAAAAGGAATACTTGTCTTTTACATCCAAATAGTCCCAAGAATACAGCACACCTTCTTCTGGAACACCGACGAAATTAGAAGTGACCTTGATATCCTCTGATTCTTCCACATAGATGTGCATGGTGTCAGGTTTCACCCAACGCACCCCAGAGGTAGAGTAAATTGTGCCAAAAAAGCTGTCTGACACAACTCTTGGCGTGAAATGACTGAGAGGGGTGGCTTCCTCCCCCAAAGCGTTCATGATGGTTTCATAGCCATAATATGCCCCTAAAGAAGTCCAGTGATGGTCTGTGCGATAATAGATATCCTCTTCCTTGTGGCTTGTCAGCCCTTCTAAGAGAGGTACTTGGATGATGTTATCACTAAGCTGTCCATAGAACTCTTCTATCACCTGTGCTTCATTGGCTGTGGGTGCATGATTAGGGAGACGCCCGCTCCACACTTGAGAGGAAGAAGGAATCAGACCCACTGCCACAGGGATATCCACCTTCTCGCCCAAAGCATTGACATAGCCTGCATTTTTTTCCATCAATTCAGCCTCTGGTGTGTCCATTGACACCAGCAGCGTATCCTGACTACCGAAGATGACTCCGTTATTCTCATTTTTCCCAATGACACGCTCCACCACTGCCTTTAAGGCAACCCAGTGGTCACGGAAAATAAATTGATCGTTTAGATAGGTTTCATAGCTTGTCATATAGCTACCATCCATCATAGCTTCCACAGAAAATTCAGGAGACTGGGCGAGCTCTCTGTTTTCCGTGGGAGAAAAAGTCACATCTGCTGAAACAAAGTTCACCAGCATAAGTCCAGAAAGGCAAAAAACAAAGCCTCCCAAAACTAGTTTTTCATAAGTTTTTTTCGTCATTTTCAACACCTCATTAAAATCTTGCATACAAGAATGGATTGTAACTGGAATCCACCAAATACGCCAAGGAGACCACAAGCCCCAAGAACATCAAGAACAAGCCCAGTGGCATTTGCACAGACTCCTTTAATTTATGGAATTGCTTCTTGGGGAAAGGAGTGGAAGCAATACTTGCTACCACAAGTAAAGGGAGATAAGAGAAGAAGTAGTAAACAAATCTCTCATCTATTGGTGGGACTGCCCCAAAGCCAAACATCACCTTGAGATACTCGCCTAATCTGGCAAAATCTTCGATGGCGAAAATGGTCCACGATATCAAGATGAAAAAGAGTGTATAGCAATGCCCTAGGAAAGTAGGTGCTTTGCTTAGTACCTTTCCCAAAAATTCTCGCTCTATGATGAGTAGCACAAAGAAGTATAGTCCCCACAAAAGGAAATTCCAACTTGCCCCGTGCCAAAAACCAGTGGCTGCCCAAACAAGGAAAAGATTAAACATCACTCTGCCCTTGCTTTTCCGATTCCCTCCTAAGGGGATATAGAGATACTCCCGAAACCATGAAGAGAGGGAGATGTGCCAACGTCTCCAAAAATCTGTGATTGATTTGGAAATATAGGGATAGTTAAAATTCCCTGAAAATTCAAAGCCTAACATTCTCCCTAAGCCCACTGCCATATCAGAATAGCCAGAAAAATCAAAATAAATCTGGAAGGTAAAGGCAAGTACGCCAAGCCATGCGCCCAATACAGAAAGCTGATTTGTGGGGAGCTGTTGATATTGTTCCCATAACCACCCCATGGCATTGGCAAGCAGAACTTTTTTGCTCAATCCAATGATGAAAATCTCGATGCCAGAGACAAAACGAGATAGCTTATGGGTACGAGCATCCAGCTGTGCGCCCAAATCTTTGTATTTCAAAATAGGTCCTGCAATCAGCTGTGGGAACAAGGTAACAAAAGCACCGAAATTTATGATATTACGCTGTGCTTTGGCATCCCCTCGGTAGACATCTACAGTATAGCTCATAGTTTGAAAAGTATAAAAGGAAATCCCAATGGGTAGATGAATGGTGGCAAATTCCATTGCGCCAGTCATCCCAAAGTTTTGCAAGGTTTCTACAAATAGATTGGTATACTTGAAATAGCCTAGCAAACAAAGATTGAAGAGAATACTAGAGGCAACAGCACATTTCGCAAGAGTATCTTTCCCCTGATTTTTGAACTTTTCCACCAGTAACCCATGGGTGTAATCAATCAAGATAGACGCCACCATGATCAAGACGAAAATCTGCTCTCCCCAAAAGTAAAAGAGAAGGGACGCACACAGAAGGGTGAAATTCCGAAAACGTGGTGGGGTGAGATAATACAGTGCTAGGCAAATAGGCAAAAATATGGTAAGAAATAGGGGCGTTGAAAATATCATAAGATTACCTCTTTTCTGATTGAGTGGGTGGGTGGAAAGGCTATGTCTATTACAAGTTCTGATATGTATGCCCCTACCTGAGTAGGGGCTAAGAAGAAAGAAAGAGAGAGAGACTTCCTTAAGAGAAGTTGCTGTTAAAATTGCTGACAATGGTTTCATACTCAGGGTGGACTACCATCATCACATAGTTACCATTGCTGACCACAGCAGATTGGCTTGTCCATACTTCTGTTGCTTCTGGATAGAAGGCACCACCATCCACTTGGGCATCAATTCGTGCTTGGAAGATGCCTTTCACTGTTTCTGCGTCTGCAGCGTTGGCTACTTCTACCAGTGCCAGCTCAGAAGCCACAGCTGTCATCATTGCCATATAAATTTCATTTTGTACCAAAGAAACATTTTCAAGACCTGCATAGAAATTAGGTAAGAAATCATCAGGGACTTTTTCTAGCATACCCATTTCGTGTGCACCAATCACAGATTGATAAAAAGCATTCAAATCCACAGCAGAATCAGAGGCGGATGGGGTTTCTGGCTCTGTTTCTGGCTCGGTGTCTGGTGCTGCTTCGTCTTCTGGGGTTTGTTCTTCTGTCTCTGGTTCAGTCTCTGTTTCCTCATCATCTGCAATATCTTCTGGGGGAGGGGTTGCGTTAGGGTCAGAGTTTTCGATCTCGTCGTCAGAAGGGATCTCTTGGTCATCTGGCACAGCGTCATCCTCGTTGCCCAGACTCATATCTCCCACAGGATCTCCAGGGGTGAGATCTTGTCCTACGGTTGTGTCATCACTAGGGCTTGGGTTTGTACCCTCTGTGTCACCTTCGCCACCACAGGCAGTCAATAAGGCAAGGGATAACAGCGCTGTGCTTCCTAAGATACCAAGTTGTTTCAAGTTTTTCATAATGTGTTCCTCCATATATTTGAGCTTTCATATCTGTGACTTTCTTTTTTGTCACGTTAGTTCAGACGGCAGGTTTCATAAAAAGTTCCAGAAAAACAAAAAATTTTTTTATACAAACCAATTCTTTGGTTTTTCTTGTTCTTTGGCACATTCCCTTACTTTTTTGACACAAAAGAAATATTATTTTTTCTTTAGCACTGTATCAGGGAAATATTTTTTTACAAAATCAATATCATCTAATTGAAAGGTTTTTCCCTTTAAATAATCCAAGGGGCTTTCTTCCCCCTGAAAGGGAAATCCCACACGATACGAGCACAGTGCTTGCCCTTTTTTTCCATAGGGCTTGTCCAAAGCCAGATCCCCATATTTCCCATCTCCCAAAAGAGGATGACCCATGTGGGCAAATTGTGCCCTGATTTGATGGGTGCGTCCTGTATGGAGTTCACAGCGTACCAAAGACAGCCCCCTATGCTCTGCTAGCACATCATAATGAGTGATGGCTGTTTTCCCACCTGACACAGGGCTGTCATAGACATAAACTTGCTTTTTATTTTTATCTCGCAAGAGAAAATCCTCTAGTTTTCCTTGCTGTTTCTCCAATGTGCCGTGAATCACAGCCAGATATTCTTTTTTCACTTCACGATTTTTTATTTTGTCATTCATCTCTCGAAGCCCTGTGGCTGTCTTGGCTGCAATGACAATGCCAGAGGTGTTTCTGTCGATGCGATTACACAGGGCTGGGGCAAAGCTGTGGGCTTCTCTGGGCTTCCATTCCTTATTGAGATAGAGATATGCCTGTAAATGGGTCAGGAGATTGTTGCTTTCTCCTGATTCATCATGATGTACCACAAGACCTGCGGGCTTGTTCAGTAACAAAATATGTTCATCCTCGTAGACAAGGCTTATATTGGGTTTCACAATGGACAGATAAGCTGTGTCAGGGCTAGGCTTTTGAAAAAATTCATCATTGATGTATAGTTGCAGTGTGTCACCCACCACCAAGCGATAGTCCCCTTTCACTGCTTTCCCATTGCATTTCAAACGTTTTAATCGAAAATATTTCTGGCTTAGGGTAGTGGGTAACAGAGGTACGGCTTTTTGTAAAAAACGGTCATACCGCTGACCTTGGTCATTTTTGCTGATGTGGATTTCTTTCATTTTGCTACCCTTCTTTTTGTGAAATTTAGTTCTTTTTCTTGTGAAATATAGTTTTTTCTTGCGAAAATTAGCTCTTTACTATTTCAACACAAAAAATTAAATTTGTCAAGAAAAAAATGTTGACATTTCCCCAATGATTGGGTATAATATATTTTGTACCATTTCGTAAGAAGGAAAGGAGATCTCTTATGGCACAGTTTGCCCCAGAAACTTGGCATAGTCCCAGAGTGGATTTACAAAGACTCCTTCTCCAGCCCGAGGGGAAAATTTTGATTGAATTTTCTTTGGATTTATCCCATTTGGATTTTTTCGGAGAAAAACCCATTGAAAAACCTGTTCATGTAAGCGCTAGTGTGACCAACCATGCCGGTGCTCTTCACCTAGAAGGTCAGGTATCCTCTCTCTTAACCCAATGCTGTGACCGTTGCTTGGTTCCTTTTACCAGAGAAAAGGTGGTTGTTTTAAACCATCTCCTTGCCACCAGTTTAGAAGATGAAGAACACGAGGAAATCATCTTGCTAGATGGCACGACTCTGCCACTGGACGAAGTTGCCACCACAGCCTTTATCCTTGAAATGGATACAAAAACTCTTTGTGATGACCATTGCTTAGGGCTTTGTGCCACTTGTGGTGCAAATTTAAACGAAAATCCCTGTGGCTGTTCTAAAAACAGTGATTCTCCCTTTGCTGCATTGGCTTCGTTGCTAGAGGAAAAATCGTCATCTTAACGTATCACAAAATGGTGCGAAAATGTAAGGAGGTGTCCCCATGGCAGTCCCAAAAAGAAAAGTATCGAAAGCTCGTCGTGACAAACGTCGTAGTGCTCACTGGAAACTGGAAACCCCTGGTCTTGCTACATGCCCTAAATGTGGCGAGCCACGTTTGCCTCACAGAATGTGCAAAGCTTGTTTGACCTATAACGGTCGTACCTTTGAACTAAGCAAACCAGTTGAAGCCTAAATCTCGTGATGCCTGACCAGAGAACTGCTGTCAGGTGTTCCAAAAATATGCCACAAATATCCAAAGTATCGTGATATTTGTGGCTATTTTTCGAAAAAAGTTTTTACCAAATATTCCCTTTTCCGAAGGAGGATCCTGTTGAAGATTATCGACGCTCACATCCATCTTTTTCCCCCAGAACACACCTATGGCAAGGTGATGGCAGAAGCTGTGGGACACCAAAACAACGTGCCTCACCTACGAGAGGTGTATCAGGACTTAAACATCAAAAAAGCAGTGGTCATGAGCAACCAAAAGCTCTCGCCACACCATCATGAATATGACGAGGATTTGTTTCACTATTGTATCGGGTTGGATACTTTTGTCATGAAAGGGGGGCTGACCCCTGGACGAATTGACAAAATCGAAGCAAATCTAAAAAGAAAAAATTGTTGTGGTGTGAAGCTGTACCCTGGATATGTCAAGCTTTGGTTGACAGATAAGATGTATTATCCAGTTTATGAGCTTGCCCAGACTTATCAAAAGCCTGTGGCAGTGCACATGGGCTTGACCGCACATCCAAAAGCACATTTGAAATATAGCCACCCTCTTGTCTTGGACGAGGTTGCCTCTGATTTTCGGAAAACGAAATTTGTTCTTTGCCACTTGGGGAATCCTTTTTTACAGGACACAGTTGCTGTTCTCACGAAAAACCCCAATGTTTCCACAGATTTATCAGGTCTTTTAGAAGGGCCTGTGGATTTAGAGCAATATTTCCGTGATTACGAGGGTTATACTAAAATGTTAAAGGACTGGCTCTGCTATATGGGTTGTTGGGAGAGGATTCTCTTTGGTACTGACTTCCCCATTGTGAATTATGGGGATTATATTAAGTTCATCAGTCATCTTGTGCCAGAGCATCATTGGGACAAGGTGTTTTTTGAAAATGCAAATTATGTTTATAAATTAGGGCTGTAGAATTACCAGCTCTGATTCGATTCCGCCATACAGAAAGGATTAAATTATATGGATTTTTTATCACTCGCTGAATCTCGCTTCTCTGTCAGAAACTTCCTCCCTAAAGAGATAGAAACAGAGAAATTGGAGAAAATTCTACAAGCTGGTCATTTGGCCCCTACTGGGAAAAATACCCAACCTCAACGAATCTTGGTGATGAACAACAAAGAAACACTGGACAAACTGAAAGAATGTACCAAATGTCATTTCGATGCACCTTTGGCTCTTTTGTTGTGCTATGATCCCAACGATGCCTATGTGCGTCCCTATGATGGTGCCAATGGTTCTATCATCGATGCTTCTATTGTGGGTACCCATATGATGTTAGAAGCTACAGATCTTGGTCTTGGCTCTACTTGGGTTATGCACTATAACCCAGAAAAGATGCGTGAAGCCTTTGCTGTGCCAGAAAACTTTGAAATGTGTGCTTTGCTGGTCATTGGCTACCCTTCTGATGCTGCAAAACCTCTTGCTATGCACACAGAATATGACGACCCCAAAAATTTGGTCTTTTATAATCAGTTTTAATCCTTCCCCCTCGGCCGTGGTCGAGGGGGGATTTTATGGTTTTTTCTTCCAGAGAAAGAGCCATTTGACAACAGGGAACCTCTAAAAACCCCTAAACAACAATAAAACAATTCCTTCGCCCTAATTTTTGCCCTGAAAAAGTTCTGAATCCACCAAGGATGAAGAACTTTTTCAGAACAATCTAAGAACAAAAAAATTTGTACTCTTGTCCCCCAAGAGTTTTTAGAGGTCCCCAACAGCTTTTCTTCACGGCTTTCTCCCTCAAGCTCCTTTGGTTTTTGTCTTTTGCTGCAAGGGATTTTTCACCTAATCAAAAAATGAAAATGATGGAAATTAATGGTGCTATTGCAAAAATAACTCTTGACAAATTCAATAAAATAGGATACACTAATAATAGTAATCATTCTCAACAAAAAGGAAGATAATAGAGATTTTTACCAAAATATTTTTCAATGGAGGTACGTCATATGTTTAAAACCACAGAAAAACAGGAAGAACTTCGCAGAGTTATTCGAGAGTTTGCTGAAACAGAAGTAAAACCTATTGCCTTTCAGCTTGACCAAGGAAATGATTTTCCCCATGAAGCCATTAAAAAACTAGGAAAAATGGGCTATATGGGCATTCCTTATCCAAGCAGCTATGGTGGTGCTGAGCTGGATGCACTCAGCTATGCAATCGCAGTGGAAGAGCTGGCACGTGTAGACGGTGGGACAGGAGTCATTCTTTCTGCACACGTTTCTTTGGGTACTTATCCTATCTTTGCTTTTGGTACAGAAGAGCAAAAAAGAAGATACCTTCCACCTCTATTAAAAGGAGATAAATTAGGGGCTTTTGGTTTGACAGAAGCAAACGCAGGAAGCGATGCTGGTGGAACAGAAACCACGGCTGTCCTTCATGGAAACCACTATCTTTTAAACGGTAGTAAAATTTTTATCACAAACGCCCCCATTGCAGAAACTTATGTGGTCATGGCTGTGACCACTCCTGACATTGGTACCAAAGGGATTTCCGCCTTTATCGTGGAAAAAGGCTGGGAAGGCTTCACTTTTGGAGACCATTATGATAAATTAGGCATACGTTCCTCCTCCACAGCAGAACTAAACTTTAATGACGTCAAAGTCCCCAAAGAAAATCTTTTGGGAAAAGAAGGCGAAGGTTTTAAAATCGCAATGGCGACACTGGACGGTGGTCGGATTGGTATTGCTGCCCAAGCTTTGGGGATTGCCCAAGGTTCTTTTGAAAACGCTTTGGAATATTCAAAGGAGAGAGAGCAGTTTGGCAAGCCTATTTGTAATCAACAAGCCATCTCTTTCAAATTGGCTGATATGGCGACGAAACTCCGTTGTGCTAGATTGCTGGTCTATTCTGCTGCCTCTTTGAAAGAAGCCCACGAGCCTTATGGTCTGGAATCTGCCATGGCAAAACAATATGCTTCTGACATTTGTCTGGAAGTGGTGAATGATGCCGTGCAAATTTTCGGTGGGACAGGCTATTTAAAAGGAATGGACGTGGAGCGTGCCTATCGTGATGCGAAAATCACCACCATCTATGAAGGCACCAATGAAATCCAACGGGTTGTGATTGCCTCTCACCTGATTGGTCCTATGGCAAAAGAACGAATCGCCACCAGAAAAACCAAAAAAGGTGGAGAAACTGGCGACCGTCGCACTGTCCTGTTCGAAGGCTCTGCAGAAGAAAAAGTCGCAGCTTTAGTGGCAGCTTTAGAGGGAGATGGCTATGACTTTAGTGTGGGCATTGATCCTCTCACCCCTATTATTGAAGCGGAGCGTGTGATCAGTGCAGGTAAGGGCATTGGCGCCAAAGAAAACATGAAGTTGGTGGAAGAACTTGCCAAACAAGCCGGTGGTGTGGTTGGTTCCTCTCGCCCTGTGGCTGAAACCTTGAGATATCTTCCTCTCAACCGTTACGTGGGTATGTCAGGACAAACCTTCAATGGTAACCTGTATATCGCTTGTGGTATTTCTGGGGCGAGCCAACATCTCAAAGGTATTAAAACAGCGACTACCATTGTTGCCATTAACAACAACAAAAATGCTCGTATTTTCAAGCATTGTGACTATGGTATTGTGGGAGATGTGATGGAAATTTTGCCTCTTCTTGCCAAAGCATTGGATAATGGAAAAGCAAAAACACCTGCGCCACCTATGGTTAAAATGAAACGTCCTACTGTCAAAAAAGCAGCACGTAGCTATCCTCTTTATGTTTGTAGTGGTTGTGCTTATGAATATGACAAAGAACGCGGGGACGAGGAAAACGATGTACACGAAGGAACTCCTTTCCAACGTTTGCCAGAAGACTGGGTTTGCCCTGAATGTGGCGAAGGAAAAGAAGTATTTATTGAAATTTAACAAAATGGTATTTCTCGATGGCAAAAACTTTTGTCACCCCTAAGGGAAACTCTAATAATCCCTGACTTCCACAAAATTTATCTGTCAGAGTTTTTTAGATATCCCCATAATTTTAAGAGAAGCCCAAAAAAGGAGATTAAATAATATGCATTGCGTAAGAAATATTACAGAAGACTTATATTTTCTTGGTGTGGACGAACATCGTCTTCACCTCTTTGAAAACATTCACCCCATACCAAGAGGAGTTTCTTACAACTCTTATTTGCTAAAAGATGAAAAAACAGTTCTTTTTGATACAGTGGACTGGGCTGTGTGCCGTCAATTTATGGAGAATATCGCCTTTGTTCTGAACGGTCGTGATTTGGACTATTTGGTGGTAAACCACGTAGAACCAGACCACGCTGCTTCCATTGAACAAGTGATTCAAGCCTATCCAAAAGTGAAAATCGTCAGCAATGAAAAGGCTTTTCTTTTCATGAGACAATTTGGATTTGACATCGGTGACCGTGCTGTCACTGTCACTGAAGGAGATAGTATGTCCTTTGGGAAGCACAAAGTCGCTTTTGTCCTTGCCCCTATGGTTCACTGGCCAGAAGCAATGGTGAGCTTTGATTTAACTGATGGCACACTATTTGCAGCAGATGCCTTTGGTACCTTTGGTGCTTTGAACGGAGTTCTGTTTAATGACGAAGTGGATTTTGACCGTGATTGGATTGATGATGCTCGTCGTTATTATACCAATATTGTGGGTAAATATGGCCCTCATGTGCAAAAACTCCTTCGTAAAGCAAGCACACTTCCCATCAAGCTGATTTGTCCTCTCCATGGACCAGTGTGGCGCAGTGATTTTGGCTATATTTTGGATAAATACAATCGTTGGAGTTCTTACGTGCCAGAGAAAAAAGGTGTTCTCATCGCTTATGCTTCCATGTACGGAAACACAGAACAAGCTGCGGTTGCCTTGGCATCCCAACTTGTGCAAAAGGGTTGTTTGGATGTGAAAGTATGTGATGTTTCCACTACCCATGTCACTGATTTAATCGGTTATGCTTTCCAATACAGCCATATGGCTTTGGTTTCTGTCACCTATAACTTAGGGATTTATCCATTGATGCATAATTTCATCATGGATATGAAAGCACTGAATCTACAAAACCGTACGGTTGCCATTGTGGAAAATGGTACTTGGGCTTGTACAGCAGGTAAACTAATGACAAAAGAACTAGAAGAAATGAAACAAATGACTATTTTAAACGAGTCTCTTACCATTTCTTCTGCTGTGAATGAAGCTAATCTCCCAAGCATTGAAATGCTTGCACAAGGGCTGATTGACTCTTTAGAAACAGCTACTGTCTAGTATTTTGTTTCTCCCCTGAAATAAACAAAAAAGAAAAGGTCATCAAGTGAACTATCACTTGATGACCTTTTTAATATTATAAAAATTCTTATTTCAACGCTAAATTGAAGGGAATACTTTGGGTTCTTAGACTTTGTTTTAAAAATAGTTTCACAGCTGTTTCTGTATCAATGCCCAGCTCTTGGAAGAAAGCATCATACTCTGCCAAAGTTTTCTCGTCAACAGAAATTGTGAGCCCAGTATTACTAGGAGCAGCGACGCTTACTTTTTCTGCTGTCACAGAAATAGTTGCCTTTTCTTTTGGCATTTCTTTTTTCTCTATGACTTCTTTTTTGACTGGTTTCTTTTCTACTTTTTTACTACTTACTTTGGACTCTTTTTTACTTACTTCTTTTTTCGCTGTTTCTTTTTTACTTGCTACTTTTTTGATTGTTTCTTTCTTTGTACTTTTAGGAAGATTCTTTTCCACTAAAATATCTGCTTCTTCTTGTGTCAGATCCCCTTTGAATTCGTCTAGTTCTGATAATCTGCCTAGATTTAATTCCATACAAACTTCTGGTTTTTCTTTTGCGCTAGTCAGCAATTTATTTGCTGCAGACATTTCTTTTTTACTTTTTGGTTTGTGAAATTCGATATCATAGGCTTCCACAAGACCGTTTAATTCTTGCCAAAGAAGAGCATTTTCGATGGGTTTTCCATTCTCTTTGCTCCAATCAACCAGTTCCCAAGTGCTGACAGTGCCGTCTAAAAAGTTTTCAATGACAATAGAATCGCTGTAAATATGAATTTCGTCCATGTCAGAGATTAGGTTGATACTGTGAATCAACGCTTTTAGTTGGCATTCTATTCTGCCAGTACTGCGAAAAACACCTGAAAGTTCTTGTGGCTTTCTACTTCCTTTTTTGGTGATAGTTGTGCCAAAACAACCAATGTTTTTTTGTTGTTTTTGAGTTGCTGCGACGCAAATTGTTGCCATTTTACTTGTTTTCATTTAAATTATTCCCCTTAATCCTACAATTTTGTTTTGGAAAGCTCTAAAACAAAAAGTTAAACACAATCGAACAGTTCTTTTTTTCCTCTTGCTGATACGATAACATTCTCAATCCAAGTAGGATTAAAAACATTTCACCACAATCCTGAAGGACAAAAAAATTTGCACTCTTGTCATCCAAGAGTTTTCAGAGATCCCCTTTTGTGAAATCATTCACTTTAAATATAATTATACAATACCATTTTACAAAAAGCAAGTGATTTTTTTCAAAATGGAAAAAAAGTTTTTCTAATTTGTTGAGATTTTAAAAAGATTTTTCATAAAATCTAAAAATCCAACTGAAAGAACTTTAAGATAATTTCAAAAATAGGAAAGGCAAACTATCTTTTATCTATTTGACTTTTGCTCACATTTCAAGTGTTACTGACAATTATGTTGATAAAAAAGAGGTATTGCGGAATCGGACTTCTCTGAAAGGAAGTCTTGATTTTAGTACTAGTAGTCACTGAGCTCCAAAAATCTGGAGAGGCAGTACTTTCTTACAAAGTCGAGTTTTCGACTCTAAGATAACGAACAGAGTGGGAGAAAAGAAATGTAAAAAAAGTGTTGAAATGTTCCAATGAATATGATATAATAATTAGTATTCTAAAAACCAAAGGGTATTCCTTTGAGCTTATTCCAAAAAACATAAGATTTTCCAGAGAGGGGCAACTTAGATTTTTACCCTGTAACCCTTGATCAGGAAATTATGATTTGGATTACTCTCTTCAGAAATGTAGAGATGAAACAAGTTGGAATATCACTTTGGGAAAGTTTGGTCTATAGAATAATCAATATAATAAATCTGAGTGGAGCAGTGACTCGCTACTGCACTCTCATAAAAAGAATTTTCAGAAAGGTCTGTGATGTGAATGATAAGAAAATATGTTGCTCGTGAAGTGGTGATGGACCACCGAGCCAAAGCTTTTGCTTACGAACTATTATACCGTGATCCTCTTACCAATGAACCAGGAGGAAGTAGTCATGTCAATATAAAAGAACTAATTTCAACCCTTGGATTGGATTTTAGTACCGAAGAACTAACTTTAGGGGCGAGAGCTTTTCTCCATTTGCCCCGAGAAGCGCTCCTCTCTGATACCATCATGCTTTTAGAGCCTAGCCAATATGTTTTTATTGTGAAAGATGACGTTCGCCACGATAAAAAATTGGTAGAACGAATTGTCACTCTTCGAAAAAAGCATTTTCAATTTTCCATTGCTGATTACACTGGGGCACAAGATTTTTCAAATATTGAACCTCATATCACTTATATCAAGGTTGATGTGCAAAATACCCCTGCCGACAAGCAAAAAAGCATCATTTTTGAATACAAAAAACGTCGTAGAAAGCGTTTAATCGCCGATCAAATCAAAACAGAAGAAGATTATACCGCTGCAAAAGATTTAGGCTATGATTTGTTCCAAGGATCTTTGTTTGCACAGCCCACTTTGATGATTCGAGATAGTACTGGATTCAATCAACATTCTGTCCTCATGCTTTTGAAAGAATTGAATGAAGAAGAGGCAGATTTTGAAAAAATTGATCAAATTATCAATCGAGATGCTGGTCTCACCTTCCGTTTATTGGCAAGAGGAAATACCATGGCTTTTGCTGGAAAAACAAAGTTCACAAACCCTTCTCAAGTGGTGGTTCGCATGGGAATGGAAGAGTTGCAACGTTGGGCAACTTTGTTACTGATGCAAGAATCAGCAGAAGTTGGTCAAGAACAAAAATTGGAACACGCTTTGCTCAGAGCCATGTTCCTTGAAAGTTTAGCCTGTAAGATGAACGAAAATATCAATCGACAAGAGCAATATTTCATCTATTTAAAAGGAATGCTTTCTATTTTCCCACAAGAACATCAAATTGAAATCTTCAAATCCCTCGCTTATGATTTAAGTCCAGATTTGCTGGACGAAGCAGATGGACTTCTCACCTTTAACTATGCTTACGAAGTTGGGGATTATGAACAAGTTGACTTCTATTTACAAGAGAAGGATTTGTCTGAATTTATGGTGATGGGCTGTTACAAAGCCTCCATTGCACGGGTGAAGGAAGCATTGGAAGGTTTCGGTTAGATCATGATGGAAGATTCACCTAGGCATCAAATACTTTCCCCTCTTCCCCCTTTTTTTCTATCTGCTTTATTTTTAACTGCTGTTTTAAATGGAAAGCAATTTCTTACAAATTATCAAGTCGCTACAGAAGAAAATCCAGATAGTGTTCAAAGCCGCCATCTTGCCTTAGAAGAAAAATATGCAGAAAATTTTCTAGGAAAAACTAATTTTCTCGATGGAAATGGTGCTTTTTCCTTAGTCATACAAAATAAATATCTTAACGAGGCACTTCGACTGAAAAATGGTCACTTGGTTTTGCTCTTTGACGAGGTAGATACAACTCCCTATGTGGAAGAAGCCGAAAAGTTTTATCAAAATTTACAAGAAATAGGCTTGCCCTTCGCCTATATCCAAGCCCCTGGGAAACTACCCGCAGACGATCATCAAGTGGTGCCCACAGGCTTTCAAACTTATTATAATAGCAATTCAGATCAATTTTTACAGGGATTAGACAGCGCTCACATTCCTTATCTTGATTTACGAGAGACAATCCAAGAACAAGGTTTGGACCATTTCAGCTTGTTTCCTGTTACAGATGCACACTGGACTGCAGAAGGCGCTTTCTGGGCATATGTTGAAATTGCCCGTTATTTAGAAGAATTACTGGGCTATTCTTTTTTAACAGAGGAATACTTGAGCCTTGATGCCTTTCATGTAGAGACCTATCATAATAAATGGATTGGTACAACAGGACAAAGAACAGGCATTTATTTTGGTGGTATGGATGATTTCTCCATCATCACACCAAAATTCGAGACAAACTATCACGCTTTGGTGCCAGAAAGAGAATGGGATATCTATGGAAGTTTTCAAGATGCTTGCTTAGATATGGCTTTTTTTCATTGGGGTGGAAATGATGACCAATATTCCGTTTATAACTATCACGAAGAATATGTTAAATTCACCAATTTCAATGCAGAAAATGACTTAGTTCTCTTTCTCCTACGTGATTCCTTTGCAGGACCAGTAGCTTCCTTTTTATCCCTTCATTTCAAAGAAGTACACCTTTTTGACAGCCGTCATGGGGCAGAGGCTGGGGATGTCTTGAAAAAAATCAAAGAAGTGGACGCTGATGTGTTGCTTCAACTACAAACCATTGGCTTGAATGATCCCTTGTTTTTTCTGTATTAAGTAAAAAGTACTTTCGAAAATCAGATTTTTATTTTACCATTGCTATCAGCAATATGACTGATATGTTTCAGAAAATGAGAAAAATAATACCCTGCCATATCATTTTGGCAGGGTATTTTCTGTCTCTTCCAGTAAAGAAAGAAACTCTTTTTTTTGCTCTGATTTTTGTTTTTTCAGATAGACAAGTCCTCCTTTGGGTGAAAAAAGAAAAGCAAGACAGAAAAAAAATCCCAGAACCATTGCAATACACCCCGAAAAAGAAACATTTCCCAGATAAATTGCCAAAGAGGCTCCTAAAAAACCAGAAATTCCTCCTATGATACAGCTGTAACAGAGCATCAGCTTTAAATCATTTGTCAGTAAATAAGCAGTCGTCGCTGGCACGATCATAAAAGCCACCACCAAAATTGCCCCTACCGAAGAAAATGCTCCAACTGCCGTAAAAGATACCATGGTCACCAATGAATATTGAAAAAGCACAGGAGAAATGCCCATGATACTTGCCAGAACAGGGTCAAATATCACTAATTTGATCTCTTTCAAAAATAAAGAGATATACAAAAGATTACTGATCATCAATGCGAATGCTATATAAATTCCTTTTGCTCCTAAGTTTCTACCAAACAAATAAAGAGGATCAAAGGGCGCAAGTGCTATCTCGCCTAATAACACCATATCTACATCTAAATGTGTATTCCCAGCGTATTTAGAAATCAAAATTAAAGCTATACTAAACAAAAAAGGGAAAATAACACCGATTGCAGAGTCCTCTGACATTAACTTTGACAAAATAAGTGTTTCCGTCAACCATAGTGTGACCACCCCCATTCCACTTGCTCCTACTAATAAAAAAGGAGAATTTAAGTCTTGAACCAACAGAAAGACAATCACTATCCCCAATAATATGGTATGGGTGATGCAATCACTGACCATGGACTTTTTTTGGATCACCAGAAATGTCCCTGGAATGGCACAAGCAACAGAGATCAGAAGTGCAAGTAGTTGTATTTGTAGTCCCATACTCATAAATCTCCCCTCCCTTTTTGCATTTCTTTGCTAAGTGCTGCAGTTAATTCCCTTTTTTTCCTTTTTCTTTGATGTATCTGAAAGAAAACCCCTCTTTTGGGTGCAAATAAAATACTAAAAAAAGTAATCATACTCCCACAAAGCACTATGACAGGTCCAGTGGGAAGATTACTGACAGATGAACTGAAAAATGTGCCGATTACAGCTGAAATACTACCAAAAACGGCTGAAAGCAATACCATTCCCCTCAGATGTTGCACCCATTGTCTCGCAGCTACAGCAGGATTCACCAGCATAGCACTCATGAGTATGACTCCCACAGTCTGCATCCCTAAAACAATCACAAATACCAACAAAAAATGCAAAAGTAACTCTATCTTTCTACACGGTATCCCTGAGACCTGAGCAAATTCAGCGTCAAAAGTAATCAGTGTAAACTCTTTCCAGAAGTAACAAAGGGTAATTCCTAAAAATATTGTTGAAACAGCGATCATTTTCACATCCTCCAACAAAATAGCAGAAGCCTGACCATAGACAAATCGATCTAAACCTGATTGTCCCCCCTGAGCAGAACCTGAAACATAAGTTTTTAAAACCATTGCAAATCCGAAAAAAAGCGACAATATCAGTGCCAATGCTGCATCAAATTTTATTTTTGAATTTTTTATCATGAAAAAAATCATATAACTCGCCAAAATCCCTGTAAAAAGTCCTCCTAAAAGAAGCCATTCTGTCTCATGACTACCAAAAAATAAAAAGCCAAGATAGACCCCTGGAAGAGTTGCATGGGCTATGCCATCCCCTAAAAGTCCTTCTTTTCTCAAAAGGGCAAAACAACCAATCATACCACTCATGATGCCTAATAATGCAGCCCCTGTGGCAACCACTTGAAAGCTGTAGTCTCCTAACAGTTCTACTGTCATTCCCTCACCCACTTGCTTCTAAACTTGTCACTACCAAAGGTTTTTTCTAAATTTTCCTTAGTAAATACCTCTTCTACCAGTCCAGAAGCAATTAACTGGACTTGTATCATGGCAATCCATTGGAAATATTCTGGGACTGTTGTCAAATCGTGATGTACCACCAAAACTGTTTTCCCTTGCCCCACTAAGTCTTGTAGCAGGGAGACAATGGATTCCTCTGTTTGGATATCCACTCCCTTAAATGGTTCATCCATCAGATAGATTTCTGCCTCTTGCATCAACGCTCTCGCCAGAAAAACCCGTTGTCTTTCCCCTCCTGACAGCTCTTTGATCTGTCTTTTGGAAAATTCATCCATTCCTAAAGCTTCCAGTGCCTTCATTGTTTTCCTTTTTTCTTCCTTTTGGGGGCTTTTCCCCCAACCTAAATTGCCGTAACATCCCATCAAAACAAGGTCAAATACAGTGGCTGGAAAGTCCCAGTCTACTGATTCACTTTGTGGCACATAGGCAATTTGTTTTTTTTTCGTCCCTTGAAAATCTACCGACCCCAAAATCGGTTTCACTTGCCCAAGGATAGATTTAAGTAAAGTGGATTTCCCTGCACCATTCGGTCCTAGTATGCCCACCAATTTCCCTTTGGGTACTTCTAAATCAATCTGCCAAAGTACTGGTCTTTCTTGGTACGCCACTGTCATGCCTTTTACCACAATCGCTTTTTCTTCCACATAAACAGCTCCTTTTTATATCAATCCCTTGACAATATGACTTAAATTTGCCTTAGCTGTCTCAATATAATTCATCCCACCCCCTAAAGAGTCAGAAAAAAGAGAATCAGAGGAAATTTTCACTTGAAATCCTTTGGCTGCCACTGCTTCTTCCAGTGCTTTGATGCTTTTATCACTGACAGAAGTTTCTGTGAAAATACATTTAATTTGATTTTCAGCAATATAATGGGCAAGGGCTGAAATATCCCCTGTGCCAGCCTCTGTTTCCGTGTTAATGCCCTGAATTCCCATGACAGTGAAGCCATATGCCTTGCCATAATAGCCAAATGCGTCATGGGCGGTGATCAAAACTCGTTGTTCTTCTGATATCTCTGCCACCTTCCTTACTATTTCTCTTTCTAATTCATCCAGTTGTTCTGTGAAAATTGCCAAGTTTTCTTGATAAAAAATGGCGTTTTCCTCATCTACGTGGCAGAGTGATTCTGCGACATAAAAGGCAGACAGCTTCCATAATTGGGTATCCCACCAGAGATGTGGGTCCACAAATCCTGTCTCTTCCTCAAAAAGCAAATATTCCATGGGAATCCCCTGTTCCAAAGAAAGAACTGTAACGCCTTCCTCTTCTAAAGTAGTAAACAGCTCGCCCATCTGCCCTTCTAGAAAATGACCATGATACAACACCACATCTGCGTGGAGCAAGGCTTGGCAATCCTCATAGGTAGGCACATAACTGTGGGGGTCAACCCCCACGGCACAAAGCCCTGTGAGATTGACTTGCTCCCCTGCGATTTGCCAAACCATATCTTGGAGCATGGTGGTGGTTGCAACAATGTTCAGCTTATCCTCGGTAATCTCCTCTGTTTTCTGGCAAGCGACCAATTGTAAGAGGAGGAAAAATACCAACAATTTTTTCATAATAGTCTCCTTTTCACATTTTCTTTCAGGTATATCAAAAATTTGGATTTAAATGTACCTGTTCCTCCGATTCACCTCAGCTTACTTCGGAGATTTAGGGGATACTGACAATGGACTGATATCCCTTGTTCTTTTGCACTTTTCTGTTAGATGGCTTCCCTTTAGTCTATGTATCAAAAAAATTTTGGTGAAAGATTTGACTTTATGTCTTTTTTCTGGTATGATTAAGCAACTTAGTAATTTCTGATGGTGTCTGAAGGGGTGGCGGAAGTAGATCATTCTCTATCTTCTTATTTTATCTTTAAAATACCACAACTTTTTCAGTCTCCCCAGAAATTGTGTGAGTGCATAAACAAGCTAAAATGGAAGGAATATAAATATGAAAAAAACACAAGTTATTTACTACAGCCAGTCTGGCAACACTGAAAAGCTTGCATTAGCCATTGGCGAAGCACTTTCTTGCCCAGTGGGGAAAGTAGACAGCCCCTTAGAAGAAAAAGTTGAACTTCTATTTCTTGGCTCATCTCTTTATAAATTTGGCATTGATAAACATGTTGTACAATTTATTCAAGGGCTAAGCCCAGAAAAAGTGGAAAAAGTGGCAATCTTTGCCACCTCTTGTGGCATGGAGACAGCCTATGGGCTGTTGAAAAAGCTGTTAGAAAAACAAGGAATTTCTGTCATGGAAGAGAATTTTTATTGCAGAGGAAAATTTCTTGCCATGAATAAAACTCGTCCCAATGAAGATGACGTAAAAAAAATTCAAGAATTTGCAAAAAAATTGGCTGAAGGTTAAGGGTAACCCACAGCCAACTTCTTTAGATATTCAACAAAAAACAGTTCAATTCATCAAAAAAAGCCTCATACCCCAAGTTATCTTTGGGGTATGAGACTTTTTTACGGTATTTATTGCTCTTAGTTTTCTTCTAATTCTGGTGTATACAAAGTGACCACATTTTTCCCTTTGTGTTTTGAGTCATACAGAGCCAAATCTGCATGGTGATAAAGTTCTTCATAGGTCTTGCCATGGTCTGGGTACATTGCAATGCCTAAACTTCCGTGGATGTTGTGACGAATTGTACCATCACTAAAGTCCTCGCTGATCGCAGAAAGGAGCATTTTGGCTTTTCCCATCAATACTTCCATGGTGGTAATATCACGGAGGAAAATGACAAATTCGTCACCACCCACACGTCCTACCATATCATGAAAACGGATTCCATCTTGCAATCTTTTGCCCAGCTCTGCTAAGAGAAAATCGCCAAAAGTATGCCCTAAATTGTCATTTACATACTTAAAGTCATCCAAATCCATAAAGAAAAGTGCGTGCTTATCTGTTGACTTGGCACGATTTAAAATTTGTGTGGCTGATTCTAAAAAAGCAACTTTATTCAGCACCTTGGTCAGTCCGTCATATTTCGCTTTTTCTTCTAAATCTTTTACTGTTTGGACGTTTACCAACTTACCAACCACTTCGGTGATTTTTTTCTCTGAATTTTCCACAGGAAGCCATGTGAGACGGCGATAACCAAAGACGTCTGATTCTGCCTCTTTCATGCGAAGTTCTAAGGTTCCCGCCTCCCCTGCCAAGGCTTGCCGTGCAAAATCTTCATAAATCCCACTGTCTTCAGGGTGTACCACACCACTTTCCAGAATTTCTTCTGGGAATTTTGCGTTGGTATTTTCAATGCCAAAAATACCTGTCATATCTTTTCTTCTGATTAAAATTTTGTTTTCGATGTCCACACGGAACAATAAATCATCGGATAATTCTTGCAATGCGTCAAATTGTCTGTTCACATCTGCCAGTTCATTTTCTTTTTCCTTTAAATCTTGGATATTTTTTAAAATGACAAGCATTTCACGAATGGAATTATCAGGATTTTTAATGGCTTTGATGGTAATTGCGTGGTATTCAAAAGTATCATCAAATGTGAGCAAGCGTGCGTGTAATACCCCTTCTTCCCCAGCGATGATTCGATCAAAAAATGCCAAATAATCATCGATATCCTCGGGATGAATGGCTCGATCTACCTCTTTTTTGTTGGGATAGTTTTCTAAAAACGCTGGGATACCATGCTCTTTTGCCATTTGTGCGTTGCGATATAAAATACGCTTTTCAATGTCATAGCGTAACAATACGCAAACAGTAGCATTTTGAATGATGGTGAAATATTGGTTGATATTCACAAGTTGTTCTTCTGTTTCTTTCAAATCATTGACGTTAATGCCACTACCTATCATTTCCACAATGGTGCCATCGGCTCGGATCAGGGGCTTGAAAATAAATTTATGATATTCAAAAGCAGCATTTCCCTCTGCAGTGATGGTACGAGCCAAATGTTCTCCTGCTTTCCCCTCTATTACTTTTGCCATAAAATCTACAAAACCTTGAATATCCTCTGGGTGCATCACACTTTTCAGCCATTTTTCAGAAGGGAAGTTTTCAGTTGCTAAGGGAAGATGATATGCCTCTGCAGAAGCCTTACTTCGATAAAGAGTGCGGGTAGGGATATGAAAGCGATAGAGCAAACTTTTGGAAATACTTTCTAATATTTCAACATATTGATTCATGTCCTCTTGGTTTTCTTCTATCAAACTGTGTTCTTTCCCTTTGATTGTAATATTTAAGAGTAGAACTTCTCTCATCTCATCTAAACAGCTGATTTCAACATCACTTGATTCTGTGATATCTTCCTTTGTGATCACAGAAATGTCAAAGATTCTGCGAAAACAATCAGGAACAGGAGTTTCCCGTTGGAAAAAGTCTTGCAGTCGCTGTCTTGACTCCTGTGGGAATATCTCTTGAAAATTAAGCTCTTTTCCTTTCCTTTGAAAGAGCTCCTGACAGTATTCGTTAGAAAAAAGAATTTTTTCGTCATTTTTATTGTAAAAAATCACAGCTTTCCCCAAGTGATTACAGGATTTCAAGAGACAATCATAAATTATTTTTTCCATATTTACACTCACTTTCTATCGAGAAAAATCCCTCTTTATTCTTTCCTCGTAACAAGGTGGATATGGGGATTTTTTCCTGAAAAAGGTTATTGACATACTTATACTGTTAAGTATAGCACAAAAATTGAAAACTGTCTAGAGTACCCTAAAAAAAAATGACCCCCACTGACCTCTATTGGGCAGTGGGAGTCGATACAAGCGTTACAGGAAATAACGACGTAAAATCACCATTTTTTCTTGTTTATGCGATTCCTTTTTTAATATACCACTCATCCAAACGAATATCAGAGAAATATCGAGTATTGCCAAAAACCATATCCTCTGGAAGAGAAAGTCGGTTAGAATTGATATAAATCCCTTCATCGATCAGGAACATTGGCATTTTATAAAGCATTTCTTGCTCTAACTCCACTAATTCTATCAATATTTCTTCATATTTTTCACTGTCTGGTGTTGTGAGCAGTTCATTGACCAAGGGATCAAATAAGCCTTCTGTGCCTAAAATTTGACTGAGCAACGCATTAGAGGAAAGATATTCAGAATACCAATCTGCTGTATTAAAGGCTGAAAGATTTTTCATCATCATATCATAATCTGGATTGTCAAATAGCTGATTAACCTCCACTTTTGCAGTGATCACTGTTATGCCAATCTCTTCCAGATTATCTGCGACTCTTTCCACAAAAAGTCTAGCACTGGTGTCCTCGGAATAGTAGTGAATTTTGAAGGGCCTGTCAAAATCAAAGTCTGCTTCTTCTAATAATTGTACTGCTAATTCTGGGTCATATTCTGCAAATTCCTGTGCAATATCCATTGCTCCGCCATAAAATCGAGTGGTTCGTCCTAAATATACCTCTTGCATCAAAGTATCTACATCAATGGCATGGTATATGGCTTGGCGCACTCTGACATCTTCCATTGGTTGGTGAGAACTATTATTCTCACCACCTGATACATTAAAAATGAAGTAGCGATAGAAAAAGACGCTGACTTCATACTCGTCAAAACCTTTCATGGAGCGATAACTGATCATTTTAGACAGGTCACTGGTGGGATAATAGTCAATATCTGTGTTTTCAAAGTCCCAACAAAGAAGAATTGTTTCAATTTCTGATTGACTGTTGTTATAATATGGATTTTGCTTCAAAATCAGGTTCATATCTTCATCAAAACCATCCACCACATACTGTCCACTATAAATGCCATGATTATTCTTGAAAAAATCATGATTCTGAGTAAGTGTGGAGACATCTTCCCCCTCTAAAATATGCCTTGGCAGAGGGACTAACTGGGTAAGCATCACATCAAAATTACTGTGCAAGGATTCTAAACGAATGGTAATTTGATTTCCTTCCAGAGATATGCCTGAAAGAGACTCTGTTTTTCCTTGAATAAAGTCCGTGGCTCCTTGTATTTTCCGAAAAGCTGTGGTCATATAAGTATTCCCATCAGCATTGAGCAAAAAGGCTTGAAGGCTGAAAATCACATCTTCTGCTGTGATTTTTTCTCCATCAGACCAATATTGGTCATTTTTCATAGTGATCACATAGGTATAGCCATCATCTAAAATTTCTAGTTTTTCAGCTAGCTTGGGGTTCACTTCTGTATAGGAACTATCTGTTTCAAAGAGCGTATCGAACAGCAGTTGGGTCACAAAGGTGGCACTGACCCATGGGTTTGCCACATTCAGCACATTGCTAGGAGCACCCTCACTTCCGAAGGACAAGTACATGATATTCCCACCCAAATACCCCAGATCCTGCTCCCCACTTTGCTGACTGAGATTATAGGACAAGGGAACTGCCACAAAGAAAAAAATAATAATAGATTGTATTATAAAGTGTTTTTTTCTAAGGCGAGATTTAATGCCTTCCACGTCTTGATTTTTTCCGTATATTTCAGGATATTTCCCTTCATATTTTTTCTCGAAGGGTATATTTTTCTCATTCATTCAATGCTCCCCTCTCTTATTTTGTATTTGACGCCTGAGCAAGCGCTTTCATCGCTTTTTTGTTGTGGTACATATTTTCATCTGCTTCCACGAAGAGTTGAGGTGTTTTTAAACCATCTTTCCCCAATGTATTGATGGCATAACCAAGTGCATAGGAAATTTTGAATTGATTGCTTTCCTTTTTATTTTCCTCTTCAGTTCGGAAGGCTAATTCTTTGATAAATATCTCTATTTCTTCTTCCCCTATCACATCTTCATAATATATAATGAATTCATCTCCACCATATCTTCCCACAAAAGGTTTAATTCTATGGACATTAAGGGATTCTTTTAACAAAGTGGCGAAAACTGCAATCAGCTGGTCCCCTATTTTATGGCCATACATATCATTAGTCAGTTTCAAATCATTCAGATCAATGACAACAAAGGCAGGGGTTCTCTCTTTCTCCATTGATTCTTCTTTTTGTAACAGTTCTTGGCATTTGGAACGGTTATAAAGATGGGTCGCAACGTCCACAGAAGTGACAGCTGCCAGTTCTCTGCTTTGCGCCATGACAATGGAAGTGGTAGCTAGGTTGCTGATCACAAGATAAGCGATGATTCCTAAAATATAATAAGATGAAGTTCGTTTTTCTTCAATTCTTTCTGCTAAATCACCAGTATAACTATTTATTTTTGCAGATAAATCCGTCATACTATTGAAATGATTATCTGCTGCCAATACAATGGAATCGATATTATAAGTAGCTTCTTCTCCCTCTTCTGTTTCAGGCAGTTGAAATAGCCCCAATAAAATATACCAGTTTTCCATGACTTGATCGGCGATTTCACGGGTTTCAGGGTCCTGTAATACGAATAGCTTTTGATCACTGGCATCAGAAAGAAAAAGAATGGTCTGCTGATCAATGTAATATGTTACTTTTGGGTCCTCGTAGCCTGTGAGCATCATGCGTGTCAGTCTTTGACTGCTGGAACTTAAATATTCCACATCGGACAGGTCATTGATCACAGAATTTTGTTCAGCCATTAATTGGTTAATTTCAAAAGTAACCAAACAAAAAGTAACCACACAGAAGGACATAAGAATCCCAAAAAAGTCCCCTTTTCTTCTTTTAAACATTCTTTTCCCTCCTTTCCTATCTGATTTTCCTTCTATTTCAAAACAAGGGAAGCAATCTCATAGCCCTGCATCTAAGGTAATGAATGCTAACTCTTCCTCGTCACAAAGAAATACTTATGGCAAAATCTAATCTTATTTTATTTAATATAATACCACAATTTACTCGTAAATGCAAGAATCAATAAGGAAGAAAATACGTCTTTCTTTTGCAGGAAGTTGTAAAAATTGCCCTATTAAAAAAGGACAAGTACCCTTTACAGTACTTGTCCTTTGTTATAATGTTTCGGTCTTAACCCTTCTTGACATACCATTCATCCAAACGAATGTCTGAACGATAACGGATATTACCAAATTCCATATCTTCTGGCACAAAAATACGATTTGTGTTGATATAGGTACAGTCATTGGTTGTGACAATGGGTACTCTGTACATGGTGTTTCTGTCTAATTCTTGCATTTCTGCCCAAACTTTGTTATATGCGTCAATGCTGACTGCGCCTTCCAGTTGCAAGGTCAAATCATCAAATTCATCTGTCCCCACCAAATCGCTGAGATAATTGGCTGTAGAGAGATATTCCACATACCAGTCTGTGGGGCCTTGCGCTGCGTAACCTTTCAGCAAAATATCATACTCTCTTTGCATATACATCGCATCATTACCAGCAGTTTTCTCTACGATTACTGTCAAACCAATGGCTTCCAAAGACTCTTTTATTTTTGCAAGCATGGCAATACTGTTGGCGTCAGAGTGATAGTGGTGGATTCTGATGGGACGTTCCACGTCATAGCCTGATTCTATCAGCAATCTTTTCGCTTCATCTAAATTTTGTTCACTGAGAAATGAGGTGTATGCACTGTTCCCAGTGCGAGAAAAGTCGGAAGTAGCATTTCCAAGATAGACCTCTTCTGCGATACCGGCTCTATCGATGGCTGTGGAAATCGCTTGACGCAACAAGTAATTTTGCATGGGGTAGTTCTCTTCTCTATCTGCGTCAAAGTCGGTGACCATTACCACTTCGCCATCCTCGTCCTTGACTTCCTTGCCATCTTCATCTAATTGTGGCACCTGAGGAAGATCCTCGTAGCCACCCATTAAATTGAATACAAAATAGCGATAAAATAGCACGTTTACGTAATATTCATCAAATCCTGCCATATTTCGATAGGAAACCATGTCAGTGGTACTACTTGTGGTGTAATAGTCAATGTACATGGATTGATAGGCACCATATAAAATAACACGTTCGATGTCGGAATGTACATCATAATAATATGGATTATGAATCAGTTCTAAATCATTATCTGCGTTGACACGATCCACCATATACATACCAGAACAGACTGGATTTGTATAGAAAGCAATCATCTCCTCGGTTCCATCTGTAATGGTAGAGGGGTCAATGTGTGCCAAAGCATGTCGTGGCATAACCACAAATTGGGTCAGTGTCAAGGGGAAGGAACTGTAAGGATTTGCCAAGGTGATGGTGATCGTATTCCCATCAGTCGAGAGCCCTTCTAGGGAGTGGGTGCCACCGTTCTCCCAAGACTGCACCCCTACTTCTTTCCATTCTGCAGCACCTTTGATTTGTTGCAATGCGTTCGCCACAACGTTGGTTGTACCAGCACACAAAAGAGCCGATTCGATGCTGAACACCACATCATCTGCTGTGAGTGGGGTGCCATCAGACCATTGCAAGCCTTCTTTCAATGCAAGGGTATAAGTCAAACCATCTGCAGAGGTATTGACGAGTTCAGCAAGTTCTGAATTGATTTCTGTAAAAGTTGCATCTGTCCCCAGTAAGCCCAACCAAGTCAGTTGTCCGATAAAGGAAGCTTGTTTCCAAGGGATACCTGTGGTGGAATCCCCTGAACGTGCGATTTTTAATATATTTCCATCAATGTAATCCACATCGTTGGCTTCTTTCCATATATTGAAAAAATACAAACCACAAACAATGGCAACGATGCTAAGAGATAAAATAGTAATACTCAGTTTTGCTTTTTTTAATTTTTGTGCCACTTCAACGGCAGAAGAGGAGTATTGGTGTTGTTCTTTGTTTGTATCACTCATCTTGTTTCTCCTTTTGCTTTTTCTTCATCATAATTTGGATTTTTAGCTCGTTTACCCT
>JAWXUL010000031.1:0-28283 GCA_044432725.1 Eubacteriales bacterium
ATTGAGTACAAAAAATTCGAGAGAGAAAATAATTTAGATAAAAGGTTATGAAAATACAGAAAAACTTACTAATACCAACCAGAAAAATTCTGTGGATTAGGGTTTCCGTCTTGAGTGGGAATAGTTCCAGAAAACCCTGAAACCATTGCTAATACAGGGCTTTTCATCAATAAAAATGTGAAATGATTCTATTTTGATTCTATTCATCATTCTTCAATAAAATAAAAGGGTAATCCCCTCTTGTTTGAACATCAATGTTTCAAACGAGAGGGGGTTTTTGTTTCGTTTTATTTATCAGGCTTTTGTATGAAAATTTCTTCAAAATCAGGTATTTGTTTTTTATCTGTAGAATCAGAGGTAACAAGTGGAGTGTCCAAAGCGAAAAGACTTCGCTTTGTAATCTCTTTCAAATGGAGTTGTGATAACTTAAAAGTTTCTAGTTGGTCATCTGTGTGTGAAGAGTTCGTAAATTCATCACGACAGTCCTTGAGTGTGTCGAAATATTTGTACATTGTTACAAAGGCTTGCTGAATGATAGGATTGTTTAAAGAGATTTTTACACTGTTTTCCAAAAAATTACCTTCAGTATCCACTTCATACTCTAATCTACAATTCATTTTTTCTATAAATTGAAATAAAATGGCCATGAAATCTCCATCTGTTTCCAATGTTACATCTGAAACTTCAATATCAAAAAATGTATTCTCCGCCATCTTCATAGCCTTTGCTAATTTTTTTAATTGAGCAGGTTTTGGATTTCGTGACCCCAGTTCATATTTTCTGATAGAAATTTCACTGACACCAGATAATTCAGCTAATCTTTTTTGGGTTAAGCCACATTGTTTACGATAAAAAAGAATTTTTTCTCCATCGGTCATTTGATTCACCAACCTTTCAGTTACTATTGTATCACATCTACGTGTCGAAATCAAGCAAAAAATTTTTTTCGCAAACCCCTTGACAGGTACAAAAGTAAATGATATGATATAAAAGGTACAAGAGTACCTTAACAAAATTTAGGAGGACACAGCATGACACAAATCAACACAACACAGCTCACAGAGGAGCAAACACCACAATTCATGACATCCCAAGAGGTGTCACAACAACTGCAAATCAGTATTTCTCACTCTTACCGATTAGTACGTGAAATGAACCAACAACTGAAAGCACAGGGGTACATGACAATTTCTGGACGCATAAGCCGAAAGTATTTCCAAGAGAAATTTTATGGATTTCAGGAGGTGAACCAACATGCCAGCATATAAAGACGATAAAAAAGGCACATGGTACGTCCAGTTTTATTTCAAAGACTGGCAAGGAAAACAGACTAAGAAGTTGAAACGTGGCTTTCCCACAAAAAAAGAAGCACAGTCTTGGGAACATGACTTCTTGCAACAAAAATCTGCCGATATGTCAATGAATTTCGAGAATTTCATAGAAGTTTATAGCAGAGATATTAAAAATCGCTTGAAGGAAAACACTTGGCTGACCAAAGAGCATATTCTCAATACCAAGATTCTCCCCTATTTTCGAAATAAAAAGCTGAATTAAATCGAACCTCGTGATGTAATTCAGTGGCAAAATGAAATGATGGCTTATCGAGACAGTAAAGGGAATCCCTACTCCCCTGTTTACTTAAAAACCTTGCATAATCAGCTCAGTGCTACCTTGAACCATGCAGTGAAATTCTATGGATTACAGTCTAACCCAGCACAAAAAGCAGGTAATATGGGAAAAGAGAAAGGGA
This sequence comes from Eubacteriales bacterium, assembly GCA_044432725.1. Classification (GTDB taxonomy): domain Bacteria; phylum Bacillota; class Clostridia; order Oscillospirales; family Oscillospiraceae; genus JAWXUK01. Next base: position 1,751 of record JAWXUL010000031.1, read on the forward strand.
CAGAAGTAGATTTCTGGACAAAAGAGGAGTATTTGCTCTTTTTAGATGAAATGAGGGACAAGCCACTTTCCTATTATGCCTTTCAAGTTTTGTACTGGTGTGGGATTCGTATGGGTGAGTTACTGGCTTTGACCCGTGGTGATATTAACTTAGAGGATAAGACCCTGAAAATCTCCAAATCATATCAAAGAATCAAGGGCAAAGATGTCATTACTGACCCTAAGACAGAAAAAAGTAAGCGAACTATTGCCATTTCGGACTTTTTAGCAGAGGAACTAGAGGACTTTTTCAAAGCACAATATGGATTGGAGAATCACCAGCGTTTGTTTCCGATTTCTAAGAGTTACTTACACCATGAAATGAACCGTGGTTGTGAAAATTCTGGGGTAAAACGGATAAAAGTTCACTCTTTGAGACATTCACACGTCAGTTTGCTCATAGAATTAGGCTTTTCCGCCGTGGCAATCGCCGATAGAGTGGGACATGAAAGCATCGACATTACTTATCGATACGCCCACCTTTACCCCTCGAAACAGCGAGAAATCGCAGATACTTTAAGAATGGAGTGAGAAATATGTCTGTCAAACGAAAAGATGAACAAAATCGGTGGAGAAATAAGGTGGTTGCCTTTCGTATGTCACCAGAAGAGGCGGATATGTTGGATAAGTTGGCTCTTATGTCGGGTTTGAGCAAACAGGACTATATCATAGCTAAATTGCTGAATCAAGACGTGATTGTCCAAGGAAATCCCAGAGTGTTCAAGCAACTTCGTAATCATATGTTTGAAATTTTGGAAGAATTGAAGCAAAATGGAGAAACTTCTCCCACAAAAGACCAATTGGACACAATAAATTATATCGGAACCATTATGGAAGGGTTCCAGAAGGAAGGTGATGCTGATTGAATCAGTTTTATGACCCACAAAAAGAAATGACCACTCCCAGTCCATCTATTGGCGTAGATGGGGAGCAGTCAATTCACAATAACATGGATATTGTACCACAGGCGGAAGAAGAAAGCAAGAGAAATCGCTTAAAAAGTACCATTGAAAATTTAGTACAGATGTCAAAAGAAAAGCCATATCCGAAAGAAGAACAACTTCGTTCCTCTCTTCCCAATATGACTATGACAGAACTTTTTGACACTGTTTTTCCACCAATACAACCCATGATTGAAAATTTCCTTTATCCAGGAACGTACATTTTGGCTGGCTCTCCCAAAGTTGGTAAGTCCTTTTTTGTAGCACAGATAGCCTATCACATCAGCATGGGTCTCCCCTTTTTAGGTCGAGAAGTGACTCAGAGCAATGTGTTATATCTAGGCTTAGAGGACAACTATCGACGTTTGCAGCGCCGTCTGTTCACCATGTACGGAACAGAATGCACAGAGAATCTACGTCTTTCTGTGAGTTGTGAAGGACTTTCCACTGGTTTATTGAATCAGCTGACTGATTTTTTGAAGGTGTACCCCAAAAACAAAGTAATTATCCTTGATACCCTACAAAAAGTCCGTGGTGGTACTTATGAAGCGAGTAACTACGCCAATGATTATGAAATCATGAGTTACTTTAAGGATTTTGCTGATTATCACGACGTGGCATTGATTATCATTCATCATACAAGAAAATTACATTCTGATGACAGCTTTGATATGATTTCAGGGACAAATGGTCTCTTTGGTGCAGTGGATGGTGGGTTGGTCCTCGTAAAAAAGGAAAGGTCAGGGAGAGAAGCGACTTTGCAAATCACCAGTAGAGATTTTGCAGATCAAAAGATTTTGGTTGAAAAATGCCCAATAACTTGTAAGTTGCAATATATTTCAGATGAATCAGACCAAGAAAATATTCCCACAGATCCTGTTATTCGTACCATTGCAGAATTCATCACTGGTGAAAATTCACATTGGGAAGGCTCTCCTTCTGATTTAGTGAAATTTTTGCACTTGGAGAAAAGTCCACAGGCTTTAACTAGAACTTTGAATGCGAATATAGGTGACTTGCTCACTAAATTCAAAATCTCTTATCATTCTAAGAGAAAGCATGAAGGCAGACAGATTTCATTGACCTATCTCCCCTAAGCTTTCCGTGTCGATATTTTCCCTCCGTGTCGATATTGAAATCAAATATCGACACGGAAACCAGCCATGAAAATGCTGATTTATTTCAATATTACAAGAAATAAAGCAATAATCACAACAAAAAATTCAGCCGTGTCGATGTGTCGATAAAAATCACACTATGCCCCCTCCTGTGAAATGGGATTACCATAGAGATATCTCATTTCTAATGTTTTAGTCGTTTTGGGTTAGGATAGGGGCATATCTAAAAAATAGCGACACATCGACACGGAGAGAGGTTCACTTCACTTTTACAGAAAGTTTCTCTCTTTTACTAATCCAAAAGTCGAAAACAAGTCACAATTTCACAAAAGAAAGCGTGTCGATATTTTGCCGTAATACCGACACGGCAACCGTAGTAAGCGACACAAAAATGAAAAAGTTTCAAAATATATGTCATATAGGAGGTACACCTATTATTTCAATTTTCACAAAAGCCAAAGAGCAAGAAAACCTAGCACTGAGAAAAGAACTAGAAAAAGTTGAAATTGAGAATGTTAGACTTGGTATTCAAAATAAATCATTGATCCAAGAACAGGAGGGAAATGTTCAAAAACTAGCAAATCAAAAAGAAGAAATACAACGTCTATCTGCTGAGATGGAAGAACGTAATTCTAAACTTTTATCCTTAGAATTAGAACACCACCATCTTCAGATAGAACACCAATGTTTGATAAAAAAGTTAGAATCTACTCCTCCCAAAAAGCACAATGAAAGAGGAGCAGGAAGGAAGCAATCTATCTCTACATTTCATATTCGCCATGTCATGTATCAGCTGAATAAAGGTAAATCAGCTCGAGAGATTTCAGAAAATTTAATACCCCAAACAGATTCGAGCTGGAGGGTAGAGAAGGTTCGTTATGTCATCAAACGATACTTAGATCAAAAAGAGGACGGTCAATGGGAATTACTGCAAGGAGAAAGAAGTTGACCCTTTACTATTATCCTCTTTCCCCTACCCAAAATGGATGACTTCACTTTCACAGTCAAAAAGAAAAGAAATTAATTCATTGCACCTCATTTTTACAGTCATTTAGGGGAAGAACGTGGCAAGCATCCTTTTTGTATTACATTCTTCGAATGTATCAAAAAGTTCCTACTACCGCAGAGGTAAGGTGCTTCGCACCACAAAAACAAGAAATTAATTCGTTATTATAAGGAGGTTATTTGAATGAAAAAAACTACTGTAAAGACATTCCGTGTCAGCGACCATGAAGATAAGCTCTTGAAGGCAAAAGCCAGAACATCACAAATGAGTCAGTCAAAGTATTGTCGCACTTGTGCCTTGGATAAGGAAATTATTGTCATTGAAGGTCTGGGGAAGTTGATTCCTGAACTGAACAAAATAGGGTCAAATATTAACCACCCAGAAGTCTAGCTAAAACTAACACTTTTTTGAAATAATTTTTATGCTATAATTTTCCTTGGGCAGCACCTCACAACTCCCCTAAAAAAAACACCTTTTCAGCAAGCATAAAATCCTGCCCAAAAAGTGTCTACAACCCATATTTTCCTCTGCCAGAGCAAACTGAATTAGACTGCCATCCGTGAAGGACTGTCAGCCAAAATCAAGTTTGCCAAGGCACACATCATATTCAGTTTTGCCGTCTGCTTTCGCAAACCTTTGTATCTCGTTTTCTTGAACTTCAGTTGCTTTTTTATCACTCCAAAAATGTGTTCTACTTTACTTCTAACAGATGATTTTTCTTTCTCTCTTCTTTTAATTTGTCCTTTGGATGCGGTGATGTTATCTTTGCTTTGAGATGGTCTTTTGTTGGTTTTGTACTTGATTTTTTGCCCTTTATCGTTGTGTGTGATGGCTTCTTTTCGCTTTTCTCCTCCTAAATACCCTGAATCGCCATAAACTTCTTCCTCTGTTCCTAACAAAAGTTGATCCACCACTGTCACATCATGTACGTTTGCCGAAGTAGTCACATTGGTATGAATCAAACCAGTATCTTTGTCAACTGCGATGTGAGTTTTGTATCCAAAGTGCCACTGGTTCCCTTTTTTAGCGGAATGAGCCTCTGGATCACGTTCTTTATTCTTATTTTTGGTGGAAGTAGGAGCCTCAATGAAGGAAGAGTCAAAATAGTACCCTTTTTCAGAATCAAACCTTTTTCTTTGAACATCTCAACTACTTGTTGAAACAGAGTTTCTTGTAAGTCTGCCTCTACCAAAAGGTTACGAAAACGATCGATGCTATCCCCACTTGGTATTTGATTACTGGAAGAAATATTGCAGAAATCAGAAAAAGCTCGACTGTCAATAACTTCAAAGTTGGTAGCATCATCGGCAAGGTCGTAGAGATTTTGCAATATATGAATCCGTAGCATTAACCTAACTCGTAGGGTTTGTTGCCACGTAGACCTTCATAATAGTGGTGAGTAATGAGATTTACCCAATTTTCCCAAGGAATAATTCTCTCGATTTGGTCGAGGAACTCTTTTTTCGGGTCATGACTTGACGTAATTCGTCCTGGAGGTCTGATAAGCTGAGTTGTTTGTTTATAAACTTCACTTCCTTGATTTTTTGTTACCTTATTATATCATGGTTTGGTGTTAGTTGGCAAGTGTTTTGTGGGTGTTGCCTTAAAAAAACACTTAAAATAAATGATAAATAATGGTACAATATAGGTAACATGACTTTACTGGGGGTAGGTACTATTATACTTTTAGTTGGAATAAGAAGTCACTTTTTATGAATGATTTTCCATCCGAATCTGGGAAGCTGAATTATTTAGCGAATCACGAACTATACTCAAAACATGATCCTGAACTTTTTCCAAAGCATCACCAGAATTACCCAAAAAACGAAAAACAAAATCACCTGAAAAAGTTTTGCTGTATGCGCCTTCTGCATTTTCTAGGGACTCTAAGTATTGTTGGATATTTCTTAACTTTTTAGAGGGAATTGCATGATGAAACAGGAGCAGAATGCTCTGGTGGCTATATCCTTCTTGATAACAAAAACCAGATAAATCTTGTTCTTTTGGGCGGTATTTTGCTCTGTCAGAGAACAGCTGTGTATCTCCCAAAAAGACGGAGATTTCGCTGTCATAGCGGTCATATTGAAAAGATTCTCCCATCGCTACACGTCCACAAGCGAAAATATCGCTAAAAATGAGTTTTGCACTGTCATCTTCTAAGTAAATCTTTGTTTTCCCTTGGAAGGAAGAATCTGCATAAGGGATGGTGGGGAGAGGGGAATAGTGCAAATTCCCTCCAGAAAGCACATTGAGTTGGCAAGTTCGTTGACCATAGCCCTCGCCCATTTTGTGCACTTTTTCGTAAGATTGCGAAAATATCTTTCCCTCTGCTCCAGACTCTACGGTAATGGAAAAGTCTTGCCTGTCGCCTTCCATAATTCCAGCAGAACTGTTCATAATCATCAGGGAAAAATGGTTTTCTGCGTCGTAAAAGGGCTTCATGACCTTGAAAGGTGCGGTGAAATCTACCTGAGACAACATGGTTTTCCCTTCTTTTTCAGAAAGTACAAGTTCTACTTTCGAAGTTTTTCCGAATTTATTTTCAGACATCACATGCCCTCTAAAAATACGTTTTTTTCAATCCAAGAGACGATTTCTTTCACACCTACTTTATTTCGTAAATCGGTGAACAAAAAGGGCTTTTCGCCCCGCATATTCTTGGAATCACGCTCCATCACCCCTAAATCGGCTCCCACATAGGGGGCTAAGTCGATTTTATTGATGATTAACAGGTCAGAACGGGTTATGCCAGGACCGCCTTTTCGGGGGATTTTGTCCCCTTCTGCCACATCTATGACGAAAATTGTGGCGTCCACCAACTCGGGGCTGAAGGTGGCGGAGAGGTTGTCGCCTCCACTTTCCATGAAAATTAGCTCCACATCGGGGAATTTTTCCGCAAGTTCTTCCACGGCTTCCAGATTCATGGAGGCATCTTCTCGGATTGCGGTGTGGGGACAGCCACCTGTTTCCACACCAATGATGCGTTCTTGGGGTAAAATTGAGTTTTTAGCGAGGAATTCCGCATCTTCTTTGGTGTAAATGTCGTTTGTCACCACACAAATACTGTATTTCGAGGATAATTCACGGGTCAACACTTCTAAGAGTGCTGTTTTGCCAGAGCCAACAGGTCCAGCCACTCCAATCTTTACATAAGACATATTTTTTCTCCTTTTATGGAATAATTAGGACATATACAAGCGTGAATACAACTTTTCGTGTTCCATTGCTCTCAAGTCCAGACCTGCACAAGAGAGGAACAAATCCTCCTCCCCCAAGTGTTGTAGTTTTTCTAACATTTTGGGGAAGTTTTTTTGCAGTTGGGTGAATATTTTCTGTCCCTCTGTCTGGCTAAGGGGGATTAACTTGACACAATTTGTGATGTTTGCTGAGACTTGACTGTATAAATAGTGGGAAAGCACCATGTTTTCTTCTAAGTCTGCCATGGCACAAAACACCGCATAGGCGACGGGGTGCGAGATCATACCTGCACATTCTTCTTGATATTGTTTGAAAAAGTCCAAAGAAAAATCCACTGATAAGCCCTCTACGGTTTTTACAAAACGCTTTCCTAGTTTCAGACTTGCCTCTCGTAACTCTGTGGCAGTGCGAGAGGCAAGGGAAAGTTGTTCTAGCTCTTGTAATTTTTGCAAGTCTCGATGTTTTCCGTAGAGAAAAGCTTGCTTGACAGGCAAAAGTTCACTGTAAAGTAAGGAGGATGTCATCTGTGCGGTGAGCCATTCTTCTGCGATCTTTCCATTATGAACTAAGTTTTTTTGTACATAAGTTTCCAAGCCATAACTTTGGGTGTAGCTTCCGATGGGGAATTGGGAATCGTTGATTTGGAGCAATAAAAAGTAGTTTTTATTCAAAATATCCCCCATAATCAGTGAGAATGGCTGTGTCCTCCACCATGAGAGGAGGAGATATTGTGATTAAGGTTAATTTTCAGTGTCTCCACTTTTACAGAAGCTCCGATTTTTTTCAACATAACTTGGATGGGTTTGTCATAGGGTGTGATGAAATCTTTGTGATTGTGGTGATAGAAAAAGGGGGCGTGACGGTTGCCAATTTCGTAGCAAATTTTCGGGATAAGAGGGGCATCTTCCCCAGAAACTACCAAAACTTCGCAAGGGAGCACCTCTACCGCCAGAAAAAAGTCCTCTTCCTCCCATAAAATATCATTTTCTTTCAAACCATGATGAGCGGTGTGTTCGTCCAAAGAGATTCCCACCTCACGACCTTTTTTGGAAGTAAGTCTTTGGATTTTTTTACAGGCATTGTACCAGTCAATACAGATATAATCCACTTCTTTTTCTGGATTTTCAGGTAATGTGCCCAGTACTTTTTCGATTTTCATGGAAAATCCTCCTAAAATAGGTTGTAAAGTTGGGTCAGTGGCAAGGTTTTGGCTGGTTCTGACTTGACTGCAGTACCGTCCACTGTGACAGAATAGGTTTCTGGGTCAACCAGAATTTCAGGGGTAACATCATTGAATTTCATCTCTTTTTTGCCTATTTTGCGACAATTTTCAACTGGTATAACCTGTTTTTCTAGTCCATATTCCTCTTTGATGCCCTTTTCATAGGAAATTTTGGAGACAAAAGTAATAGAAGTCTCATATTTTGCTTTTCCTACAGAACCGAACATTTCTCTGTAAAACACAGGTTGTGGGGTGGGGATAGATGCATTAGGGTCTCCCATTTTTGCTGCGGCAATCATGCCACCTTTTAAAATTAAGTTGGGTTTCACACCAAAGAAAGCAGGGGTCCAAATGACTAAGTCAGCCAGTTTCCCAACTTCCAAAGAGCCCACCACATGCGAAATGCCGTGGGTAATGGCTGGGTTGATGGTGTATTTTGCAATGTAGCGTTTCAGACGAAAATTGTCAGCGTTGGAGGTTTCTTCGGGCAAATTCCCTCGTTCTTCCTTCATTTTATGTGCTGTTTGCCATGTTCTGGTGATGACTTCCCCCACACGCCCCATGGCTTGGGAGTCAGAACTCATCATGGAGAATATGCCCATATCGTGAAGCACGTCCTCTGCTGCAATGGTTTCTGGACGAATACGAGAATCGGCAAAGGCAACGTCTTCGGGGATGTTACTGTCTAAATGATGGCAAACCATGAGCATATCAAGGTGTTCATCGATGGTATTTACGGTAAAAGGCATGGTTGGATTGGTGGAAGAGGGCAAAATATTAGGGAAACCTGCTGCTTTGATGATATCAGGGGCATGACCTCCTCCTGCACCTTCGGTATGGTAGGTATGGATGGTGCGACCAGCAATGGCGTTCAACGTATCCTCCACACAGCCACCTTCGTTTAAGGTGTCGGTGTGTATTGCCACTTGGATATCATAGTTGTCAGCCACATCCAAACAGGTGGAAATGGCAGCAGGGGTACTGCCCCAGTCTTCGTGTAGTTTTAGTCCCACTGCACCTGCCTCCACTTGTTCAATCAAAGGCTCTTTCCCAAAACAGTTGCCTTTGCCCAAGAAACCAAGGTTCATGGGGTATTCCTCTGCAGCTTTCAGCATCATTTTTAAGTTCCAAGGTCCAGGGGTGCAAGTGGTGGCATTTGTGCCATCGGCAGGACCTGTGCCACCACCTATCATGGTGGTGATGCCAGAGTGGAGTGCCGTATCAATTTGTTGGGGACAGATGAAATGAATGTGGCTGTCAATGCCCCCTGCTGTTACAATGAGTCCCTCTCCAGCGATTGCTTCCGTGGAAGCCCCTACCACCATATCTGGGTGGACACCATCCATGATATCAGGATTGCCAGCCTTGCCGATTCCTACGATTTTGCCGTTTTTTACCCCAATGTCAGCTTTGACGATGCCTGTATAATCCAAAACAATGGCGTTGGTGATGACCAAGTCCAGATCACCATCTTTACTTGTGGTATTGACGGACTGACCCATCCCATCACGGATGGTTTTCCCCCCACCAAATTTGATTTCGTCTCCATAAGTGGTGAAATCATGTTCTATTTCCAGAAATAAGTTGGTGTCTCCCAAACGAACTTTGTCCCCTGTGGTGGCACCAAACATCATGGCATAGTCTTTTCCTGATAATTTCATATGTGTCCTCCTTCTCCCAAAAAGCCCCACTGACAAGCTCTACGGATAGTTTTTCTTTGATTTTCGGGGTTAATAGCACCATCTGTCAGGTTATTGAGTCCATAAACACGTTGACGACCTCCCAAAGCAACCAATTCTACTTCTTTGGTTTCCCCAGGTTCAAAACGAACAGAAGTGCCTGAGGGAATGTTTAAGCGAAAGCCAAAACTCGCCTCACGGTCAAATGCCAAGAGCTTATTCACTTCAAAAAAGTGAAAGTGTGACCCTACTTGGACTGGTCTGTCCCCTGTGTTTGCAATGGGGAGGGTGATGGTGGCTCGTCCTTCATTTAATGTAATATCACGGTCTTTTGTGATGACTTCTCCTGGTATCATAGTTTTTTCCTCCTATTTAATGTGGGATTGGTTGATGTACGGTGACAAGTTTGGTGCCATCAGGGAAGGTGGCTTCGATTTGAATATCGTGAATCATCTCTGGTACGCCCTCCATCACTTGTTCTGCACTTAAGATTTCACGTCCCAAACTCATCAGCTCTGTGACGGATTTCCCATCCCTTGCCAGTTCCAAAAGGTCGGAACTGATTAAAGCGATGGACTCGGTATAGTTCAGCTTCAAACCACGCTCTAGGCGTTCTTTTGCTAAATTTCCTGCACAATGTAGCAGTAGTTTTTCCATTTCTTTTCCTGTTAGTTTCATAAAATACTCCTTTCTTCTTGGACAAAATTTGCCTTTGATTCTTACAAATTATATCATAGTGGAAAAGGACTTGTCAATGAACATATCCTCCAAAAATTATGTAATTATTTCCCAATTATATGAATGAGGGATTTAGCACTCTTGCATAAGAGCGACAAAATGACGGAGAAATTACAATTTTCCTTAAATTCATGCAAGTGCTATTGTATTGTCTTGCAAAAAATCCAGTTATTTTTATCACAAATTCCAAAAAGCACCATAGCTTTCCCCTATGGTTTTGTATAATTCTCATGAAATGAAAAAACATTGAAAAAAAGCCTTGATTTTCTCAAAAAATGGGTCTATACTTTTGTTCAGGTGCTAAAACAGCCTTTCACTTCTTCTCGTATCCTTGAGAAGTCAAGACAAGGTAGTAGCACTCTTAGGTAAAAATCTAAGAACAAAGTGAGGTGTCAGTAATATGACGACAGATCCCAAGCCCTTTGTCATTACCATTGCTCGTAGTTTTGGGAGTGGTGGGAAATACATTGGAACCCAACTAAGTCAAAAATTGAATATTCCCTGTTATGATGATGAGTTGAAACGGATTTTAGAAGAACAATCTGGCATTCACAACAAGCATTTTCAAAATATGGAAGAAAATTTTGACTTACCCTTTTGGCTACAAAAGCTTCGGAAAAAACCAGTGTCAGAGTATGTGGTATCTCCCCATGAGGACAGATTTTTATCTGATGTGGGACTTTACAAGATGCAGGCAAAACTATTAAATGAGCTGGCAAGTAGTGAGAGTTACGTGGTGATGGGGAAATGTGCAAATCATGTGTTGCGACAGAGAAATAATGTGATGAGCATACATGTTTCTGCTTCCCTTGCCTCTTGCAAGGAGAGTATTTGCAAAAAACTAGGTGCTCCCCCAGAGGAAGCAGAGAAATTGATTTTGAAAACAGACCGTTATCGCCGTGAATATTATCAGTATTACAGCGAAGGAAAAAAGTGGGATAGCCCCTTGGAATATGACTTCATGTTAAATAGTAGTCGTTTGGGGAGGGACACTTGTGTGGAGATGATTCTGGGACACATCAAAAGAAAATTTGGGGTTAGCCCCACAGAATAAAAGAAAATATTTGATTTTAAGGAGAAAAAATGATGAAAAAGTTTAGATTGAAAAAATTATTACTGACCACTATGGCGATGCTGAGCCTTGCAAGTCTGGGTTCTTGTGCCAGTGAAGATGGGGGCACAGCAACAGGAACAAGCTCAGGTGGGGGCAGTTCTTCTAGCGATAGCGGATCTGGCTCAGCGTCAGCAGGGGGTGATACTGTCACCGTAGGTATTTTGCACTCCAGCACAGGAGCTATGGCAATTAGTGAGCAATCTGTCATTGATGCAGAGATTCTTGCCATTACAGAAATAAATGCTGCTGGTGGTGTTTTGGGACATCAAGTTGAGTACAAATTGGAAGATGGGGCTTCTGAACCTTCTACTTTTGCCACAAAAGCAGAAAAATTGGTGGACGCTGACGGCGTAACAACTGTGTTCGGTTGCTGGACTTCCTCTTCACGTAAAGCGGTCTTACCTATTTTTGAAGACTACGATGCCTTGCTTTTCTATCCCATTCAATATGAAGGCATGGAGCAAAGCCCTAATATCGTGTACACAGGCGCTGCACCCAACCAACAAATTGTACCAGCAGTGGAGTTCTTGCTGGCAGAAGGCTATGAAACCTTTTTCCTCATGGGTTCTGACTATGTGTTCCCACGGACAGCAAACATGATCATCAAAGCACAAGTGGAAGCTGCTGGTGGAACTGTGGTGGGCGAAGAATATGCCAGCATGGACCAAACAGACTTTGCTTCTATTATCTCTAAAATTGAAACAGCACAACCTGATGTGATACTAAACACCCTGAACGGCACAGGAAACGTGTCTTTCTTCAAGCAAATGGGCGAGAAAAACTACACTGCTGATGACTTTATGACCATGTCCTTCTCCATTGCAGAAGAAGAAGTGTCTGCTATTGGTTCTAGCTTGCTGGTGGACCACATGGTTTCTTGGAACTATTACCAAACCACAGAAACACCTGAAAATGAAACTTTTGTTGCTGCTTATAAGGCGGCTACCAGTGACAGTCGTGTGACCTCTGACCCTGCAGAAGCTGCTTATGACGCTGTTTACTTATGGGCTGCAGCTTGCGAAGCTGCTGGTAGTTTTGAAGTAGAAGATGTGCTTGCTGAAATTCGTACTGGAGAAATTTCTTTCCAAGCACCAGAAGGCTTGGTGACCATAGACGGCGAAACACAACATCTTGCCAAACCTGTTCGTATTGGGCAAATCAGCGAAGATGGACTGATTTATGAAGTATATTCTACTGCTGCACCTGTTGACCCTGACCCTTATCTCACTGGCTATGACTGGGCAGTGGCAGCTGGCTTGCAACCTTTGGACTAAGCCAACTATTTTGTGGATTCCCTGTATCGTTACAGATACAATGATTCGATAACCACTTCGTATCCCCTCCCTCTTGGGGGGGGATATATTTTTTAACAAGGAAAGGAAACGGCGATGGATCAGTTTATTAACACAATATTCAACGGACTTAGCCTTAGTTCTATTATTTTGCTTGCGTCCATAGGGCTTTCTATCACCTTTGGGCTGATGCGTGTGATTAATATGGCACATGGTGAGTTTATCATGATTGGTGCCTATACCACATATGTGGTGCAAAGTATATTCCAAGACTATCTTCCTACCATGATTGACAGCTATTATTTCTTTGCCATTCCCATGGCATTTTTGGTGGCATTTCTCATTGGGAGTTTACTGGAAAAATTGGTGATTTCTCGCCTTTATGGCAGAGAAATAGACAGTCTGCTTGCCACCTATGGCATTAGTTTGATTTTTCAACAACTGGCACGGACGATTTTTGGTAGTCAAGGGGTAAATATCCAAGCACCGTCTTTTTTAAATGGTGGTATCACTTTAGGGGGGAATACTTTTTCCTATAATCGGATGTTTATCGTTTTTCTGGTGGCGTTGTGCCTTTGTGGTATTTGGCTACTGATGTACAAAATGAACTTCGGCACACAAATGCGTGCTGTGATGCAAAACAGGCAAATGGCACAATGTATGGGAATCAACTCCAAACGAGTGGATAATCTTACCTTTGCCTTAGGTTCTGGTTTGGCTGGCATTGCTGGATGTTCTGTTTCACTACTTGGCTCTATTGATTCTATGGTGGGGCAAAACTACATCGTCAACTCTTTTATGGCTGTGGTCATTGGAGGGGTTGGGAAACTTCTGGGTACAGTCTTAGGGGCTGGTATCATCGGTTTTTCTACGATTTTTGCAGAAGGGTATACCTCTGCTTCCATTGCAAAAGCAATTGTTCTACTTATTTTAATTATTTTACTACAAAAAAGACCACAAGGACTGTTTGTCATTCGGACACGCAGTTTAGATGACTAGGAGGAGGAGAATATGAAAGCATGGTTTAAATTAGATAACCTCTTTTTCCTCTTGTTTACTGGGGTTCTTTGTTCTATGCCTTGGTTGTATCAGATGGAGATTATTTCAAGCAGTTCTTTTGTCCTGTTCATCGGGAAATGTATCGCCTTTTCTATTGTTGCCATTGCCTTAGATTTAATCTGGGGATACACAGGGATTTTGAGTTTGGGACATGGCTTATACTTCTCTTTGGGGGGCTATGCCATGGCGATGCACTTGAAAATGGAAGCAACTGAGGGGAAAATCACCGATTTTATGCACATTGGTGGATTGACGGAACTGCCTGCCATTTGGGTGATGTTTCAATATGAATGGGTGGCTTACTTGATGATTTTTCTTGCCCCTGGTCTTGTGGCTGGCGTAATTGGGTATTTTATCTTTAAAAATCGTATCAAAGGTGTGTACTTTTCCATCATTTCTCAAGCCCTGACTTGGGCGACATATTCTGTATTTATCGCTTTGTCCCCATATACAAACGGCAACACAGGAATTACGGAAATACGTTCTATTTTTGGTAATATCAAAGGGAATGCCAACTTCAATAATATGTTAAAGGTCTATTACATGGCTGTGATTGCCTTGGTTGTGGTGTATTTTTTAGCGAAATATTTGGTGGGAAGCAAGTTTGGAAAGTTACTCATTGCCATTCGGGACGGGGAAAACCGTACTTATTTTTCGGGGTATCGTGTGTCCTTGTACAAAAATACTGTGTATGTATTGTCGGCAATGATTGCTGGTCTTGCTGGAGCAATTTTCGTCAACTTTAATGGTAGTATCACCCCTTCTCAAATGACCATTTCCTATTCCATTGTCATGGTGATTTGGGTGGCAATTGGGGGTCGAGGCACCATCTTAGGGGGCGTTATCGGTGCTTTCCTCATTAATTTGTGTGAATATAACTTTAGTTCTGGGGTCATGGTGGAGCTGTGGCAATATATCATCGGTGGTGCTTTCTGTCTGACCATTTTGTTTTTTAAGGATGGGATTTTAGGTATTTTCGCCAGTATTGCAAAAAAAATCTCCTCCAAAAAAGGAAATGAGGTGGTAGAATGAGTAACATTCTAGAAATTAAAGGGATTTCTGTGAATTTCGACGGCTTCTATGCCCTGACTGATGTGAATATTGAAGTAAAAAAAGGCTCTATCCACTTCTTTATTGGTCCTAATGGAGCTGGAAAAACCACTTTGTTGGATATTATCTGTGCAAAAACCAAGCCAACTGTGGGGAATGTGATTTTTTATCCCTCTTCTGGGAAGGAAATTCGACTGACCGACAAAAAAGAATATGAAATTGTTACTTCAGGGGTGTCACGGAAATTTCAGGTGCCTTCGGTGTTTGTGAATTTGACAGTCTTTGATAATATGATGTTGTCTCTTTCAGGGAATAAAAAGGTATTTCAGTCTATTTTTTATAAGATGTCTGGGGAAGAGAAGGATTACATTGAAGAAATATTGGAAAAAGTGGGTTTAGAAGAGCGAATTCATACCAGAGCAGGGGCTTTGTCCCATGGGGAAAAGCAGTGGCTTGAAATTGCCATGCAACTTGCCAGTAAACCTGAAATCATCATGTTAGATGAACCTGCTGCTGGAATGGGGAAGCCTGAAACCATGAAAACCAGTGAAATATTGAAGGAAATCAAAGATGAATGTACGATTATTGTCATTGAACATGACATGGAATTTGTGAAGAAAACTGCTGATATTGTCACGGTTCTCCACGAGGGGCATGTCCTCACAGAAGGGTCTTATGATAAGGTATTGGCAGATGAGATGGTGCAATCTGTGTACTTAGGGAGGGGATAAGATGTTAAAAATTGAAGGTTTATCCGCTTATTATGGGGAAAGTTGTGTCATTGAATCCCTTGATTTTTCAGTGGAAGAAGGGAAGATTGTCAGTCTCATTGGTCGGAATGGAGTGTCCAAAAGTACCACGTTAAAAAGCATTATGGGTGTAGTGAAAACCCCAAAAGGCTCCATTGATTTTATGGGAAAAGAGCTGATCAAACTCCCCACTTACGAGAGAGCCAAACTTGGTTTGGGTTATGTGCCACAGGGACGAGATATTTTTGGACAAATGACTGTTTTGGAGAATATTGAGCTAGGTTTGCAAGTAAACGGAGGGAAAGGGGAAATACCAGACTATATTTTTGAGTTATTTCCTATTTTAGAGAAGTTTCGTCTAAGAAAAGGGGGCGATTTGTCAGGAGGACAGCAACAACAACTTGCCATAGCAAGAGCCTTGGTGACGAAACCGAAAATCCTCATTCTTGACGAACCGACCGAAGGAATTCAGCCTTCTATTATCCAAGATATTGGCAAGGCAATCCAAAAAGTCAACAAAGAATTGGGGATTACCGTCCTTTTGGTGGAGCAATACTTGGATTTTGTCATGGAAATCAGCCATGTGGTGAATGTCATGGAGCATGGTGAAGTGATTTTGTCCAAACCCATTGAAGAATGTACCAAAGAAGAAGTGCAAGGACTGATGACGACTTAGGAAAACTAAGGAACCTCTGGTTAAATAAAAAACTAAAAAAAATGATATGCCTATCCGCTCAGCTCAGCAAAAATCCTTTCATAAAACTATTTGATTTTCTGGGAGAAATGTAGTATAATAGAGAAAATCAAATAGAATGTGTGAAACCTAAAATGTCTAAATCTCAAAATATTTCAATTCCAACATTTCAAATCTGTTCGGTACCGAAGAAAAATGCTATGAATATCTAGTAAAAGCACGTTGGAAAGAAGGATTTGTCTATCCAAATTGCAGTCACACCCACGGTTACTTCCTAAAAAACAAGCGTTATCAATGTTCTTCTTGTCGTAAATAAACTTCTGTTACGGCAGGCACAGTTATGCACAAAACTATCTCTCGCTGACCAAGTGGTTTCTTGCTTTTTATCTTATTTTTCAAGATAAACGTGGCATTTCTTCCCTGAAATTGTGTGGTGACTTAGAAATCCAGCATCAAACAGCATGGAAACTGCTAAAAAGAATACGTTCTGCTATGGGGGAACGTGATCAAAAACATCTTTTAAGTGGCATCAAAGAATTTGATGATTTCTATGTTGTCACTCCTACTGCTGGAGAAAAAAGAGGACGAAGAACGGAAAAAGCAAAGATTTTCGTAGCCTTATCCCTGACTGATGACGGAAAACCTAGATATTTGAAGATGAAAGTAACGGGGAATTTAAAAAAAGAGTCCGTTCATAAGTTTGCAAACGAAAGTTTTCATCCTGATAGCAAAATAAAAAGCGATGGATACCGCAGTTATTTGTCAGGATTAGAAGGTTTTGAACACGAACATCAAGTGTATGACCCAGAAAAAGAGTTACTACATTGGTTGCATATTACTATTTCAAATTTCAAGGCATTTGTGGGAGGAACTTACCATGATTTAGGTAAAATTTACTTGCAAGCTTACTTGGATGAGTTTTGTTTTCGGTATAGTTGTCGTTTTTTTCATGGTAACTTGTTGGATAGATTAGCCATTGCAATTGCCACTAGTTCACCTTGCTGAGTTAAATGGATAGCCAGAAAAAATGATAAACAATAGCTCTACTACAATTCTAGTGGATATGGTATAATAGAGGGCTTTCTAAATACCTCCGTCTGATGAATTACACAAAATTTGTACATCAGATTTGTTGAAATTTGAGGTGAATCCTTGATGTATTCGCTGAAAAAATTCATAAAAAAATGAGAGCTTAATTTTGAGGAAGTCTCTAGAAAGGGGGTTTTTGGAGGTTCCCTTAGTACCCTACCACATCCCCAAAACACCACAAATATCCCGAAAAAGTTAGCACTTTTGTCTGTGCAACGATTGCTATTTTTGGCAGTCTAGAATCTTATAAAGAGGCAGTCTAAATCTTAGTACCCTATGTGCCGAAAACATTTTAAAAAAGTTGTCGTTTGGTTTTTAAGTTCCCCCCACCCTAGCAACCACTAATTATATATCAGCAGGGTTAACGAGCAAATAACAAGGTCTCAGGACTGTATTGCAACATTATTGACACGTTCCCCCTGCTGTTATTTTTGGTGGCTAAGAGGGGAATGAACAATTATGCTGATTTTATCGTTAATTTGGATCTCAGCTTGAGACTGCCATAAACTAAGATTTAAGACTGCCATACACAGATTGCGTCAATCGGTAACTTTTTTCCATTTTCGTTAGACGAATGCAATTTGTGAAGGCATCAACTCTATGAACCAAGCGAGCAAAAGAAAGGCTCGCGGATTTCTCACTTTTAGGGATATTCTACGATAATTTATCTTGTCGCGGGGAAATTGAATTTTGCTGTTCCTAAGCCTTTTTGAAGTCTATCCTCTAGAATGGGAGTAGAGCAAAATCGCTGTTAAGGGGTTTTTAGTGGTTCCATTATTCTTAAGAAGCCAGCTTACGATAGTCCAAAACAGCCACATCACTGACAATTTCTTTCATATCATTGACAATTTTCTCTAACTTTTTCGCAATCTCAAAGGAATAGGACACCTCTCCACATTGACCACAAACGTGGGAAGGTACATTTTTGATGATGATAATGCACTCCCCTACTTCCACCATGTGTGTGGACATTTTATCCTCAATCAAGCCTTTACACATATAACAGTTCATGATTTTTCCCTCCTCGTTTCAAAATCTTCTTTGCAAATCTCCAAACTTGGCCAGTAAGCTATGATAAACCACAAAACTTCACCTAAACTACAGACAAGGTGAAGAGGACGACCATCTTCCAGAAATCCTAGCATTAAATAGCTTGGCGTCGGGGTGTCATCAGGGTAGAGCTCAATTATTTTACCCACCTTTATTGCTTCTAACAGCTCATCCAGTTAATTTCTCTTTGATATAACCTTAATTGAACATGATGGGTGACTTCGATTTTTTCTTCTGATGCAAGTCGGCGTATTGCTTCCAGTTCCATTGTATCACCTCTGAGTCTATTATACCACAGTCGCCTGTACTATGCAAACGAAACTTTTAATCAGTAATTTTCAAAAAACTATTGACGCTGGAAAGCTTATGGTGTATGATGAATAAGTCAGGTGGTTGTGTGGTAAATACACTCAAACCTGTCTGCAACTTTTTGGAGAAGTTTTATTTTTGCTGATTCTTTTTTGATTCTAAAAGATTTTACAACGTAGAATTTTGCAAATGATATTTGAGAATATGGGTAAAAACTTCCTCGAAAAAGTTATGAAAATAGCCAAATAAACATTGATTTTGAAGAGTGGGAATGACTTGGGTGTTTCTACACAGTGACTTTTGGTGCAAATAAGCCCTTTATATAGCGACGAAACCACGATAATGCTAACTTTTTGGTTAGGTTATCGTGGTTTCATTTTTTGCTGATATTATTTTGATATTAAAAATTTAATGGAGTAAAAAAGGAATGGAGCAAGTTTTCAGGAGGGGGTATACTGGGCATTGGTAAAGGTAAATAATTCCAGATAGAATCAACCTATGCCACTCCCCCACTCCTTATACATCATTGGGATTTTAGTTGCAAAGTTCTGATATTCAATGGAACAATGAACAGCCATGTCTTTCGCCTGTTGCTCCGTCACGAGCATTTTTTCAGGAGTGGACTTTTCAAGTTTTTTCCAATCCAAAAGCGACTGACCCAAAGTGGACAGTCAGCTCCCTGAATAAAAATATGAGCCATTTCTGTATTGGGAATCAACCCTTTGAATGCTGCAACGTGACCGCAAACGATGACCTCCACATTATTCTCCTCCATCAATTTTTCGGAAAAACCAAAGTCAGAGGGATGAACAAACTCGATGGACAAGGGAGCAACCAACTTTCCTACTCGCTCCACAGGGTACTGGATGTTTGGCTCGAAAGGTGGCAGTGTTTTCCTTGTGAAATAATCAGTGTCTTTTTTGTGGTAGCTGATTCGGTAATGCTCTGAGGGATACCAAGCTTTATAACGTCGGCTGTCCTGTGCGTGCCACCAAAACCACCAAGAAACCATCTCTTTTGTCACATTGGGCATAGGTGTTACCATAGAAACTAGGTAGGAATCGTCTGCTAATTTATCATAACCACATTCATTCCATTGCTGATGGTCAGTCAAAATCACATTTTTATCATGAAACTCGACCTTGCTGATACCACCTACCTTTTCTAGTTTCTTCTTCATTTCAGCAGAGAGTTCTGCATTGGGTGCATTCATATATTTACTTAAATCCATGGGGTACTCCTTGAAATCTTATTATAAAACCACGATAATGCTAACTTTTGGGTTAGGTTATCGTGGTTTTGTTTTTTGGTGATGTTTTTTTGGGGTTAATAAGTGATTAGTCAGTTTTACCTGTGTATCTTTTGTGGATTTTTACAGAATTAGCTATTCTTTGTTCTCTCCCATCTGCTGTTGTATAAAAACGTTGCAGTATACCATATAATACTAATTCCAGTTCTGTTTCGTTTGATATAGTCAATTTGTTCCCCAGAACAAGCTCCTGACAATATTCTTTGAAATTTGCAATTACTGCAGCTTTTTGTTCATCATCATAGTGATTTAAGGCTAAGTTAGCTAAAGCAATCTTTTTTCTATTTGGTCGCTTAACGTCACTAGCTGAAAAATTTGAGGTTGTAGAAATTAGATTAGAATTTAGAAATGCTGTTGTTTCCTCGGTAGTTGCTTCAATATACAAAGATTCAATACCAGGGAAAATTGCAGCAATTCGTTCAAGATTTTTGAAGTAAAGAAAGTCAGAGACTTTTTCATATATTGCGTCAGCATTAGTATTAATTGTGATGTTAAAGGTATCATCTTTCAAGTTAAATGTAGAGCCTAATTCAAGGCACTTACCTTTACTTAAATGTGATTTCAGAACCTTCTGAAAATATATCATTGAACTATCATCTTGACAAGAACATATATATTTAATATCCTTTGAATTTTTTTTATCTAGGTCACTAAAGTCTACACTGTTGATATCGCTTTTTAAGAAGGCTAAACAAAAGTCAGTGGTACTAAAGTGTTCGATTTTGTACCATTCGTCTAAGGGGTCAATTAGGGTTTCAGGATTGTAAATTACAGCCGATTTAAGGTTGTCTGGAGTGTCATACAATTTTTTATTGGTTAAAATAATGCGATGTTTTTCTTGTAAATTTCTTGATGGTGTTGCAATTCTTGCTAAAATAAAATCCATAATTCACCTTTCTTTTTAGTTAATGTTTATAAATACATATGAATTAATACGTCGTACTGTTAAATCTTTGACTTCTTCTGGGGTAGTTAATTCTACTTTAGAAATGACAGTTATATGTTTGCCTAAAGAAGTAGTAATTGCATAAAAATAGTAGCCAAACAATAATAAAATGGGATTAAAATGGTTAACTTGTGATAAATAGACAAATAAAGTAACTATTGCAAAAATTAACCAAAATACGTCATCTTGACTCAAACTTAATCCAACAAAAAAATAGCCTAAATAACTGGGAAGAAAATTGCCAGATACCTCTTCAATTGTAGCCACTTGTGGCATATTTTCTATTTGTAGTTTATTGGTCATTAAAATAGCACAACAAGTTAAAATAATTGGCAAAGTCCCAACAAGGAAAATTGACATATATTTACTGCAATTCATCATGAAGTGGAATTTATAATTATTATTTATAAAATATACAATTGCCATAGTAGATGTTGAGCTAATTGCAAGTAAAACCCGAAATATTGTATCCATTATTAAAACACCTCGTTTTTTTCGAAAATAGGCTAAAAAGTATTGAAATATAATTTCTCAACGTTCGGTTCTAGTTTATTCTTCACTATCATCTTTCTCTTCCTCCGAGTCAACAATACTAAAATTCATTTCAAAATTTTGCGTAATATCAAAAGGCATACAATCCTTTAATCCCTTACTACATGGCACTTCATCGTAAGGTTCTTCCGCTGTTCCAACACGTCCAAAGTCGGTCAAAACTCGCATGTAGCTATTATATGTCACAGAAAGTTTACGCATTTCCTCTGCTTTTTTTACATCATCAGTTTCTAATTCAATTTGATTTAAATGTTCGTTTATCTCTTGTTTCATAAAAGCCCAACCACTCATTAAATCCTGCATATAGGGGTCAGTGAATTTCATGGCAACCTCAGTAGAAATAAATTTCCCGAACTCATCTTTTTCACCAACAAATGTGACCTCCGCTTTTTCTGAAACGGCAATCAGCAAAGTCATAATGTCCCCTGCTGTGCAAATATTTAAGTCATAAAAGGTGCTTACATTCTTCCCAAGCCCGTCCGCTATTTTGATTAGCTGTTCGGGTTTGGGATTTCTTATGCCTAACTCATATTTTCGTATTGTTCCTACGTTGATATTCGTGATGGTCGCAAGTTGAACTTGTGTCATGCCACGCAATTCACGGAACAAACGTATTTTCTCACCGATTGTCAAAGAATCCCCTCCAATTTTAGTATATGACTATTATAACACATAAAATAAAAAAGTAAAGAGAAATTCACAAAAGTGCTTGACATTCACAATTGTGCATGATATATTATAGGTGTAATCACTTTTGTGAATTATCTCTATTCTATATTTTGTTAAGGAGGACATCAAATGTCAAATGTAAAATTCATCACATCAGCCGAGGTTGCTGAAGAACTGGGAGTTTCCAAATCTCAAGCCTATAAAGTGGTTCGGAAACTGAACGAAGAACTGGAAAGTCGTGGATTTTTGGTTGTAGCTGGGAAAGTCAGCCGTCAATTCTTCGAGGAACGATTCTACGGACTAAAGGAGGGAGTGAATGTCTGCGTATAAAGATGAAAAGACAGGCAAGTGGTACGTTTTCTTCTACTATCGTGACCACACTGGCAAAAACAAGGGTAAAACCAAGCGAGGATTCCCCACCAAACGAGAAGCACTGGAATGGGAGCGAGAGTTCAAGCAAACCCAGTCCGAAAATCTTGAAATGAGCTTTTCTTCCTTTGTGGAGGTCTATAGTGAGTATATTCGCCCTAGAATCAAGCACAACACTTGGCTTTCAAAGAAAAATGTGATTGATTCCAAGCTGATTCCTTACTTTGGGGATAAGGCGATGAACTCTATCACAGCGAATGAAATAACCAAGTGGCAGTCCTCTCTTATGAATCATCAAGATGAAAATGGTAAGCCCTTTTCCCCTGTTTACTTACGAACGATTCACTCGCAATTGGCTTCTATTTTCAATTATGCTGAGAGATTTCATGATTTGAAAGGAAATCCCACCAAGAAAGCTGGGGGTATGGGGAAGAAAAAAGGGCGAGAAATGGAGTTTTGGACGAAAGAAGAGTATTTGCTCTTTGCTGATGAAATGAGGGACAAGCCCCTTAGTTTCTATGTTTTTGAGGTGCTGTACTGGTGTGGGCTTCGTGTGGGAGAACTGTTGGCTCTCACACCCAAAGATGTGGATTTTGAGAAGAAAACGATTACCATCAATAAGTCCTACCAACGTCTGGAGGGAAAAGACTATATTACCACTCCGAAAACAGAGAAATCAAACCGAATTATTTCGATTTCTGACTTTTTAGCTGAGGAACTGCAAGAATATATCCAAAGGCTTTATGAAATTGAAGAAGATGACCGCCTGTTTCAAGTGACCAGTCATTATCTTACTCATGAGATGGAGCGAGGTTGTAAAGCTTCTGGGGTGAAGAAAATTCGTTTGCATGATTTAAGGCATTCTGCGATTTCTTTGCTGATTGAATTGGGATTCACTCCCCTTGCCATTGCAAGCAGAATGGGGCATGAAAGTATCGACATCACACTGAATTACGCACATCTGTACCCCTCAAAGCAGATAGAAATGGCTGAAAAGTTGAATATAGAGCGAGGTGATGAGTAAAATGTCCGTAAAACGCAAAGATGAACAAAACCGTTGGAGAAACAAATTGGTGTCCTTTCGTATGTCCCCAGAAGAATCTGAAATGTTGGATAAGATGGTGGCGATTTCTGGGTATTCCAAGCAAGATTACATCATTGCTAAACTTTTAGACCATGCTGTGGTTGTTCAGGGAAATCCAAGAGTGTACAAGGCTCTGCGTAATGCTCTGTGGGATGTTCATACGGAACTAACCAACTTGAACGGCACTCCCCCATCGGCAGACTTGCTTGCAACCATTAACCACATTGCTACTGTGATGGAGGGTTTGAAGGGAGGTGAAGAAAATGCGAAAAAATAAGCCCTTGTCCTGCAAGACAAAGGCTTTGGGCATACATCTGGCGAACCAGTGGTAGACCTAATCAACAATTATAACTTACCAGAGTTCGATTGATTTTATGGTATTTCATCTATAACAAACTTATATAAAGTAAAATTTTGCAAGTATTCAATGGCTCTCTGTCTTAAATGAATAAAATTGCTCAATTTTCTATAGGAAATTTATTGGTTCGCTAGATTCCGAAACATCAGTATTTCCTCCTAAAAGAGTTGCTCCGACAGCTAACCCAACAAGGGCAATACCTCCAAAAGCGGCTAAAACTCCCCAATGAAACTTCTTATTCTCTCTGTCTTTAGCTCCCGCCATTTCTGCCAAATAGACCATTTGGTCGATATAATATTTTTTTTCTTCAAAAGATATTTCATCCTGTTCCAAAGCCTTACTTAGGGTAAAAATAATATCATTGTATATTTTTAAACAGTGACTACTGCTGTCCTTGTTTGCCTCGACCATATGCTCGGCAGTTAATTTATATTCTTTCAGGCTTTCTAACGCCAAATTTGCGAAGTTTGGAAATTGTTCAATCGCTTTTTTTGCAACTTCCGGATCCATTCTATGGATATTTGAAGCAAATTGCATTAATTTATCTTTGGACATTGACCTAAAATCTTTTATACCTAGGATATTTAGAACTTGTCCTTCTGTTAATAAGTTTGACACACTACCACACCTTTCTATAGTTGCATTATACACTAATTGACAAGAATAGTCAAGGTTTTTTTAACAAATTTTGTTGATCTAATACTATGAATTTTTGAACATTCTAACAAGTAAAACAACTAGATAATTACACCATAATAACATAAAGTACTACCTCAAAGAGGTACATCTTTTAATATTTTCAAACCCAGCCCTCACCTTTGTTCTCGCCATTCAGCCAGATTTACTCCAAGAAATCATGACAAATGAACCCATGTCAGGGCGAGGACTCTTGGCTCGTTTCCTTTATTCCATGCCTATCAGTACCGTGGGGAGCCGTAGTTACAAAGGCATTCCCATTCCAAAGGAAGTGGAAGAAAGATTTAGGGATTTATTGTTCTCCATGCTCCGAATGGAGCTACAAGACGATCCAATTCCCCTCTATATTTCAACAGAAGGTAAGGCAAGACTAGAGAAATACTTCTATTTCATTGAAGGTCTCCTTGGAAAAGAGAGCATAATGAGAAATTGGCTTGCAAAACACGTTGGTTGTGTGAGAAGAATTGCTGGCAACTTGCATTTAGCAAGCGAAGAAAGAACTTCTAACCACATTTCATTGAAAACCATAGAAAAAGCAATAGAAATAGGGAAATATTTCACGCACCAAGCAAACTATACCTTCACTTCTTTGGAATCAGACAGGGAAACCAATCATTTGAAAGAGATACTTGCTTTGATAGAACGGCTTGCCACCAATCCAGAGATGTTGATGGTGAAACGTCGTGACTTAGTGCGAAATATCGGCAAGCACATTGCACAGAAGACGGAAGAATTATTACCTTATTTAGATTTGTTGGAGGAATATGGCTACATTAAACAGGTACACATGCAACTTGCTCCTACTCACAAGAAGCCCAGTGATTTGATTTTTTTGAATCCTTGGTATGTGGCTTAGATGACATCATGTTGATGTCATGGTATCAATATGATGTCACCCATGGTGGCAAAGTGATACCAACGGATGGATTTTTTCCATCCCAAACAATCCCCACGTCCCTCGTCCATCGTCTTACGTCCCTCGTCTCTCGTCCCCAAAGACAGCCTTAGAAACTGTGAACAGAGGTGAAAAAAGTTTGTAAGGTGGCTTTGGAGGTTCCTCCGTCCTACTTACCACCTCAGTGGTCGCAATGCTTCTTTTGATACTTCAGTGTCAAAAGAGCTATTGCGTTATTTCTGACACCCCAAAACTTGGTTTGGCTGGTGGAAGTTATGCCTGTGGTACTTTTGGAAAAAGTAACAAAAGAGGCTAGTCCATATTCACGCAACTGTAGACTTGTAAACCAACATCCGCACTATCAGTAAAAATAGGAAGTTTGTAGCAACACAGAACCCCTCCCCTACTAGAAAAGTCGGAGGTGGCTAGATGAAAGCAAGTATTTAGAATGAAAAAAGAATTGATGAGTTTTACCCACAGAGAGGTGCTTGGGAAGATTTTCACTATCTATGGTGATTTTGAAAATCCCATGTTTCTTGCAAAAGACATTGCAGAGTGGATTGACTATTCTTATAAGGACAGTCGCAAGATTCATCGAGATGTGAGCAAAATGCTCCAATCGGTGGACGAGGATGAAAAGGTAAAATGTACTCTCAATCTTGGTGGGGAAGATTGTT
Organism: Eubacteriales bacterium; assembly: GCA_044432725.1. Lineage (GTDB taxonomy): Bacteria > Bacillota > Clostridia > Oscillospirales > Oscillospiraceae > JAWXUK01. The sequence continues at coordinate 27,652 of JAWXUL010000031.1, forward strand.
TACACGGTGCTGTGAGGGCAAATACTGAAATGTGGTTTTTGACTGAAGATGGTTTGTACGAAGTCCTCATGCAAAGTCGCAAGCCTATTGCCAAGGCATTCAAAAAAGAGGTTAAGCAAATTCTAAAAACCATTCGTAAGCAAGGAGCATACTTCACCACACCAAAAATTGAAGATTTAATCGACAACCCTGACGCTTTGATTGACTTTCTTATCAGTATGAAAGAGTAACAAAGAAAACGATGGCTTGGTTGACGTTGTGCCACACTCAACAACGATGTGTTATTGGGTTTGGGCAACGTGATGGCAGGCTTATCAATACTACCCTATAACCCCAAATAGTACGAAAGGATGATTCAATGATAAAACGCACCATCTCCATCGCAAAAGGCAAAGGCTCGGTGGGGCATAACTCCAGAGCATTTTCGGCCGACAACGTAGACCCAGAGCGAAGTCAAAATAACATCTGCTTCATCAATGAGGACATCAAAGAGGTGTACCATCAGCTTTTTGATGAAGCCTTGGAGCGATACAACGGCAAGCAAAAACGCAAGGATAGAAAGATTGTAAATTACTATGAAAAGATTCGTACCAGTAAGCAAGAGAAGTTGTTTCATGAAATAATTGTTCAGG
>JAWXUL010000032.1:0-27712 GCA_044432725.1 Eubacteriales bacterium
GTTCCTCCTGTGGTGGGAGAGGTTCCTCCTGTGGTGGGAGAGGTTCCTCCTGTGGTGGGAGAGGTTCCTCCTGTGGCTACTTCTTATCAAAATGTCCCCCCTGCCCAACCTGTTGAAAAAAAGAAAACAAATCCTGTTTTTGTGGGGACTTGTATTGTCCTTGCCCTTGGCTATGCTGCTTGGAACACTTGGACCGAGTCCCCTTATTTAGAATTGAAAGAACTGGTGGAAGAAACAGAATATTCTCAGGCTGTGGAACTTTATAACGATGATATTTTTGACACAACGCTGTGGAAAACTCTTTCTGACAAGTATTTACAGGCTCATTTAGAAGTTTTACTTGCTGAAGAAAGTTTTGATTATTACGAAGCCAGTTCTGCATTGCGATCTCTCACTTATTTGGAAGATACAGAGTTTGCAGGTCTCTTTCAAGAGGAATTGGACAAAGTGGAAACAGCACAGCGTGTGAAAAATTCTCTTTCCAGAGGTGATGAGTTGATCACTTATGGTGATTATCTGGGTGCTGTTTTTTATTACGAGAATTTGATTACTGGTGGGGAAACAGCTTCTGAGATTTCCACAGCCTATACCGAGGCAAAAAATGCCTATCGGAATAGTGTTTTGGAAGAAATCACTGATCCCACCACAGAAGCAGAATTACAAAATGTGAAGCGTTTGATTGACAATGCCTTGTATTATTTGCCAGAAGATGAGATACTACTGGAAAAAATGGCAGAATTAACAGCAAGCTTTGAAACAGCGACAAAAGAAAATGCCATTCAAGAAATCAATGGTTATTTGGAAAAAGAAAATTTCCAAGCTGCACTTTCTTCTTTGTCAGAACTGACCCTTCTTTTGCCAGAGGACAGCGAGGTGATGGAACTAGCTGAAACCACTGCTCTTTCTTTTGAAAATCACACCCTTGATTTGGTGAAACAACAAAGCGAGAAAGAGGAGTATGAATTGGCATTGAAGACATTGGATGATGCACTGTTGCTTTTGCCTGATTCTTCTGTTTTTGACACACAATATCAAGAAATTGTGGCGCTTATCCCTGTGATGCTTCATGAATTGAACGTTGTGGAAAGTAAAGGTGTCTTTTTAATCGAATCTAACACTGTTTCTGATACTGTTGGTAATATGTACGAGAATGGAAATGTTTACATCTATGGTCCTGGGGAGGCAAGTAATAACTTTTATCTTGGTGGTGCTTATGACAGTCTTACCTTTACCTTGGGGGTTTATGGTGGAGACAACGACTGGCAAGCAACTGTGAATTTCTCTATTTACACTGATACTGGCGAAGTTTTATACGAGAAAAAGGGAATGTCTCGTGCCTTTGCCCCTGTCACAGAAACCATTGACGTGAGTGGAGAGGATTTCCTCTTCATTGCGACTTATCCCAGCAACTCAGAAAATTCTGTACGTCCTATGATTGCAAATGCATCATTGAAATCCTCTTAGTCCCCTCTTCCCTATCAAAGAAAGAATTGATACAAGGTCAAATTTCCTTTTGGGGAATTTGACCTTTTTTCTATGGTCAAAAGGTGAATACAGTCATACTAGAAATTGTCTGAAGGAATAAAGGGGGTGCATCTATGTTATACAACTTCATTGGAAAAGAGAAATTAGAGGAAATGATTTCCTCTTTCTATGCGTGCACAGAAATCTCAGTCGAAGTCAGGGGGCAAGATGGAGAGATTTTACTCTCTTTTGGAAAAAGCGTAAGATATTATGAAAAACTGATTGGTGAAACGCCTTTGTTTCCTCCCTCTGTCAAAGAGGCTGAAGGCACTTTGGGTCAGCCCTGTCTATCCCCTTGTTGTGATCGTTTTCAGAAAATTCTCTTTCCTCTTTTCCATCAAACTGAGGTTTTAGCGACTCTTTTGGTTGGACCTTTTGGGGTAATGGATGCTGAGAAAGATTCTGCCTTTCCCTCTGCTATCCCAGTACCATTTCATGAGGTTCCTTGGGTGAGTCCTGAAAAAGCAGAACAGCTTATCCCTTTACTGACATTCCTTTTTAGCCATTTTTCCCAAGCAAAAGAGGAAGAGACAGTGAGCACTGACTCCCCTCTCCCCTGTGGTGATAGGAGGGAAGATTCCAAGCACTATCCCTATGAAATGGAAAAGCTTTTGATTACGAAAGTGAAAACGGGGGATGTCTTGGGGGCAAATGAAATTTTAAACCATTTATTAGCCTATGTTTTATTTTCGGAAGAAACTTCTTTGACCATGATTCAATCTCGTTCTATCGAGCTTTGTTCTCTTCTTTCACGAGCAGCCATAGAGGGAGGGGCGCCCAGTCAAACGTTGCTGGTGATGAATCAAAATTTTTTAAAATCTATCCTTGAAACGGAAGAATTTGAAGAGGTTTGCAGTAAGCTGCAAGAGGCTGTGAAAACTTTTTCTGAAAGTATCATCTTAAAAAGCAAAATGAAGCAACAAGCCATGATAGAAAAGGCGACAAACTATATGGGTCAGCATTTTGCTGAGCGTCTGACTTTGGATGAATTGGCAGGGCATGTTCATTTAAGCCCCACTTATTTCTCTTCTGTTTTCAAAGAAAGTACAGGAACTTCATTTAAAGAGCATTTAAATCAACTACGTGTGGAGGAGAGTATCAAGTTGCTGAGCTCTACGGACCAATCTATCATTGAGATTTCTCTTTCTGTAGGCTTTGAGGATCAGAGCTATTTTAGCAAGGTTTTTAAGAAACATACAGGACTAAGTCCCAAGCAGTATCGTTGATACGAAAATTTGGCTCCCTCGGTGAAGAGGAAGCCAAAAGTGTATGATTGATTCTATTGTTGTTTCTCGTCTACATTATTGTGAATCGTGGAAGGTGCGAGAAATCACTTCTCTTTGATGGGCTTTGGAAAGCTTGTAGAAATTCACAGCATAGCCAGAAACACGCACAGTGAGATTTGGATAATCTTCTGGTTTTTCATAGGCTTTTTCCAAATCAGCACGATTGAATACATTCACATTCAAGTGATGTGCTTTTTGTCCAAAATACCCATCCATCATGGTAACAAGGTTGTCATGACGTTCTCTCTCTCCACTGCCCAAAGCTTCTGGAATGATGGAGAAAGTGTTGGAAATACCGTCCATGCAATACTCATAAGATACCTTTGCCACAGAGTTCAGGGAAGCCACGGCTCCATTTTTCTCACGATTGTGCATGGGGTTTGCACCAGGGGCAAAGGGTTCGCCACCTTTTCTGCCATCAGGGGTTGCCCCTGTTTTCTTTCCATACATCACATTTGATGTGATGGTCAGCAGAGAAAGGGTGTGGACAGCACCACGGTAAGTGGGTGTTTTCAAGAGATTTTCATAGAACAAGCGAGCTTGCTCTTGGGCGATGGCATCCACACGGTCATCATCATTGCCATAGCAAGGGAACTCTCCTGAGGTTTCGTATTCTTGAATCAGACCTTCTGGGTTACGAACTGGTTTCACTTGGGCATATTTGATGGCAGAGAGACTGTCTGCCACCACAGAGAAGCCAGCAATACCAAATGCCATCAAACGACGGACTTCGGTGTCATGAAGTGCCATTTGTGATGCTTCATAGGCATATTTGTCGTGCATACAGTGTATCACATTCATGGTATTTACATAAAGGTTGGTCATCCATGGGCGATAGAATTCCAGTGCTTCCATCAGCCAGTCATAGTCCAAAACATCACCAGTAAAGGCTTCACGCACAGGACCGATTTGCTTTCCACTTTTTTCATCTTTCCCACCATTGAGGGCAAGGAGCATAAGCTTGGCTAGATTACAACGAGCACCAAAGAACTGCATGTCCTTCCCTACTTTCATGGCTGACACACAGCAAGCGATAGCGTAGTCATCACCAAATCCAGCTGGACGCATGACATCGTCATTTTCGTATTGAATGGCATCGGTGTCGCAAGATACTTTGGCACAATAGCGTTTAAAGTTCTCTGGCAAGCCCAATGACCACAGGACTGTCAGGTTTGGCTCTGCACAGGTGCCTAGATTATACAGGCTGTGGAGAATACGGAAAGAATTTTTGGTCACAAGAGGCTTGCCGTCGTTTGTCATTCCACCGATACATTCTGTAATCCACATGGGGTCCCCACCGAATAGTTCATTGTATTCTGGGGTACGAAGATGGCGAGCCATACGCAATTTCACGGCAAAATCGTCCATCAATTCTTGGGCTTCTGACTCGGTCAGCTTGCCTTCTTTCATGTCGTGCGCCATATAGATATCCAAGAAAGTACTGGTACGTCCAAGGCTCATGGCGGCTCCGTTTTGGGATTTAATACCAGCCAGATAGCCAAAGTATAACCATTGGACAGCTTCTTTGGCACAGGTGGCTGGTTTGGAAATATCAAAACCATGGTTTTGTGCCATTTCTTTGATTTGTTTCAAGGCGACAATTTGGTGGTGGAGTTCTTCTAATTTTTGCATGGAGAAGGTGTGAAGTCCTTCTTTCATTTTACGGATTTGATACTCTCTTCGGTCTGTTTCCTTTGCTTCGATCAAGTGATCGATACCATAAAGAGCCACACGGCGATAATCGCCGATGATGCGTCCACGTCCATAAGCGTCGGGCAGTCCTGTCAAAAGACCAGCAGAACGAGCTGCTCTCATTTCTGGGGTATACACAGAAAAGACTGCGTCGTTGTGGGTGACACGATACTGAAATTCTTGTTCCACATCGGGGTGGAGTTTATCCCCATAGGCTTCCAGTGCGTCTCGGGTCATTTTCAGACCTCCATAAGGATTGATGGCACGTTTCAGGGGTTCATCTGTTTGTAGTCCGATGATAATATCATCCTCTTTGGACACATAGCCTGGGGCAAAGTCGTTGAGAACACCAGAAACGATACGATTATCTGTGGCATAACAGCCGTTACGCTCTCTCTCCATTACTAAAAGCTCGTCCATCTTTTTACGGACACGATTGGTTCGTTCTGTGGGGGGAGCCAAGAAACTTTCATCCCCTTCATAGAGTTCATAATTTTGCAAGATGAAATCTTCCACATTGATTTCATTTTGCCATACACCTGCTTTAAAGTTCATAATTTTGTTCCTTTCCTTGGTCTGGCATATACTTAAAAGGTAGATGACAGGGTTTACTTCATGATAGAAACCAACAGAGAAGATTCCTGTGGCAATGTGCCGTTAAAGGAAATTTCTACTAAATATGGTAATTTAATATACATCAATATACAATATTCGGTTAGCTTCTACTAACATCATAACAGAATTGGATTCATTTGTCAAGATGTTTTCTATTTTTTTCAAGAGGAAAATTCCTTTCTGTTCATTCCTCATAATATTTTTACCAAAAAAGCCAAAAAAATTCCTTGACTAAAAGGGACATGGATGTTATACTGACTAGCGACTCTAAAGAGAAGATTCTCTTTGGGGCAGAAAATGAAGTGGAACACCTCTTTGTTCCAGAAAGTAAAGGTAGCACATATGAAAAAAAAATTACTCCCCTTTCTCTTATCGCTGTGTTTGCTTGCTAGTTGTAGCAGTGACAGTGTAGAGAGCAGCAATCCAAGTGACAGTTCTGGCAGTGTTTCTGGACAAGAATCCAACAACAACACTCAGGAAGATGGCTCACAAGAAGATGGCGCACAAGAAGAAGGCACCAAGGGTGAAGAAGAAACGACTCCTGACATAACAGTCAATTATTATCCTGACCGAGCTATGATGGATCGCATGAATCTGCCTTTCACCACCCCAGAGTCTTTAGATCGCATCATTTCAACAGCGCCTTCTAATACTGAAATTTTAATTGCTCTTGGTTTGGGCGATAAAATCGCAGTGGTGGACGTGTATTCTGAAGGTTTAGTCGGATTGCCCGATGATGTGATGGTGATTGACTTCCAAACCCCTGACATTGAAGCTTTGATGACTGCTGAATGTGATATCATCATTGCCTCTGAAATCAATATGGCAGGGGGCGAGGATCCTTTTGCACAAATGTCAGAAGTGGGTGTTCCTGTTGCTTATCTCCCCACTTCTATTAGTTTTGCCGATATTTACGAAGATATTTTCTTTTTAGGAGAATTGACAGGATATGGCGAGACAGCTGAGGTAATCATTGAAGATATGAAAAGCCGTGTGATTGCTGTTTCTAGCACTGTGGCTTCTGCAGAAACAAAATCTGTTTATTTTGAAATCTCCCCTGCTCCTTATCTCTTTACCGTTGGTGCTGGGACATTTTTAGATGACGCCATCACTTTGGCTGGTGGTGTGAATATCTATACCGAAGATGGTTGGATTTCTCCCACAGAAGAGGATATTTTACTACTGAATCCTGATATCATCATCACCAATGCCACTTATATGGAGGATCCTGTGGGTGAAATTATGGCTCGTGAAAACTGGGGCGATATCACAGCTGTCACAGAAGGACAGGTTTATGCCGTGGATAACGACCAAAGTTCTCGTCCTTCACACAATGCCATTTTGGCGCTAGAAGCAATGGCTGCAGCGATTCATCCTGATTTATTTTCATAAAAAAAGTTTTATCTTTTCTACATCCGATGTTTTTAAGAGGAACAATTATGTGGGTCTAGGGACACAGCGTCCCTAGACCTCTCCCTTTTGGGGCAGTGCCATGATCTTGTAAGGAGTGCTATTTCATGAAACATAAAATTTTAATACTACTCCTTGTGACTGGGTTTATTTTGTCTATGGGGGTGTTGGTGGGCAGTGCCTCCTTGTCCTTTTGGGATGTGCTAGAAATTTTTGCACATAAGCTGTGGGGGACAGAGACTTCTGCCTCTTCTGCTGAAATCACCATTGTTTGGAACATACGTTTGCCCCGAGTGATTCTCTCTTTTTTAGTGGGAGGGGCTTTGGCTGTCAGTGGGACTGTGGCACAGTCCATTTTGCAAAATCCCCTTGCTTCCCCCTATACTTTGGGGGTCTCGTCAGGGGCTTCTTTTGGGGCAGCTGTGGTGATTTTATATGGTTTGCATTTTTCCCTTTTTCCTGCATTATCCCAAATCTTTTTTGCCTTTCTCTTTGGGGTAGGGACGATTTTCTTGGTGCTTGGGATGAGTTACAAGGTGGATCATACTCTTTCTAACACTTCTGTGGTCTTAACTGGAATGGTGGTTTCTTTGTTTTTCAGTGGACTTCTCACTACCCTTTTGGCACTTTCTTCTCAAGATGCCAACAAGATGATTCAATGGAGTATGGGCTCTTTTGCTCTGCGAGGTTGGGCATATATCAAGCTTTTACTTCCTTTTCTTTCCCTTGGACTTCTGCACAGTTTATGGATTGCCAAAGAACTGGATCTCTTTTCCTTTGGAGAAAAGGAAGCACAATCCATGGGTATGAACAGCACAAAAGTGAAAATCTTTGCCTTTTTCAACATGGCAATGATGACAGGGGCGTGTATTGCCATCACTGGCACCATTGGCTTTGTGGACTTGATTGCTCCCCATATCAGCAGAAAATGGGTGGGAAATCGGCACATTGCCTTGATTCCCACTTCTTTTTTCATTGGGGGATCTTTCATGACAGCAACAGACACTGTGGCACGAAGCATCATTTCTCCTTCTGAATTACCTGTGGGGGCTGTGACAGCTTTATTGGGGGCACCCTTTTTCTTTGTGGTGTATCAAGGGAGGAAAGGCAAATGATTTCTTGTGAACATATCAGCTGTCGTTATGGGAAGAAAGAAGTTCTTGTGGACGTTTCTTTTGCCTTGGAACAAGGGGAATTTCTGTGCATCATTGGTGCCAATGGCTCGGGGAAAACCACTTTACTTCATGCTTTGATGGGCTTAGAAAAAAGCAGTGGACAAATTTCTGTGGGGGGCAAGTCTTTCTCCTTGCTGTCCCATAAAGAGAGGGCAAGACATTTGGCGCTCCTTGCCCAGCACAGCCACATAGAATTTCCCTATACTATCTATGATACAGTGGCTTTGGGGCGATATTGCCACAAAAAAAATCCCTTTTCCCCCATAACACAGGAGGAAGAGGCATTGATTGCACGTTGTATTCAAGAAGTTGGGCTGTGGGAGGAGAAAGATCGTCTGATTTCCTCTCTTTCTGGGGGACAGCTTCAGCGAGTCTATTTGGCACGAACATTTGCCCAAAATCCTTCTGTTATTTTATTGGACGAGCCAACCAATCATTTGGATTTGAAGGTACAGCTAGAGCTTTTTCATCGGCTGAAAGAGTGGGTTTCTCTGGAAAAGAGAGGTGTGATTGGGGTTTTTCATGATTTGAATGTAGTAAGGCAATTTGCCCAGAAGGTGCTTTTGCTCCATGAGGGGAAGGTTCTCGCTTTTGGCTCGGTGGAAGAAGTGATGTGCGAGGAACTTTTAAGCCTTGCTTTTGGTTTGAATGTGAAAGAATATATGGTCAATTCTTTTGAGAAATGGGTTTAGGGAGAAATCAACTCAAGTTTTTCCACGACATAAGCCCTCTCCGCCGTCTGCGGACGGCACCTCTCCCGAAGGGAGAGGCAAGGAAAACGTCCTCTCCTCGAGTCTTCCTTGGCTCTCTTTTGGAGAGAGCTACCAGCTTTGCTGACTGAGAGAGGGCACTAAATTGACAGCACAGTCTAATTTTTCTAAAATGACCCTCTCTTTTCTGAGATATCAATCACTTTTCTGTAAAAGCATCAGCCATTCAATGGAGAAGCTTTCCTCTATTTTTTCAAATGGAAACGGCTGACAAAAGAGCTGAGGCGTTTGGATTCCCCGCTAAGTTCTTGGCTGAAGCCTGCTGATTCTGCTGCCACTGCATCTGTACTTTGTACCACTTGGGCAATGGAAGTAATTTCTTCTGTGACTTCTTGGATGGAAATTTTTTGTTTTTCAGTCACAGACGCCATTTCTTCCATGAGTTGGGTGACTTCTGACACGATGTCTTGGACATGGAAGATGGAATTGGCAGTGGTTTCAGCCACCACTGTCCCCTCTTTCACTGCAGACAGGGTATTTTCAATTAAAATAGCTGTGTCATGGGCAGAGTCTGCTGATTTGATGGCAAGGTTTCTCACCTCGTCTGCCACAACAGCGAAGCCTTTCCCTGCTGTCCCTGCTCTGGCTGCTTCGACAGCGGCATTTAGGGCAAGGATATTGGTTTGGAAGGCGATATCGTCAATAATCTTGATGATTTTAGCGATTTCGTTGGATTTCTCGCTGATTTGCCCCATGGAATCCATCATGTCTTCCACATTTTTACTGCTGATTTTGATATCTTCTGTGGCAAGGTTGGACTTTTCCACAGCAAGTTGACTGCGACCTGCATTCTCTTGCATACGCTTTGCAATTTTACTGACTGTGATACGGAGTTGTTCCACGCTGCTGGTTTGTTTCCTTGTTCCTTGGGCTGATTGTTCTGCTGCGCCAGAAACTTGTTGGGCAGTATTTTGAACACGGTCAGAGGAATCTTCGATATGCATCATGGTAGAAGAAAGTTGAACACAAATCAAATCCACTGATTTTAGGAGGCTTTGAAACTCCCCTACATATGCTTGAGGATTTTGGCTTGTGGCTGTGAAATCTCCTTGGGACATTTTTTCCAGTATCTCATCCAAATCACTGATTATCCTTTGGATAGAGGTACATAGGGTTTGCATATTGCTAGATAATTGTCCTAATTCGTCCCCTGATTCATAGTCTATTGCAACGGATAAATCTCCCTTCACCATTTTTTGAGTTGCTTCTTGAATTTTATAGATTGGTTGGACTAAATTTTTCACGATAAAGACAGAAAGAACTGTGCCAATCACTGTAAAAACAACAATGCCAATGAGAATCAAGAGATGGGTTCTGTCATAGATCGAGTTTCCAGTGTCTATGGCTGAATCTGCTTCTTCTTTGACATAGTTTGTTAATTGGTTCAATGCCTCTGAAATCAGGGAAGATTGTGTCAAAGAATCATTTTTATAAACCACCTCGGCTTCTGGCACACGGTTAAGATTACTGTAATCAATCATCAGTTTGTGGAGAGGGGCATAGTCCTCCCACAGGCGTTGTACTTCAAGGATATAAGCTTTGTCCTGATCATTGACCACATAAAAATGCAAATAGACTTCTATCAAGGCATCAATTTGGGTTTTTGTTTCTTCCAAAGCATCATCATAGGCTCGTTTATCTTTGATGGTATTGGCAATAATGTGGCTACTTTCTAAAACACGAAATTCACCCAATAAGTTGCTTAAATCATCTGCATACACAATGGCAGGTAACCAGTTTTGGGAAATCAATGCTGTTTCCTTGTTGATGGAGTTCAAGGCTGTCAAGCCCATGCCTCCCATTAAAATAATCGCCAAGGAAAGGAAGCTTGTGAGCATATAAAGTTTGACTCTTATTTTTAAGTGTTTCAAAACTGGCAAGTCCTTTCCATGAATTATTCTGGTTTCTTATCAATCTGCAAAGAATCTTTTAGAATAATCTCAAAATGAATTTGTGCTGTAAGGGTCTGTGAAATTTTTAAGCTTTCCTTAATTTTACTACAAATTCCAAAAATATGCAAGACGTTTTATCAAAATTTTTTAGGGCAAGGGATTATCCTTCCCCTTTTTCCATTTTGAGGAAAAGCACGAAGTCTTATCCGGTCTTACCCTGAAAAAAGTTGTGAATTCAAGAAGAACCCACAACTTTCCCTAGCATATGAAACTGTTTCATTTACAAAATTCCTTGCCCTAAGAGTTTGTTCCCTCCCCTTGTTTTTTTTCTTTTTTTATGGTATGATAAAAAAGTCAAAATTTGTCGAAACAGATTGTTATCATCTAAGGCAACACCTAACAAAGAAGGAGACAGCAGCATGATGCACTATACCCATAGCCCTGGGGGGGTTTTATCTGTGGCACTATATTACACTTATGGGGTTGCTCCCCCCAATTTAGCCATCATGGCTTTGGGCTTGGCACTGGGTGGTATTGGGGGCTTGCTTCCTGATATTGACCATAGTGGCAGTAAAATCACGAAAAAAACAGGTATTATTGGTTTGATTCTCAGCAAGCTTCTCAGTCATCGTGGCTTGAGCCACACCCCTATTTTATGGATTGGCATCTTTGGTGCCTTGATGTACTATTTTCCTCTTTATCAATTTATCTGTTTGCCCTTGCTTTTGGGTTGTCTGTCCCATATTCTGTTGGATGCTCTCACCCCACAGGGGGTGCCACTCCTTGCCCCTCTCTCTCGGCAAAAAATCAACTTTCTCACCATTCAAACAGGAGGGAATATCGAGCGTCTTTGCTCCATGATTTTACAAGCTGCTTGTTTGTACTTCATTTTCCAATTAGGGTATCAGGGCTTGTTTTAGGGAAGTCACACATCTGGAATTTCTCCATGAAACACGGTGACTGCCTCTCCTTTCATCATGATCTCCCCTTCTTCTTCCCAAAGGTCTAAAGTACCTCCCAAAAGACGAGCCTTTGTGGCACCTTGATCCAAAGTGCCTTCCTTTTGTCCCACGGCAAAACAGGCACAGGCGCCTGTGCCACAAGCCAAGGTTTCACCAGAACCACGCTCCCAAACACGCATGAAAAAGCCTTCTTCTGTGGGGGTGTAAAATTCTACGTTCACCCCATCTGGGGCAAAAACTTCATGGGTTTCCAATTCTCTCCCCCAAATTTCCAAGGGAATTTCCATGGGATCTGGGCACATCACCACGAAATGAGGATTTCCCATAGAAACATAGGTTCCCTTGATTGTATGTCCCTGAATGGGAAGGCAATATGGGGTGTAATCACAAGGAATCCCCATTGCCACTGTGACTTGAGTCACCTGATTCTCTGGGGTCACATGAAGGGAAATTTGGCGACTGCCTGCTGCTGTTATTATCTCCAGATTTTTCTTTTGGGTATACCCCTCCTCGTACAAAAATTTACCTGCACAGCGAATCCCATTGCCACACATAGCCCCCTGAGACCCATCTGCGTTATACATTTCCATGACAAAGTCTCCCTGCTCCTTGTCATGATACAGATGGATGATGCCGTCACTCCCTACCCCTGTATGACGGGGCGAGAGGGTCTTTGCCAGTTTCTGAAAATCCTGTCCTTCCATATCATAGCAATAAATATAATCATTGCCGATACCGTGCATTTTTGTAAATTTCATAAATGACCTCCTGATTTTTTAGGGAAACATCAATACACGGAAGTCAATCGCTGACATTCCCTTTTTTCACAGTGAGAGTTCCCCTTTGTTCTTGACACTTTATGCAAAATATCTCGGCTTATGTTTTTTTAATTTGGAAATATTAGGTATATTCTCCCAAGCTATATCATAATGATAAACAGAAGAAGAGAGGACTTGCCCTAATAACAACAGAAAAAACAAACCATCACGAAAGGCTTTTCTTCGTTTCGAACCGCCTTGACCTTGCCTTGAAATTCTCAGGTTTCAGAACGTCTCTCCCACCTTTGTGACTGAGATTGACGTCAATTTACTTGCCATTTCCAAAGGGATTTCCGATCAAAATGAAAAAATATTCATTTTCCTCTTGCCAAACCATAGTATTTTCTAGTATAATAGATATATAATTCCTGAAAGGGAAGGAATCGCCCTTTTGTAACAACAATAAAGTCATTCCTTTACCTCCATTTTCACCTTTTAAAAGTTATGAATTTACCCATGGTTTTACACTTTTCCTAAACAATATGAGAACAAAAATTTCATTCTCTTCACATCCAAGTTTTTTTATCACTTCCTGAAAAGAAACTTAAAAACTAGCACAATCACAACTTCATGAAAGAATAACAACTTCAAGAATAGAAAAGAGCAGATAATTATGAATTGTATCAACTGTGGCGAAGCCCTGAAACCAGGTGCAAAATTTTGTAATGAATGTGGCACAAAACTAAGCTTCTCTTGTCCCACTTGTGGCAAACCCTTAGAAGCCGGAGAAACATACTGCCAACAATGTATTGCAAATAGTCCTGTTACTTCCCCCTCTCCCAGCTATCACGCCCCAACTGTTCCCCCTGTGGTGACGGCTCCTGTGGTGCCAGTTCCTGTCACACCACCCCCTGTCACACATTCTGTGCCTGTGCCTCCCCCTGCCCCCAAGCCTCCTTCTCAGTCTGTGACACAAACCACCCAAGCACTTCCATTAATCAAGGAGTTACCTCCCCTCCACCAAGGGTCTTTGGGGCCAATGCCTGATTCTGTGCATGAAGCAGCACATCACGGCACAACTGCGCCACTGCATCATGGTTCCTTAGGGGCTGTGACTTCTCACCATGCTGGGCATCATACACAGGGAAATCGTGATTTTACAAGTCCTAGTCATGGCTATGCACCCAGTCATCCAAGCCAAACTCCTCCTAACAATCAATTTCCAGAGCAAAAACCAGTGGATGCTTGTACAGATGGGGATGCCAGAAATCGTGGTTTTACTTTCGAGCAAATCGAGCGAGGATTTCGGATTACTCACTTCAACGGACGGACAAGCAATCCTGCTGTGCCTTCCTTTATCGAAGGGGTGCCTGTGGTGGAAATCTCTCGGGAAGCCTTTGAAAATAGAGGTGTCATGTCTGTTACCCTCCCTGAAACCTTGCAAGAATTGGGGGATTGGAGCTTTACAGACAATCCCATCAAGGAACTGACCTTGCCAGAAAATTTGCAATATATTGGTTTATGTGCGTTTAAAAACAATCAAATCACCACTGTCAATATGCCTCGCCATTTAAAAAAGGTGGATAAAGAGGCATTTGAATGTAATAAGATCTCCAACTTAACCCTTCACCAAATGTTGGAATATATTGGTCAAAGTGCTTTTTCTTATAATAATTTAAACAATATTGTGATTCCTGGCTCTGTGACTTATGTAGGAGATCACGCTTTTTCCCATAATCTTTTGACAAGTTTTATTATTTCTCCTGGTGTTGCCTATATTGGAAGCAATGCCTTTGCCTATAACCAATTAACCAGTTTTTCCCTTCCTTATGGGGTGACGGAAATTTCTGCTGGGGCTTTTTATATGAATAAAATCAGCAAGGTGGTTATCCCCAGTTCGGTACAATCCATCGGAGAAAATGCTTTCCGCAGCAACCAACTGGCGACGGTTGCTGTGCCACGATCTGTGACGAATATTCATCCCAATGCCTTTGATAAATGGGTGGAGATCATCTATACGTAAAAAAAGACTGGCTTTCGCCAGTCTTTTTTTGTGGATAAACAGAAAATATGCTAAAAAACCTTCTGAATCTACCAAAAGACTCAGAAGGTGTTTTATATTCTGCATAAAAATTTCTTTTTGTGAACATCCACCCCTTTGGGGCAGATCGTATTAAATATCCCCTAGTTCGATGGTTGTGGCTGTATCTGCCACAGGAAGAACAGTAAGAGGTAGGGAGTTTGCTGGAATTTCTCCATCACTGTCAGAGAGAAGGGCGACGAAATGTAGAGATGGGTCAGTGACTGTCACGGCTTCGTCACGCAAACCAAGTGCTGCTAGGTTTGCTGAGATGGCATTGAGGGAACCAATCAAGGTATCTTTTCCTTCTGGGCTTGCCCATAGTTTTTCCAATGCTTCGTAAACAGGGGCGACTCTGCCAATACTTTGTCCTAAGTTATGTTGCAAAGCGACTACTTTCCCTTGATAGATGCCAATCATATCAATGGTGATATCTTCGGCAACTTGGTAATCCATGGCTAGGATAAAAGGATTGGCAGAAGCAATCAGTTGACGTTGGACTTCGGTCTCTTCAGAAGATTCGTCCATTGCTTGGACCAGTACTGGGAATTTACGTTGATAAACTGGTACTGCTTTTTTATCACGTTGGAAGATGGCAAGCTCTTCTTTCATGGCATCACTTGTGAAGAAGCGTTCTTGCAAACCAAAAGCATAACCACCTCCTGCACGAATGGTGAGCATTGCTGTTCCTTTGTAGTAAATATCTACACCATTTTTCTCGATTGATAAAAAGAGGCCAGGGTTTTGTTTTATTTCTTGGAGAAACCAAGCTAATTTTCCACTTTGTAATTCTCCTACAAATCGTTCTTTTAATCCTCTCATGCTGTCATCTCCTATGTTTCTTAGTAATCAGTTTCACTGTGCATGGCACGCTGAAAGGGAAAATAATCCCACAAAATTCATTATACCACAAATGTTTTATTTGTCAATCACCTTCTTAAATTTTCTCTTGCAAATCTTTTTTTTTTATAGTATAATGTTATCTGAAGACATTTCACTTATCAAGAGCTTGCAATGCTGGAAACAAGGGCAAAATCTTTTGCTTCCTATTTGTTTGTGGACGAGATGTCCCCTGATTGGAATCACTGATATGATCAGAGGTTCTTTTGATACATATTGACAAGGAAACGGAGCAATAAAATGGATTTATTACAAGAAGCACGGGAAGAAATTGACAAAATAGACCAAGAGATGGCAAGTCTCTTTCTTCGTCGCATGACAGCTGTCAAAAAAGTCGTCACCCACAAAATAGCCCATCATCTTCCTATTTTGGACAGTGCCAGAGAACAGCAAGTCATTGAAAAAAATCTTGCTCTTTTTCCTGAAGAAGAACTCAAAGGCTTTTATCAAGATTTTATCACCCATAACATGGCAGTCGCCCGTTCTCTCCAACTGAAAATCATGGCAAAAGATCGCATTGGGTATCAGGGGGTGGCTGGTGCTTTTAGTCACATTGCCACCAAAAATCTCTTCCCCCATGGGCAGGCGCAATCTTATCCCACCTGGAAAGGGGTTGTCCAGGGCGTAGAAGAGGGGGCGATTTCCTTTGGGGTGCTTCCCTTTGAAAACAGCCATGCTGGGGATGTGTCAGAGGTTTTGGATCTTTGCTTTACCCATCCTTCTATCCATGTAACAGCCATGTATGACTTGCCCATCCACCAAAATCTTTTGGCTGTCAAAGGCGCTACTTTACAAGACATCGAAACAGTGATTTCTCATCCCCAAGCCTTGATGCAGTCCTCTACCTTTATCGAAAACATTGGTGCCAAGAAAGAGGAATGTGCCAACACAGCCATGGCAGCAGAATATGTGGCAAAGAAAAATGACAAGCACATTGGTGCCATTGCCAGTGGGGAAACAGCTAATCTATACAATTTACAAATACTTGCCCCCCATATCAACCAAGCAGCAGATAACACCACACGTTTTTTGGTGATTTCCAAAGATGTTCCCCAGAGAGGAAATCGTTTTAGTCTTTTATTTACAGTGAAAAATAAGGCTGGCAGTCTTGCCCAAGTGATTTCCATTGTGGCAGCAGAGGGATTTAATATGGAATCCATCAAAAGTCGCCCTATGCCACAGGTTTCTTGGGAGTATTATTTTTATATGGAACTTGTGGGGACAGGAGAAGACTCTCTTGCTTTGAAAGAAAAGTTAGAGTCTGTCTGTCAATCGCTACGCATTCTAGGGGTTTACGAGCGAAAAGAATAAGCTTATCCAAGGTTTCAAAAAAAGAATGGGGAAAATACATGAAATTAACAATCAATTTATCAGAACGCAGTTATGATATTCTTTTACAGCGAGGGGGACTTGCAAATTTAGGAGAATATGTGAATCTGAAACGAAAAGTTTTAATTGTCAGTGACAATGGTGTCCCCCTCTCCTATTTAAAAAAAGTGCAGGCGCAATGTAGCCAAGGGATTCTTGCTGTGGTAGAACAAGGAGAACAAGCAAAGTCCATGGAGGTTTTCACCCATCTTTTAACAAAATGTCAAGAGCATCATTTTACCCGCTCTGATTTAATCTTGGCAGTGGGTGGTGGTGTCATGGGGGATTTAGCGGGCTTTGTTGCTTCGGCTTATCTCCGTGGTATGGATTTTGTCAACTGCCCCACCACAACGCTGTCACAAATTGACTCCTCTATTGGGGGCAAGGTGGGGATTAATTTTAACGGGACAAAAAATATAGTAGGTGCTTTTCATCAGCCGAAATTTGTGCTGATTGACCCTGATACTTTGAATACCCTGAGCGACCGTCATTTTGCTGCTGGTTTGGCAGAAGCTGTGAAAGCTGGGATGATTGCTGACCCTGCTTTGTTTACTTTGTTTGAAGAAGAAACCATCAGCAAAACCTCTCCCAATTTAGAGAAAATACTCTTTGCCAGTCTGCAGATGAAAAAATCCTTTGTGGAAGCAGATGAAAAAGAACTTGGGATTCGAGCAGCCCTAAACTTTGGGCATACCATTGGTCATGGCATTGAAAGCTATGGACATCTTCAGGAATTGTATCATGGAGAATGTGTTGCTTTGGGGATGATTCCCATGACAGAGAACGAAACTTTAAGACGACGTCTCCTTCTCATTTATGAAAAGCTTGGGCTTCCCACCTCCATTTCTTATGATGGGGATGCTGTGTATCAGGCAATGACTTATGACAAGAAAAATAAGGGGAATACCACCAAAATCGTGAAGGTGAAAACCTTGGGTACGTATCATTTTCAACGAGTAGAGACAGCGTCTCTTCGCTCTATGGTGGGAGGAGGCATTTCATGAGAGATACTTACGGAAACGCATTGAACATTTCTCTTTTCGGAGAAAGCCACGGGAAAGCCATTGGCGTGGTGATAGACGGCATTGCCTCTGGGATTACCTTTTCCCCTGATTTTATGGCAAAGCAAATGGACAAACGTCGTGCCAGTGGTGCCATCTCTACCCCAAGGGTAGAGCCAGATTTGGTGCATATTTTAAGTGGTATGGTGGATCATGTGTCCACAGGCTCGGCAATTTCTTTGATGATTCAAAATACCAACACCAAAAGCAAGGACTATAGCGAAACCCAGTATCTACTCCGTCCTGGTCACGCTGACTTTACTGCCTTTGAAAAGTATCATGGCTTTCAAGATATCCGAGGTGGTGGTCATTTCAGTGGTCGCTTGACAGCGCCCATTGTGGCGGCGGGGAGTCTGTTTACCCAAATATTAGCACAGCAAGGGGTTTACATTGCCACACATCTCCTTGAATGTGCTGGGGTCAGAGATCAGGAGTTTTCCTATCTGGGAGAAAATCTTCTGGAAGAGATCCATCACTTAAATGATCGCCATTTCTCCCTACTTGATCCTTTGAAAGAGGGAGAAATGAAAGAGAAAATTCTGGCTGCTGCCAGCGAGGGAGATTCTGTAGGTGGGATTTTAGAAACAGTGATCTATCCCCTCCCCACTGGTTTGGGAGAACCTTTTTTCACTTCGGTGGAGTCTGTCCTCTCCTCTCTTCTCTTCAGTATGCCTGCTGTGAAAGGCATTGAGTTTGGGGCTGGATTTTCCATGGCTTCTATGCGTGGTAGTCAGGCAAATGACCCCTTTGTCATGAGTGGAGAGAAGATTTTAACAGAAACCAATCACAATGGAGGCATCAACGGCGGGATTACCAACGGTATGCCTCTGATACTTCGTACTGTTGTGAAGCCCACAGCTAGTATTTTCAAAGAACAAGATACGGTGCATTATCAAAATAAAACAGCTGAAACATTGCAAATCCATGGTCGTCATGACCCCTGTATTCTCCACCGAGCACGTGTGGTGCAAGATAGTCTTTGTGCCATTGGGATTGCAGATTTGTGGAATATGCGAGAGGGACTTGGGTGGCAAAGGAGGGCAAAATGGAATATGGACTGATTGGCAAAACCCTTGGTCATAGTTTTTCGAAGATTGTCCACGAAGCGATTACAGACTATGGCTATGAACTGTATCCTCTCCCTACCGAGGAAGAGTTTCATGATTTTATGAAAGCGAAGAATTTTCGTGGCATCAATGTGACCATTCCTTATAAACAGGATGTGATTCCCTATTGTGATGTGATTGACGAAAAAGCAAAGGCGATTGGTGCTGTGAACACCATTGTCAATCATAATGGAAAGCTTCATGGCTATAACACTGATTTTGATGGCTTTTTGTTTCTTTGCCAAAGAGCTGGGATTTCCTTTGAAAACAAAGTTGTCTTGATTCTAGGGACAGGTGGTACGTATAAAACAGTACAATCTGTTGCTACAGCGCAAAAGGCAAAACAAATTTTGGTGGCAAGTCGTCGCTCTGGTCCAGGGCTTCACTCTTATGAAGAGGTACAGCAGTCCCCCATTGCTGAGACTGTGGAGATCATCATCAATACCTCTCCTGTGGGTATGTTCCCCCATAATCAGGAGCAAGCGATTTCCCTTGCCCCCTTCCCCAACTTGACAGGAGTGGTAGATGTGGTGTATAATCCACTTTGTACCCTTTTGATACAAGCTGCCAGAGAACGTCAGATCCCCTCTTGTGGTGGCTTGCCTATGTTGGTGGCACAGGCGAAATATGCAGCAGAGCATTTTAAGGGTGCCTCGATCCCCGAGGAAGCCAACGAAAAGGTCTTGGCACAGATTGGGCAAAAACAAAGCAATCTGGTGTTGATTGGTATGCCTTCTAGTGGGAAATCCACTTTGGGGAAAAAATGTGCCAAAAATCTGGGACGAGAGTTCGTGGATTTGGACGAAGAAATCAAAAAGAAGGCACAAAAAACCATTCCAGAAATTTTCGCAGAAGATGGGGAAGAAGCCTTTCGCAAACTGGAAACAGAAGTTTGCTGGGAGTTTGGCAAAGAAAACAATCTGGTGCTCTCTTCTGGTGGTGGCATGGTGACACGAAAAGAAAATCTGACTGCCTTGGGGCAAAATGGGATTTTCATTTATGTGAAGCGAGACTTAGAGGTCCTTGACATTGGAAAAAATCGTCCCCTTTCCCAAAGTAAAGAAGATGTCCAATGTCTCTATTACCAGCGTACTCCCATCTATGAAAAAGCAGCACATGGAGCTGTGGAAAACAATCAAGCAGTCCACTTGGTTGCAAAGGATATTCAGGAGGCTTTTCATGAAGTTTTTAGTCATCAATGGCCCTAATCTCAATTTTTTAGGGGTGCGAGAGCCAGAAATATATGGTCATATGACCTATGATCAACTTGTTGCCACGGTGAAAGAAAAAGGACAATCTTTGGGGATTGAAGTGGAATGTTATCAAAGTAACCACGAGGGTGATTTGGTGGATGCCATTCAAGGTGCTTATGGCAAGATGGACGGCATTGTGATCAATCCGGCTGCCTATACCCATACTTCTGTGGCAATCTTAGATGCCCTGAAAGCTGTGAACTTACCGGCTGTGGAGGTACATCTTTCTGATATTGCGCAGCGAGAGGACTTTCGACAAGTCAGCTATGCTGGCAAGGCTTGTTTTCAAACCATTGTTGGTTTGGGGGTCAAGGGCTATGAAAAAGCGCTAGAAGCTTTGGTGGCACAACTAGAACCTGTAAAATAAAGGATTTTATGCGAACGTTCAAATAAAAAGAACCATGGCACTTGATGTCTTGGTTTTATTTGAAATGTGCATCAGACCCTTTAAAAATTTAACATTTAGGAGAATAATTATGATTATCAGTGTAAAAAAAGACGCACCTCAAAACGAGGTAGAAGCATTACTAGCCCAATTCAGCGCTCAGGGGTTAACTTATACCACTAGCCCTGGTGAGAGCTATACCGTTTATGGTTTTATGGGTGATACCACAAAAATTGATGAAAAAAGTGTACGTGCCTATCCTTTTGTGGCAAATGTCCAACGAGTGTCCACGCCTTATAAAAAGGCAAGCCGTATGTTCCACGAAGCTGATTCTATCATCAATGTGGCAGGGATTCCCATTGGTGGCAAAGAAAAATTGGTTGTCATCGGTGGTCCTTGCTCTGTGGAAGGGGCTGCACACATCCAAAGCATGGCTGAACTTGTCAAAGATTCTGGCGCTTGTATGCTCCGTGGGGGTGCTTATAAACCTCGTACCTCTCCTTATGCTTTCCAAGGCATGGGCACAGAAGGCATTCTTGCCATGGTGGAAGCCAGAAAGAAAACTGGTTTGCCCATTGTCAGCGAATTGATGAGCGAAGCCAATGTGGACGAGTTTGAAGAACACGTTGATTTGGTGCAAGTTGGGGCAAGAAATATGCAAAACTTCCAATTACTCAAAGCCATTGGTAAGATGACCAAGCCTGTTTTGTTAAAACGTGGACTTGCCAATACCATCGAGGAATGGATTATGTCTGCTGAATATATCATGGCAGGAGGCAACGAAAATGTGATTTTCTGTGAGCGTGGGATTCGTACTTTTGAAACTTACACCAGAAATACTTTGGATCTGTCTGTCATCCCCATTTTAAAAGAGAGAACTCATCTTCCTATCATCATTGACCCAAGCCATGCCACAGGAAACTTTTCTTATATTGAGAGTCTTTCTTTGGCTGCCATTGCTGCTGGAGCCGATGGACTGATTATCGAAGTCCATGATTGTCCTGAAAAAGCATGGAGCGATGGGGCACAAAGCTTGATTCCTGAAAAGTTTACCAATGTCATTCAAAAGGGCAGAGAGATTGCCAAAGTCATTGGTCGAGATATTTATTAATCACAAGGGCGTCCCCCTATCATCTTTCCCAAGGAGAATGCAACATGAAATATCAACTGATTCCCCAAGAAATATCTGGGGCTGTGGCTGTGCCACCAAGTAAAAGTATGGCACATCGCAGTCTTTTGGCTGCTGGACTTGCCACAGGGACAAGTCGCATATCCAATCTCACCTTTTCTCAAGATATGGAGGCAACGCTGGGGGCTTTACCTCTTTTGGGCGCTCGTGTTAAGCGTGGGGGAGATTATGTGGTCATCACAGGAAACAATGGGAAATTTCCTCCTGTGAAACAAGTGGTTGATTGTATCGAAAGTGGTAGTACTTTACGGTTTTTACTGCCACTTTTCACCCACAGTGGTTCTGCTGTTACTTTCACAGGGCGAGGACGGCTGATGGCTCGCCCACAGGAGGTTTATGCCAAGCTTTTTCAAGAAAAGGGATTAAGCTTTCTCCAAAAAGGGGAAGAAATCACAGTCTCTGGACAGTTTTCTGGTGGCACTTATTCTTTAGATGGTTCTGTCAGCAGTCAATTTATCACAGGGCTTCTTTTTACCTTGCCTTTGTTGGAAGAGGATAGTATCATTGAAATCCTCCCTCCCTTTGAAAGTCGCTCCTATGTACTATTGACCCTCCAAACCCTTAGTGATTTTGGGGTACATTGTCAATGGACTGGGGAAAATACTCTTCATATTTCTGGAAAACAAAGTTTTCAACCAAAGGACTATGTGGTGGAGGGCGATTGCTCCCAAGCTGCTTTTTGGGCAGTCCTTGGGGGGATCACTGGGAGGATTTCCCTTTCTGGGATTCGCCCTGATACCCTCCAAGGAGATCGGGTTATTTTTGATCTTTTGGAAAAGGCTGCTGTGAAGTCCAAAGAAGACCATGGCACTTATATCTATGAAAAATCAGAACTTGTGGGGACAGAGATTGATTTGGCTGACTGTCCTGATTTAGGTCCGATTCTTATGGTGCTGGGCTTATTTGCAAAGGGCGAGACGAAGATTTATAATGCTGGGCGACTTCGTGTGAAAGAAAGCGACAGAATCGCTGCCATGGAATCAGAAATACGTAAAATGGGTGGGAAGATTCGTGTGGAGGGGGATACCATTTATCTGACACAAAGTCCCCTCTCCCCCAGTGATGACTTGATTTCTCACAATGACCATCGCATTGTCATGGCGATGGCTGTGGCTGCTGTGGGGGCAGGGTTGACTGTTTCCATCGATGGTGCAGAGGCTGTGGAAAAAAGTTATCCTGATTTTTTTGCCGTGTTAGCATCTTGTGGCGTGAAAGTAATTCCTAAAATTTAAAGTAAGATTTAGTTTGAAGAGATATCATGTGGAAAGAGAATCTGATGATGGCTTAATCATTTTGATTTAAGAGGCTATATTTCTGATTGGAACAGGAGGGCTTTCCATGCGACTTTTACTTTGTGAAGATGAAAAAGATCTCTCTGCTGCCTTGGTTGTGATGCTCAAACATAATCACTATTCTGTGGATGCTGTTTATGATGGAAAAGAGGCACTGGACTATCTGGAAACTGAAAATTATGATGGTGTTATTTTAGATATCATGATGCCCGAATTAGATGGTATCTCTGTGCTGAAAAAAATCCGTGACAAGGGCAACATGGTTCCTGTGATTTTGTTGACAGCGAAAAGCGATGTGGCAGATAAAGTCACTGGTCTGGATTTGGGGGCTAACGATTATCTCACCAAGCCTTTTGAATCCCAAGAACTGATGGCACGGATTCGTGCCATGACCAGAAGTCGAGAAGATTCTGGCACTTCCTTGTTGGAGTTTGGGAATATCACTCTGAATCGTGCTACTTTTCAGCTTTCCTCTCCCCTATCTTCGGTGAAGCTTGCCAACAAAGAATTTCAAATGATGGAGATGTTACTGTTAAATAGTAATTTACTCATTTCTTCTGAAAAATTCATGGAGAAAATTTGGGGCTTTGACAGCGAGACGGAATTGAATGTGGTGTGGGTTTATATCTCTTATTTACGCAAAAAACTGTTATCTTTACAGGCAAACATACAAATCAAAGCAAGCAGAAACATCGGCTATTCCTTAGAGGAGATCAGCCATGGATAAGGCAACACAATCACTGGAACGCTCGTTGCGTCAGAAATTTGTGCGTATTTCTTTTTCCGTTGTTTTTGGGGTGATTGTTCTTATTTTAGTGGTGGTCAATGGCTTCAATTATCATCAAGTGGAAAAAAAGGCAGCAGAACTTTTGGACATCATCGCTAATAACGGTGGTGTCATTCCTTTATCGGAACAGAATGAAGGGATGTCTGGTGTTCCACGAGAGGAACTGCCTGAAACCCCTCGGGAGGAAATGGCAGAAATCCCATTAGAGGAAATGCTCCCTCCTCTTGAGCTTCCACTTCGCCCAGAGACTAATCAACCACGTCAATTTCATATATTAGTCCCTCTCGCCCCTAATATGCACGAGGAACTTTCCTTTACCACCCGTTATTTTACGGTGAAATTTAGTCAGACAGGCGAGGTGGTCAGCGTTGATACCACCAGTGTGAACCGAATCAATGTGCCTGATGCGATTACCATGGCGAGAGAGGTTTATGATTTGGGGAATTCCAATCATTTAGAAGAGTATTTTTATTTTCAAGCAGTGCCACTGGACACAGGGGAAACCATGGTGATTTTTGTGGACGTCAATGAGGATTTATACTATTTTCAGTCTTTTTTCTATATTTCTGTGTGTATTGGCACTGTGGTTTTGTTGGCTGTTCATTTGCTGCTGGTTTGTCTCTCGAGAAAGATTGTGTCGCCCATTGTCGAAGCTTATGCTGGGCAAAAAAAGTTCATTACAGACATGAGCCACGAATTGAAAACCCCTCTTGCCATTATCAAAGCCAATACAGAGGTTTTAGAATTAGAACATGGCCCCTCCTCTTGGACGGTCAGTGTCCATAAACAAGTAGAGAAATTAAATTACTTGGTCATCCGTCTCCTTTCTTTGGCGAAATTGGAAGAGGAGAGTATAAAAGGAGAGCCAAAGGAGTTTTCCCTTAGTGATATGGTGCGAGAATCTGGGGAAAATATTTCTGTTTTGTTATCAGCACAAGGGAAATCTTTGGAGCTTGCCATTGAAGAAAACATCAATTTTTACGGTGACCCCGTTGGAATGGTGCAACTTTTGGATATTCTCCTTGAAAACGCCAGTAAATATAGTCCTGAGGCGGGGACTGTCTCCTTGCAATTAAAAAAAGAGAAGCACAGTATTTTGTTGGTGATTGAAAATCAAGGTGATAAATTAAAAAAAGGTAGTTATGATTCTTGGTTTCAGCGATTTTATCGGGAAGAAAATTCTCGAAACAGCGATACTGGAGGCTTTGGTTTGGGGCTTTCTCTGGCAAAAACCTTGGTAAAAAGTCAAGATGGGAAGATTTCTGCCTATTCTTCTGACGGGAAGACTGTGAAAATTAAAGTGGAATTTAAAGTTTAGTTAAAGCAACCCTGTTATTATATAAAATATTAGGGAGTTCCCTTCTGAAAGGAGACATACAATGGGAAAAGGAAGTACATTTCAACGATTTGAATATAAATACCGCATGACCCAAGAACAATACGGAAAACTTTGTGATGTGATGAAAGAGACCATGGTTTTGGACGAGTTTGGTCGTAATACCATCAATAATATTTATTTTGACACCCCTGATTTCTTGTTGATACGACGTTCTTTGGAAAAACCCGTTTACAAGGAAAAGCTTCGTGTCCGTTGGTATGGTTGTCGAGAGGAAAAAACACCTATTTATATTGAGTTGAAAAAGAAATATAAAGGGGTTGTTTACAAGCGTCGGATCAAACGAAATTGGAAAGAAACCAAGGGTTATTTCAGAGAACATCAAGCTCTTCCCCATGAAGATCAAGGACAAATCACAAAAGAGTTGGACTATTTCATGGAATTTTACCACAATCTTCGCCCTGCTTTATTTCTGGGCTATGAGCGTGAGGCATATTATGGGGCAGAAGATCCTGATTTTCGTATGACTTTTGATTTTAATATTCGTTGTAATGATGGGGATATTTATCATCAAAAAGATAACAATGGCATTCGTGTGATTGGAAAAGAAGAAGTATTACTGGAAGTGAAGACTGGACAAGGGCTTCCCCACTGGCTCTTAGACTTTTTTGCAGTGGAAGAAGTCTATCGCAATTCCTTTTCTAAATATGGAACGGCTTACAATAATATCTTATTACCAAAAATTTTATCCAAGGAAGTTGCTGTTTAGACTTGCTCTTCTCCTTTGCAATACAAAATCTCGATCCTCCTTTTTGGTGGTCGAGATTTTTTTATGTCATCAAATATGGAGAGAAGTTCATTCCCTTTACAACTTTTCTTGCAAAGAATAGAGCTTCCCTGTTGACAAGGGATTGCCTTTGTGATATACTTAAAATATAAGTCGATAAAGCCTATGATTATAGGTTATTTTGACTAAAACAAAAAAGGAGCGTGACCCATATGTTAAAACGAATCCTCAGCACAGCCCTCGCCCTTGCCTTGGTGACAGTCGCAGCAAGTACCACAAGCTTTGCTGCAGAGGAAAGCAACAAACGTAATGTGATGTATTACGGAGACTGGTCAGTTTGGGGTGGTCAAGGGAATTTTTATCCACAAAATATGCCCACTGATACCTATACCCATCTAAATTACGCCTTTTTAGACTTTGATGCCCAAGGAAATCTCATAATGAATGACATGGGAGCAGCTTTGGAAACAGGCTTGGAGCAAGAAGGACTTTGGTGGGGTGCCACCGGCTCTGGTATACTCCCCACTTTACGTACTTTACGAGCAGAAGATCCCAACATGAAAATTGGGATTTCTGTGGGTGGGTGGTCCAAATCAGGAGATTTCTCTGAAATGGCTGCTGACGACGCTGCTCGTGACAATTTTGTCCAAGGTATGATGGATTTTATTCGTTATTCAGACATGGACTTTGTGGATATCGACTGGGAATATCCTTGTTTTGTCCGAGAAGCTGACCTTGTGGACAACAAAAATGACGAAGGTACCCCTCATTCTATGCCAGAGGACAAAGAGAATTACATCACCCTTCTCTCTGATCTTCGTGCTGGACTGGATGAACTTTCCAAAGAAACAGGGAAAACCTATGAACTTTCTGTGGCTTTGCCCATGGATCAAGTGAAATTGGAAGAAGGCATTGATTTAAAGGCTATGTTTGAAATCATTGATTTCGGCAATATGATGACCTATGATGCCCATGGTGCATTTGATGAAATCACAGGTCACCATTCTGCCCTGTATGGCAATCCTGATGACCCATATTATGACAAAGGATATAGTATTGATCAAACTGTTACTTATCTTTTGGACCAAGGGGTGCCAGCTGAAAAAATTGTCATTGGTGCTGCTTTTTATTCCCGTGGTTGGGAAAGTGTTGCCAATACGGAAGTGGTGGAAGGCTTACCTGGACTTTTTGGGGAAGCTGAAGCTGTCAACGAGGATGCCGATGGCTCTTTGTCTCGTGGTGCTTTGAACGACTTACCTGTGACTGATGGTGACGGTGGTCGTCATGGTGGTATCTGGGCTTATCGTAATCTGGATTTGCTAGAAGAAACTTATCCTGACATGGTGGAATATTGGGACGATGTGGCGAA
The DNA here is from genome assembly GCA_044432725.1 of Eubacteriales bacterium. Lineage (GTDB taxonomy): Bacteria > Bacillota > Clostridia > Oscillospirales > Oscillospiraceae > JAWXUK01. The sequence goes on from JAWXUL010000032.1 coordinate 26,998, forward strand.
AGCTCCTTATCTTTACAATGGTTCTGCCTTCCTCAGCTATGACAACGCCCAATCTATCACAGAAAAAGTGAATTATATTCACGAAAAGGACCTTGGTGGTATCATCACTTGGATGGCTCCTTATGATGCAGTCACTGACACAGAAAATCAACGGGACGAACTGTCTTATGTGATTTATGATGCCCTTTATGGTGAAGAATCCATTCCAACACATGAAATCATCAGCCCTGAGATTGCTGCTGATATTACAGTTTATCCTTCAGAAACTGGATATTATCTTGTGATTGATAACAAAGAAAATAGTGTGGAAAGTAATGATTTACTGGTTGTGCTTGAAACCAAAATAGAAACCATTCAATATCCTGTCCTCACACTAGATCATTCTGGGATTGCTCTTTCTGTGGAGGGAGAAGCCCTTCCTGTGGTGGACGGCAAAGTGATTCTTGATTTGAAAGACCTTGCGCCTATCATTGGACAAGGGGAGCATTTTGGTATTGCTTTGGATTATGTGGGAGAAGAAGAAATCGCTTTGGAGAATCTTCTCTCTGTGGAGATGTCACAACGAATCACAGCATCAGGGGTGGCTGTTGCTACGCAAGAAATGATGCTTACTTTGGAAACAGAGGCTTTCCCTGTAGAGCCTGAAGTAGCGCCTGAGCCTGAAGTAGTGCCTGAGCCTGAAGTAGTGCCTGAGCCTGAAGTAGTGCCTGAGCCT
>JAWXUL010000033.1:0-23226 GCA_044432725.1 Eubacteriales bacterium
TTGCTTCTAAAGAGCAGTTATAGTGTGGAGAGATGGCTGAGTTGGTCGAAGGCGCACGCCTGGAAAGCGTGTAGACCCCTTAAAGGTCTCGAGGGTTCGAATCCCTCTCTCTCCGCCAAATAACCCCTACACAAAGACTGTGATTTGAAAAACCTTCAATGAAAGTCTTTTATGTAGGGGTTTTTCATTTGAAATGAGAAAAAACATTGAAATAAAGTTACGATGACTCGCCCCAAAAACCGAGAAAAAAATTGTTCGTTTTTAGACTGTGATTTTACCAGTTTCTGGTGGTTGCAGGACTCGAACTCTCATCTAAAACTGAAACTTAAGCAAAAAATGTTGAACACAGAACTAGGTAAAAATCGGTTTTTACAACTTATTTTTGAGGGCGCTAGTTAAAATCTTAGATAATCACACATAATCACCACTATTTCTTATCATTAAGAGATGGTGGTTTTTCTCGTTTTGAGAACAAAAACAATGAATACATAGTCAACGACCAAGGGTGCCGAGTGAAGCATGGTGGTTGACGAACCAAGCCTCACAAGATTTTCTAATAACCAGTCCAAAAAAGTTGATTGAAGAAACGTATGAAATAGGACACAGTCAACCTAGAAGTAGAAGAAAATATTGAGGGCGCTACTAATAATGAATAAATTATGACAGAAAAAGGACTTAGTTTCTCGTAAAAGAGAGATTAAGTCCTTTTTCTGTTTCTGGACGAAAGAGAGGGAAAAAGTTGGATTTTTACTGAAAACTCTTGTGAAAGGGTCGGCTAAACCAAGAGGGATGATTTCTCTGATGAAAAGAAATTTTTGTCATTGACTTCAACATCCCTGTTCATTTTCAAAAACTATAGAAAAAAGTTGATTGAAGAAACGTATGAAATAGGACACAGTCAACCTAGAAGTCAACGAAAATATTGAGGGCGCTATCTAAAAAGAGAAAAATCAAACACAAAAATGGCTTGATTTACCGAGTCTGAGAAGTCACGTCTTTTTGCAAATTCTTAGAAAGTGAGGAAAAAAATGAAGAAACAAGACAGCCACCAAGAACAAAAGGGTGATTTAACCCACCTCGAACAAGTTCGCCTAGAATGCCGTTGTATGATGCGTCTGACGGCTGGTGGGCGGTCGGTGGTGCTGGAACTCCCCTACCGCTATCAAGACCGTCAGGCCGCCCTGAAAGCACTGCAGAACAAAGAGGGGGCGGAGGTCAGGGCATCGTTTCTCTCGGCAAATAAAATCCCTAATTTCATTGTGGAGCTGTGTCTGCCAATTCCAAAGTTCACCGTTCCTCTCGCACATCTGGACATCTTCAATGAAATGCTTCTGGAGTGCTACGGCTTGAGTGATTTTGACATGAATCGCTGGGAGCGACAGGCTCGGATGTTGGGGATTGATAATTTCGTTGACCTGAATATCGTCTTTGACAGCAGTCAACTTCTCCATGATTTCCCAGACCTCCACAGCAAAGAAGATGTCATCAACCACCTCTGTTCCATGACTGGCTCGAAGGAGATGGTACCCTACATGGAGCGATTCACCTACCTGAACACGGAGGTAGGAATGCTGATGTACACGGCAAGAAATCAGGAGATGATTGCGTTGATGAATCGGAAAAAGTTTCGTTAAAAATTGAGGGCACCAGTCTTTTCAAGTAGCGCCCCTCACTTTTTAAGTGAGTTTGTCAGGTTGGAACAAAAACACTGCCCCGTCTTTGTGTACATCTGTGAATAGACTTAGGGGCGGTGTTCCTTTATGATGATGTGGGGAAGTAATCATGAGAAATCGTGAGAAAACTTCCTTAAATAACAGAAAAACTATAATAAATTTGAACGGAGGATGAAATGCGATTTATACTTTATAGCGAACAGACCCAGCAGTCCACTGAAGCCGAATTCCCAGCCACAGGCAAAGAGATTCAAGATATCTGTGACAAGCTAGGCATTCAAAATACTGCAACGGCTGAAGCAAGAGTGGAAGCAGTCAACTATCTCTATCATAATCTGGAAGAAGATGGGGACAGGATTTTCTGTGGCAAGACCTTTGTGCTGGATGAGATGAATTTCTTAGCCAAGCAACTTTCTCTGATGTCGACCCCTGAAATCGAAACCTTTGGAGCGGTGGTGTCCGAGCATGACTACTCCATGCAAGAGATGATTGAATTCACGGTGAACACCCACAATATGGAAGTGGCATACAACAAGCCTGACTTGGTGGCTGTGGCAAGCAAACTTTATCTGGAACAGAATTTTAAGCTAAAACCAGAGGACGTGAATTTCACTCAGGAGGAGGCAAGTAAATTTCTTTGTGACTATAGCATGGGGCAAGCCTCACAAATGACTCGTGATGGAAAACTGATTTATCAGACAGAAGTCTTTGAGCCTTTCTTTACAGGTTCGTGCTTGCCACAAACTAGTTATGACTGCGGACCAGTCGCCGTTGACTTAATGGTGAGGGGCAACCAACAAGGCAATCGATGTGAAACCATCTACCTCCCCTACCATGAAGCAGAATTGCAGAAATCTCTGGAACGGCTGGGCATCACAGAGGAAAGCCAGTTGAATCAGGTGGAGCTGAAAATTTACGACTGTGACGTGGATCACCGACTGGAACATTTTCTGGAAAAACAGCCTTTGACATTTGGGAATTTGGCTCACCTGAATACGGTGGCTACAAATTTGGGAGAACTGTATCAGCAAGAATCGAAAGATTTGGTGCGATTTATGGAACTCACGAAAATTGATTCTCTGGAAGATCTCGCCACTTTGTCAGCGAATTACCAAGAATTAAGTTTTCACAGAGGAGTAGAATCCACCAGCGAATATGCGGAACTTCTTCTGGATGATGTGGTGGATTTCAATGACAGCGCCAGAGAATATATCGACTTTGATGGTTTCGGTCAGGCAAAGCTAGAAAATCTGGATCACCACTTCTCGGATGATGGATTGCTGATTTATCATGGAAACAATATGGAGATGAGTAATATCATGGAAAATATTGAGTATCAGGATTTGGGGATGGGAGGGATTTATCGTTGAATAGAACCAGTCAATCCACAGCATCGCTTTCCCAAGATGAGGAAAATCAACTTCCAAACCTCACCCAACGCAAGAAACCATTTTCTGTCATTATGGAAGATGACTGTGGTCGGAAAGTGACATTGTGGATGCCCTACCAAGAAAACGAATTGCAAGATTCCTTAGAGCAAATGGGTGTCACAGAGGAAAGTAAATTCTCCAATGTCACAATCACCCTCGGAGATCACCAGTTCACCTCTAGCCTGACAGAACTCATTGAAGGGCAGAGTTGCAACATGGAAAATCTGGAACATTTGAATCAACTAGGTGAATTTCTAAAAGACGATTTTGCTTTAAAAAGTGAGGGTTTGGCAAATCTCATCAAAGCAACGGAAATAACCAGCTTAGAGGAACTCAGTGTGCTGATGGACAATTACAAAGACCTTGATTTTTACCAGAGCAGTTCTGGGCGGACCGTCATTTACAATGGCAATGACCCAGCCATGGAGCTAATTGTAGAAAATATCGAAACCCAAAACCAAGAGATGGGAGGGAGTTATCATTGATGATTGAACAAGCAAGATTTCGTAGCTATACTATCGGAAATCTGAATGGAATCGACCAAGTTACGGTGAAATTTCCTTGTAGCGAAGAAGTTATCCAAAAAACTTGCGATGAGATCCATGTAGAAAATTTGGCAAGTGCCAATATTCGGATTTTGGAAGTGGATGACAGCGCTTTGAACCAAAGTGTAGAAGGTTTGAAGATGACTTTGGACGAACTGAACTATCTGGAAAAGCGATTTGACAGCTTCACCAGCGAAGAAATGGACTTATTCTGTGCGGTGGCTGAAGTTTCCTCACCCAAAGATGGATTTGACCTGATAAACCTTAGTTATAACTTGCATTGTTATTCTTTGGTGGACAGCAGTAAAAACATGGAGGAAATGGGGAGAGAATTGTACCTTCATGAAGCAATTTCTTGTCCCACGGAAGAACTTCAGCAGGTAAATGGTCAGAAATATTTGGCTGAACTGATGAAAAACAACACTCCATGGGAAACAAGTCAAGGCTTACTCTACCCCAATAAAAACGAGCCAACCCAAGTGTACAATGGCAAAAATCTTCCACCTTTTTCCTACGGTGGCACGGCTGTGGAAGTGGTTCTCACCTGTGAACACCCCACCATGGGAACTTGTGAAGAACTCCTCGCCCTCCCCTATTATGGTAGTGATTTGGCGAAAATCAAAGAGCGAATGGGTGTAGAAAGCCTCAAGGACATTAAAGTGGACAATATCATAATCCTGACAAATCCACAGGACAATTTTTTATCTAGCATGGATTTAGAGGAAGTTTACACCGCAGATGACCTTGATAACCTCAGTGATGTGGCAGAATTTTATGACCTCGGCACAAAAGAAATGTGTGATGACTTAAATCACTTTGCTGTCCAGCTGAAGGTGGATAATTTACACCAACTTAGTTTGGTGGCATTGGGGATTCTCACAGAGGAACTGGAATTTGTCCCTAATATTACCACGGCTGAAGATTATGGCTATTATCTGGTTTGCGAGAATGACGAAACGAAAATAGACGAGGATATCGCTAGTTTTGTGGATTACGATGGCTACGGTGCGTCCCAATTAGTAGGAAAAAGCTATGTTTCTACCGATGAGGGGATGATGATTTATCATGGTGATGAGGTTGGGATGGAGCAAATGCTGGAACAATTTGAGCAGGAGCAAGAACAAAGTGGTATGACCACATTTAGTTGAAAGGACGGTGAAAACATGAACTATTTTCCTCCTAGCAGGGAGCAAGTGGCTCAAATCAAGAAAGATTACCCCGTAGGAACTCGAATTCGCCTGAATTTTATGGACGATCCCTACTGTCCAGTGCCAGAGGGGACAATTGGAGAGGTTATTTCAGTCGATGATGCGGCAACCCTCCATATGAAATGGGAAAATGGACGTTCCCTTGGTTTGGTTGTGGGCGAGGATTCCTTTTCGGTGATTTCTAAGCCTGAACTGGAACAAACTATGGGTGCGATGGGCGGACAAAGCTAACCGTCCAGAAAATAATTTAGGGAGGGGGTGATAAATTTGAAACACCTTGAATTTCTGGAACAAGAAAAACGAAAAAAAGAGCATGACCGCTTGCTTGCTGTCTGTGCTTTTTATGTCGGCAACTGTAACGGTGGACTCTAAGTCCTGAAAACCCAAATCCTCACATCGCAAGGTGTGGGGATTTTTTTATACCCAAAAACAAAATCAAATAGATAGGAGAAAGTAAAAATGGATCAAGAAAAAAATCAAATTCAGATCTTCGAGAATCCTGAATTTGGAGAAGTGCGGACCTTGTTGGATGAGAAAGGGGATGTTCTTTTTTGTGCCAAAGACGTAGCAATTATTTTAGGATATTCCAACTTCAGAGATGCTATTTCTCGACACTGTAAGGGGGTCGTGAAACACGACTCCCCTACATCTGGTGGTTTACAAGAACTTTCTTGGATTTATGAACCAGATGTATATCGACTCACGATGAAAAGCAAATTGCCCGCAGCGGAGAAATTTGAATCGTGGGTGTTTACCGAAGTCCTCCCCTCCATCCGTAAGCACGGAATGTACTTCACTCAAGACACAGTGGCAGACATTTTCAATGACCCCTACAAATTCAAATCGGCAATGGACGGCTTTCTGGCGGAATATGAGAAAAACAAAAAGCTGGAAAAAGAACTGGCAGAGGCGAAACCCAAGGTGGAATATTACGATACGGTTATCGACACCTCGCTGTTGACTAACTTTCGCAACACGGCAAAAGAACTGGAAGTGAAGCCAACCTTGTTTATTCAAGTTTTGTTGGCGAAAGGTTATTTGTACCGTAGCACAACCAAAGATTTGTACCCTTACCAAAAACACATGAATGCTGGTTTGTTCCAAGTGAAAGAATTTTATCGGAATAATCATGGTGGGACTTATACTTTGGTCACCCCTCGTGGGCGAGAACATTTCATGAAATTGTTCAAAAGCCTGACAGAGGAAGAACTGTGGGAAATTCAAATGATTGACGTGTAGAAGGGAGGAAACTATGTCGAAAATTGAAGTTACCATGAATTCTGTCTATGATTCAGGCAAAATTCGTGGTTATGCCACGGCAGTGGTAGACGATTCCATTCAAATCCGTGGCATTAAACTGGTCAAGGACGGTCCAGAAGAATTTGATATTACCGTTTCTTTGCCAGATCGAGAAGGAAAAGCCATTTTCAGTTTGTATGACGATGATTTTTCCTATCAGCTGAAAGCAGAAGTTCATTCTGCTTATTTTTCTGCCTTGGGTGTGGATATGTCTGTGGTGGAACCTGTCCAGCAGGCAAGAACCAATTCCAAAAATATGGACGTTTTGATTACAAAGTTAAAAGATGACCCAGAAAGTACCCTGAAAGCTCTCGCCAATGTGAACATTGACGAGAGTTTTTCTATCAATCGTGTGGAAGTTCGGACTATGGACGGTGTTCTGGATGTGCAGATGCCTCAGCGAAAAACAGTGGATGGATACAAAGAAATTTGCTCCCTCACCAACCCAAACTACGAAAACCAGTTCAAACAAGCCGTGTTGGAGGGGTACTACCAGCGACTGGCTTTGGTGGAAGCCACAGTGGTTCAGGAAGAAAATGAGCCAGCACTCTTGGAAACTGGCACCCAAACACAGGGAGATAGTCAAAACCAAGAGGAAAATGGACTGGAATTGGACGAAGCAGAGCAAGAACAGGATGAACCTGAAGAAACGATGGGAATGGGAGGAATGGCAGATGTATAAGGAAAAAATGACCCTCAGTGCCGAGATTGAACCGATGCACTCGGCAGAGGAAGGCTGTATTGTGGCAGTGACCTTTGGAAATCTCTTGAAACTGAAGAAAATCAGAGTGGAACGTCATGGAAACAAGGGAGTTTCGCTGGAAATGCCTACGAAAGACGGAGATGATGTGTTTTGTTTCTGTGATAATGGCATGGAAGCATCGGTTAAAAAAGCCGTGGCGGAAGTAGTAAATCAGCCTCTTTCTGGGAAAGTGAATCGCACCAAAGGACAAGGAATTTCCCTGAATCCAGAAAAAATTGTGGCGAATATCTGGCAAAAGAGGGAAAGTGACTGTTGTGATTCCCTTTTGGCTCGTGCAGATGCCGTGTTAGATGGAAAAATCATGCTTCTTGGTCTGGAAATCCATTGTCTTCGTGGCAATCTGTTTTTGCTCCACCCAAGCATGGAGAAAGAACTGGGAATTGAGCCTTTTGTGGAATTTTTCAGCAGTGATTATGCAGAACAAGTGGAAAAAGTGGTGCTAACTGCCTACAAAAGCAGTGGAATGTTTCTGGGACCCATTCAACGTGAATATGTCCCTTCCACAGATTCGGTAAAAAAAGCCTTGTTCCAGTGGGGTAGTATGGGCAAAAAGAGGGGGGCAATGGGATGAATTTTACACTTATTTCCCCTGAAACAAAGGCAGAAGCAGAGATTTCTCTTCCTTGTAGTGAGGAAGAAGTGTGCGAACTTTGTGCCAAACTCCAAGTGAAAAACACAGCAAGCACCGAGGTTGTGGTGGCGAAAATGGGAAAATATCCAGACTTGTTCTTGCTGTTGGGACGAAAAACCCATAAGTTAGAAGAACTGAACTTTCTGATGAAAGCACTGTCTACCTTGAAATCCGCTGAGAAAGAATTGTTTTTCATGGCAACTGGGGCGAATTCCAATGAGGATTTGCCCTATTTGATTAACCTTACCTACAATCTGGACTGTTTTTCGGTGATTTCGGACTTTTCCTATCTTCACTTGATGGGACGTGCCTTACACCTTTCGCAATCAGAGGAAAGCGAAGATAACTTCGACAACACTGCGTTCTTTCTCCAGTCCATTCAAGATGGAAAATTCAAAATCACAGAGAAAGGTGTGGTCTTTTATGATAAAACACAGTGGAAAGACCAGTATGTGAATGGAAATTTCCCCTATCTCCCACAAAAGAACGCACCTCTTGCTCTGAAAATCGCAAAGGATAGTCGATGCGAATTTTTGAGTTTACCTACGAAAGAAACTGCGTTGTTCAAGGTTTTTGAACGTGTGGATGTGAAAGACTTGAAGGACTGCACCATGGAACTTGTGGGTTTGGAGAAGTATTCTGGGATGAAATCCATTGCAAAAGGGGAGTTTACCTTTCCGAATTGCAATAAACTGGCTCAATCCCTCTCCAAATTGCGAGAAGATGAACGAGAACAGGTGGAACGCTTAGTAGAGTTTACCAAAGTGGAAACCGTGTCCCAGCTTTTGGTGTTGATTTCTTGCTTAGACCATTTTTCGGTGATGACTGACGTGAAAACAGCAGAAGAATACGGTAAATACTTGGTGATTCGTCAGAATCGTTTGAAGTTTGACGAAAAACTCAGCAGCTATCTGGATTATGAAGGATATGGAAAGGAAATGGCTACGGAAGAACGAGGTGTTTTCACAAACTCTGGTTACCTCAAATACGAGGGGTACAACAAGGAAATGGAAGAAATACTGGGTAAAAACATCGGTTACAAAGCCAGAAATTATCAGAACTCAGGGGAAATGAAGCTGTTTATGCCCATTACCCAGAAAACGGCTGAGGGACAAGACTTCCCACCAAGTAGGGATGCGATTCCCTTCTTGCTTCCTGAAATCCAAAAATTCCTGTCGGATTACCAAGAGAAAATGGGTGAACCTCGTGGCTTTATGGGGCAATATCCAAGCCGTGACACCATCCATGCCAAGGTGGAGAAATACAGTTTTGATGCTGAAATTCAAGAAAATACCCTTTTTGCTGTGGCGATTTTGGACTTAAATGACCAGTTGACCAAGGAAGAACTCCAAAGAATGAAACAGGTCATTGGAGGTCAGGCAGCAGGGAACTTGAATGAAATGCTGGGTCAACAGGGATTTGACGTTTCAGGAGAAAAATTGCATCTTTCTCTCTGGAATTCCTCCCATTGGTATCTGAAAACAGAGGAAGAATTGAAAGAAATGGGGTGAAAAACATGAAAGAATTGCAAGAATTGAAGCTGTATATGCCACTTACCGTGCGAACTTCTTATGTGGAAAATGAATATGGAGAATATGACGTGGAACCTGATTTGTTTGAAACTTCTCCTTACGTTCTGGATGGACACGAAAATAAACTTCGTGAAGAACTGAGCAAGTATGCAAACCCAGCAGATCTAGGTGAGGATTTCGGCAAACGTGGTTTGATGGCATTTTATATGGACCAAGACACTGTTGGGGAGAAAGTTCTGGATTTGAACTTTGCCTTTGAGAAGATTGATGGTGAGCATTACGGTGTGGCAATCTGTCATTTTGAGGAAGATTTGAACCCCTCTGAACTGGAAACCTTAAAAGAATTCGTCACAGGACAGGCGGCAGACGGCTTGGGTGAAGGCTTTGAACAGCGAGAATTTAAGGTGGATGACATTGAAGTGTCCGTTTCCTTTTGGAATTCTGAGGATTGGTACTTGAAAACCTCGGAAGAAATGGGATTTGAACCACCTGAACAATGTCAAGACTTCGGTGGCATGGGCGGCATGAATGGTCAATAAAAGCCATCTCAGGGAGAAAATCTCCCTTATTTTATGAAAGAAAGGTTGTGAAAAAATGACGAAAAGTAAAACACCGCAAAAAACAAAAAAGGTAGAGGACAAGGAAGAAGAATACAAAAAATGTGTCCATTGCGACGCTTATGACCAGTGCAATGGTGGACCTTGTCAGTATATTTTGGATTTCATCAAGTTTGGCAAAGAAAATTATGCCAACTTGCTCCAAGATTGCTTCAAAGAAGAACAAAGTGCGATTTTGAAAAGGAGAATTGCTACTACTGGTAAATCTTTTAATGGGCAGTGGTTTGCTCATAAAATGCACCAAGAACGGTTTGAATGTGCCTTGTATTCCTCTAACTTGACTCTGGTACAAGGAAAACACAGTCAGATTGCGACTTTATTCCTCCTGACTGCAGATAATCCTTTGTGGCAACTTGTGCAAAAAAGTGCCAAATACCCCAGCTTCATCACAGATCACAAAGATATTGAGGGGGTAACCACAGACCAATATGCACTTGTACAAGTGGCAAATGCTGTTGCAAAGGGAGAAAAATATCCTGATTTACTGGATTTGAGCAACAAAACCTTGGTTTCTCCTGATGTGTTTGTGCTGATTCTCCGTGGCATCCTCCTTGGAAAATATGGTGGGGAACTTTTAACTTTGAATTGGGAGAAACGTAAAGATGTAGCAGGGGTGGTGGTGTAGTATTAACAGCATTATCTCATGGATTGGTGGAAAAAAAGCGATGAGAGAGCTGATTGTGTCCTTTTTTCCACCAGAGTATGAGCGATATATCGAAGTTTTCGGTGGTGGTGGCTGGGTGATGTTTCATAAGAATCCTGAAAACCACAAAGAAGTGTACAACGACTACAACGAACTTTTGGTGAATTTGTTCCGATTTGTCCGAGATAATCCAGAGGAATTGAAAGAACAACTGAAATATTCCTTGAATTCACGGTCTGATTTCATCCGAATTCGTAATTTGATGAAGAATCATCAGGATTTGCCAGACAACAAACGTGCCGCCTATTTCTACGAATTGATTCGCTATAGCTATGCTTCAGGATTGACAAGTTACGGTGGACAACCCCACGATATGCACAGCAACTTTGATCTGATTGATCAGGCAAACGGTAGACTGCGTAAAGTTGTCATTGAAAACAAGGATTTCCAGAATTTAATCGAAGTTTATGACCGTCCTGACTCTTTTTTCTACCTAGACCCACCCTATTTCTCCACAGAAAGTTACTACAAAAATGTGGGGGAAGGTGGATTCAAGAAAGAGGATCACACCAGACTTCGTGATACTTTGCTCAAAATTGATGGGAAATTCTTGTTATCTTACAATGATTGCGAGTACATTCGAGAACTTTACACAGCACCTAACATTGTGATGGAAAGCCACGAAAGACTCAACAACATCAAGCAAAGATACGATGCAAATAGCCAATTTCCTGAACTGATTGTGGCAAATTACGATATCCACCAGCGAAAAAAGAACGAACCAGAGCAGTTGAACCTGTTTCAACTTGCTGAAAACAAGAAAGTGAGTGACAATAATGAAAGTGATTGAATTTGATAATTTTTACTGCGTTTTGAAAGAACAACCAGCCATGGGAGTGCCTGTTCCAGCCAAAGAACTCCCCAGCAAGGAACTCCCAAAACAGCCTGACTTGGCAACTTGCCTGTGTTCTAAGTGTCAAGAGAAGGCGAATAAGCAAACAAGCCAAAATCCTTTGCATTCCTTGCAACAAGATGCAGAAAAGTTTGCTTTGCCTGATTCTTTCCTGAAATCTGCCTCCATTCACGGTGATATGGAACTGGAAATCATGAAAAATGCCATCATTCTTACCAATCAGACCATGACTGTGGTGGAATTGATCAATGTGATTGAAAGTTTGGAAGAAAAACTCCACGGCTACTACCAGTGTCTGGTGGAAAATTTCATCGAAGATGTGGGCGAAGCAGGTTGTGACTGTGAATTTTGCGAACTTTGCATGGATACCAACGGTTCTTTCCCTGATTTTATGAAAGTGATGGCGGAAAGTCGTGAATCAGCAGAGGAAACGGCTCTGGATTTGGGCAGTTTGTCGGAAAAAATGGTGCAACAACTCCATGATATGGGAATGTGCCTCAGTGAAATCAACTACGCCATTATGGAAGATGAACTCATCTACCATGGCGTTCCCAAAAGCTAAATAATGCAAAAATTCGCAATGAAAGGGGGTGATGCCGTGATTTTAACGAAGAAAGGGGGTGGTTACTATGCAAAACGCAAGAATCGTACACAACTTAGTGGTGTACAGTGGGAATCACGTTGGTTTTATTACTGACGGACGTGCCACAGTGGACGAGATGTTTCAAAGTCAAGAAATGGAGCAGTGGCTCCAAGGAAAAGGCTTAAAAGTCCTTTGGAAACCAGATGTCTTCACAAGATTGCTGGAATCTGCTGATAGTTTTGGCAGTGAGAGCAAAAAAGGTATCAAAACAGTCCGTGTTTGGCGATTAAACAAACAATTCCCACAGGAAGGTCGTTTCTCCTTCCTCGCAGACTTCCGAAAAAACTATGGTGAACCCAACGAAAAGCAATACCAAAGTATTTTTCAGGACGAGATGGGTACTGAAAACTTGGAAATCATCTACGACCATTTAAGTCGAGAAAACGAGGATTTATCAAGCAGTTTCGCTTATCCTTTGTCCGTTTCTGACGTAATTGAACTCTTCGACTCCGAAGAAAGTCTGTTCTTTTACGTTGATCGCTATGATTTTGTGCAAATCGACTTCAAAATCTAAACTCCAAGCAGAAAACAACAAAACAACAATTATTTATTTTTGAAAGAGGTATCTTAACTATGAAAATGTTTAACAACTATAACAAATCCTTCGATATGAACCCTATGAAAAACTTGCAAAAACGTGCTGAAAAAGCCATCGCCAACGAAAAAGGTGACCAAAACCTTGGCAGCGCCATTCAAATCCTCATCGCAGTTGTGATCGGCGCTCTGCTCCTTGCTGGGCTGTACACCTTGTTTGATGAAGTTGTGCTTCCCACCGTCACCGACCGCGTTCAAGGAATGTTTGATTACAGTGGCTAATTGGTGCTTTTTGTACTTGCTTTTCGCAGCAAGCTACTGGGATTTGAAAAATCGGCTGATCCCCAATGCCTTTCCCTTGTGCATTGGGGCAATCAGCCTCTTCAATTTCCACTTTTCAGGCATCATTCTCGCCCTTCCCTTTCTGATTTCTGGGATGATTGACCCAGAAAAGGTGGGTGGTGGCGATATTAAACTGGTGGCAAGTATCGGTGTATTTTTAGGGTATTGGCAAGGTTTAACTGCTGTTGTCTTAGCTTTACTTTCGGTACTATTTGTCACTTTAACCTGTGTTACTTTTGGAAAACGAGGGAAACTTGCTGAAATGTCCGCACCACTGGCTCCGTATTTAACCTTTGGTGTGGCTATTTCTTATTTATTTTGAATTTATGGAGGAATATAATATGAAACTGAAAATGATTATGGGCGGACTTTGTGTCCTTGCAACTTGTGTTGCTGGAGGTATTTTTGTGGTAAAAAACAAGGAGGAAATCAAATTCCACCTGTCCAATGCAGAAACTGTGTGAGGTGAAACACCATGAAAAAACCAACTTTTTTTGACCAATTGTGGTCTTTGTCCCTGATTTCTCGTGAAGAAAGTCTGTACAAGAACTAAGGAAAATACCAAAATCCCCTCTTTTTTAAGATCCGTCTGAGAAAAGAGGGGTCATTTTATGGAGGTAAGTATGAATTTATTAAAGAATAGAACGGTTTTGGGGATTATTTGTATCACACTTTCCCTGATGATTTGCTTTGTGATCACCCCGCTGTTCAACAAGGAAATGGCACAAAAAACGGAAATTGTGCGTGTGACTCAGCCAATTTTCACAGGTCAAGTCATCACCCAAGACATGGTTTCCATGGTGGAAGTAGGTGGCTATAATCTGCCTGAAACCGTGATCAAAAACATGGAAACGGCTGTTGGAAGCTACGCACTGGCGAACTTTGCCGTAGGAGATTACATTTTAACAGAAAAAGTTTCTGATACCATGCAAGCAGAAAATGCCTATTTGTACAACTTAGATGGCTCTCAACAAGCAATTTCTCTCACAATCCCCTCCCTTGCTGGTGGTTTGTCTGGTAAATTGGAGAGTGGTGACATTATTTCTGTCATTGCAGCAGACTTCAGACAAACTGGCGAAACTGTGATTCCGCCAGAACTGAAGTATGTGGAAGTGATTTCTGTTACCACAAAAACAGGGGAAGATGCCAATTTAAGAGCAAATCAGCCAGATCGTGAGGATGAATCTGCCCCTCTGCCCAGCACTGTGACTCTTTTGGTGAATGATTTACAAAGTAAGTTAATCGCAGAACTGGAAGCAGAAAGCGACGTTCACATGGCATTGGTGTTCCGAGGAGAAAAAGAGGATGCAAAAGTGTTTTTGGATGCACAAAATGAGTATTTAATCTCACTAGAGAACCGAGATGGCTATTATTTTGATGATGAAACAGGCGAATGGGTGCAAATTCCCACTGGTTTCTATTTTGATGAAGCCACCAAAACACTCATGAAACTTCCTGAAGGTTTCCAATATGACAAAGAAACTGGCACTTTAATTCCTGTTGAAAAAGAGGAAGAAAAGGACACCACACCCTCCGAACCCACTGCGACCTTACCACAAGATGTTGTAGGCGAGGGTGCGACAGAAGGTCAAACCACAACAGAGGGCGAAAACAAGCCAGCCGAGGGTGCAACTGGCGAGAACACAGACTCTACCAACACTGAAACTCCAAAAGAAGAAGCAAAGGAGGGTGAAAACGTGGAGAATACGACAGAAAGTGAGGTTACTTCTTAATGAATATTCTGAAAAACTCTATTTTTTCCAGATTCACTGGGGAGGTGGAGGACGAGATGGATGTGGGTGGCTTAGTGGGTGGGATTCTGTGCGTTTGGGGTAGTCCCTCCAGTGGAAAGTCCATTGTGGCGGCGAAAATCGCCAAATATCTAGCCGACAGGCGAAAAGATACGGTGTTAGTCCTCTGTGACACCGCCGCACCCATGCTCCCTTGCCTTCTTGCTCCCCAAGAACTAGATGTAGAGAAATCCTTGGGGGCGATTTTGTCTGCAACTCATGTGACTCCCCCTTTGGTGGAACACAACATGATGACACTGAAAAATAATCCCCATTTGAGCATTGTTGGGATGTTAAAGGGCGAGAATGAATACACTTATGCCCCATATTCCCGTGTCCAAGCAGAAGAATTGCTAGATTGTTTGCGAGAAATTGCTCCTTATGTGATTGTGGACTGTTCTAGCTACATCGCAAACGATGTACTTTCTGCCGTTGCTTTGATGGATTGCGACTCGGCAATTCGCTTGGTGAACTGTGACTTAAAGTCTATTTCTTATCTTTCCAGTCAACTGCCATTGCTTCAAAACAGTGGATTTGATATGGAAAAGCAGTACAAAGTGGCTGGAAATGTGAAACCACAGCACGGAACCAATCAAATGGCGGGTGCTTTGGGCAGTTTGTCCTTTCAAATCCCCCATTCGGAGGAAGTGGAAGAACAATATCTTTCTGGTTCTTTGCTCTCTGAACTGACCTTGAAAAGTAGTCGTGGTTTTCGCAGTGAAATTAAAAAAATAGTAAATGAGGTGTTTGATTTATGAGTTTAGGAGATCGCAGAAGAAACTCTCTTTTTGAGAATCAATCTCAGAAAGAGGATGAATTCGAGGACGAAGCACAGGAATTGGACCCTCGTTTTCGGATTGAACCCAGAGAACCAAGTCCCCAACAGGGAAAACAGCAACTTTTTCAAGAGGAAACCAATCGTGGGAAACAGCAAAGAAGAAAAACTCCACCACAGAAAAAAACAGTGGTGGAGGAGGAAGTGGAAGAAGAATTTCTGGAAGATGATGACTTTGAGGAGGAAAAACCACCAACAAAACGGCAAAACCCCTCCTCCAATCCTGACACAGACACTGGATGGAAACCTCCACGGAAACAACCTCCATCCCAGACTAAAAAGCAAATTGACCCTCGCTTTGCAGAAGAACTTGCTCCCAACAAAGAATATCTGAAAAAATCAGCCGAACAGCAGAAGAAATACCCCAAAGAGTCCGAACTACCTCGAAAAACGAGTGAAATCGAGGAAGATGACTGGGGAAGTCCACCTCATTATGGCGATCAAGAGGAAATTCTGCGAAAAGGAAATGCAGAAGAAGTCTGGGACGAGGAAGAACCAGAAGAAGATGAGGAAGAACAGGAGGCAACGCCACCTCCCAGAAAACCTCCTCGAAAACAGGAAAGACCCCCAAAACCTCGCCAGCAAACGGAAGAAAATCCTTTGTTGCAAGGTAGAACTCGTCCTGACATCGGCAAAATTGACCGAAAACACGATATCTTCTTCCAAGGAAAAGAACCACAAGAGTTTCGGTCTGTCCTCGCCCAAGTCCAAGAATACATCTCCACCAACTACTCCCAACTGATTACTGAAAATCCAGAGGATTCCAAGGAACAGATGAAACGGTATATTTCCAAGTATATTCTGGACAAAAAAGTGATTGTGGAAGGCAGAACCACCGAGGAATTGTTAGAAGAACTGTACGTTGAGATGGCAGAATACGGTTTCTTGACGAAATATGTGTTCGGTACAGGAATCGAAGAAATTGACATCAACGCATGGAATGATATTGAAATTCAATATTCTGGAGGTAGAACCGAGAAACTTCAAGAGCATTTTGACTCCCCAGATCATGCCATCAACGTGATTCGCAGAATGCTTCAGGTGGCTGGTATCGTTTTAGATAACTCCCAACCTGTGGTGCTAGGGCATTTGAGCAAAAATATCCGTATAGCTGTCATGAAAACGCCCATTGTAGACGAAGATGTAGGTGTTTCTGCCTCCATTCGTATTGTAAATCCCCAGTCCATGGAGAAAAAGGACTTTGTGAACGGTGGCACAGCAACGGCTAAGATGCTAGACTTCCTCACCACTTGCGTGAGATATGGAGTTTCCATTTGTGTGGCAGGAGCTACTTCCTCTGGTAAAACTACAGTGTTAGGCTGGCTTCTCACCACAATCCCCCATTTTAAGAGGGTGTATACCATCGAAAGTGGTTCTCGTGAGTTGGATTTGGTGAAATATGATGAGAATGGTCAGGTTTGCAACTCTGTAATTCACACCCTTACACGAGATAGTGACAATGATAAGCAAAAAGTAGACCAAATTGCTCTGCTTGACGTGGCACTTCGCTTTAATCCTGATGTGGTTGTGGTGGGGGAAATGCGTGGACCAGAAGCCAATGCCGCCCAAGAAGCGGCGAGAACAGGTGTGGCTGTGCTGACCACCATTCATGCAAACTCCGCAAGAGCCACTTATGCTCGGATGATTTCCCTTTGTAAACGTGCCGTAGATATGGGAGATGAAACCTTGTATCAGTACGTCACGGAAGCCTATTCCATCATTGTTTTTTGTAAGCAACTTGAAAACGGAGCCAGAAGAATGATGGAAATCATGGAGTGTGTCATAGAGAAGGACGGTTCCAGAACCTATCGGACACTTTTTCAGTATATTATCACAGAAAACAGAGTGGAAGATGGTGGTTTTATCATCGAAGGGGAACACAAGCAAGTCAATCCCATCTCCCAGCAACTGGCGAAAAGATTTCTGGAAAACGGAATGCCAGTGAACGAAATAAAACAATGGACTGAGGTGAGTCAATGAATTTTATACTATTATTAGCAACTTTCGGCTTCATCACCGGATTTTTCTCTCTTTTGGATATTTCCCCCACGGAATTCACTGAGGGGATTTTTGGTGGAATGCTGGACAAACCCACAGGACTCCGTGGGAAAATCAACCAAAACACCAAGCGAAAGAAAGACAACTTCTTGGTGAGGGAAATCCGTGAAGTGCAAAGCATTTTGCGAATCACAGGGCGAGGGCATCAATTTCCTTTCCTCTGTGCAACTTCCCTTTTTTGCTTTTTCTTAGGCGGTAGTCTGGCACTTTTGATGGCAAACTGGTTTCTTGTGCCAGTTTTGGCTCTGGGATTTATGTTTCTGCCCTTTTGGTATGTCAAACTGACCCAAAGCCACTTCAAACGAGATCTGTCAGACCAGCTAGAAACTGGACTTTCGGTGATCACATCGGCATATCTCCGAACCGAAAACATCGTCACCGCTGTGGAAGAAAATATCCTCTATTTGAATCAACCAGTGCTGGGTGTCTTTAAAGGATTTCTCCACCAAACCAAGATGGTGGACCCAGATGTGACCAAAGCACTGCGAGATATTCACGATAGTTTGGAGAATTCTGTGTATCAGGAGTGGATAGATGCCCTGATTTTGTGTCAACAAGACCGAAATCTGAAGTCAACACTGTCCCCCATCGTCAGCAAACTTTCAGATATGCGTGTGGTGAATGCAGAACTAGACTTGCTCATCGCCTCTCCTCGACAAGAGTACATGGCAATGGTGGTTTTGCTCCTTTCCAACATTCCCTTGCTGTATTTTTTGAACTATAACTGGTATCACACCCTGATGTTCACATTTTTAGGGAAGATTATTCTTGCAATCTGTGGCTGTATTATCTTTTTGTCCGCAGCACGAGTGATCAAAATTACCAAACCAATTGAGTATCGGAGGTAGACAACATGATTTTAATTTGTACTTTATTGTTTGCAGTGTTTACCGCCTGTGGACTCTTCTTTTTAATCGCAGATTTCATCAAAATGCCCACCCTCGCCACAGAAAAAGCCTTGATTCTTGCCACTAACACGGCAAAAAAGGACGTGAGCATGGATGTTTTGGTGGGAGATTGGGCAACCAAACTAGAAAAATTCGTGAAAATCCAAGAATTCAAGCGAGCCAGACTGGTTTGTTCCCTGAATGCGGCTGGAATTCCCCAAACTCCAGAAGAATATGTAGCTTCTTGTATGCTAAAAGGTGGCTTGATTGCACTTTTAGGGGTGCCTTGCCTGTTTTTATTGCCTGTCATCGCTCCTTTTTGCCTGATGATTGGCATAATGACCTACTTCAAAGAAGTGGGAAAAGCAGATAAGCTGTTGGAAGAAAAACGAGAGAAGATTGAATCCCAACTACCCAGATTTGCGGCAACGGTGGCACAGGAACTTCAACATTCACGTGATATTCTCGCCATTTTAGAGCGATTCAAGCGAAGTGCCAACGAAGAATTCGCCATGGAACTGGATATTTTAACAGCAGATATGCGTTCCTCCAGCTATGACAATGCCTTAAGCCGTGCCAAAACTCGTGTGAACTCTCCCAAAATGGCGGAAGTGTTAGAAGGTTTTAGCCTGATTTTGCAAGGAAATGATGGGCAACTGTACTTTCAAATGCTAGCACACGACTACAAGCAATGGGAATTGCAAAAACTCAAAGCAGAAGCCATGAAAATTCCACCAAAAATCAGAAAACTGTCCTTCTCCATCATGGTGGCATTACTTCTGGTGTACCTCACTATTATTGTCTATGAAATCATCCGATCCATGGGATCTATGTTTTAGAGGTGAATCATGAAAGAAGTGAAGAAAAAATTGATGGAAATGAATGAAAACAACAAGGGGCAAGGCTATTTGGATACGGTTATCTTGATTTTAGTGTCTATAATGGTCATTGCCTTTGCCATGCAACTGTTTCAGGTGTATATGACAAAACAAAAGGTAGACACTTTCGCCACAGAACTGATGCGTGTGGCAGAAATTTCTGGACAGGTTGGCAGTGCCACCAGCTCCAAAGCAGAAACTTTGAAGTCCAATCTGGGCATTAACCCAAGCATTTCATGGTCTAAATCAGGGAGAATTCAGTTAAATGAGGAAGTCACCGTGACCATTACCTTAGAAAAGGACTTGGGTTTGTTCGGTGAGTTTGGAAGTTTCCCTGTGACTTTGAAAGGTGTGGCAAGTGGAAAGGGGGAGGTATATTGGAAGTAATCAACCGATGGAAACGTGCTGTTTCCAATGAAAAAGGGCAAGGATACCCTTACGTTGTGGCATTGGCACTGGCTTTTTTGCTCTGCGTGACGGTGATTTCCCAGTATTATCACTATTATATTGTGGCACAGGGTGTAAGAGATGCACTGCAAGATGCCACCATCGTCACAGTCACTGAAAATTACAATGACGTTTATCATGGTGTGCGAGAGGGATATTCTGGTGGATACCAACCAGACTCTGAAGATTTCAATGCGGCGGTAAATTATGGCGATATTTATGCTAGAATGTCTGCTGTGTTGGGAACGGAGTTTTCTGGAGGTGCTTATGTGAAAAAAATCAATGGTGACGAAGAATTTCGGATTTATGACCTAGATGTGGTTATTTCAAACGCAAGTTTCGCCCAAGCAGACACGGCTGGGGACAGATTTGTGGTGGAAAGTACCATTGTTTTAGAAATGCCAATTTCTTTTTGTGGAAATCTCTTGCCTAACTTGAAAATAAACATTCGCACCACAGCAGGTTATACCCCGATTTTCTAATCATTTCTCGCCAAATAGAATATCCGTCAAAAATAAGCCTCTATATTTGGTAGTATTGGTGATAGCTATTGGCGAGAAATACCTTTATGATGTAAGCAAGCAAAGACCAAGGAAGCACAGACAACAAATTACGATTGGAAGATGAGAGGATGGTATTGATTATGAATGATTTCAACAAAAAATGGCTGACGATTACTGCGGGGGTGGCACTGAGTGGAGCATTGCTGGTGCTGATTACCAACCAATTCAAAGCAGACAAGCAAAATGATGTGTGGCTGGACAAAAACACTGGACAGACCAGCGATTTGGTGGTGACTGACCCTGAAAAGGGTGATTCTGCCGAAGAAAATGACAGCGGCTTGCTGATTCCCAGCATTTCTGGCACAGGAACTACAACTGGAACAACAACTGGAAGCACCACACCACCCATTGTCCTCACCGATGGCAACGGAAATAAACTGGAAACCCATCCAGACAGCAACGTGACCATCCCAGAAGCTGGCACCATGGATGGAAATGACACAGGAACCTCCCAAACCATTCAGCCAGACGTGAAACCGAAGCCAAATTACACGGAATCGCAACTGAAAGACCCTACAAAAACCCCAGATGGTGGCAAAGTGACGGTAACAGAGGACGGAAAGATTGAACCAGAGGTTGTACCAGAACCAGAACCCACCCCAGCACCTACTCCAACCCCAGAACCCAAACCAGAAACCACCACACCAAGTCCAGAAACCACGGCACCCAGCACCTCTGGCACAACATCTGGGGGTGGAACTTCTACAGACAACAGCAACAAAACCCAGTCTGATGCCAACGGTGCCTACGTCCCCGGCTTCGGCTACATTCCTTACAATGACAAGCCGAATGTGGGACATCAAGCCACAGGAATGTACGAAAACGGCAACAAAGTAGGAAGTATGTAAAAATTCAGAAGAAAAAATCAGGAAACACCGTCTGTCAAAGGCGGTGTTTTTTGTTTAGAAAGGAGCAAAATTTGAGAGAAAAAAATAATCAATTTGTTGTGGCTACTCAATTTGTCGCCATCGTTTTTCTCGCCATGTACCTGATGGTGTTCTCCACTCTTGCTGTGGGTTCGCCTGACATGGACACAGGTGGCGGAGGTGGAATGGGTTCTGGTACAGCAAACAACAAATGGACTCCCGGCCACGATGGAGTGCGTGTGACAGTTTTTCACGCAGATACCCTTGCCCCAGCCAGTCGCTCGGTGGATTTGACAGACATTTATCCACCTCACAACACATTCCACTTCGGAAAAGTGAACAAAGCGAGCTACAGAGTTTCTGATGGACTAAGTTTGCAACTCAATGGCTATGAATATGTCAATCCCACTCAACCACTTCCTAGCATTGTCACTACCAATGGGCGGACCAACATTGATGCCATCAAGTCCTACTTTACCGATGAGCAAGTTCTCAGATCTTTGTGTTGGTATTGGGAGATGGACTTCGATGAGTTAATCTCTGGAGATTACAAAGTCATGGTTGAACCACTGGTTTATGTGACTTATGGTGGGAATTATATGTGCATGACCGCCACAGAAGCGGCAATTTATGACGGAGTCACTGGCGGAAACCTCCGTTATTGGCTGGTTTCGGTGACTCACAAAAATCTTCCTCTTTCTATCTTTTTGGAAGAAGGTGACCTTGGCTTCACCGCTTGGTCTGGTAGCACCACATCCAACGCAAGTAATGCCAATATCATCGCCTATTTAGGAATTGGTGTGGTTCGTTTCGATGAAGCACCGCCACCTCCTGAACTGGAAATCGTGGATTATATCTACCGAACTGACACAGAAGTCATCACGTCCGTCACCATCCGTGGGGGACAATCTGACCCAGATAACCCAACAAAGGTGATTTTCAACATTGATGGCACAGAATATGATGTTGGAAACGTGTACTACCCCAAAGATGCAAGCCAATTAACGTGGGTGAAGTGGACCACCCCAGAAGAAGAAACTACGGTGAATATCTCTGTCACTGTAGAAGGCCCCGGAGGAACGTCTGAGGGTTCCATTCGCTGTCAGATTGTAGATTTAGACAAAAATCCACCGCCAAATCCTGTGGCTGACGATAGAAACGATGGATTTTCTAGTCCCTCCGTGCCAAGCCGTGATGTAAACACCTCCACCAACTGGACAACTTACACACCTCGATGGAAAGCTAATTGGGTGTGGACTGGTTCTTCTTGGGTGGATCAAGGTTGGTGGGAATTTGATGTGAACTTGTTCTCTGCCAGCCTTTCTGGGAACATGGATTTGATTCCAGATGAGGAAAATCCAACGGCAAGTGGCACAACCATCAAAAGTGGCTACGGATATCAAGAGGAAGTCACCTCCAGAACCACAACAAACGGTGCCAGTGCTGTCAGCCAAACACCCAATGCCGTGACCTACTTCCCAGAGTTTGGCTACGAAACCTACTGGAGGTTGCTGGAGAGAATGCGAACAGGACTGGTGTCGGAGTTGGAATTCAAGAAGAATAACTTCTCCACCTATAAAAACAGGACGCATTTTACACCAATCTGGTATCCAGATGGCAGTTATGAAGCCAACACTTGGCTCATAGATGTGTGGACACCCACAGGAATGCTTAGTTTGAATCTCACAGACAGACTTAACATTTCAGGAAATGTTTGGGATGACTGGCACATCGGGCCACAGTAACAATGTTTTGAATGAGAAAGGAACAAACTATGAAAGTGAAATTGAAAAAATGGAGCAAACAACTCTGCATGGTGATGATGATTGGATTGTTGCTCACCACAACTGTGTCCGCCGACACTGGCAACGTGGCAGGAGCCATTGAATCCACTTGGTCGACTGCGGCAGAACAGATCAAAGAAGTGGTGAATAAGGTGGTTTTTCCAGCCATTAATATGATTTTGGCTGTGTTTTTCTTTGCTAAACTCGCCATGGCATATTTTGATTGTGCGTCCGTAAAGGCTTATTTATAATTGTAGGTTTGGCAACCTAACAGACTTGAACTAGAATGTCTGTCATCAACCGATTTATCTGGAGAGGAAACTCGAAGGGGAGTGTAGCATATCG
>JAWXUL010000034.1:0-21959 GCA_044432725.1 Eubacteriales bacterium
CCTCCACAACAAGTGGTTCCTCCACAACAGGTGGTTCCTCCACAGCAGGTGGTTCCTCCACAACAAGTGGTTCCTCCACAACAAGTGGTTCCTCCACAACAAGTGGTTCCTCCACAACAGGTGGTTCCTCCACAGCAAGTGGTTCCTCCACAACAAGTGGTTCCCCCACAACAACAAGCCTTTTCTCAGCCTGCTGAAAAGAAAAAGAAGCCTTTTCTGTTCTGGATTCTCCTTTTGGTGATTGGTGGTTATGCCACAGGTTATTTTTCCAGTGATGATAAGACATCAAGCAATTCTAACAGTTCTAATAGTTCCAACAGTTCTAACAGTCCCAGTAGTACTGTGCCTGTGGTGGAGGAATATGATACTGATTGGGTGATGTATTGGTATCTTTGTGGCAGTGATTTAGAATCAGGTATAGGGGCAGCTACGACAGATTTAGAAGAAATGCTAGATGTTACCTTGCCTGAAGGGGTGCAAGTGGTGATACAAACAGGGGGCTCTTCCTATTGGCATAACGACACTATTTCCCCCAATCACATCGAGCGATATCTCTATGACAGTGAAGGATTTCACCATCTGGAGAGCTTGCCACAAAGCAGTATGGGCGACCCCAATACCTTGGTCAGCTTTTTGGAGTTTGCCCATACAAATTACCCTGGAAATCAAAGAATGTTGAACATTTGGAATCATGGGGGTGGTGCTCTGGACGGTGTTGCCTATGACGAAAATTTTCTGGTGAATGGTTTTCCAGATGCGCTGAAATTGGAAGAATTGGCCAGAGCCCTTGAGAGCGTTTATGGGGCAAATCCCAGCACAGCTCCTTTGGATATCATCGGCTTTGATGCTTGTTACATGGCAAGTCTGACCACAGCTTCCACCCTCTCTGGTTATGGGAGATATATGGTCGCCTCTCAGAATATAGAGCCAGGATCAGGATGGGATTACCAAGGACTGATGTCAGCACTTGCTAAAAATCCAAAACTTCCTGCTTTGGAATTTGGGAAAGTCATTTGTGATACCTTCTATACCCATTGTCCCTCTGGACAGCAACAAGAAGCTACCTTGTCTGTGGTGGATTTGTCCTATATCCCTACATTAGAGACCGCAGTGAATGATTATTGGACTGTGGCAATGCTGGTTACAGTGGATAATCCCAGTTTGCCTAATTATATCGGCAGATATGCCCAAGAAGCAGAAA
The DNA here is from genome assembly GCA_044432725.1 of Eubacteriales bacterium. Lineage (GTDB taxonomy): Bacteria > Bacillota > Clostridia > Oscillospirales > Oscillospiraceae > JAWXUK01. The sequence continues at coordinate 1,202 of JAWXUL010000034.1, forward strand.
ATTATCGGAATCCCAGTGCTTCTGGCAGTTATAGCTGTATGGTGGATTTAGGGGATCTGGCGTATCAGTCCATAGAAGTGATGGGGGATACAGCTTATAAAGTGTTGGGTGCACTGGATGATTGTGTTCTCTATAGTATCTGTGGGACGGGGTACCCTGATTCCAATGGGCTTTCTGTCTATTACCACTATAATGGCGATCAGGGCTTTTCCACCTTTGCCCAATCTACGGCGTGTGCGTCTATGTTGGATTTTTACGAATATACATTGACAGGGAATATCTCCAGTCCCAGTTATCCTTATTGGGGAAGCGTCGCCCCTGTCACCCCCACGTTGGAAGATTATCTTGGGGCGAATTTGCCCGCTTATTGGTTGACTGACACCCAATTACAAGTGGAAATCGGCTCTGAAGTGGTGAAAGCTGTGTCTTCTGTGGAGATGGCAGTGGGCTGGATTGATTTTAACAATGACCAACTCTTTGTCTTTGGCTTTGACGACGAGGTGAGCAAGAACTGGGACAGTGGTGTATTCTCTTGCTACGCTCCTCCCTCTTGGTGTACCTTTAACAATTATTATTGTAGCCTTTTTGTTCTGAGTTCAGGAGATGACTATATTCAGTATAGTATTCCTTTGTTAATCAACGGGGTGGAATATGAATTAGAAGCCATTTATGACTATACCAAAAGTGGTTATACCATCCTAGGGGCAAGGAAATCAGGGGAGGACGCAAGTGTGGACCGTTCCTTGAGACAGCTTGTCCCAGGGGATGAAATCAAAGTGATACAATATCTCTTTGACTTGGATGGAAGCAACCCCAGAGAAGTCTACAGTGCCCCCTTTGTCTATACATCAGGGATGAATTTAGAGCATAAGCTTTGGGTAGACAGCGATCTTTTGTATAACCCTCATTCTGGTAGCAGAGCAGGGGATGTGTATTTTGTCCGACTGAAGTTTACCGATGCCCAAGGGAACGAAATCTATAGCCAAGCCGGTCATTACGAGGTGGTAAATGGTGTCGCCTATGCCCGATATTATGACTAAAGTCACCTATGCTAGATACTAAAATAATGTAATTTGAAAGGAAAAGAAAAGATGACAATTACAGTCAACGAAAAATCAGAATCACTAGAGGAATCCATTACCATAGATACGATGATAGAGTATTATGGTTTTGATCCTAGGAAAATCGCAGTGGTATTAAACAAAGAAATCGTGATCAAATCTATGTACCCTAATGTCTCCTTGGGAGATGGGGATATCATAGAAGTAATCACTTTTGTAGGAGGTGGCTAATATGATACCAAATGAAGAAGAAGTATACGAAGCTTTGTGCTTGGGACATGGCAAAAAGCAACAAGAAAAATTTTCTCGTGGCAATGTTGTCATTTTGGGATTAGGGTCTTTGGGCTCTCATATCGCTGTTGCTTTGGCACGGGCTGGGGTGGGCTATTTGGGTCACATTCATCTTGTGGATTTCGACGGGGTGGAATTGGAAAACATTCATTGTCAACATTATGATTTGGCAAATATTGGTCTGGAGAAAACAGAAGTTTTGAAAGAGCAGTTAAAGCAAATCAATCCTTATTTAGAAGTGAAAGCTACTTTTGTAAAAGTGAGTGAAAATAACCTAGGCAGCCTGATCAAAGGTATGGATGTGGTGATTGAAGCTGTGGACAGTCCAGTGCAAAAGTCCATGATTGTGGATGGATTCTTCACCCAGAAAACACCAGAACAAGTACTTTTTGCAGCTTCTGGCTATGCTGGCTTGGGGGATGGCAATCTGATCCAAACTAGAATGATTAACCAATCTTTTTATCTTACAGGAGATGGAAAAAGCGATTTTGTGAAAGAAAAAACCCTTTATGCTTCACGGGTGTCTCTGTGTGCAGCGGCACAAGCCCATGCAGTGCTTCGTTATTTAATAGAAAAAGCACCCTAATGAAAACAAAATGAAAAAACAGGAACTCATTTGAGTTCCTGTTTTTTTATCTAAAGATGAGACAATTCACCATAGATGACATTGTATTTTTTACTTTTGGAGGATATTAGCCCTTACCATAGCCATCAGGATGCCCCTGATGCCAAACCCAAGCATCTGAGATAATGTCTTCTAAGTTGCGAGCGGGTTTCCATCCTAAGATTTTTCCTGCTTTTACGTTAGAAGCAATCAGCACAGAGGGGTCTCCTTCACGGCGAGGTTCGACCTTGGCTGGGATTTCTTTTCCTGTTATTTTGCGAGCTGTTTCGATGATTTGGTTCACAGAATAGCCATCCCCACTGCCTAAGTTGAAAATACTGCTTTCCCCTGTTTTGTCCAAATGGAGCAAAGCAAGGAGATGTGCTTCTGCCAAATCACGGACGTGGATATAGTCTCTCACGCAAGTGCCATCCTCTGTGGGATAATCATCACCATAAATCCCGATGTGAGAGCGTTTGCCCAAGGCTGTTTGTAGGACGATGGGAATCAAATGGCTCTCTGGGTTATGGTCCTCTCCAATCCCTGCTTGGGTGTTAGAGCCGGCTGCGTTGAAATAACGCAAAGCTGCATAATGAATCCCATAGGCAGAATCACACCATTTCAGCATACCTTCTACGGCTAGTTTACTTGCACCATAGGGGTTTGTGGGGGCAGTGGGATCTGTTTCTTCAATGGGTTGCTTGACTGGCTCGCCATAAGTGGCTGCTGTGGAAGAGAAAACGATTTTGTCTACTTTGTGCTGTGACATGGTTTGTAACAGTGATTGGGCACCAGCTACGTTGTTGCCGTAATATTTCAAAGGATTGGTCATGCTTTCTCCCACCAAAGAAAAAGCGGCAAAATTGATTACACCGTCAATTTGTTTTTCACGAAATACAGCGTCTAAAAAGCTGCTGTCTCTCAGATCGCCCACTCGTAAGGTGGCACCTTTGACGGCTTGCCAGTGACCTGTGGATAAATTGTCCACCACTGTGACTTCGTAATTTTTCTCTAGTAAAAGAGCCACCATGTGGCTTCCGATATACCCCGCTCCACCTGCAACTAAAATGTGTTTCATATTCCTTATCTCCTTATATTGATTCAATAAATCTTAAAAAGCCTTCTCGCCCTTCTTTGGTGCATGGGTATACCCCTGCGTGCTCTAAGACCATGGCGAAGATTTCTCCGACTTCTTGTTGTAAAATACCCTCTACGTTTTCAGGGGTAAAGCTGTGACGTGCTCTCATTGCCTCCACCCAAGGAGCGTGTTTTTCCAGATCTCCTGTGGCTTCGCCCCCTTCTAGCAAGACAGTTGCCACTTGGGCAAGCTCTGTTTTCAATCGAGCTGGCAATACGGCAAGCCCCATCACTTCAATCAGACCGATATTTTCTTTCTTGATGTGGTGTAATTGGGCATGGGGGTGAAATAATCCCATGGGATGTTCTTCGGTACAGCGATTGTTACGCAAGACCAAATCAAGCTCATAGGCACCATCACGGAAACGGGCAATGGGGGTAATGGTGTTGTGTGGTTCCCCTTGGCTTTCTGCTAAAATGTGAGCAGAGGGGTCACTGTATCCACGCCATGCTGTCAATATTCTATCGGCAAGTTGCACCAAAAGGTTAATATCAGGGGAGGAAAGACGTAGGACAGACATCGGCCATTTCACAATCCCCACCTTGACATTGTCAAAGCCAGAGATTTCTCTTTCAATGGGGGCAACAGCCATGGCAAAGTTGTGACGTCCCCCTTGGAAATGATCATGACTGAGAATTGAGCCACCCACAATGGGTAAATCAGCATTGCTTCCCACAAAATAGTGGGGGAATTGACGCACGAAATCTAATAATTTTTGAAAGGTTGCTTTTTCGATTTTCATGGGGATATGCTGGGAAGAAAAGCAAATACAATGCTCATTGTAATAGACATAGGGGGAATATTGTAAAAACCATTCTTGTTGATCTATTTCCACGGGAATGAGACGATGATTTTGCCGAGCAGGGTGGTTTAAATGACCAGCATAGCCTTGGTTTTCTTGACAAAGAAGGCATTTTGGATAGCCACCTTGTGGGGCAAGCTTGGCTGCTGCAATGGATTTAGGGTCTTTTTCTGGTTTGGACAAATTGATGGTGATATCTAATTTACCATAGGCTGTATCTGTCAGCCATTTCACATCTTTTGCAATGCGATAGCTACGGATATAGTCTGTGTTTTGGGAGAATTCATAATACCATTGGGTGGCTTTTTCTGGGGAAATGGCATATCTTTCTGAAAATTCTTTCTCTACTTGTGAGGGAAAGGGAGTCAGTTTCCCCATGAGTTTGGTGTCAAACAAGTCTCTGCTGACCACACCATCTTCAATCAGTCCTTTTTCCACGGCATAGTCCAAAAGTGTTGACAAAATCTCTTCCAGAGGAGGGAGTTCCCCCACAGGTTCTGGAGTATATTCTGTCAAGGCTAGGGTTTCTAAGAGAGCGTTTGAGGCATAAACCCTGTCACAGGGTGCAATCAATTCTGCTTTGATGGCATATTCCACCAGTTGGGTGATTGGTAAATTCATGTGTGATTCCTCCTATGTCAGCTGTACGCCACCTAATGGACGAATGGAAAGGACATGGCAAGCCCCTTCGCCCAAAAGTGCCTCTGCCTTTGTTTTAAATTCTTGTAAGCAGTCCAAGGGCACAAATGCCATGGCTGTCCCTCCGAAGCCACCACCATGGACCCGCACAGCGCCACGTCCTTGTAAAATCTCTTTACACAGGGCAATGGCAAGCATCAGCTCTTGGTGGTTTACCTGTCCTGTTGGGACAACGTTTTGCAAAAATTGTCCAGAGGAGTTTCCAGAGGCTTCTACTAAGCGGAGGAATGAAGAGAAATCCCCCTTTGCCAAAGCTTCCACTTGCTCGCTGACACGTTGATTGTCGCTATACACGTGAAAGGCACGGAGAATCCCACGTTGGCTGACCTTCTCTCTTAGTTGAGGTAGTTTTTGAAGGAATTTTTCTTTGGGTACTTCTCTTAATACTTTCTTTCCAAAGAAAGTACAGACATCTGCTAATTCTTGGGTGATACTGGCATATTCCTCTGTCAAGTCGGCATGGTCTGCGCCAGAATCCAAAATGCAAAGGGCGTGCTTTGCTTGGGCAAAGTCAAAGGGAATTTGTTGTACCACAGGGCTTTCTTTTTCTTGGAAGTCAATGGAGATAATGCCACCCACAGAGGAGGCTGTTTGGTCCATTAAGCCACAGGGTTTCCCAAAGAACACATTTTCTGCATATTGACCAATTTGGGCGATTTCCACAGGGCTACATTTGCTTTCCCAGAAAAGCGCATTGATGATGGTCCCCAAAAGGACTTCAAAGGCTGCAGAGGAGCTAAGGCCACTGCCTCCAGGGACATCAGAGCACATCCAGATGTTTAAGCCTTTGCCAGATAAATCACAGCCCAACTGGACAAATCGTGCTGCTACCCCTCGAATCAGTGCCAAGGAGGTATTTTCTTCTGACTTTTGTGGTTCCAGCTGGGAAAGCTCCACTTCCATCACTGGATATCCTTGGGAATGGACGGTGATTTTTCCATTTGTACAGGTGGAAACAGCGGCTAACAGGTCAAGGTTGACTGCGGCTGCCAAAACGCAGCCTTGTTGGTGGTCTGTGTGGTTGCCACCAATTTCTGTGCGACCAGGGGCACTGAATAAAGAAGTGGCTTCATTGCCATAAGCTTCTTCAAAGCCTGTTAGCACAGAGAGGGAACGATTCCGAGAAAATTCTAAATTTTCTTTGCCGTAAAGAGTCAAGAGCATGGGGTCAAGGGTTCCATTGTTGATTTTTTCATTGATAGACATAAAATAGCCTCCTTTTTTGATGATTTTAGTATAGCAGAAAGGAAAGAGGGGGGCAATGTATTTTTGTCTTTTCTTCCATGGATTTTTGTTGCATTTTTTCTTTTTGTCCTGTACAATAGAAGAAGAGCATAAAGAGCGTAAAAAAAGTAAAGGGAGGGAAGGGCATGGAGTCTTTGTTTAAACTTTCTTATAAGGTTTCTCAGCCTGTTGGACTGTCCTTGGTGGTTCATAATGTGGGGCGACAAAAATGTAGCAGTGGTTATTTTTGGGGTCCTGGGGTGCGAGATCATTATTTGATTCATTACATTGTGTCAGGGAAGGGCGTTTTAGAAACCGAGCAAGAAAGTTATCAGCTGACAGCGGGTATGGCTTTTCTTGTGGCACCCAATACCACGGTTTCTTATCATGCAGATTTAGAGAATCCTTGGGAATATGATTGGGTTGGGTTTTCAGGAGATTCGGCAAGTCTTTTTTTAGCGGGCACAAAATTTTCAGAGGAAACTTGCATTGTTCTGGAAGAGGGGGAGCGATTTCGTCAGTGTCTGTTGGCGATTTATCATGCCCAAGGGAGCAGTTATGCCCATGCTGTTTCTATGGCGGGGTATTTGCAAGTGGCTTTGGGCTGTTTGATGGAGGGAGAGAGTCGGCAAAAGAAAACCTATTTACAAGATTATGCTCGGCAAGGGGTACAGTTTATACAGCAAAATTTTTCTCATCCCATTTCCACCCAATCTGTGGCAGAACACGTGGGAATCAGTCGAAGCTATCTTTATCGAGCCTTTCAGGACAGCTTCCACCAATCACCCAAAGAGTATTTAATCAAGTATCGTATCGGGCAAGCTTGCCATCTTTTGGCACAAACAGAGCTTTCCATTGGGGAAATTTCTGTTTCTGTAGGCTATGAAGACCCTTTTTATTTTTCACGGATTTTTCATCAGCTGATGGGACAGTCTCCCAGTGAATATAGAAGAATCTAAATAATCTGAAAAAAACGATTTTGGGACTCAGGAAAAAAAGGCTTTTTGACATCTTTTTTCCATATTGTGTATTTTTTGTGTAGTCTCTTGACAAAAAGGGGGAAAGAGAGTATAATGTGGAACTATAGTGAAAGGAGACTACTTATGAAATTGAAACAATCGCTCCCTTGTTTGTTAGCCGTTGCTACGCTGACAGGCTGTTCCAGTGATTCCAGTAGCACAAGCACTCCCACCCCCTCCACCAATACCCCACAGATTACCATCCCCACTTATGATTATCAGCTGAATACAGATGATCAGCTTGAGGACTTAGATGGAATGTCCTCTGCTACGGTATTAGATGAAGAGGACGGGTACGGAGATACCTCTTATCAGATTTTTTATCAAAGCAATAGCCGAGATGAATTGCTTTTGGACCGGTATCCCACAGCAGATGCCCTAGTGTTCTTTGCCTTGTCTGAGCCTTATCGTTTGGATTCTGATGTGCCTGTGGATGTCGTTCACCAAACAGTGAAAGAAGCCTTGGGCAGTCGTTATGACTCTGTGCGGAATAGTTTTCAGCTCATTGGTCAAAGTGCTTATTATAGCGAGCTTGCCAGTTCTGAGGACCCTGCCAGTGTACAAGCTTATTACAGCATGGGCTTTGATGATTTAGCCAATGGTTGGTTTGAAGGGCTGAGTGCAGAGGAAATCAGCACCATCAAAAGTTCTATCTTGCAGTACTATGACATCAACGATTTGTTGAATGTGAACCACTACACCAAGTTAGAGGGCATTCAGGATTTGATCATCTATGCAGATATCATCAGCAGTGTGCATGATTACATTCAGGATCAATCTGCTGAAACCCAAAATATTTTGAATCAGTTGGTGGAGCGGGTGCTTCATGACAGAGGTAGCATCACAGTGGATGATTATACCACCATGATCACTACTTCTTTGACTGTGAGAGAACTTATGAATGCCGTGGAAGATTTGGAAACGAATTTGCCCGGAGAAATTTTACAAGGGGAATGGAACCTGACACCAAAACGAGTGGGGTATTTCAGTGCTGATGTTCATTATGGCATGAGTGTGATTGAATCCATTCAAAGTGAAGTGGGCACTGCCACCTATCGCAATGTGACAGAAACCCGTGGAAGCGACAATGTCACTAGTAAGACAGCTCGTTTGTATCTCCCTAAAATTGAAGGGGAGGGTTATTTTGTCCTGACGATTCAGGAAATTGTCTTTGACGAGGAAAATATTTACTCTTATGTGAATGTGGAATCAGCCAGTATCAGTACCTTTAATACTTTGCTCGCCCAAGATTTACATCGTACCAATGTTTCTACTTTGACCGAAATGTATGGTTTAACTGTGGAAAGTTTAGATCCTCTGCCTGAAGAAGAGAGTCAGGATGATCATGGCGAGGAAGAGGACCACGATGACCACGGCGAGGACGACCTTGATGTGGATGGTATGTCCAGTGCGACACCTGAGTTCGTCACGCTATCCACGCCAAATGGCTCTGGGGATGTGATTGAAGTGATTGTCCCTCATTTCCCAGAGAAAGTGGCAATCCTAGATTACAATTTCTTCGACTTTGCAATCGCCATTGGTTTCCCTGATCGTTTTGAAAGATTGCTGATTCAAGACAATCTACCAAGCAACTTCCAGTCTTATCTCTTAGGGGACAATAATCTCTCTGACACCATGAACTTCAATGATTTAAGTGAGATTATCGCTTTTGCACCAGATGTTATTTTCATCAGCCAACAATTTGCGTTTTTATACGAAGAATTGTCTGCCATTGCTCCTGTGGTGCTGACTCTTATAGATGAGAACGATCCTTATGGAAGCTATCTTGAAAATATAGCACGTTTTTCTTCTGTCTTTGCTGTCCAAGAAAACAGCGATGGATTTACAGATGGCTATACGGAAAGACTGAACAGTTTACGTGAAAAAGCCAGTGGAAAGACAGGGGCGATTGTTTCTGTCAGCGAAGGAACTTTGGTGAGTGAAAGCAGTTATGGTAGTTTGATTTTCCAAGGATTGGGCATGACTGATTTTGGCGGCACCATCACCCTTGCTGATGTGGAAACATTGGATTATCTCTTTGTGTTGAGCGATGATGGCAGTTTAGTCTTGGAGACAGCAGTTCCTGTGGTTTCTTTAGACAGAGATGCTTGGGTTCATACAAGCAGTGGTCTGTTGGGCATGGGACAAATGATTTCTGATTTAGAACGAGGTATTTCCTAAAAGGAAAGCAAGATAAAAACAGACAGAAAAGCCTTCTCCAATATTGGGGAAGGCTATTCTTCTTAGGAGGTTTTATGGCAGAAAAATTTAATATCACTGGCATGACTTGCTCTGCTTGCAGTGCAAGAGTGGAGCGGGCTATGGGGAAATTAGAGGGTGTGGACACTTTTACGGTGAATCTGTTGACCAACTCTATGTCTGTGGATTATGACAAAAGCACCCTTTCCTCTGAGACGATTATCCAAGCTGTGGAAAAAGCGGGCTATGGGGCTTCCTTAGCCAATGGCGAACGATTAGAAAAAAAAGAGAGCAGTGGGGATAGTGAAAATTTCGCTCTGCGCTTGCAGGTTTCCTTTCTCTTTTTAATTCCCTTGATGTATGTTTCCATGGGACATATGATGGGGGTGCCTTTGCCCTCTTTTCTTGTGGGGATTGAAAATGCAGTGGGCTTTGGGCTGAGTCAGTTTTTATTGACCTTGCCTATTTGCTATATCAATCGCCATTATTTTTTCAATGGTTTTCGGGCGCTGTTCCAAGGATCAGCCAATATGGACAGTCTGATTGCCATCGGCAGTGCCAGTGCTTTGATTTATGGTGTCTTTGCCATTTTTCGTATGGGCTATGGTTTGGGGATTCAGGATTTTTCCTTGGTAGAGAGATATCATATGGATTTGTATTTTGAATCCTGTGGGACCATTTTATCCTTGATTACTTTGGGGAAATATTTCGAGGCAAAGAGCAAGGGGAAAACCAGTGAAGCATTGTCCAAACTGATGAATTTGGCACCACAAACGGCATTCGTCGAGATCAACGACCAAGAAGTCCAAAAAAACGCAGAAGATTTACAAGTGGGGGACATTGTTTTGCTGAAGCCTGGTGCCAGTGTGCCAGTGGATGGGGAAGTGATTTTTGGTCATAGTTTTTTAGATCAATCGGCAATCACAGGAGAAAGCGTGCCAGTGGAAAAGAAGCTGGGGGACAAGGTGATTTCTGCCACAATCAATACCAACGGCTTTTTGAAAATAAGAGCCACGAAAGTAGGCAGTGAAACTGTTTTTTCACAAATCGTGAAATTAGTGGAAGATGCCTCTTCCTCTAAAGCGCCTATCGCCAAGATTGCTGATAAAATTTCTGGGATATTTGTGCCAGTGGTCATTGGGATTTCTTTGCTGACAGGGGCTGTTTGGCTGTCCATGGGCTATCCTTTTGAGCTTGCTTTATCCTTTTCCATCACAGTGCTGGTGATTTCTTGTCCCTGTGCCTTGGGACTTGCCACCCCTGTGGCGATTATGGTAGGAACAGGGAAGGGGGCAGAATATGGTGTTTTGGTCAAGTCTGGGGAAGCGTTAGAGACAGCCCACAAGGTAAACACAGTGATCTTGGACAAGACAGGAACCATTACAGAAGGCAAGCCAGAAGTGACAGATTTTTTCCTGTTGTCTGGTAGCAAGGAAAAGCTTCTGTCTGTGGCACTTTCCTTAGAAGCGCAAAGCGAGCATCCCTTGGGACAGGCAATCTATCGCTATGCTCTGAGCCATGGGGCGAAAGAAATGGAGCTGACAGATTTTAAAGCAGTCCTTGGCAGAGGGGTGGAAGGTTATGTAGGGCAGACCCTTTATTTGGGTGGGAATGAAGCCTTTCTGCGAGAAAAGGGCATTGACTTTTCTTTAGACGAAGGAGAAATGAACAAGCTTGCCCAAGAGGGGAAAGCCCCCCTTTTATTTGGTGAGGGGGAAGAAGTCTTAGGCATCATCGCTGTGGCAGATCAGGTGAAATCAGGCAGTCAGGCTGGGATTTCTGGATTGAAATCTTTGGGGCTAGAGGTGCTGATGGTCACAGGGGATAACGAGAAAACAGCGCAATATATCGCCAAAAATTTGGGTTTAGATGGTGTGATTGCTGAGGTACTTCCCCAAGAAAAAGAAGGTATCGTGAAGAAGTACCAAGAAGCGGGTAAGGTCGTGGCGATGGTGGGGGACGGGATTAACGATGCCCCCGCCTTAATCAGAGCAGATGTGGGGATTGCCATGGCAAACGGTACAGATATCGCCATTGAAAGTGGAGATATTGTGCTGATGAATGGGGATTTGAACTCGGTGGTGACCACCATTCGTCTCAGCCAAAAAGTGATTGGCAATATCAAGCAGAATTTGTTTTGGGCTTTTTTCTATAATGCTTTGGGGATTCCCCTTGCCATGGGTTTATTTTATCTCCCCTTTTCTTGGAAGTTGACACCCATGTATGGCGCTGTCGCCATGAGTTTTAGCAGTCTTTTTGTGGTCAGTAATGCCCTGAGGTTAAGAAAGTTTCAGGGAGAAGAGATCAGTGAAAGTAAGGAAACAATAGAAGAAAAAATAATTTTGGAGGAAGAAAAGATGATTACGTTAAAAATTGAAGGCATGATGTGTGGCCATTGTGTGGCACACGTGACAAAGGCACTGACAGCTGTGGAGGGCGCTAGCGATATTCTTGTGGATTTAGAGGAAAAGAAAGCAAGTGTTTCAGGCGATGCTTCTTTGAAAGAGACCCTGATCAGCGCAGTGGTCGAGGCAGGATATGAAGTAACTGACTGTAGCATTGATACTCATTCCGTGTAACGCATTGACAAGAGCAAAGATAGAGGATTATTTCACTGCTTATGTTTAAATAGAACGAGTATGAATTATAAAAAAGCATGAAATCACCCTTCTCTGAGATGAGAAGGGTGATTATTTTTTGTGGGGGTGATTGGACATCTACCTGATTTGTCCTTAATTGTCGTAAGGGCATTCTACTTCTTCTTGTGTTTCGCCAGTTCCCACTAAGAGGCAAAAAAGGCATTTGTCCTCTTCGTCAATCAAAGGTTTGATTAGTTTTTTAGAGTAGTAAAAGAGTAAGGTTTCTCCTCTGGCAGTGCGTAAGGGGACTTGGAGTATTCCACTGGAGCCACCTTGGATTCCAGTTAGAATGTCAGACATATAGCGTTCACGGTCTTCTTCGCTGAGAAGATTTTCCAGTCTGCTTTCGTATTTTTCTTCGATATTGTCCCGAGTGCAGACAAATGCTTGGTAAAATGTATCGTTTCCATTGCGAATGACCAAGTCGTCTGTGGCATATTCCAGTAAAAAGGCAGGGCGTTTGCTGTTTGACAGGAGCATTTCAAGGAAAATACCACGAAAATCCTCTTTGATTTTGACAATCATGATGATGCCTTTTCGCTCGTCAGTGAGATAGGTAAAGTCCAGACTGCATCTATGCACTTCGTTTTTCTTGCAAACTACTTCTACATCATCAATGCTTGTGATTTTTTGTTCATCCAACTTAATGGTGATACGTTGCATCAAGCTTTCCATGGGTAGAGAGTCTCCAAAAATTTTCTTTAAATCAAAAACATTGTGTTTGGTGGAGAAGAGGTCGTTTGCTTCTAAATTCCCTCCCAGTACTTTTCCAGTATCCACCTCGAACAAAAAAATTGCATTGCCACTAGGGGCTTCTCTGTCTAGAATTTCTAATATTTTTAACATATCAATCCCTCTATTCCTGATACACGTGAATAATGGCAACAATCTGGACACAGCAAAGGAAATGGATTGCTCCCAAAATTAGCATTTTTGTCAACGTAATTTCAACTTAATTTTTAAATATCTTCCTAACAGAAGTATACCACAAATTCCCACAAAATGCAAGAGGAATTTCAAAAAATATATTTTCTATCTAAAAAAATTTTATTATCATAGTGTAGAAGGGGTTTGTTCATACTTTTGTAACATTTATATGGTAAACTATAGGTAAAATCATTATGAATCGAGGTATTATTATGGCAAAAATAGTAATAATTGGTGCAAATCACGCTGGCACTGCCTGTATCAACACCATACTAGACCAATACCAAGGGAATGAAGTGGTCGTTTTTGATTCCAATTTTAACATCAGTTTTCTTGGTTGTGGTATCGCCCTTTGGGTGGGGAACCAAATCAATGGGCCAGAGGGCTTGTTTTATTCCAATGCAAAAATATTAGAGGACAAAGGTGCACTGATCCACATGGAAACCATGGTGAATTCAGTAGATTTTGAACGCAAAATTGTGATTGCCACGGAAAAAGATGGGACAATGTATACCGAGCATTATGACAAGCTGGTCCTTGCCACTGGGTCTTTGCCCATTATTCCTCGATTAGATGGCTCTCATCTTGGGAACATCCAAAAGGTAAAGCTTTTTCAAGAAGCACAGGCTGTTATCAACAAATTAGACGCAGACCCCACCATTCAAAACGTGGCAGTGATTGGTGCGGGGTATATTGGTGTGGAATTGGTGGAAGCATTTAAACTAAGAGGGAAGCGAGTGACCCTTGTAGATTTGGCTGATACCTGCTTACCTACCTATTATGACACCAAATTCACAGACCTTATGTGCAAGCGTTTGGAAAAGAACGGCATTCGCCTGAAATTCTCTCAACATGTTTTGGGTTTTGAGGGAGAGAATAAAGTGCGAGCTGTTCGGACCAAAGAGGGGACGATCCCCACAGATTTGGTTGTGTGGGCCATTGGCTTTCGCCCCAATAACACTTTGGGAAAGAACTATCTAAAGCTTGCTCGCAATGGTGCTTATGTGGTGGATATGCAACAAAGAACCTCCATACCTGATGTGTATGCCGTTGGGGATTGTGCCACAGTCCTTGATAATTCCTTGGGGGGAATCAATTACATTGCTCTTGCCACCAATGCTGTGCGTTCAGGCATCATTGCAGGGCATAATGTTTGTGGGACGCCTTTGGAAACCCAAGGGGTGCAAGGCTCTAATGGTATTTCTGTCTTTGGGTTGAATTTGGTTTCCACTGGGCTTACTGTGGCGAAGGCAACAGAAGCTGGTTTGAATGTTGCTTGTTCTGATTATTCAGATTTTCAGCGCCCTGGCTTTATGCGCACCAATGCTATGGTTGATTTACGTATTGTTTTCGAGAAGGAATCTCGCCGCATTGTGGGGGCACAGATTTGCTCGGAGCAAGATATCTCTATGCTGATTCATATGTTTTCCCTTGCCATTCAAGAGCATTTGACCATTGACAGATTGAAGCTGTTGGATATTTTCTTCTTGCCACATTTTAACCAGCCATATAATTATGTTACCATGGCTGCCTTGAATGCACCAGATACCTAAGGACATCCTTTCTGACCAGATTAGAAGAACTTTGAAACATGAAGATGAAATGACCTTCCCATATTACTTGGGAGGGTCATTTTCTGTTTGTAATATAGGAATTTCAAAAGAGAATGCCACAGCTTGGGGGAGGTTTTCTACAAAGACTTCACCAAAATGGGAGCTGATACAGGTCTTGACAATATAAAGCCCTAGACCCACTCGCTTTTCGCCGATTTGGGTTCGTGACTTGTCACCACGATAAAAGCTGTCCCATAAAAAGGGGATGTCTTCTTTGGGAATGGGGGTGCCACTGTTGGTGACTTGGAATTTCGCCTTTTGCTCTGGTGTTTGGGAGAGAGAAACTTGTATTTCTCCTCCCTCTGGGCAGTGAGAAAAGGCATTGGTTAGATAATTCCGCAGGGCTTGTTCTAAATATTTCCCATCTCCTTTGACCCAGATTTCAGGTTCTATTGTTTGGGAGAAGGTGGTTTTATCTGCCAAAGGAGTTATTTTTTCTAAAATAGCTGAAACAAATTGAGAAAAATTCATGGGTTGGAGATTCATCTGAGACAGACCATTTTCCACAGCAGAGGTATCTAGTAACTGTTCCACCATAGCGTTCAGCCCTGCGGCTTCTTCAAAGATGGTGTCATAGTAAAAGTTTTTGTCCATGTTGGGCAAATCAAGTTTCAAGTTTTCGCTGTACATCATCAGCATGGAAAGGGGGGTTTTCATTTCGTGGGAGATATTTGCCACAAATTGCCGACGCATTTGCTCTAATTTTTCTTGATTTTCTACTTTGTTAGAGAGGGTTCGATTGTCTTGGTTCAGCTGGCGAATCATTTCTTCTAAATTGTCGGACATGAGGTTGATGCTCACAGCAAGACTGGAGAGCTCTCTGGTTCTGACATTTTCGTCTGCATGGTTAGAAAAGTCTAAATCAGCGACTGCACGAGCCACTTGTTCCATTTCTACCACAGGGCGAGTGAAGCGTTGGGAGAAGAGCACCACAGTCAGAACTGCCAGTAAAATCACGCCTAAGGACACCCCAAAATTCACTTTATGAAAGAGCTCCACAGTATCATCAATGGCAATGGTGGAACACCAGATGGCGATGGTACGGTTTTGCCCTTTGTGGGTAAAGCTTTCCTCTACCCCGATGACATTGTTTTCTACTTCATTGAAGAAAAGAAAATTACTCAGCTCAGAGCTTAGGGGAAATTCATCTAAGGGAAAAAGGGAGATTTGTGGATTTTGTTCGAGAAAGCTATGGCTTTGTAAAAAGTCAGTGATATTGTGCTTGGTCAGGACATTAAAGTTGCTTTTGTCTGGGGCTTGTCCCACAGAAGAGCTGTGATAGATCAGTTGTTTGTCGCTGTAAATCATAATACGCAAATTGTTCACAGACTGGGCACGTTCCACCAAAGCGTATATTTGCATGGGGTCATCGGAATAGTTTTCTTTCACGTGTTCTAAGAGCGAAGAGATTTGTTCTTCTTTTTGTTTCAGGGTATAATTAGGGGCAAAGAAATTGAGAAAAAGCATTTGGCTGATCATGAAAAAACTGAGTATCCCAACAGACCAGAAAATCAGCTGTGTTCTAAGGCGGTGTTTTCTTTTGTTCATTCTGGTACTTCCATACGATAGCCAATGCCAAAGACAGTTTTGACCAAGGGATTCTCTTTGCCAAATTTACTGCGTAGCTGCTTTACATGGGTGTCCACGGTGCGAAGCTCTCCTGTGAAATCATAACCCCACACCCCATTGAGTAATTGTTCTCTGGACAGAATTTGTCCCACGTGGAGCATAAAAAAGGCAAGCAAATCAAATTCTCTCCGAGTGAGCTCTAATACCTTTTCTCCTAGTAGGGCTGTGCGGCTGGTTTGGTTTAAGCTTAAAGCACCCACTTCGATAGATTGTTGGTTGGACTTGCCCACTCGATTCATGATTGCTTCGATACGAAGCACCAAGACAGATTGGGAAAAGGGCTTGACCATGTAGTCATCTGCACCACTTTGGAAACCACGTATTTGGTCATATTCTGTTCCTTTTGCCGTGAGGAAAATCACAGGAACCAGAGAGGTCTTTCGAATTTCTTCTAATACTTCGGTACCGTCTAGTTTTGGCATCATCACATCCAGCAGAATTAAGTCAATTTCTGTGTTGTGTGCAGCGAAAACGTCCAAGGCTTCTTCCCCGTCGAAGGCCTCGAACACAGCATAGCCAGAAGCTGTCAGGTAGTCAGCAAGGACTCGTACAATTCTTGCTTCGTCATCTACAATTAGGATTGCTTTTTGGGTTCCTTTCATGGAAAAACCTCCGATTGATTCTATTTATTTTTTATATTCATTACAGAGAGAGGACAGGCATTTCAGAGCTTAGTGTTAGTATAAGTTTATATTGTGAGACTTTTGTGAAGCTTTACTGTATTTTATGTAATTTTAATCTTTTTTATAGAGACAGGGGCATTTTTTTTTGCTATGATGTAGAATGAATAAAAAAAGGAATCTCTGGAAAGAGAATAAAGGGAGGAATCTAGTTTGGAAACAATGATCATCTGTTTGTTGGCAGGGTTAGGGGCAGGCTTGGGCACAGGCTTTGCAGGGATGAGTGCGGCGGTGGTTATTTCTCCCATGCTGATTACCTTTTTGGATCGGAATCCTTATGAAGCCATCGGCATAGCCCTTGCTTCTGATGTGCTTGCTTCTGCAGTCTCTGCTTATACTTATGGGAAAAATAAAAACATTGACTTAAAACGAGCCAAAACCTTATTTATTGCCGTGTTGGTTTTTACGGGGATCGGTGCTTATATTGCTTTTTTGGTGCCTCCTGCGACCATGGGGAATTTGACCGTGTATTCTGCATTGTTGATGGGGATAAATTTCTTGAAGAAGTCTTTCAGTGAAGAAAAAGTAGTTACTCCAAAAGAATTTTCTGGAAATGGGAAACAAATGGTGCCTATTTTATGTGGTGCTTTGATTGGCTTTATCTGTGGCTTTATTGGAGCGGGTGGCGGCATTATGATGCTGATGATTCTCACCTTGGTGATGAATTTCGAGCTGAAAACAGCTGTGGGTACTTCTGTGTTTATCATGACATTTACTGCTCTTTATGGCTCTATCTCTCACTTTTCTCTCCACAGCATTATCCCTGACCCAGTCATCATGGGGCTTTGTGTGGGTTCTACCTTGTTTTTTGCTCGCATGGGTTCTGTCTTTGCCAACAAGGCAGAGGCAAAAATCTTAAACCGAGCCACTGGGGTGGTGCTGTCATCTTTGGGTATTTTTATGCTATGGGCGACGTATTTTTAGTTCTCCCCAAATGACGATCAAGATGGAGGAGTCCTGAATCCCTATGGGAGACAGGGCTTCTCTTTTTATTGTTTGGCGATGTTAGCCCTGTGTATTGGGGTTTCATTCAGTGCAAGAAAGCCAGCCCTCTCAGTCAGCTAAAGCTGACAGCTCTCCCAGAGGGAGAGCCAGCCCTCTCACTCAGCAAGGCTGACAGCTATCCCAGAGGGAGAGCCAAGGATGACACAAGGAGAGCCAAGAGCGACTTCCAAACAATATAATTAAAAAAATGCAAAAAAAGCCTTGACAAAATCTTCGTCCTACTGTACTATGTACTTAAGACAACTTGTCTTAGTGGAGTAAGTCAAGTTGGCGAAAGTTGGAATGAGGAGGTGTGACTGATTGAAATGGAATTTTGATAGCAAGCGACCTATTTATTTGCAAATTGTAGAAGTGTTAAAGGCTGATATTTTGGCAGGAGTATATCCTGTCTCTAGCAAATTTCCCACGGTCAGAGATCTGGCAGTGGAAGCTTCGGTGAACCCAAACACCATGATGAAGGCATTGCAAATGTTAGAAGGAGAAGGCTTTTTGGTGAGTCATCGCAGCACAGGGCGAGAGGTGACGGCTGATTTATCCAAGCTTTCTTTTGAAAAAGAAGCGAATACCAAGGAGATCATTGGAACTTTTCTGGAACAAATGGGTCAATTAGGGTATGAGTCAGAAACAATTATAGAGTTATTAAAGGAGGAGATGGATCATGGCATTGGTTGAAATAAATAATGTGACCAAGGTATATGGCAGAAAGAAAGTTGCCTTGAATCAGGTGAGTTTATCCTTGGAATCTGGGAAAATCATTGGTTTATTAGGACCCAACGGCAGTGGAAAAACCACAATGATTAAAATTTTGGCAGGATTGTTAAAACAAAATCAGGGAGAGGTGAAGGTGGATGGTCATGCCATTGGTGTGGAGACAAAGGCTGTGGTAAGCTATCTTCCTGATGTGAGTTATATCAAGGATAATCAAAAAATATCAGAAGTCATTCAGTTTTTTACTGATTTTTACCCTGATTTTCAGGCAGAACGTGCGGTGACCATGTTGGAAAGACTGAATATTTCCATAGAGTCTAAGTATAAAACCTTGTCGAAAGGGATGAAGGAGAAGGTACAGTTGGTGTTGGTGATGAGTCGTCGGGCGAAGCTTTATTTGTTGGACGAGCCTATCGCTGGGGTGGACCCTGCTTCTCGGGATTATATCTTGAACACCATCATTAAAAATTATGATGAAAATGCCACCATTATCATCTCGACCCATTTGATTATGGATATTGAGTCCATTTTAGATCAGGTGATTTTCATTCATGATTCCAATATTGGCTTGGTTAGTTCGGTGGATGAAATTCGGGAACAGCATGGAAAATCTGTGGATGAATACTTTCGGGAGGTGTACAGATGCAACTATTAAAATATGATTTCAAGAGTCTTTGGGCAATCTGTTTGCCAGCCTATGCCCTCACGGCATTGGGGTTTTGTTGGAATGGGGTCTTGGGCTTTTTTCTAGAAAATATGAATAGCGATTTTCCTTATGAACTGGCTAGTATATTAGAAATGATTTATGATGTCACTAACTTTTTTATCTGTCTTTTGGTGGTGTTGACGGGGATTTGGATTGTCACGGACTTTTATAAGACCGTTTTTGGGAAAATTGGCTATCTTACGCATACTTTACCAGTGAAAGCAGAACATATTTTACTTTCTAAGGTTTTTTCTGGTATGTGTATGTTCGCTCTTTCTTCCCTCATCGCTGGTGCTGCCTTATTTATCCTAGAAAATTTGAGAAATGGTTGGTATTGGGATTATTGGTTTGATTCTGATTTGCTACAATTTGGGATTAGTATACTCTTTGCAGGCGTAGCAGGTGTTTTGTTACAAATGTTGTCTATGTTTCTTGCCATTGCCTTGGCACATATGACCAAGCACAAAGTGGGGCTTTCTGTCGTCTTTTACTTGGTGTTATATCATTTGGTGGGAAATATTCCTGTGTTTGGGACTATTTTGGTGTTTTACAATTATAATGGTGCAAATTTAGGGTTCTTTATCACTTTTTGGATCTATGGTGTGCTTGCTTTGTTGATTTCACCACTTCTTTACTTCGCTACTTTGGGGATTATGAAAAAGAAGTTGAATTTGGAGTAGTATTTATTGGTTCTCTTTGGAAGAGGACCAATATTTTTTTGAGTAAATTCTTTTCTTTGGTACATACTAATGCCACAAAAGGAAAGAGGTGTCACAAATGGAAGAAGAAAGTCAAGCACTGACAGAAAAAAATATGCAAAGCATCACAGATTTGGGAGCCACAGTGGTAGAGGGGAAGAATGGGAATATCCATATTCTCACAGTGGTGGGACAGGTGGAGGGGCATCAGATTCTTCCTCCTCAAAGCAAAACCACGAAATACGAGCATGTCATGCCGCTTCTTGCCAGTTTAGAGGTAGATCCAGAAGTAGATGGGGTGTTGGTGCTGCTGAATACCATGGGAGGAGATGTGGAGGCTGGGCTTGGGATAGCAGAACTCATCGCCAGTATGGAGAAGCCAACAGTTTCTTTGGTGTTGGGGGGAGGACATTCCATAGGGGTGCCTCTTGCTGTTGCCAGTAAACGAAGTTTTATCGTGCCATCAGGTGCCATGACTCTCCATCCTGTGAGATTGAATGGCTTGGTCATAGCTGTTCCCCAGACGTTTTATTATTTTCAACGAATTCAAGAGAGAATCTCACGCTTTATTGTGAATAATTCGCAGATCAAAGAGGAATTATTGACAGAACTCATGACACGCACAGGAGAACTGGCAGCAGATGTGGGTTCGGTGATTTACGGAGAGGAAGCAGTTGCTTTGGGACTTATTGATCAAATTGGTGGGCTTTCTGATGCCTTGGAATCTTTGGAAGAGATGATGGGAAAATAAATTTTTACTACCAGAAAATCTCTAAAAAAAGCTTGCCAAAAGAGAAAAGCTATGGTATACTATATCTACAATGAATTTGCAGGTGTAGTTCAATGGCAGAATGTCAGCTTCCCAAGCTGAACACGAGGGTTCGATTCCCTTCACCTGCTCCATGCACTATTTCCACCCTTCGGGGTGGAAATTTTCATTTTCTGCGGAAAATGAAACCGTGCTATCAAGGGGGACTAGTCCCCCTTGATAAATCCCCCTAGCCTACGGCGTGGACGAGGGACGAGGGTCGGTGTGCCCCCCATGCTCTCCGAGGGGGACGAAGGACGGTGGACGAGGGTCGGTGTGTCCCCCATGCTCTCCGAGGGGGACACACC
>JAWXUL010000035.1:0-20538 GCA_044432725.1 Eubacteriales bacterium
CTAATTGTGCTTGAAACGCTGCTTCTTCCTCTGGGGTGTTTTTTTCCTCTTCTGTTAATACAGAATCCACTTTTTTTCCTTCTTTTTCTTCTAACATGGCAGAAAGCATTGCCATACTATAAAGTGCTGGTGCTGTTTTCATGAGAAATTGACGGTCTTTCAGTGGGACTTTGTCCCCACGGCTCATAGAAGCATAGATTTTATCGCAATTTTCCTTCTGTTTGCGTTTTTCTGCATCAATTTTCGCATTTCTTTCGTTTTGAATCTGCTGAGTGCGAGCGTCCAACATGACCATAGCGGTGCGCACTGCTTTTTCTCGCAACTTTGTGACATATTCTCGTTCTTTGTCTGTGAGTTGATACAGTGGGTCAGATTGCTCTTGCTCCATTTCTGTCAGTTCGCCTTCTACTTCTTCTGGATTTTCTGTAGATTCTGCATTTTTCTTGCTACAAGTGGCAACATAACGGTCAATTTTCTCCAAAGACTGTTGTTTTTGTGCTTCTACTTTTTGACTGTACTTGTCTGAAGATGTCTTGGAATTTGCTTTCATAAACAAGCTATTTGCTGGGGAAATGTTGTGATTTATTTTAATCATGGCACTCATCCTTTCCAAAATACGATACTGACTTATACCCATGTGTTATAGTTATCGACAAGTTGTAGAAAAAGTTAAGGCGTAGTAAGCAAAACGACAAAAGAAAAAGCCGTCATCAACCAAAAAAATTAATAACGGCTTCAATGTATGTTATTTACTTGCTTAATGGAAGTCGATTGTAGAAAACTCTAGTATGTTATTACTTATATTAAGAAAGTGTCAACAATCGCCCAAATTAAGTATACCACAAAAAGTGCAACTGTATGAAATAGTAGCGAGAAAGAAGTGTTTTTTAGCGAAGCGATTGCTTTTATCTGGCTATCCTTGTGAAACGACAAACTCAAACTCTTTATACCATACAAAATACAGGCGAAAACTAAACAAAAACTTGCAATACCGAAACAAGAAACTAAAATATAGAAAAACCATGTAAGATAGTATGAGTCAAATTCTGACGAAAGAAAGTATGCTGAGATTGTACTTATTACGATATAGAAAGAAACAAAAGGTAGTTCTTTTGCGTTTTTTAACCCTTTTTTTAGTTTTGTCATTACTTTGTGCGATTCAAAATCATCATTTAACATAATCTTCTCTCCACCCTCATTTACTGTAAGTAGTACGAGGTCTTTGTCTTGTATTTTAATATAGTATACCATACCTCACTACAAAAAGCAAGCCATATCCCATAAAACATCTATTCCATAAGGTGTCTGGTGGGGGAAAAACTTGGTTCGTTCTCCTCTGATGGGTTGTATCTGTTCTATCATATCCACAGTATTATCTTATGTAAAAGCATTTTGTATTACCTAAGAAATGTGCAGATAGATAAAAGCAACCCCACACTAAATAATACAAATTTATTGTAACACGATAAAAAAAGATTGACAAACAAGAAACCCTCTGTTATGATAAGGGGGACAGAAAGGATGGTCACTTATGAAAAAAACGAAAGAAAAGCAGTTTTCTCAATGGATGAAGGGGGTTGTTTTCGGCTTAGGTATCTGTGGAATATTGTTCTATGGATACTATGTACCTCTCGCCATAAACTTATCAAATCGAAGTGAATTTTCTACTGAATGGTTGATATTCATTGGACTTTGTTTGATACCTTGCTATGCAGTGCTGTATTTTGGAGGGAAAATGGCAAAATCAGTGGGCGAAGGAGAAATTTTCACCAAAGAAAATTCGGCAAGTTTGAAGCATATTTCTAATCTGGCACTGGTCACGTCCATCTTTTGGACGGTGGTTCATCTTGTCTTTTTGTATCTGGGAATCAGTCAGCCCGTTCTTTTCCTATTATCTATCTTTGTCAGCTTTTTAGGTGTCATTGTGGTGCTTGCTGGACAAATTTTATCTCATTTTATCCTTTTAGCCTTTGAAATCAAGGAAGAAAACGAGGAGTTTATATGATTATTGTGAATTTAGATGTGATGTTAGCCAAACGAAAAATGAAGGTAGGAGAACTTTCTCAGCAGTTGGGTATCACCATGGCGAATGTTTCTATTTTGAAAAATGGTAAGGCAAAAGGTGTGAAATTCGCCACATTGGATAAAATTTGTGAGATTTTAGACTGTCAACCTGCCGATATATTAGAATATCGAAAGGGAAATCCAGAAAATGAGGAGGAAATAAAAGAATGAATATGATGATGGGCCATTTCCTTAGTTTGTTATCAATAGCACCTATTTATCTTCTTGTTTTTTCACCTTTGGTGCTAGTACCGTGGAATATTGGGAGTTTTATTTTATGTTTACTGGGTAAAAAAGAGAAAACAGGAAAAATCCAGACAAAATATGGAGAAGTATTTGGTATTTTTGCTGGAGCTGTTTGCACCTATTTAATCCCTCTAGAAACAGCATGGGAAAGTTCTTGGTGGGAGCCCATAACTTCTTTGGCTATCTATCCCCCCGTTGCGGCGGAACACAGTTTGACTTTTTATTTATTCTGTTTCCTTGGCTTTGTGGGTTATGGGATTCTTCGCTTCCGTCCTATAGAAAAACAAGCACCTTTGTTGTCAGTTTTCTCCATTTCAAGCATATATGTTGGTATAATACTATGTTTTATTTGGTGTTATCAAATTTTTGGTGTTGAAGGCGAAGCCTTTTTTTATCTCATATTGCCCATGAATGTCATACTCATTTATGTAAAAACCATTCTGCTCTTTGTACGTCAAAAAACAGCAGAACTAGACTTGGGAGTGGAGATAAACCACAAGTCCCTTCTCCCCTTCCTTGAAAAGTTCTTGATAAAGGCAGAGGACTACCCCAAAATAGCATTTCTGTGTGTACTTCCATTGTTGACGATTTCAGTCCTGATACTGTTACTTTTTGGGCAAAAGCCTGATAGTTTAGTGGCAATGTGGACGGAAACAGCAGAATGGAATCTGTCACAGCAAATACCTCCCCCAAGACTGGACCACACAGGGCATTATCTTTGCACCGTGGCAGCCTGTGGTTCTCAGTCATTGGTAAAGCCACTTTGGGTGGGAGAACGTGGAGGGCAGAAAATTTTGGTGAATCGTCAGCTTGCCATCGCCAATGCCTTTGAGCAGATCTTAGAAGAAAAAACACCCAGTTTCCACCATGTAATACGAACTTTTTATGATAAAACAGGCTATCCAATCTCTCGCCATATTACTACTGCTTTCTGGTCAAATATCACCTATTTATTGATGAAACCACTGGAATGGTGCTTTTTAATTGTGTTGTACTTGGTAGATGTAAAGCCTGAACAGCGGATAGCAAGACAATATCGTGGTAAAGTGAAATGAACAACCCCCATGTCTTTCACAAGGCTTGGGAAAACATAATCGGTCGCACTGGTTTTTTAGTCCAGTGCGACCGATAGTGCGTGGTGGGATTTAGTTGCTAGTAATTTACTTAGTATTTTCCTTGAAAATCAAATAGGGTATAGAGAAGTTTGGTGAAATGATATTCGCCATCCTTGCCATCTATCATTGCATATTCTAGATGTTTTTCTATTTTGTAAAAGCCAATATTCGCTTCATAACTTACTGGATTTTTGTACTCGACTTTAGAGAAATTTTTCAATAGCATTGTTAATACTTCCGTGAGATAGGCATTACGAAGTTCCACTTCATCCTCATAAGTTGTAGAAAGATTTGCGAATATTGCATCTAACTCATCACGGCTCATTCCTTGAAACAAGTCAATAGGGCTGATTTCTAAGTCCACAGTTCCTACTGTCACTGTCCCTCCTTGCTCACCCTGATATTCATAATTTACAGGTTCTATTTTTTTCGTATCACCTACCACAGAATTTTTTACAGAATACAAAATATGAGGATAATATAAGGTAAAAAGCTCTGTACTCAGTTCATTTACAGTTTCACTTATCTGAAGGTCTTTGAAATTTTCAGCCGTCACAGTACCTTTTGACTTATTTGGTAGCAGTTCATAAGTCATATACATTGAACCATGTTCTGGATAGTAAGCATAATAAGGAAGTAAACCCTCTTCCTGTGCTTTTTTCAATTCTGGTGAATTTTCTTTAAGGTAAACAGATTTCAAAAAGCTATCAATCGTAAAACTAGCAAATTCTGTGTCATATTGTGCATTTTCTCTGTTGGTTGCAAATCCCACTACCAACCCAACCACTAACATACAAGCAAGTCCACTAACCCAAAGTTTTGTTTTCTTCATCTTCATAATATTTTTCACTCTACCTTTCGTATCATTCTCACTAAACGCAAGAGGAGTTAGGCTAGTTCTTCTACCAGTGAATTTTAACAGTGCCGTGGCATAATCACCACGTTCTCCAAGAGATTTCTCACGCAAAACACCCTCATCACAGGAAGTTTCCATATCTTTTTCCGATAAATAATAAGAAATCCACACCAAAGGGTTAAACCAGTGTAAGGTTAGTGCCACAAAAGAAAGTAGTCTTGTTATATGGTCAAATCTTTTTAGGTGAAACCTCTCGTGAGCCAGAATGAGAGGGATTTCTTCCTCATTTATGGAAGAGGGTAGATAGATTTTTGGAGAAATTACACCGAAAACAAAGGGAGAAGTGATGTCATCAGCCAAAAACACTCCTTTTTCTAGTTCTTTTGAGACCCTCAACTTCTTTTTCAAGAGTAGCAAGGAAACACTTGCTACCAGTAACATGAGGACTATGCCAAAACCCCATAGCATTTGAGCCACAAAAGTCCAAATTTGCAATGGATTCACGGAGTTTCCTGTTTCTGGTGGGGGTGCTGGGGGTAAAATAGGGTTGATACTTTGGTCAATGATAGGGATTCCAGTAGAAATCTCTGGATTTTGTGCGATTAAGGTGCTTCTGGTGATGGGTTCGGCTTCTTCTGGGAGCAAGCTAATGGCTGATTCTAAGGAAAAGGGGCAAAGAAGTCGAAAAAGCACCACCGACCACAAGGAATAGCTATAAATTTTCGGTACTTTTTGTAAAAGCATACGAGCAAGAAGTACAAAAGGAATGATGTAGCTTGCCGTCAAACTCATGTTTAAGACTGCGAGAAAGACATTTTCCATTAAGATTCACCTCTGCTCTCTGCTCTCTGCAATCAATGCTTCAATTTCTTTGATTTCTTCCTCTGTCAGCTTATTTCTGGAAGAAAAAGCCGTTAAAAATCGTGGTAGAGAACCTGCAAAGCTGTCCTCAATGAATTCTTCGCTTTTCAAAGCATAAAATTCTTCTCTGCTCATTTGTGAGGACACGATTCCTTTGATGTTTTGGAAAATCCCTCTCTCGCTCAATCGTTTTAAGCTGGTATATGTGGTGGATTTCTTCCAGTTTAGTTCTTTTTCAGCCAGAATTACCAGTTCTGGAGAAGCCAGAGGTTCATTTTCCCAGATAATGTCTGCAAATTGCCGTTCGATTTTTCCCATGGTTGGTTTTGTCATATTTATACCCTCCTGTCAGTTTCTATGGTTGCAACTAACTATAGTCTACATCACTGAAACTACTTTGTCAAGAGGTTTTTCAAAATCATTATTTTAATTTTGGACATAGCATGAAGCAGAAAATCACTTTACCTAATACTGGTAAAGTGATTTGGGTAACTAGATAAACATTTTAATTGAAGCTTGTGAACTAAAATTCTCATAGGAACAAAAGCGTTTACTCCCCAGTGACACATTTTCTTAGCACATCACATTTTTCTTCAATAATCTTTCCTTTTTCTTCGGTCATTTCACATCGGTTCTTGGTGTAGCCTTGTTCTGTCATATCTGAAAATCCCATCAGGCACATATCAAGTATATCCTGTGGCTCGTTGCAGTGCCTCATGCCGAACCAATCTCTTTGACGTTCACCCAGAACATCACGGTATACCCTCTCTGGGTTAAAATCACCTCACAAATGGTATCTTCTTTCAGATAATAGTGGAACACCTCTAAAATTTTTTCAAATGTCATTTTCATCAACCTTTCTATTTTCTTTGCAAAGTAAGCTATAATTTTGTAGACTGGAGTCAGGTGCTTGTTAATCAATCGTATACCTTGCTTATCTTAATTGCTAAATCATTAGAAAATTGCTCTGTTTCAATATAGACTAAGGTACTTTGATATTCCTCTCCACTACCATCACCAGAAATTTTCGGTCTTACCATAATACTACCATCTTTGACAGTGACATCTTCAAAATCATAGTAATAAGGTGTAGTATATGTGTTGAGTAATGTGACAATGAAATCACTTTCTTCAAAAAAGTTCATATCTAAATGAGATAGTTTTTCTTCTACTTTGAGAAAGCTATTCTCACAGACGTTATTATCTTCCGATAAAGTTTCCATAAACAAGATAAGTTCTTCATCGCTTGCGATTCTTCTAAAGAAAGTGGTTGCTGTCTGTTCTTTTGCATTGTTGTCGAAATTTTCAAATTGATATATTCCTAATTCTTGGTAATCGTCAAAGCTACCTACATCGACTGAATAGCTGGTGCTTTCTGTCTTTGAAGTTTCCTTCTCGAAAGAAAAAAGAACAAGACAAAGCAATAAGCTAATGGCTAGTTTCATTAGAGTAACTCCTTTCTCCTTGTATAATATATTTAGGTTGATAAGGGAGCCTATCTCCCCCAAATTAACTCTACCATTATTCAGTAATATACAGTATAATGGTAATTACTAGATAGAGGATGCCGAGTTCTCCTTGGAGTAGATTTCCTAGCTCCGTAATCGAAAGAGTGGCACCTCTTCTCTAAAAAAAGTCTACGAATAAGTTGGATGTTGGCGAATCTTTCGCACTTCAGAAATCGAACAAGGCGGTAGCATTTTAGAGCAAAGAGGATCTATCTAATTTTTTAGAAAAACAGGTGAAATCTTATGCTGTACTTAGGAATTGATATCGGAAAAAACACTCATGTTGCCTCACTGATGAACCCAGACTCCAAACTGATTTTCAAAGCTTTTTCTTTCAAAAATACCACGGAAGGAGGAGAACTTTTACTTGAAAAATTACAAGATTTCCCCATAGAAGAAGTTGAAATTGGCATGGAGGCAACAGGGCATTATTGGCTTTCTCTGTATTGCTTTCTTGCCGAAAAAAGTTATAAAATCCACGTCATCAATCCCATCCAAACTGACGGTTGGAGAAAGGGTATCGAGATTCGGAAACGGAAAACTGACACCATTGACTCTGTCTTAATTGCCGATTTAATTCGTTATGGAAACTTTCTGGAAACCAGTTTGCTAGATGAAGATTTTATGAGTTTGCGTAACTTAAGTCGTTTCGTGGCTACCAAGTTTCCTTTGTTGGCGACCTAAAACGCAAGGTGATTTGTGTGCTGGATCAAATCTTTCCTGAATACGTTTCTGCTGTGAAAGGTCTTTGGTCAGACACATCTATCAGCTTTTTAGAACATTTTCAGACAGCGGAAGATTTTGAGAACATCACCGCCGAACAACTGGAAGAGTGCCTAAAGTCCATTCGTCAGAAGAAACCTGCACGAGAAAAGATGAGTAAAATATCTAAAGCTGCGACCACTTCTTTTGGTGTTAAGTTTTGCCAAGATAGTTTTTCGCTCCAGTTAAAATTCCTTGTGGAGCAAATTAAATTCATTGAAAATCAGATTGCAGAGTTAGAAAGTGAAATGGAGAAACTTATGAAAAAAATCCAATCTCCTATCTCCACTGTCCCTGGCGTGGGTCCAGTCACAGGAGCAACAATTTTAGGCGAAATTGGTGATATTTCTCGCTTTTCCAATCCTGCGAAACTTGCTGCCTACGCTGGTATTGACGTGACGGTCAGCCAGTCTGGAGAGTCCACAAGTACGGGGCATAAAATCAGCAAGCGTGGTTCACCTTATCTAAGAAAAGCACTGTTTCAAGCTGCTCTAGTTGCTGCATTTCATGACCCTACTTTCTCTGCTTTCTACCAGAAAAAACGTGCTGAGGGCAAACACCACATGACCGCCATCGGAGCTGTTGCTCGTAAATTAGTGAATGTGATTCATGCAATTTTGAAGAACAATATTCCTTATGAAGTGCAACGTTCCTAACATAAACATTCCATATTTTCCCTAGTTGAGGTGACTTTACTAGGCTTTCTTGTCATGCATTTTTATCCACTCCCTTTTGTATGAAAATTTTTCGTTTTTTTTGAATTTCCCATTGACTTTTGATAGTTGGTCTTTCTTCTTTTTTCAGTTATATTTTTTGCCAGCTTAGAATAGACGGATATTTTTGGAGTTTGTTCCAGTGGATGGGAATTTCAAGCAAGATCAATAAATACTAGTTCAGGTCGATTAAAAATACGAGGAATCGCTGTATTTTCTCGTGATAAACCTCTACTCACAATCAGATTCATGTCCACAAACCCATAAAATCCTCCTGCATATTGGGGGAAAATGCCTTGATTGGGTGCATACAGTCCATTTAACAAAAATGGTATTCTCCACTGCCCACCATGGGCATGACCAGCCAAAGCCAAGTCATAAGAATAATTCAAGTAAGTATCTACCAACTCAGGACGATGAGTCAACAAAATTGAGTAATATTCAGTGTCAATTTGTTCTTCCAACTGGTCTAATTGGGTGAATGTGGAGTCTTGGTTTTCTACATATCTTTCGCCATCAGGGTCAGAAACACCGCACAAATTCACCAATTCTCCCCTGATTTCCAGTAATTGATGTTCTCCATCTATGATTTGCACCCCATAAGACTGAATAATCTCTAAAATTTCACTTGCTTGATGACTCCAATACTCGTGGTTTCCTGTGACATAATAGCTTGTATAATGGGTAATTTCCCCTAAGAAAATTTCTGAGTTCTCCCAAGGATGAACATCATCAAAAATATCACCGCCTAATAAAATAATATCAGGTTCCATTTTGTCGATTTCACCAATCAATTTTTCTTGATTTTCCCCATAGGTACAGCCGTGTAAATCCGTCACCAAGCAAATACGGATGGGTGTATTTATTTTGTCACTTTCCAAAGTATACACCACAGTTTTTAGCCGAACATCAAAGGCTAATATCAATAATAGTAGAAAACAACACAGAATATATTTGTATTTTTTGAAAAATATCTTACATTTCATGGCACACCTCATAGAATAAAGTTCATTTCTGACATTTTATAATAACATTGTTTTGCTGTAATGTCAAGTTGCCCTACATATCAGTATTTATGTTTCAAAACTCCCCCCACCGTTTCCAGTGGAGGGAGTTCTTTGGAAAGATATGATTAAATTTAGCCTTGATACAGGGCAAAACCCAGTGCAAATCCTGTGACATTTCCTGTTCTGCCCACAGTTCCAAGGACATCTTCCAGACCTACCTCGTCACCCACAGAAACAAACAATTCTTTACAGTGGCGATATTGGGTTTTGCTCCCATCTTCGTGGAGAATAACCACTTGATTCCCAGCATTTATCTCAAATCCAGATTCAATCACTGTACCTTTCCCATAGGGGTAAATGTTTGTGCCTTCCTCGGTTGCGAAATAAGTTATGCCATTAGAGGAATCGGAAATATAGTAATCAGCATCACGGAGAGAGTTTATCTGACTATAAAATTGGGTTTCAGCACTTTCAATATAGTAAAAATCACGTTTCACCTCTTCCCTAGCAGTGCTATCGTCTTCCACATCAACTGGTACAATTTCAATGCCCTGACTGCCTTCTTCCAGCATTTGAATCTCCCCAGCATCCACTTTTTCCAGAATATCTGCCCACTGCTCTGGGGTGAATTTTTTCTCATCCTCTGGAGAAACAGCAATGATTTTTAAGTCAAAAGATTGAATATTTTCGCTTTCAGCTAGAATTCCCCCATAATCTTCACCATTATCAGTGCCTTCCACGAGGAAAGCACTGGTTTCCACAATGCTAGGAATGATGTCTAATGCTTGCCCTGACAATTTCATATCGTCCAAAATACGAGAACTTCCACCCATAATATGGTCTTTCACTTCCCAAGTAGTTCCCAAATCGTGAGAAACAATCATGTCCCCCTCACTGTTGTAACAAGAAATTGTGATTTCATATTCCCCTGTGGTTTCGTTCAAGTCACCGTGACAATGAAGGCTTCCAGTGCAGTTATTTTCTACATAATACTGAAAAAGTTCCAGCTTTTCACCAACAGTTAAGGAAGGAAGTGGCAATTCATTGGGAGCAGATGTCATAAAGGGTGGGATATTGTGCTTTTTCAAAAGTGCTTCCAATTCCCGATGCTCATCTGTGATTTCAACATATTCTATGGTGCCAGCTTCCACACGTTGCATAATTTCTGCCCATTCTTCTTCCGTGAAGTTTTTTTCATCCTCACTGTTCACACTCACCAAGGTATTGATGGGCGATCCAGTTTTTGCAGGCATATCCCAAGGGTCATCGTAAATAATTTTGGGTTCTGAGAGGACATTCGCCATACTAGGTGCCGCAGCACCCAAAAGCATAGCAGACATTAACACACCAGATAACACTTTGGTTCTGGTTTTCATTTCGCTAAATTTCAACATTTTAATCAACCTCGTTTCTAATTTTTGCTCTGGTGTTCGCAAAGAAACACCAAATAATTTGATTTTTTCTTGTTTTTTCTCATCAATGGACTCTAATATAGCTAGTCCATAGGATTTTCTTTCTTTGATACTGGATTTTCCCACCACTTTTTCGTCACAGGAGTATTCCAAACGTAGTTCAAACTGTGCCATAAAGTAGTAGATCAGTGGGTTCCACCAAAAAATCACAGATATTGGAGTGAGCAATGCTTTCCACCACAAATCTCCCCTTTTGAAGTGGGTCAGCTCGTGGGAGAAGATATATTCCAAGTGTTTTTCTTCCATTTTCTTGTTTGGGAAGAGAATTTTTCCTTGAAACAGTCCCACAAGTAGTGGTGAATATAGTTTATGACTTGAAAAAAGTTTGATTCTTGCGTTAATCTTTTTCTCCACTTTGCATTGCTCCAACTTTGCGTGTATCTCTGGATTTTCCAAAGGAATCAGTGGTTTCAGTTCTTTTTGTAATCGAATTCTACAGTAACAATGCCAAATCAGGGAGATGGTAGAGCCAATCACCCACAAAAGCAGAAATATCTCCGTCCAATTCAGCGGATTTCCTTCTGCTGTCATCGCAAGGTCTGCACCGACTGTGCCTCCTATTTCACCCATTGCAGTAAAATCCTCCACTGGGATAAACCAAGTAGCACTCTCTGTTTGGGGAATCATCACCTCAGTTTTCGTTCTTGTTGGTAGTATTCCCACTAGAAAAGGGGCGATTTTTTCGCAAATAGGGGTGATGGGGATGAAAAATAACAGTGCATTTACACGCAAGGCGAGGTAATGCCAGCTTTGAGAAAAATATTTCTCAGTCAATGGTTTTGTCAATAGCAACAGTAGAAAAAATCCACTTGCTACCACGGAATTGCTGAGGAAGAATTGAAAAATGTCCGTCATATCCCACCATTCAACCTTCATCTATGGCATTTAACCACTGTTTTAAGTCATCAATTTGATTTTTGGAGAGTTCTTCTCCATCATACAATGCCGCCATAAATTTTTTCACAGAACCATCGTACAAGGTATCCAGAATGGTATTTGCCTTTTGTTTTTCGTAATCAGACACAGACATCGCAGCGGAATAGAACATCTGTCTGCCCCTATTTTTCGAGATGACGAAGCCTTTTTCGGCTAATTTCAAGAGAAAAGTGGAAAGAGTGGGACGTTTCCAAGCCTTATCTCGCTCATTGTTGAAGAAATCACTGATCCAAGTGAAAGATACTGGCTCATTTTGCGCCCATAGCACCTCCATAATTTCTATTTCAGTGGGGGTCAGGTCTTTGAATGCATTCATTTTGTTCTCCTTTCAAAACGCAGATTAAGAGTTAACTCATTTTTATATTACTATAAGAATTTCATAATGTCAAGGGATTTCAGAAAATAATTGCAAAAAAATTTCCTCCCTTCAACTAAGCCACAAGACTTGTTGAGGGGAGGACGTTACTTTTAGAGTGTTTTGGTGGATTACTGCCAGAACACATTGGACTTTTGGTGCTTTAATGAGTATCGTAAACAGAATGGCATAGGAAAACCCATTGTCAACTTAACAGTCAATTACTGCTTTTGCGAGGGTGAATCTGCTCAGTGTTTTGATTATCAGTTGTTGTAGTAACTAAATTAGTTATAAAACTGTTACGATTCGTAAGTTTATAAATAAAATAGCCGATAATACCACCAAAAGTATTCGTTATTAAGTCTGTTACGTCAAATGCTCTATGGTGCAACAAGAAAATTGTGGTTATGAGTTGGAATACCTCAATACTGAGACTTAACATAAAGGTACTAACAAGTACCTTAAGAAAATTTACCTTCAAAAAAATTATTGACATTAAAAAACCAAAAGGCATAGTCATTATTATATTTAACAATATACCTTTCATTGCTCCATGTCTATTTTTCAACAAATCCTCAAAAGGAACAAAATTACCATAATCAACAGGGACAGATTCGTGATATAACCATTTGAAATCAGGAGTTAAATCCAAAGGCAAAATAGTGACATAAAGTACACAACATAAGTAAAGATAAAAAACAGATATTAGAATTTTTTCTGTGTTGGATTTTTTCTTGAATTTGCACATAACCAGTATATACATCAGTAGCAACACAAGTATTTCCATATTTACCCCCTAAAATTTGAGTTCACAACTATCTAGTAGCTCATTCAATACATATTACCACACTCCACCACAAAAAACAAGCCTATCCAAGAAAAATTTACACTAATTTCCCCTAGTGGCTCTGGTGAATGGAGAGGTCTGTTTTTTGCTCTCTGGTTCGCTCTCTGTGGCTTGCTCGTAGTGGGTAGGTACTGGGTTTCCCTCGATTTCGTGACGTCATGTGTTTGCGATGGGGTGGCAATTTTGCAACTTTTCAGGGGTGTTTCCCTCGGTGGTCTGGGGTTCGCCCTCTGGGCTGTGGTCGGTGGGTGCGTGGGGTTTATTCGTACCTTGCATTTATAGACAGGGAAAGAAAAGCTACCACAAACCTAGATTGGTCTGTAGTAGCTTAGTACCTGTCTGCAATTCAAGAGTTAAATCACTGATTTTCTGGCATAATCGGTTACTTCGCCCCCTATTTTTGCTAAGAGTTCATCTTTGGTGGTTTCCTCTTTTTTAAGTGCTAACAGTTCGGATTCAGTAGCACCAATTAAAAGGGTGAAGTTAGAACGACCATTCACGGAAGTGATAGAATTAACAGTAGTGTCTTTCATCACAATAAAACCAGTAAGCTGTGATTTTTGCTCAAAATCTATCCCTTGCTTTTGACCAGTGTAAATAAACTCTTGTTCAGAAAAATCTACAGAATTTGATACACTAACATTGGCTAAGTGCTGAAGAATATTACAAATACCGTGCATTTCATTATTTTCAGCAGTGTCAGGTTGTGAAGATGATTGACGTTTTAACTTGAAAGTCAATTCTGTTCCTAATCCACTAACATCTTCATTTTCGCACTCTTTGTCAAAAAGTTCGGTCATTCCATAAGTAACGAAATGCCAAAAACCATCTGCTTCAAAAATGCTGATACCTTGCAGAATCCCCTCACGTTCGCCCATAAGTCCTGTTAGTGGCAGATGTCTGTGGTCATCTTGCCCTTGGTAAACACGCATAAATTCATTTTCGATTGCGTCCCACCCATCAGGTAAATTTGATTTGTCCAAGCCTAAATCCTCCTCGATTTATAGTTTTATGTCATTAGTGACAAAGTTCATTCTACCACACCTCACCACAAAAAACAAGCCATTCCACGGAAAATCTACAAAATATTCCCTACTTCCCCACATCGCCCTTTCACTTAGGCTTGGAGGTTTGTTCCTTAAATAAGAAAAGCCGTCACCGACCAAGGAAGTCAATCACGGCTTTCGCTTAGTGATGGATTTTTTGAATTCATACGCTAAAGCTACATACATTTAGTAAAATAGTTGAGAAATTCCATAAAATACCCATAAATGCACAGGGTAAAACAGGTAAAATAGATATTTCAGATTCAGTTTCCCATGTTGATTATTGTAAAGCAGAATAACAGTGATTGACAGCAGTTGAGAAACTGTGGGTTGGTCGCCTGTGAATAATGAGTACACTACTAACACAGAAAGCCCTTGTAATAGTCTATTTTCTCTTAAAATATAAAACGCCACAATATAACAGACACCCATTGCTCCATAATCGGTCTTCATGAACTCTGCGCATAGTGCGATAATACCTCCACAAGCGATTGTGCTAATATACAAATTAAATTTTTTGTTAGAAAGACTGGGGATATCTTGTAATTTCTCTATGATTTGTAGCACAAGTATTCCTAAACTCAGGGTAAAGAATACATTTTGGTACTTCCAATGAAAAGGGAAGGTACCAGTCATTTTTGAAACTTCACCAAAAAAAGCCAAATCAAAAGGTAATTCAGAAATAAAAGCAAATAGGAACATCAGTGCAAAATATTTTTTTCTGTTTCTTGTATGAGCAAAACCCTCTACTAAAAGAAAAGCAAAGAGAGGAAATGCGACTGCACCTATGGAAGGTAGGGTAAATCGTACCAAAGTATCAATTTTTTCATAAGACTCATGAGTAATGTCACCAGATTCCAAGAGAGGAAACACAGATTGTCCCAACCAAGCAAATAGAACAATTTTTGAAAAATGGTCTATAATCATGGAGATAAGGGCGATTGTTTTTACTGAATTGTTAGAAAATACTGAGATTTTACTTAACTTTGCGTTAATTTCTGTTATTTTGTTCATTTATATTCTCCGATTAAATTCATTCACCTTAAGTAAACAGCAAATAATTAAATTCACCCTCAGATTTTGCAAAGATTTCATACTCAACATAGTTTTCTAACTCTTCTAAAGTAGCTTTCTCCCCTTGTGAGAGTTGTAGGTGATCCACGACTAATTCTCCAGTGGGGGAAACAATACGAAGTTCTACAGGACTTACGCTGTGAATATTGTTCACAACAGATTTTTGATAGAAGCGACTGTCGAAATGAAGTTCTTCCTCTAAACGCACCCACTCACTGCTGGTATCTTCGATCCAATACTCTTGCGTGGGTGCAAAAAAGTTGCTAAAAACCCCCACATTATCCAAGATTGCTGTTCTACACCTAAGAACAAACACAAAACAACAATTTTCCTTGCCATATACCCACGTTTTTTAGCGTCTTTATTTTTTGTACTCATTTTTCTTCATCACCTTTCGTCCTTTCCTGCAGATTCTACTTTAGAAATATAAAGTTTAGCCTACTAGGTAATACTATCACCAGTCACCATAGTTGTCAATAACCTTAATAAATACTTAAGCTTTCTTAAAAAAATCTTAAGGGTGTTTCTTAACTACTTCCCCTCATCGCCCTTTCTCTTAGACTTGGAGGTGGGTGGGTTCTAGGTTTCCTCGTTTTTGTTATGCGAAGGTGCGTAATTTTGGAACTTTTTTCCCAGAAGGGACTTCCTCTGGTCGCGGTAGGTTTTCCCTCTGTGGGATAAAAGTGGAGCCTGAGTGAAAAGGGCATAGGAAAAGCCTTTGACTACCAAAAAAGTGGTCAAAGGCTTTAGTGAATACACTAAAACTTGCTAAAATTAGTACATTTTCGGGGATTTATTATTCCTATTACGGGTTATTCTTATTACGGATTTTGAATTTGGTAAGACATTTACCTAAAGAAGTTTTCATATCAAAAGGGTTATCGCCCAGTGCTTTATCATAGTACTTGTCTAAAAAGTCGACTCCTGTTTGGGTCAGTAATTCTTCACTTATGATTACTGTGTCATCAATAACACTATTTAATACCTTTTTTCCCTCTTCGTTTAGCATATTATTTGCATCTAAAAATTCAAATGCTGCTTTGAATCTTTCGTATACTTCATTTTCATCTTCATCACCATCAATATGCCATTTCGCCTTGTCATACACTCCATCATTTTTTTCCGTTAAAACTTCTTCCCCACCTGCACCATCAAATGTTAATGATGTTGTACCACTCAACATACTGTTAAAGTCAATTGCTGAAAGTGAAGTGAGTTCGCTCAAAATACTGTCAGCAACAGCACCACCACCACTTAATAAATTTAATAAATCTGTTCCCTCACCATTCGGTAAAGTGTTGGTGTCTAGCTTTTGAGGGTCTTGGTTAGAATTATTGTTATCTGCCATAACTAAATCTCCTTTCTTGTATGGACTCAGTTAAAAGTGTTCCACACATAAATACGGAGTTAATTGTACCATACC
Source organism: Eubacteriales bacterium (assembly GCA_044432725.1). Classification (GTDB taxonomy): domain Bacteria; phylum Bacillota; class Clostridia; order Oscillospirales; family Oscillospiraceae; genus JAWXUK01. Next base: position 16,286 of record JAWXUL010000035.1, read on the forward strand.
TCCATACTAAAAACAAGCCATTCCACGAAAAATCCTACCTCCCCTCATCGCCCTTTCTCTTAGGCTTGGAGGTTTGTTCCTTAAATAAGAAAAGCCGTCACCGACCAAGGAAGTCAATAACGGCTTAATTCATTTTGCTATTTTTGAAAGCTAGGGAGCAAATTTTCTCCACCTTCTATTCCCACAAATTCCAAAACCTCACACCCTACAAAGGCAGTTGGGTCGATTTCTACTGTATCACTTTCAAGAATGACTTTTTTTAGTTTTTTGCAATCCTTAAAAGCACCTTCATCTACTTTTTTAAGATTTTTCGGTAATTTTATTTCTTCAAGATTGATACAAAAATTAAAAGCTTGACTCTCAATCTGTTCAAGTTGCTTAGGAAGATTTATCTCTACCAGACTAACACAAACAGAAAAAGCACGCTCTTTGATTTCTTTTATAGTGCTAGACAAGTTTACTTTCTCTAATTTTTTGCATTGCATAAAAGTATGAGATTCTAACACAGTTAAGCTATCAAAAAGGGTCACTTCTGTCAGTTCCGTCATTAAAAAAGCTTCTTTTCCGATTCTTTTCAGAGTTCTTGGGAAATTGATTTCTTCTAACGAAGTATCTCTAAAGGTAGAAGCTTGAATTTCTTCTATGCCTTCTGGTAGAAAAATCTTTTTTAATTTTCGATAGGTGTACCCGTTGTATGCGGTGGACTTATCATTGAGTCCAATCACACGAATGGGCAAACCAGTATCTGTCGCTTCTGGTACCATTTCACTATTATTTTTTCCTTTAAACCCAATAATCTTGATATAGTCCTGTTCTACTTGCACACTCCATTTTTCACGAAGTTCTGCCAAAGTAGGTAATTTTAGTCCAATTTCTACTAATTCTTTGTGGGTTTCTTGCTCTTCTAAGTAGTCTTTGCTATAGGTTTTGTTCTTATAGTCCAAAAGCAGAGCCGTTTCTGCTGTGTTTCCTTTTTCGATGGAAAATTCCAGATATTCCTCCAATTCAGGTAATTCCAAATGAAACCCTTCCTTGAAATACAGCCCCATTTCTTTTGCCGTGGACTTCAAAAACACCAGATTACGCAGACGATTCTTTCCTTTTCGGTTCTTTCCAGAGATTTTTGACTTCCAATCTACTAAAAAGAAGTCTTTTTCCTCCCCAGAAAGATGTTCCCACATTTTTATTTGGTCAACTCGGAACTTTTCTTCATCGGCTTTGTTAAACCCAAAAATAACTCTACTTTCAGGTGGTTCTCCCTGTGTCAAAAATCGCTCTTCCATGGGGATTGTGTAGGCGAAACAGCCTGTTTGGGTCGTAAGCCACCCCTCCATACCTTCGGGTCTAGGTGCAAAAGTTACTATTTCTAAATTTTCACACTTTGCAAAGGCTTTTTCTTTTATCATGCTAACAGATGACGGAATATGGACTTCAATTACATTTTTACACCCTAAAAATGCTGATGTAGAAATATCCGTAAGTCCTTTCGGTAGTTCTAGTTTGGTCAGTGAATTACATTTTGCGAAAGCTCCGCTATAAATTTCCTGTAAACTTTCGCCCCAATTTATTGTTTTAAGTTTGCTACAACTAGAAAAAGCGTCCCACTCTATCAGTCTTGTTTTTTCGGGTATAGTCATCGTTTCTAGTGACTTGCACATGGCAAAACACCGATTCGATATCGTTTGTATTTTGCTTGGTAACTTTATTTTTGTCAACTTACTGCACCCATCAAACGCTTTTGAGCCAATGTGAGTCACTGTTTCAGGTATAATTACAGATTTTATTTTACTTTTCAAAAATACATCATTGCCTATTTTAATCACAGGCTCGCCGTCTACTGTGTCAGGTATCACAACATCTAGTTCATCACCTGTATAGCTACGCAAGATAGCACCTTCTTTGGAAATATCAAACTTAAACCCATTTACTTCTATCATTTATTTTCTCCTATTTATTCTTTAGCGATAAATCTATCTACAGTATTTACTTTGTGTTGCTATTGCTAACAACCTATAAGAAGTCTGAATCAGTTAAATTCTACCACACCTCACCACAAAAAACAAGCCATTCAAGAAAAATCACAAAAATCACCCTAGATCCCCTCATCGCTTTTTCGCTTAGGCTTGGATGTCTGCTCCTTGAATAAAAAAGGGTATAAGAAAAGCCGTCACCGACTATGGAAGTCTATAACGGCTTATGTGGGAGATTATGCTCATTTTTCTTTAATGTGCTTCTTTGATCTTTTCAAATCATTTGTTTTTCCAATATACTGCTCAAAATATTCTCAATTCACCGCAAAACAAGCCATCTCAGAAAAATCATAAAAAACTCGGTCGCACTTGGGTAAGTCCAGTGTGACCGATGTTCTTAGGGTTGTATTTTGTTATTTTCTACATAACATCTATTTCAGCAGTGAATCACATTTATTTCTTAGCTTTTTTTTGAGCTTAAATTCAAAACTGTTAATGTACTTTTCGTGATTCACAATGAAGGTGTACACATCTCTCAGACTCCCAGTGTAAAATAAAATTGGTGCAGAGAGAGCCAGAGCGATAAACATAATTTCAAATGACAATGGTATGCCATCAGAAAAGTCTTTGACAAAGGGCTCAATTTCCCTTACCATGGGAGCAACACACATCAAAAACACCACAACCGACACCCCAAGGACACTGGAAAACTTTGTTATTTTCTGACGGTAGCGTTTTTCCACATCCGATTGAAAATTTTTATCAAAAATCAAAGTTTCTTTTTCTAATACATCAAATTTATCATCTAGCTTGGTGGCACCTTTCGCTATAACGATTCCACCCAATAATAAGAGCGTGACCATGACAACGGGCGAGGCATTTTCATAGGTAAATTTGTAATAAGCACCCACGCCTAAAATAAGAAAAAAAAGACCAATCGCCAGTGTCCCAAATGCAGATTCTCGATTATCAAAATACCCCTCGATCATTTCTTTGCTTGCGTAATAACCCTTGTCATGGACCTCACTATTCTCATTGACATCCTTCAAAAGATAGTCCACAGAAACACCGAACAGATTACTCATCAAGAGTAGCTTTTCTGTTTCTGGATAACCTTGATTATTCTCCCATTTGCTGACAGCTTGCCGACTTGTGTTCAACTTCTCGGCAAGTGCTTCTTGAGATAATCCACTCTCTTTTCTTAGTTTATAAAGTTTTCGTAAAATAACATTTTGTTATCCCCTTTCATTTGATAGCTCAATCTTATCAAATAATGTGACGATTGTCTATCTTTTTAGCGTTGCACTTTGTCAATTTCAGGTTGCGTTACTGTAAATTCTGTAAATTCCCATGGAAATTGTAAGAAAACAGGAAAACTGCCTGTTGCTTTTGTGATGCTCAATAGGTTGTATCAAAGTGGTGCGTGGGGTGAAAAGGGGGTAGGAAAAGCCGTCACTGACTATAGAAGTCACTAACGGCTCTAACTCGAGAGATATTCTAATTTTCAATAGTAAGTTATAAAATAATAGATAATTGCTTGCCATCAAAATCATCTCCAAAGCCATCACTTTGATTTATTGAAAATCGTTCAAAATCAGTGAAATTAGGCAAAGACAAGTTATTTTTTGCCATAAATTCAATCATTTCTTTTAGGCACTCAAAACTCTCAGCTCCATAATCTATAATACATGAGTATATGTGACTTGAACCTATGTCATTGATTTTTTCCATACAATAAATAATTTTCTCGTCTATATCCATATTTTGATATAAATCATAAAGATAGTAGAAATCCTCTTTGGTTAAATATTCAAAATCGTGTTTAGCATAAGTATCAAATTCTAATAAACAATCTGGAGATATTTCATTTAGTTTATAAGTCCAATCGTCTAAGTGTTTTATATTTGTAAATTCCCACATAATTTCTAAAACAAATTTCCATTTTTCTTTATCATAACCTAAGTCCAAAAGTAAATATTCAAAACACCTTATAGAAAAAGCGACTCTTCCACGCAAAGAGATTTTTTTTAAAAAATTAATATCCATTTTAAGCACCTCATTATTATTTGAAATTTTCGTGATTTTTACCTATAAGTTTACCACATTCCACCACAAAAAACAAGTCTATTCAAGAAAAATTTACAAATTCTTCCCCTCGTGGGTCTGGTGGGTAGAGAGGTCTGTTTTTTCGCTCTCTGGCTCGTCCTCTGTGGCTTGCTCGTGGTAGGTGGGTTCTGGGTTTCCCTCGTTTTCGTGACGGCATGGGGGAGCGATGGACGGACT
>JAWXUL010000036.1:0-16804 GCA_044432725.1 Eubacteriales bacterium
AAAGCTGACAGAATTTAAGATGAAGTGACTGTGGATGTGGTCTGCATCCACATGAGTTGCAACGAGGACTTCGTAGTCCTTGTAAAATTCTGCAAGCCTGAGTGCCACCTCGTGAGCAAGCTCTGGTGTAATTTTTTCTTCTGGCGAGAAGGACTGCACAAAATGGTAGAACTGCCTGCCATCTTCTTTGCCGTAAAGTTTTTTAGTGCTTAGAAAATCTTGGTAGGCGGTGTCACCCATGCAGTTGAAACCACTGACCAGAAATCTACCATCGTGCTTCACTTTTACTTCTTGGGTAACGTAGTCCACGGCTTGTTTCATCCGTCCTTTGCTCTGGGTTTTGGTGTTGATAAAATTTACTGTTGCCACTGGTCAGCCCTCCTTTCTCTCTACCAGTTCAGAAAGTTGGTCGTTGATTTTCTGAAACTCTTGAAGGGTTTCTTGGAGATACACTGCAGAAATTCTTCCCTCATGGCAGAGCCTGACCAACTGGTTCAAATTATTTCCTGTGGCTTTCTGCTGACGAACTACTTCTTCCAGTCCATCTATCCTAATGATTTTTTTACCTAAACAAACCTCTGTCACATAATCCGTCAGGGATTTCCCAGAGGTGTCAGCTTTCTTTTTGATTTTGCTCAGGTCTTTCTCTGAGATTCGGATACTCATTTTTTTCTCTTTCGTAGGCTGTACCTCTCTTTCATTTTACTCGATTTTTTTGATTCTCCTAAAGGGGTATGGGTTCTCCCACGTCCAAAGGGGTTCGGGTCTCCCGACCTGCAGTGCTTGGCGACTAGCCAAGTGCGATGCTGGCAATTCTCTAAATTCTCCTCAATTCTCTCTTAAAATTCTCTTGACTCTCTCCCAAAACTCCCCTAATTCTCCTCCCAAAATCTCTCTAAAAAGACTTAATTCAGAAGAAAGAAAATCGGCTTTTGTTGCCCTTAGCTTGCCCCACGTTGGGGTTCAGTTTTTGACCGATGGTAGGTGGTGGTGACGAAAATCAAGGGCAGAAAAGGGAAATTCAGGGAGTTTCACAAGTCAGCAACATCGCAAGGACGCAATCCCCTTTGAGAACTGCGGACTTGCGTTGTTGATTGAAAATTTATGGCAAGGTTGCAATCTCCGTACAGCCTTGCGACCTTACGTCCTTGCGTGGTTGGTCTTGTGAATCCACTTCTACAACTTCCACGGAAGTGAATTCGCTGCTGGTAAAATCCCCAGAATCTATCACTTCATACAGTTGCGAATACCAGATATTGTTATCTCTGAAAGGATGCACACCCAAGTTTCGCTTTGCTGTATCTAAGGTTCTGGAGGAAATCCCCATCTCTTTTGCAATCTTGGTCAGTTCAGCCGACGGCACTGGACCATCTTTCAGCACATCTTTCATCATCTGCTCTGCCTTGGCACACTTGGTTTCTGCGTTGCCACCACCAGACAAGATGTCCTCAACGGTTGCTTCACAAAAACCGTGCCACTCCACAGAACGGTCTTGCAAAATTTCAAAGACGATGGTTTGCCCTTCTGGAGCAAGGTTACACTTGTCCTGTCCCATCAGACGAAACTTAGGATTTTCCTTACTCCTACCGACCACAAGCACAGACCTGACAGAGGCGTAAAAATCGATGGAACCTAAACCTCGATATGTGGACTTTCCGCTGCCTTTGTTCATGTGACCAATCATCACGATGGCACAGCCTGTCCTCTCTGCGATGTTTCCAACGTGTGACATCACTGGGCGAATCTCGTTGGCTCGGTGCATATCCACATTCCCTCCGAGGTAGGCTTGGATGGGGTCTAAGACAACTAACTTAGCTTTTGTTTTCAAAATCGCTTGTTCCAATCGCTCATCCATCAGTGTCAGGTTTGTGTCGCTTTCATCAATGACCATCACTCTGGAACAGTCGGCTCCCGTAGCGAGAAGTCGTGGCTTTATGGTGTCACCCAGACCATCCTCTGCTGTTTGATAGATGACGTTGATGGGTTCTCGCTTGTTTTCTTCTTCGGGAAGTGGTTCGCCTTTGGTGAGGAGGGAAATGAGTGCCAGAATAAAAGTTGTCTTTCCCTCACCGGGGTCACCTTGGATGATGGAAAGTTTTTTGTAGGGAATGTAGGGGTACCACAGCCAGTCTACCTCCTGAACAGGCACATCCCCCAAGTTGATGATTTTCAAATTTTCTTTCATGAATTCTCCTTTGTTTCTAAAAAATATTTCTCTTTCTGAGAACTTGTGTTATAATATAGAAAAGGGACTGAGCGATTCGATGGTCAGTTTTTTCGTATCATCTAATTTAATCATACACCAGATTTCAGTTCTGGTATATCAGAAATAACGAGAATAGAATTTTCAAGAAATCTATTCTTTGCAAGGAGAGTGCTATGGAGCCACGATACCCTCATGCCACAGTTTTTGTGGATAAATCCAATCATCTCAATGGGTTTTACTGCTTCAGCGAGGCCGAAAGCGAGACCGTAAAATTTCCAGAGATTGGTTTTGGAGTCCTTGGTTTTGCTGAAATGGACTTTGAACGGGAAATATCTACTATAGAAAGTCTGCTTCGAGACGAAAAAGCAGAAGATAATTTTTTGGAGGTGGGTAATTCCTGTTTAAGCACATTAAAGCCTTTAGAAAAGAAGCACGGTTATGCGTACTTTTTTCTGAAAGTTGAAATGCTTCACATTTTGAATGACAGTAACTATAGCTTTGAAGAAAAAATTGACAGAATCGGCTTTCTATTCTACAAAGTCACCCAGTTACAACTTCTTTTTCGTCACGGCTTAGAATTTTGTTTAAGTACAGATATGTTTGAAGCGGCGACCATGCCAGAGCGATTTTATCATTTTTTTACCAACAATGAATTTCTACCCGAGGTCACTTTGCAAGTAAAATACAACCTCTCCCCCATTCGCAACGGTTTTTTTGACCACGAGTTTGTTGCCTCCTTTGAGGATAACGAAAGTCCTGACACAGAAAAATCACTGGAAGAAATGCACAGAGATGTCAAAGATGCTGTGAATATTTCTCACTATTTCATCATTGAAAAGTTGGAAGAGATGATCTATTTGGAATTTATGGAAATGGTAAAAAGAGGGGTTCGTGTGAAGAGGTGCTTTCTTTGTGACCAAATTTTCCTCTTGCCAGATAAAAGGGTAAGGCATTTTTGCCACAGAATTTATGAAAATGGTCGCACCTGTCAGCAAGTGGGAGCCAAGAAAAAATACACGGAGTCAATCTCTAATGATGAATATCTATCAAAAATGAAAAAGATTTACAATAAAATGTATTCCAGATTCTATCGCATGGACTGTGGTGAAAACCAGACGAAGAAACTGTCTTTTGATGAATTCTGTGACTGGAGTGATATTTATTCACAGGCAAGGGCGGACTACAATCAAAAGAAAATCACTGGTGAAGAGATGATTCGTAGGGCGACGGAAACCATAAAAGGGTAAGAAAAGACACACCTGCATGACGTAGGTGTGTCATAAATTTTGTATTCCTTTTAACTCAAGCTAGAATTTTTCTCCAAAATCTCGTCCATCAACTTTGCACCGATTCTAAATCCTAAGATGAAGTTCTCTTCGTTGCTGACACATTCCATGTCAATTCTGTCTTGTAAAATCTGCTCAAACAGTTTTTCTTCTTCCTCATTGAGTAGAGTTTTCAGTTTCTCAACTGATTCGTAGCTTTTTTGCCGTGCTAAGGCAGAGGGACTAGGCTTTTTCATATCCCTTGACTCCTCCACAGCATGGTAGTAGATTTCAGAAATCATTTCGTGGTTGGTCATACTCCTACCCTCCCATGGTACCGACTTTGTTGCCGTTGGTGTACATATCGTCAGCGATGATTTGGACATTTGGCTCTCCAGAAGATTTCACCCACCCAAATCCGGGGACGTAGAATTCTTTCTTCATTTCTTCTTCACTTGGGTAGTGGTAGATGACCGTGGCACCCTCTGGGATGAAAATTTCTTCCGTCAAATTCTCCTGTTCCACTGGTGAGCCATCAGGCTTTTGGCTTGGGTCACTCAGTTGTTCTTCGGTGTAGACTGGTTTGGTTGGGATGTCAGGTTGGATGGTTAGGCTTGTGCCGAAGTCTATACCATTCATGGAGTCAGGCTCTGGGATGTTGATGGTGGGTTCTCTGGTTGCGGAGGTCTGCTCTGCTAGGGGGATTGTGGAAACTGGAGGGGTTGTGTCGGCTTGGGTTTGGTCGAGGGTGGTTGCTTGGGGAGGGGGTTCGGTTGGCTGTGGTTCAGTTTCTGTGGCAACTCTGTACAAGGCTTCCCCCTCTTCCTCCATGGGGGTTTCGTCAAAAACCTCCACTAGAATTTCTTCCTTTGCTACCAGATGTTGTGGCGCAATGACTGGTGTACTTTCTTTTTCTGCGATGACCTCTGCTGTAGGCTCTGGGTCTACTGTGGTGACTTCCTCCTCGTGGTCTAGGGTGAATCCGTTGGAGAGGAGGGCTGTGGCTAGGAGTGCAGTAGCAAATTTTGTTTTCTTTGTCATGATGATACGTCCTTTCGATGTCGAGTCTTTGGGTTTGCTTGACACAAGGATACTATATTTTGTGTGGAATAGCTATCACCATAGTGGACAAAAGATTTAATCCGTCAAGGCAAGATTTGTATGATATTGCTTAATCAAATTGCAAAATTGCAACAAAACAACTGATTGATGCCTTTTTGAACTGTACTATTATCCAATCCTAAATCTTTTAGTTGCATGACATACAGCAATTTATCCAAAATACAGATGCAGTTTAATCTATTGACAACATCTGAATCAACATCACTGCCGTGAGCTAGGGCATTTCTGTATTGCGACAAAGTTTGAGCAATATCGTCAAGGCGTACTTCTTCGTAGGGATAATATCGTTTAATAAAAGGGTTCATAATGGTTTGGCAATCTTCTAAGGCATGAAATAATCTTCTTGCATAGCTATCGTCAATCACAGAAAAACTCCGAAGCAATTCCTTAGCAATCTTCTTGTCTTTCCCTTTTTTTGAGGTTTTCCATTCCGTTAACAGCTCTATGCCTTCCGATTTAAGTTCATTGAATTCAGCACTTCGTGAGCTTCCTTCGCCGTAGATATAACGAAAATATCTTTCAAACTTTGTTATTAAAAAAATACAGCGAGGTACTGTGTAAGTGTTTTTTTCTTGAGAAGAATTGAGCAAGTAGTCACATTCTATCGCCCCACTGTGTATTCTTTTCAAAAGCTGGGCTGTTTGCTCACCAAGTATCTGATAAGTTAGCATTTGGGGGGGACTATCATTGTCATCTTCTCTAGCAAAAGAACAGTTATGAGATAGAATTCCGAGAACATCCCTGTCACTGTTGAGTAATTCTACTTGATCCAGACATATGTTTTTTCGCCCTGCTACATATTGGAACATACAGTTCACTGAGTGAATAATTTCTAGAATCTTTTCTATAGTTACACATCCAGTAAGCTCAAGGATTAAAACAGTAGAGGTTGCAATAGGGTTAGTAAAGGATTTTTCAATATAAGTAACGTTTTCTTTCAAAAAAAGTTCCACTTCTAGTTCTTCAAAACGACAACTACCACAGGATACTTGCTCTTTTCTTTGGTAATTCACTGATATTTTTTCAACTTTTTGCTCTTGAAGATATATTTCTGAAGAAATGTAAGGAGGTCTGAATAAGTTGATTGCGTGTCCACTGAAAGCTAAACCAGAAATATTATCCTCCATAGGCTTGCCATAATAAAAGGTTTTGATGGGGATTTGAATGAAACAATTGAAAAAACTAGGGGGATTTGATAAATAAAATATAACTTCTGCACCAGTGCTATCAATCCCCTTGATCTTACTAGGCACATCTGTGAAAGAAGTATGAAGGGATTTCCAGTAGAAGCCAGAAGTATAAGTCGCTTTTTGAGGATATAATGACAAGATGTAATTATCTTTATCGAAACTAAAAGAGTAAGTTTGATTGTTGTATTCAAGAAATCCGACAACGGATTCAGGTATTTTCATGAGAACACTCCTAACGTTATTGACATATATATCTAGTCATTTTAAGTTGAGAAAAAACTTGCACTCTCCCCCAAGCTATGGTATACTACAAACAACCCTAAAAAGGAGGCTTACTATGATAACACCACAAGAAAAAGTGCTTAATAATATAAAATTCATTGACTTATTCGCTGGAATTGGTGGTTTTCACCTTGCATTAGAGTCATACGGTGCAGAGTGTGTATATGCCAATGAATGGGACAAGCACGCACAGGAGGTCTACGGGAAGAATTTTGGACTCATGCCAGAGGGGGACATCACGCAAGTGGATGAAACTACCATACCTGACCACCATATCTTGTGTGCGGGATTTCCATGTCAAGCATTCTCCATCAGTGGGAAACAACGTGGTTTTGAGGACAGTCGTGGCACCCTGTTCTTTGACGTGGCTCGCATTGTGAAAGCAAAACAACCAAGAGTGGTTTTTATGGAAAATGTGAAGCAATTTGCAGCTCATGACGGCGGCCGTACCTTAGAAGTGGTGAAAAGTACCATGGAAGAGCTGGGATATTCCTTTTTCTCTAAAGTTTTGAGTGCAGTTGACTTTGGAGTCCCTCAAAAAAGAGAACGTATTTACATGGTTTGTTTCCACAGTGACCTAAACGTGAGGGAATTTGACTTTCCCACACCTTTTCCCTTGGAGAAGCACGTGGAAGATTTTCTGCTAGACTCAAAAGAAGTGGAAGATTTATATGTGAAACGCAGTGATATGGTCATGCATGACAAGGAAGATGACACTTATTCCAAGAAATCAATCCGATTAGGCACTGTGAATAAAGGTGGTCAAGGCGAACGAATTTACAGCACAAAAGGGATTGCCATCACTCTTTCTGCCTATGGTGGCGGAGTTTTTTCGAAAACAGGTGGATATTGGGTGGACGGACGCCCTCGTAAATTGCATACTCGTGAGTGTGCGAGAATTATGGGTTATCCAGATTCTTACAAAATCCACGAAAATAAAAATCAGGCATACAAGCAATTTGGAAACTCTGTGGTAGTCGATGTACTACAATATATAGTGGCAAATATCGCTGACACTTACTTAGAGGCGGAGGATACACAAGAAGCACTAGAGATCCGCTTCAAAGAGGCTTAAATCAGCAGAATCTTGTGATTGTTTGCTTTTGATAGAGAAAATGACGTTAGCATTTGCTGTATTAGATAACTTTCTGACTACAGACCCTTCTTCAGTGACAGACATCATAAAGGTGTTTTCTTTCCCGATAAAACGCTTTTTGTTCAGATTCTCGCTGGTTTCTACAAACATTTTCTTGCCATTGTGGCTCACTTTTCCAGTTGTCCCAGAGTTGTCAAGCAACATTTGTACTTCTTCCACAAATTTTGCAGAAGGAGAAGAAGAACCACTTTTCTTCACACGATATTTGGCAGAAACAGAAAAATACTCTGAAAATTTGTCCACAGGGCAATAATCATGTCATTATTGTAGCTAGTAATGAAGTATTTAACTGATTTATCTTTGTAATACTGTACAATCCAGTCACAGAAAATACGATCATCCAAGGCAATATCTTTCCCCGCCGTGCAGCATCTTTGAATTGCTCGAAGTGAATATTCATGAATTTCATGATTTTTTCACTATGTTCATTCATTTTGCTGGCATTTTTCGGAGAATATTCAAATTCTTCTTTCCCAGAGTCGGCGAGTAATACAAACTGCCCACTTTGTGCTGGACTTTTCTTTGTTTCGATGTAGAAACTCTCGCCTTTGGAGGAAGTCACTTTAATGTCAGACAAGGTTGAATCGTGTTCGCCTTGCTTTTCAAAACTCGCTTGAGGGTACTTGTTTTTCAAATATTCGCTGGTATTCTCTTCAAATTCTTCCCAACTTGTCATCATTTCGCCTGTTCCTTTCGTATTTAACACACATTTTCCTAGAGCTTCAATGACATTCACTGTCATAGCATTGCCAGCTTGCATCAACAAGTGGCGATCTGTGACGGTGTTTTTCACTTTATCAGCCATTTCTTTGGGAAATCCTTGCAATAACAACGCCTCATATCCTGTTAACTGGCGAAGTTCGCCCTCTTTTACATAAAAGATCCCATCTCTATGGGAACGGAGTGTGGGTACTCTACCACGATACAAACGCAAATCCGACATTCTGGTATCTATGATAAGATAGGGTTCACAAAGGAAATCTTCGGGGACATATAAGCCATTATTGGTGGGATTTTTCAGATAATGATAAAATCTTTCGTAGTTTTCCTCTGTGATCTGGTTGTTTTCGTCAATTAAGTAATTTTCTAAAGATGGTGTATCTTGCTCTTGAGGCCAATGAAATGTGGAGAAATTCACATCCAAGTCTGTTCGAAACCCCACTAAATATATCCTTTGTCGCATTTGAGGTACACCATGCTCGATACTAGAAAGAACATTGTGAAAGACACCATACCCACATTCAGAGAGCAGATTTAAGATGATTTTAAGGGTTTTCCCACCATCATGCGTACAAAGTCCACGAACATTCTCCAAAATAAAAGCTTTGGGTCTGGTTTCTTGAATGATTCTGGCTAGTTGAAAGATAATTTGTCCTCGGTCATCGCTAAACCCAGCTTTCCGTCCAATCACAGAAAAGGTCTGACACGGAAAACCAGCAATCAGTATGTCAAACTCAGGTAAATTCTCTCTTGTTGCCTTTTTTAGGTTGCCGATGTTCTTTTCGTGATGGCACTGGTGCATCTGTGCGTAACTCAGATTGGAAAGACGGCTTGTGTCAGAAGAACCGACACAACGGAGGCCACAACGCTCCAACCCAAGCCGTCCACCTCCAATGCCAGAGCAAAAATCAAAAAATGTTTCTAGTTTCATGGCTGTCCTTTCAGAAATTCGTGATGTCATTATTATACAGGAAATGCACAGTTTTTACAAGGGGAAAAGTATACTTAATGTGTAGAATTTGAAAACCATTGCTATACAGGTGTAGTTGTGGTACTATAATATAGAAGGATGTGGATTCATGAGAGGATGGAAAAAAAGAAAAGAATATACAGTCACATTTATGATCGGTAATGGCTTTGATTTAAATCTAGGATTACCCACTAGTTATAGAGAATTTTATGCATATTACACTTCTCCAGAAAATTGTCAGGACGACTCCTTGATTGTACAAAATTTGAAATCAAATATTACAGAAAATTTAACGAATTGGTCCGATTTAGAGACAGCTATGGGAGAATTTTCAAGAGAGTTATCCGATTTTGAAGAGTGTAATTTGTGCTTTAAGGACATCACACTTAATTTAGAACATTATTTGCATGAAAAATGCAACCTACCAGAAAAAACAGATATTTCGAGAGTGAGAGAAATATCCAAAGGACTACCGACAGAAATATCTGAGGCGTTCCGTGTTAATCGGTATTTTCACAGTATGATTGACCACGCCAATAGACAACAACATTACACAAACATTGGAGTTATAAATTTCAATTTTACAGATCATGTAAATAATTTAGTGTGTTCTTATTTTGACCAATTTGATCATAAGTTCCTTGGTAAAAAACCGAAATCTATAAAATCCTATTCTATTAGAATAGGAAATGACCGTTATCATACTCAAATACATGGAAAAATGAACAGAAGTCCTATCATTGGCGTGGATAACGTGTCTCAATTAGCAATTTATAGGGAAGGCCGTATTAGTAGAGAAGAGGCAGAGTTATTCACAAAAATGAAGTTAAATGTTCACGCAGATCGTTACTGGAACACTAACTTTTGCATGGAGCAATTAAGAAAAAGTGATATTATTTTTATTTATGGTATGTCAATTGGAGAAACAGATAAAATTTGGTGGGATACAGTCATAAAATGCTTACAGACACCCAAAGTAAATCTAGTTATTGATGATTTTTGTCCTGATGATGTATATTCAATGTACGGTTCACGCCAATGTTACGAAGATGCTCAGTTTCAAAAGTATAGGTTAGACCACAGAAAGGAGATTCTGAAAAGATTATCACCTGAAAATAATTTAAGTGAGTCTGTCACCAAGAGGATTCATATAATCCCTAATTCTGATATTTTTTCCTATATGCCCTATTATTTACAAGGAAGATTACCAAAAAAGAATGAAAAAGTGTAAAAGACTAATTGGTCTTATTGTATAATCTGAGAGTACACAGAGGACAAAGAAAACGAAATACTTGCAGTGCAACATAGAAATGCAAATTTGTTCTCTTATGTTAACCGTGCCGATTCAGCTTTTATAAAAGCAGGACTGAATACTTGTGTCAAGCAAGACGCTAAAAGGCATCTGCAAAAATCGATCGTGTTCGCAATAAGATGAAAAAACTGAGAAGTCGATTTTCTAATGCCCCTGAGCTACCCTCAATGGTTATACCTAAACTTCCTTAAAAAGTATCCTCTCTAAATTTTTGGTAGAACGGTTGGTAGAACAATCTGGAAGAACTGGATTTCACTCCTTGAACTGGGTGTAAAACTTGTGCCAAATGTACGAAAAAAACTGCTATTTATGCACAATAAGAGAAGAACGCACTTCCTGAAACTGGAATACTGAGTGTTCGACTCCCCTCGCTTCCACCATTTTCGCTCTAAAACTTAGGTTTTGGAGCGATTTCCATTTGTTTTAGGGGACTTTTTGGGGAGGTTTACAGATTTGGTAGAACAAGAGTAGGGGATTTGGCTGACAAAATAAAGAAATAGACACAAAGGATGGGTTTTATCACCCATGACCTCACTAATCTCGACACATAATAATCCTTCTCACAGACCAAATAGTCGCTGTAAGCCAAATAACACCGGCAGTCAAATGAGGATTCCTCTCCTCGCTGAGGGTTTTCTTTAATGTGGAACCAGATTTCACCAACCGATAAACTTCAGGATCTTTAGTGGAGATATAAAGGGTATATGGCTTTTCAACTTGCATAGAAACTGTACTTTTAGCCGCAATGGCATCTTCTGCTTTCTCATAAGTGAAATAATTTTCTACACCATATTTGACATAAAACTTGGAACTAATGTGATAACGTCGTGAAGTAGTAGATTTCCGTACTACTTCCACTGGAAGTAAAGGCAATGTCCCTTGTTCTTCTAAATACTTGGAAGTGGGTATGGAATAAAGTGAAATACATTCAATAATGAGCAGTACCAGTGCAAACAAGCCATAGAACCAACCATCGGCGATTCCGTTGTATTTTTCAGCAATATTCATAAAAACTCCTTTGGGGCATTTTTGCAGAATTTCGAATTCTGAATTTCAAACGATTTCCTTAAGTGGACAACGTCGTGCGAGGTAATGCTCTTAGGTATGTCACATCACAGGTAATGATATACCATAGAAACTAAATAACATATCTAAGCCCAATTCCTCCAGAAGTTTTTCTTCAGTGGCTGAAGTTCCTTCCAGAGCAAAGGTCATTTCAATGGATAAATCTACAAGATAATCCATGGCTTCCTCTTCTTCAATCAATTCTAAGGTGAAACATTCCACATGATATGCCATTTCTGCCAATGTTTCTGCTACCATTTGGGTATCCTTCGCATAAAGAGTGTGTATCTCTTCCAATTCTTCAGTAGGGTGAAAGGTAGATACTTTTTCAGCGGCAGTTACCATTAAACCCAAAGCTTTGATTAATTCTGCATCAGATTCACGGAGAAAAGGGTCGCCAATGGTGTCTACCAATTCTACAAACTTAGACATGTCGTTTGTGTACTTGGCAAGTATTTCCTCTTGAGAAGGCCCAGAGGGTTCTTCTTGTTCAACAGGTGCTGGTTCTTCTATCGTTACTGTTGTATCTAAAGGAGCATCAGAATCTGATCCGCAAGCAGTCAGAAAGAAGCACAATGACAGTGTTATAAGTACTGCCCCTGTTTTTATCGTCATTTTATTCATTCTCATACCTCTACCTATCTGTTTTGACTGATTTCGTTGTATTGAAATAGCATGGACTTTTTCAGCAATAACTTGTCATTTCTCTTTTAAAATTTTAAGAAAATAGATTGTCCCAAAGGACAGCCTTCTGTGGGAAGAATTTGCAAAAGAGTGGTTGTCACTTGTTGCTATGATTTCTAAATCTATTTTACATCATTTTTCAACACATTGTCAAGATAAATGCCCCATAAAAAATAATTTGTGATTACTTGACAAAAATAAGAATTTATTGTATAATTAAGCAAAATTTGGAATGAAAGCAAGGTGGATAAGCATGCCAAAAAATAATGACGCTGAAATTGTCTCATCCCAAGAGTGTAAAGAGATAAAAGAAGTAAAAGACAAAAATGTTGCAAAAAAAGTAGACGGAGTCAATGTTGCTTCGAAAGATGTCTTGGATGATTTGAAAAATGTTAATTATTTTGTGAATGTCTCTCGGCCTAAAAAAATATTCAAAACAATCGTCACCTGTTTGGTATTGCTTTTCATAGTGGTGGGAGGAATTACGATATTTTCCTTTTTTATGAAAAAGGAACCAGCACCACCTACCATTGATACAACTGCAGTTCTCAGTGCAATTAAAGATGTAAGTTATCTATCTACAGTGGAAACACGATATTTAGGCCTTGCCACTGTGACAAATCCCAAAGATTTCGAGGATGTTTTATATCATGTGACTTATGAAGCCGTATTAAAAGCAGGAATAGACTTTTCAAAAGTAGAAGTGAATGTGGACTTGATTCAACATGTTCTCTATGTTTACTTACCTAATACAGTGATGACAGATTTTGACGTGGACATTACCTCTATGGATTATTTGTTTATTGACAGTAAAGCAGAAACAAATACAGTGTCAGCAGAAGCCTATCAAGCTTGTGTGGATGATTCTAAAATTGAGAGCTTAAAAATGGTAGCAATCAAGGAATTTGCCCAAGATAATGCCCGTAATTTAATCGAGGCATTGACCATTCCTTTTTTAGAAGTGATGGACGAGCCCTATACTTTAGAAATATTACCACTAGAGGGTTAGAGAGGAGCACCAATGAAACAGTACAAAATAGTCATTTTGGCATTTGCTTTGCTATCTTCCCTGGCTTCTTGTGCCAAAGAAGAAGAGGAACCTTTATTCGTTCCAGAAGTAGGACAAATGCAGTATATTTGTGAATTGGCGACGATAGATTGTTATTATAATAATGTTGCAAAATATTATCAAGAAGATGCCACCGGTAGCCTGTTTTGGAAAAAAGACAAACATTTTTGGGTGGAATATAGTGGAATCGTCAGAGTGGGAGTTGATGCTTCTTTATTAGACATTTCAATTAGCCGTAATACGATTACCATTAAATTACCTATGGCAACTACCCTCAGTAGTAAGGTGGATGAAACCACTTTAACAGCTGATTCCTTTATCTTAGCAAAAGATTCTGCTGATATTGACACAGATGACCAAAAGAAAGCATATGAAGAAGCGCAAGCCAACATGGTAGCTTTGGCTGCTTCTGATCTTGTGATGTTGGAAAATGCAAGGGAGCGCTCGAAAACTTTGCTAGAAGACTACATCGAGAGGATGAGCGAAGCAACAGAGACAGAATTTCAGATCAAATGGATTTACTTGGATACCAATGGCAAGGTGCAAGCATAAATGAAATCATACATCATGACTGGCAGTCACTCACAAGAGTGGCTGTCTTTTTTGTTTGGAGTAATAGCACTAGCTGATGGGCATCTGTTCCAGTGTTACATATTGTTGCTTGGATTTTTCTCCAGAAGAAAATCCACTAATAAGCTTCCATAATTTAATTTCTGACCATGCCAAAAATTAAATTACGACCAAGCCAAAAGAACCAGAATTTAATTTATGGCATGCCATTTCAAAGCCTTCCCAAGGGAGATTTCGCCCCTTCACCCCCTTCCCCCAAGCCAGTTTCCAGAAAAATCCTCGTGCCAAAGATAACAACATCTTGTATAAATGCCATATCCTGTGGGAAATCTCTAATACTCTATGTATAAAGAAATTAGTTTTTTCAAATATTTCTAGGATTTATTTTTAATTTATCATTAAATTCTCAAGTTTTCCTCGATTTTCTATTGACAAATCAGGGTAGCTTTGGTAAAATTTTATAACTGCATCTGTGCCAAAATTGCAAGGGCAAAAAAACAAGGGCAGAAAAACACCTTCCCCTTGACCAGATTTCTCTGGGATTTCTGGTGCAGATTTTTTCCACTTTTCGTAGTGTGCCCCTAACAAGGATCTTTGCTAGGGTTCTGAATAAGATAACAAAATATTTTTGCAAAAGGAATTGTGATAGTATGAATACAATCTGTAATAAAATGAAAAAAATAACTCTTTTCTTTCCCTCCTTCTGGCAGGAGGCATCATGCTGAATTTGGCAAGCCCAATTTTGGCGGCCTCTCCACGGAACGAGGATAAAGCATCCACTGTCTCCACTGCAGCAGCAGACCAAGGACAAGAGACCCAAGGAATCACAACAGCAGTGCTCAGCAGTTATACACTGCCAGACGCAGCACAGTTAGCGACTGCAGTTGCCAGTGGTCCAACCCACCAAAGTAAATATTACAATATTTACAAACTAGACAGCAGTGGTAACTACGACAGCGACAAAACTGGCATCGCAGGTGATACAGACGTGGTGATAACGACAGCCAGTGACTGTACCGTATACGTCACAATGAGGGATGGCGTGAACACACCCAATAACACAGAAATTAGGGTGGGAGATCTTGAAGATCTTAATGTCGATGGGGACACAATCAATATTATTCTGGATAGCATAGAGTTTGATGGAGAGAAAGCAATGCTTATGACTCATTCAAAGTCTGATAATCCAACAAATATCAATCTTTATCTAAAAGGCGAGAATGTAATTACAAGTACTTATTATGGCGTGGATGTGAAGGCAGGTAGCACAGTCACCGTGTATGAGTACGAAAAAAATGCCTCCCTATATTCAGAAAATAACACAGGGGACCAAGCAGGGATTCGTTTGGTTCGTGGTGGACATATGATCGTGGAGTCTGGTACTGTCATTGGGGTAAGTAAGACAGGGTCGAGCAATAATCACAGTGCTGGGATTGGTGCTAGAAACAGTAGGGACGATTTTTGTGGGGCTTTGACTGTCAATGGTGGTACTGTCATTGGACAAGGGAGCATCGGCATTGGTGGCACTATGATTACCGATGATGGTCCAATCACAATCAATGGTGGTGAAGTGGTTGCCTATGGTACCAACATCGGCATGGGTACGAGTGGTTATTCCTCTAAAGAAGGGAATGATGGAGGAGCTGTCACTGTCACTGGTGGATCTGTTTTTGCCTATGGAGGCACCTGTGGGATTCAGACTTATGGAACAGGGGACATCATTCTAAATGGTGGTGAAATCACGGCACTGACAGCTGGGAATTACAGTATGAACGTCCTAAGCATTGGAACAGGAACAGGAACACTAAAATCTTCTGGCTCTGCTGTTCTTTTCCGTAATGCCCCCATTTATGCACGAGGATCCGCTGTTTCTATGCAAGACCAAAATTTCATTGACTTTACAGTGGGGGAAGACCAACTGGACCCCTTTCACACTTACTATAACAGTGCTTACGACACATCCACCATTTCTGGGGGAGCAAGTAACATTTGGTATGGTAAAGTCTATGGTTCTGTTACTTTAAAACAAGACTTTGCCTTAGGTGCACGAGAGATTTATTCTTATATTGATGGTGACATAACCACAGACGAGCTTGCTTCTTGTGATGCCATGGTCCTTGATATTCTTCCTTCTTCTGTTACTGGCAATGGCAGTCATAACCAGTTACGCACCTTAAAGGATAATAGTGTTTTAACATCAGACAACTATCTGACCATTGAAAGTGACAGTGTCCTTCGCTTTGAAGCTATGCCAGTAGCTCAGCCTAGCTATAGCTCTTTTGTACTTGGTGGTGGAGTATCTAATGTATATACCTCATTAACTGACGCCTATGCTGATGCAGTCTATCAATGGCGACCAGGAAGCAAAGCCCCCACAGGGGGAGGGTCAATTCAGCCTGTCCTTTCTGATGACATTATTTGGGATTCTGCTTATTATGGTGTGACCAGTAACGGAGTGAATGGTTCAACGCCTTATAACTCAGGGAACGCCTACTTTAAAAGCAACACCTATACCATCCTAGAGGGCAAGGGAACCTATCATGGTTTAGCTGCTGACGGCTATATGGGGAATGGGTGGAAGGGTTACACCTATTTGATGGAAGCAGGGCACGGAGATTTTTGGAGTTCAGGCATCATCAGCATTACTTATACCAATGACAGCACTGGGAAAGGTCTGGCAGCGAAGGCTTTGGCAGTCGCTGGCGATTATACCGTCAGAATCCAAGGGATGGACGATCGTTATTGGCTTAGCGATGGTAGTTTTTCCAAAACAGCGAATGATTCCAATGATGTCAGTATTGAATTTATTGGACAAGGCTATAGCAATTTTACCATAGAGCCATATGATATTACCAATGGTTCTTATTCTGGAAACACAAATTTTGAAAACCAAGCAGATATAACAGATGATTTTGTGAAAGTCTCCAGTTCTGCTGATTTAGAAGCTAATGTTTACATCTCCAACGGACAACTTTCTTTGAATGTCTATGATTATGTGACAGTCAACAGTCCCTTTGATACCACTGGCACTACTTTGACCAAGAACACAGACTATGTTTTGTCTTTTAAGGATTCTGCTATACAGCCAACAGATGGCACAAGAAATGTGAACCTTGTAGTCACAGGTGTTGGGAATTATACAGGAAGTTATATCTATAACACTCCGTATACTCTGAAAGAATCTGATGGTAGC
>JAWXUL010000036.1:16904-19805 GCA_044432725.1 Eubacteriales bacterium
TGATGGTAGCAAGGGGGATGGCAATACCCTGATGTCTGCAGAAGCAGTCAGCGTGGATGGGACTTTGTTTTATGATATCACCATAAAAGTGCTAAAAGGGGATACACCTTTTATTGGTACGGACGT
Organism: Eubacteriales bacterium; assembly: GCA_044432725.1. Taxonomy (GTDB): domain Bacteria; phylum Bacillota; class Clostridia; order Oscillospirales; family Oscillospiraceae; genus JAWXUK01. Next base: position 17,031 of record JAWXUL010000036.1, read on the forward strand.
TGATGCTGAACTCACATTCCGTGTGGAGGCAAGAGAAGCAGGGACGGGAAGTACTTTCGATGATGGTTCTTTGAACTTAGTCGCTCCTTTCTACCAGCGTCCAGACGGAAAGCTGTATCCTAGGGATCTCCTCATTTCTGAAAAGGGAGTTCTTCAGACCATTGGCACTGATTACACCATAGAATATAAAGATAAAAATGGAACTTGGGTGCCTTGGATTACTTCTGTGGACGGCTCTGATTTGGATATCACAAAAGAGGATGATACGGATGCTACCACCTATCAATTCCCTGTTCGTGTGACCAATGTTTCGAATACTTCTGATTCTTTGGAATTTAACGCCACATGGAAAACAGGGGGCAGTTATACTGGGCATAATTTCAGTACAGGGATTTTGTATCCTTATACCAATACCACCAATACAAAAGCAGTCTATGCCATTGAAAATTATGGTTTGGTTTTGTCTGCCGAGGATTTGGGCTTATCTGCCAGTAAATATGTAACTGCTACCCCATCGACCAGAACAGGGAGCGGCGATACAGACAGCGATACAGACAGCAGTGAGGCGACAAGAGTAAAGTTAACAGACAGTGATTTTTCTTTTGTCAGCACTATGGCTGGGTTTAACGCTTATAATGAAGCTGTGGCAAACAACAACAGCACCTTGGAAAACTATCAATATAGTTATATTTTTAATGTGGATAAAAACGGGGTTGCCTCTTTGGAAAAAGATGGAACACAATCTTATCTATATTTTAACGAAACAAGTAAGAATGACTCTAGTTTAGGCTTAACTTGGTATCTCTGCTTGGCTGGAACAGGGGAATTTTCTGGAGCCTTGCTCTTTGAAATTGATAAAGATCACATTGTTTTCCTCGATTTGACAGAGGATATCATTGGCTCTTTGGATGATCAGCTTGTGCTAGATCCAAATAAATATCCAAACACACCAGCAAATCTCTATCAAAAGCCAGATGCAAGCCTTCATGCCGAAGATTTGAAATTTTTACAATATCGTATTCCAGCCTTGGACAGCAATCACGAGTTACTGGTTCACAGCATGAACAGCACGAATTATTCTGTGACAGCCACACAAACAAGTGAAAATCCTTTGAAATATTACTTGGGCATCACAGGGCAAGGGAATAGTCCTTTACTCAGTTTGGACCCATCTAGCGTAGGTGATGAGGTGCCGGAATATGACGCTTTGACAGTGAAAGCTGCGGGTTCAGGAGCCACTTTCCGTCATGGCTATATTGACTTGGTCACAGCGCAAACCATCGAATATGTGGCAGGAAACGGTCATGATGACATCGATGGCACAGGAGATTTTTACACAGCAGAAGATTACCAGAAAATTTTTGAACAGTTAGAATTTTACCATCAGGGAGTTTTGTTGACTGATTACACAGCCACGATGAATGTCCCTCTCTTCTATGATGATGATTCTAGTGAAGACAATCACATCCAAGTTTGTAGCATCACCCTCACAGACAGCAGATCAGGGGCAGTTGCCTCTACAGCTTCTGTTACATTTGACCTAAAAATCACCATGAAACCAGAAGAAAAAGGAAATATTTCTTACTATCACAACGATGGCAGTGGTGATTTCACCCAAAGTCCTACTTGGAGATTGGGAAGCGACGAGATTTCCTTTGAATCAGATGAGGATAATGACGATATCGCTTTAGAGCGAGAAGGCTATACCTTTGCGGGTTGGAGTCTGGACCTTGCAGGTACAGATATGATTGATTCTCACTTGTTTGAGGTTGATGGTAGCATTGGGGATATCTACTACACCCTCTTAACAGAACTCATTGCCCATGCAAATGACTTGGGTTATGAAACAGGAAACAATGTGGTCTTACTTTATGCACAGTGGGAAATCAACGAATATTCTGTAATATTTGATGATAATTATACAGGTAGTATTGACAGCATAAAGGGAAGTTTTTATCAAGGTATTACATTCCCCAGTAACCCAGATCGTTCAGGATATATTTTCCAAGGATGGGTAGTTGCAGCTGATCAAAATAATGTGGATGCAAGCATCTTAGAAGATGGAGCAATGACTTTTGGGGAAATTGCGACCACACAAGATCCAGTTGATTTAAACAAATATACAGGCACACTATACGCAAAATGGGAGAAAATGGACCCCTACCACGTCTATTTCTCTCCTAACTTTAGTGGTCAAGGATTATATTCCTCATTGACCATTGATGCAAAAGATTATTTTGATATAACTACGAACAACAGTGATGCCTTTGAATTGCCAGCAAATCCCATTCGCACAGGCTATGACTTCAGCCTTTGGACCTTAGACCCAACAGGTGGGGACTATCTAGTCAGTGCAGTGGATGCTGCCTCTTTGCGTATCAGCGTGGAGGAGACCCCCTATGCCATCATGAGTTTGTACACAGAAGAAATGATGGAAAACAACGAAGAAGCAGCAGAGGTTCTTCTTGTGGCTGAAGAAGAAACAGTGATTTTATCCGTAGAAACCAAAGAAAATTACGAATTAGTAGAGCTGTACCAAGGAGAAGAACTGGTTCCACTAGAAAGTCTGCAAGACAGTCATTTCTCTTTCAAAGCAAAGAAAGACATGACCATTCGTGCCACTTTCCGTGAAATACCTCCAGAAAATAATGAGTCTCCAGACAGCGACGATGCCCAAGATGGCGACGACGCTCAAACAGGCGACGACGCTCAAACAGGCGACGACGCTCAAACAGGCGACGACGCTCAAACAGGCGACGATGCCCAAACAGGCGA
>JAWXUL010000037.1:0-18952 GCA_044432725.1 Eubacteriales bacterium
GAGGAAGAAGTCTCTGTTTCAGAGGAAGAAGTCTCTGTTTCAGAGGAAGAAGTCTCTGTTTCAGAGGAAGAAGTCTTTGCTCCAGAGGAAGAAGAAGTCTTTGCTTCAGAGGAAGAAGAAGTCTTTGCTTCAGAGGAAGAAGTCTTTGCTTCAGAGGAAGAAGACTCTGGTTCAGAGGAAGAAGACTTTGCTACAGAGGAGGAAGAAGCCCCAGCCTTGGTAGGGATGTCTTTCCAAGAGGCAGCAAAATCTCTATGGCAAGTGCCAGAGGCTGAAGAAGAGAGTATTTCCACGGAGGATTTGGCAGCCATTGATGATTTATTGAAAGATATTCATCTGCCCAGTCCAGTGGCAGCAGAGCCATGTACCCCCAATCCCATGGCTCCAGAAGAGGTAGAGGCGATTTTGGAAAAGATTTCTCCTTCTCTTCCTCCACTGGATACTGTGAGTCTGCCACGTGATACTTTGTATCGTTCTCTGGAATTATTGGCAACCATGGAGGAATTGACAAAATACTTACAAGATAATTACCAGATTGACGACCCTTTGTATGTTGATTTGCTGGCATCTATGCTGACAGGGGTGCGGTCTCTTCAAAACTTGATGTCCTCTAATGACAAATAAGCAGAATGAAATTTTCTTTATTTTTCTAAAATTCACAAAAAACCACTTGTAATTTCCTTTTGTTTCGTGTATAATAACGAAGTAAGGTTTTTGAAAAAGAAGCCTAAATATAACATAAGGGAGATAAAAATTATGAGTTATTCTGTCCAAAATATCCGCAATATTTGTTTGCTTGGTCATGGCGCCAATGGTAAAACAGCATTGACCGAGAGTTTGCTCTTTATGTCTGGTGCCTTGGATCGCATGGGGGAGTCAGGCAGTACCTTTTCCGATTTCGACCCCGAGGAAATCCGTCGTAAAATTTCCATCTCCACAGCGGTTGCCCCCATAGAATATAAGGGGTGTAAAATCAATTTATTAGACTGCCCTGGGAACTTTGATTTTTCAGGCGAAGTCATTCAGGCACTTCGTGTGGCGGATGCTGCCATCATTGTGTGTTCTGCCAAAGATGGTGTCAGTGTGGGTCTTGAAAAGGCTTGGAAATATTGTCAGGCAAGAAATATGCCAAGAACCATTTATATTTCCAAGACAGACGAGGAAAACAGCGATTATAACAAGGCGTTTCAGGAATTACGGGAACGTTTTGGGAATAAAATTGCACCTTTGGTGGTGCCTATTTGGGACGAGGAAAAACGTGTCACTGGGATCATCGATGTGCTGAATAAGCGTGCTTTTGAAATGGACGGGAACAAGCGAGTTGAAATCGAGTTACCAGAGGAAAAAGCAGAAGTTGTCACCAATTATAATGATGCATTGAAAGAATCTGTAGCAGAAACCAGTGAAGAAAAGATGGATAAGTTTTTTGCTGGAGAAGATTTTACTTATGTAGAGATGATCGAAGGCTTGCGTCAAGGGGTGCGGGATTGTTCTATGTTCCCTGTTCTTTGTGGGTCGGCGCATCAATGTATCGGCTCTTTGATGTTACTGGATACAATCATCGATCTTATGCCAAATCCACTGGAAGGGAATATGATGTCTGCTGCTGACAGCGAGGGGAATAAGGAACAATTTGTGGTGTCTCCTGGTGGGGTTCCCTCTGCCTTTGTCTTTAAAACTTTGTCTGACCAATATGGAAAATATTCCTTTGTCAAAGTGGTTTCTGGTACTTTGACCTCTGATTTGACCTTGGTGAACGCCAGTTCTTCTGCCAGTGAAAAACTGGGCAGACTGTATTTGGTGCGTGGGAAAAAGATGGAAGAAGTGAAGGAGTTAGGTTGTGGAGATATTGGTGCCATTGGGAAAATGGAACGATTGAAAACAGGAGATACTTTGTGTGACCCACGTAAGGTAGTTTCTGTGGCACGACTAGAATTTGCACCTCCTTGTTATTCTGTCGCCATATCCCCTAAGGTGCGTGGGCAAGAAGAGAAAATCTCCTCTGGTTTGCATCGTTTGCGAGAGGAAGACCCTAGTTTTTCTGTGGAAAACAACGCAGAAATCCGTCAAATTATTCTGTCTGGTATGGGGGATATTCATATCGATGTTTTGGTGTCAAAGCTGAAAAATCGCTTTAATGTGGAAGCAGAGCTTTGTACTCCACGTGTGCCCTATCGAGAAAAAATCCGTAAAGTGGTGTCCAAACAAGGTCGGCATAAGAAGCAAACCGGAGGTTCTGGTCAGTTTGGGGATGTGCAAATGCGATTTGAGCCATGTCCAGAGGCAGAGAGCTATCTTTTCACAGACGAAGTAGTGGGGGGCAAAGTGCCTAAAAACTTCTTCCCAGGTGTGGAAAAGGGCATCAAAGAAGCTTGTCAGCATGGTGTTTTGGCGGGCTATCCCATGGTAGAGCTGAAAGCTGTGCTGTATGATGGATCCTATCACCCTGTGGATTCCAGTGAAATTGCCTTTAAGATGGCGGCACAAATTGCCTATAAGGCAGCCTTGCCAGAAGCATCTCCTGTTTTGCTAGAGCCTGTGGGGAAATTAGAAGTCACTGTTCCTGACAGCGATTTGGGAGATGTGATGGGAGATCTGAACAAGCGTCGTGGTCGAGTGATGGGGATGAATCCCAACGAAGATGGGGAGCAAGTGGTAGAGGCAGAGGTGCCTATGGCAGAGATGATGACCTATGCCATTGATCTGCGAGCCATGACACAAAGTAGAGGTACTTTTGTGCTAGACTTCCTTCGCTATGAGGAATGTCCTCCGGCAGCTCAGGCAAAGGCCATTGAAGAAGCGAAAAAAATGGCAGAAGAATAGAAAGTTAAAAAATCAGAAAAAGTATGAGAGGAAAGCAAATGAACTATGCAAAAGAAATCAGTGTGAAGCAAATTAGTGCAGATGCTTCTGCATTGTACGGACAGTATTTCTGTTCAGAAGCCATTGTGGCTGTGATTGTGGATCATATGGATTTGGATATTCCCAGTGAATATCTGGTCGCCATGTCCTCTGGCTTTCCTGTGGGGATTGGAGGGAGCAAGTGTCTTTGTGGTGCTGTTTCTGGTGGTGTGATGGCTTTGGGGCTGTTTTTTGGCAGAAGTACCCCTGGGGACGATAAAATCCAAAAAATCATGGCACTGTCTCATGAACTTCACGACTGGTTTAAAGTGGAAAATCAGAAAAATTCTCTGTGCTGTCGTGTGATTACCAAGGATGTACCTTGGGAAAGTCAAGAGCATTTTCAGCAGTGTGCTTGGTTGACAGGCTTGGTGGCTGGGAAGGTTGCTGAGATTTTAATCAGAGAATTGAATTTAAAAAATCTGGATACCTAAGGAACCTCTGAACAATCCCTCATTTCCGACTTTCGGAAAAATTAGCCCCTCAAATTCGCTAGAAATCTCGGCAATCCACCAAGGATTACACTCGATTTCCAACTTTTTGAGGAACTAATTTTCCTCGAAATTCAAAAACGGGAATTATTCAGAGATTCCCTAAAAAAGAGCTGTGACAAACTTTGTCACAGCTCTCTTCCTTCAGCATGGGTGGTTTATTTATCTTCTTGGGGTAATAAGGTTTTTCTTCGATATAAAAACACAGAAAAAGTCACAGAAGCGGTTAAGATATCGGCAATCGGCACAGCAAGGAAGATGGAGAGAACGTTCCCTGTGAGATAAGGTAAAATGTAGGCAAGGGGTGCTAAGAGGATAATTTTTCTCAGCATAGCAAGAAACAAACTTGTTTTCGCCTGTCCCATGGCAAGGAAGGTGGTTTGGCAAGAATTTTGTGCCCCCAAAGCCCAAGTACCAGCGAAAAAGATGGGCATGGTTTGAGCAGATATTTCCAGCCAACGAGGGTCGTCGGTGAAGATTCCAGAGAGTAGAGTGGGGAATGTGACAACAAAAAGGCAAGAAATAGCAGAAAATATGGTGGAACTGATGATCAGTTTCCAGAATGCTTCTCTCACTCTTTGATAGTTTTTTGCCCCGAAATTATAGCCTAGAATGGGCTGTGTGCCACTTGACATGGCAGTTCTGGGTAGGGCGATCATCAGTGAGACAGATTGTTGGATGGTCATGACCCCCACATATAAGTCACCTCCCTCAGCAAAGACAAGCTCTCCATAAGTTTGGAGGTTTCGATTCAAAGAAATGGTAATCAAACTTTCCGTGGAGTGCATAATAAAAGGAGCAATCCCTAAGGCAAGGGCTGGTTTCAGGATATGGGGTGTGAAGCGAATGTATTTCTTTTTCAATGGTAGTTGGGCAGTTTTGCCACAGAGAAAGAGGAGTACCCAAGCACCAGAGCAAGCTTGTGCAATCAGGGTGGCGACTGCTGCGCCTTTTACGCCCCAGTTCCAATGAATGATAAATAAATAGTCTAGGATAATATTCACCACAGCACCAATGGACACAGAGAGCATGGCAATTTTTGCCTGTCCTTGGGCAGAAATAAAGGGGTTTAAGCCCAGAGCAATCAGGACAAAGATGGTGCCAAGAACATAAATGTTTGTGTATTCCATGGCATAGGCAATGCTTTGGTCAGAGGCACCAAAAGCGTAGAGAACAGGTTCGCTGTAGCGGGTGAAAAAGAGGGTGAGTCCCACAGAAAAGACTAAAATCATGGCAAAGGCATTGCCGAGAATCGCTTCGGCACGGTCATTGTCCTGTGCGCCCATTGCCATAGAGGCAAGGGGGGCAGAGCCAGTGCCAGCGAAGGAGGCGAAGGCTGCAACGACCACCAAGACAGGGGAAGCGACCCCCACCCCAGTGAGTGCCATTTCTCCAATATCAGGGATTTGGCTGATGTAATAACGGTCTACTATGCTATAGAGCAGATTGATGAGCTGTGCCATCATGGCAGGGATGATGAGTTTTATCATCAAAGGGGTGATTGGGGCTGTGCCCAATGCCTCTTTACTGGTTGGAATACTTGCCAAAAAATCACTTCTTTCTTAACGGCTTTGGAGAATTTCTAAAAAACTTGTCCTCTCAAGGCAGTGATAGGTTTTTTAGAGATTCTTATATAATATCATATTTCTAATGGAAAGAAAAGAGAAAATATTAAATTAATTGAAAAGGTTGGAAAAAGAATGAAGTTAAGTTATGGTTATCCAGAGGCACAGGATTTAGAAGGTTTAAAAAAGCTGTGGAAGCTTGCCTTTCACGATGAAGATGAGTATATTGATCATTTTTTTCGTCGTTATTCTCCTAAGCAAATGTTTTTGGTGAAAAGTGAGGGGGAGATAATAGGTATGACCTATTATTTCCCTAGCTTGTTACATCGAAAGGGGAAGGCGTATACCTTTGCTTATTTGTATGGGGTTGCCACCCATCCTGAGATGGAAAAGCGAGGAATTGCTTCTGGGTTATTGTCCTATATTTACAGCACTTTAGAGAAAGAGGGCTTTGATGGGGTGACCACTGTACCTGCCACACCCTCACTCCATGGTTTTTTCGGAAAAAACGGATTTTCTGATTATTTTGTCTATGAGAAAAAAGAAGGGCTTTCTTTGTCTGGGGAAGTCGAGAGAATTTCTGGAGGAGAATTTGCACAGCGAAGAGAAGATATTTTGCAAAATCAAGATATGCCTTATATTACTTTACAGGAAGATGGGTTTGCTTATCAAGAAGGAGTTTGTGCCTTAGGGAAGGGGGGATTTTTTCGCAAGGGTGATGACGTATTTTGTGTGGAGCAAGGTGGGGAAGATGTTATGATTGTGAAGGAAGCTTTCGGGGAAAATCCTCCTGATGTTGCCTTGTCCATGTTAGAAAGTCGCTTTTTGCCACAGAAAATCACAGGGGATGAAGTGAATTTTGGGATGATTCAATGGTTTTCCTCTTGCCCTGAGGATTGGGCGGAAGGGGAGCGAGGATATTTGGGACTTGCTTTTGACTAAAAACCTTCATAAAATTGATTCGCCCTAAGGCAGTTTCTTTCTGGATATTTTAGGAGCTTGCCTACGCAGTCAAAGGGATTGCCCTTGACAAATGAGGAAAAAATGATACAATAGGAAGAAGAAAAAGAGAAAGAAAAGCGAGAAAGAAAAGCGAGAAAGAAGAAAGAAGAGGACTCAAGAAGAAAGAATAGAAAGAGGAATAGATGAATGAAAATAGATTTGAATGAGTATTTGTATGGATTGAGCAGTTTGAGCGCCTATTACGCCTTGGGAGAAACGCCACTGATGAAGGCTTTGATGGATTTTCTTCAAACCGTTTCTTGGGAGAATGGTGGAAAAGGAGGAGAAAATCATCCTAGAATGGGGAAGATTTTGTCCTCTTACGGACGGATTTTCCATATTCTGAGAGAAGGAGGCTTTACTGGTTTTGGTGATTATTTCTGGGACTATTGCCGTTATTCTCCTACTTTATACGGGAAACTTATCACAGAATTTCGCTGGGACCCTGCCCTTGAAAATGCAGCGAGAAACGAGATAGACATTTTGGTGTCATTTGCACAAGTGGATTGTGACGATGTGTTAGAATGGCTGAAAGACACCTTGCCTTTGAAATATCAAGATGTGGTGGATGGTTTGCCTCGTTGGAGCAGTCGTTGCCCCTTTGATTTTGACAGCTTGACCATGTGGCACAAGAGCAATGGTTACGGAATTTTCGCAAAACACAGCTTTTTCGTGTGGAGAAATGGGAAGATTTATTCTTTGCCAGAGGTAGAGACACGCTCTTATGAAAAATTACGTGGCTATAATCTACAACGGGAACAAGTGTTGGAAAACACAGCAAGACTGATGGGGGGCGAAGGCGCACAAAATATTCTTCTTTTTGGAGATGGTGGCACAGGCAAATCTGCTGTGGTGAAATCCATGCCTTCTGTCTTTGAACAGCTGAAACTGATTCAAATCGAGCATAGTTCTTTGGATACCTTACCCCAACTCATTGGGCAACTGGGGAAACGGACAGAGAAGTTTGTGATTTTCATCGATGATTTGACCTTCGAAGAAAATGACAACAGTTATTCTTCTTTGAAAAGTGTCTTAGAGGGAGGTTTGGAAACTCCTCCTAATAATGTACTGGTTTATGTCACCTCTAACCGTCGTCATTTGGTGCGACATACTTTCAGCGAGCGAGCAGGGGAAGAAGTGGACATGACAGAAACCATTATCGAAAAAACAGCTTTGGCACAACGCTTTGGTTTGCGTATTCCTTATCTGTCCATGAGCAAGGAGGAATATCTGGCGTTGGTGGCATATTTATTAGAAGATAAAGAAGTGGAGGAAATTTGTCCTGAAGAGTTGCAACAAAAGGCGATGATGTGGGAAATACGTCATGGGGGCAGAACCCCAAGGGTAGCAGAGCAATTTGTATCTAGTTTAAAATAAGGGGAAATCAATGAAAAGAGAAGATTTGTGGGAGAAGAAAACATCAGGAAAAACCTTGTTTTCAGGAAAAATCATCACCTTAGAGGTGGATGAGATCACCTTGCCCAATGGTCACAGCTCGACCAGAGAGGTGGCACGACATTGTGGAGGGGTGGCAGTCCTTGCCTTATCCGAGGAAGGGAATGTGACCTTGGTAGAGCAATTTCGCTATCCAATGGACGAGGTTATTTTGGAATTACCAGCGGGAAAACTGGACCCCACAGCCACAGGGGAAGAGAATCATCTGTTGGGTGCCAAGCGTGAATTGGAAGAGGAAACAGGGCTTCGAGCCGAGAAATATACCTATTTAGGGTATTTTCTGGCTTCTCCTGGGTTTACTGACGAGATTTTGCATATGTATCTAGCCCAAGGATTGAGTCAGGTAGAGGCACATCCAGACGAGGACGAATTTTTGAACGTGGTCACATTACCCTTTGACACAGTGCTGGAAAAAGTGATGTCAGGAGAAATTGTAGATGGGAAAACTGTTGCTACAGTGTTGAAAGTGAAAGTACTATTGAATTTATGAGGTATAAAGTATGGGAAATTTAGTATTGATCATAGAAGATGAAGAAAGCATCGTAGATATTTTGTCTTTTAATTTGCAAAAAGTAGGCTACGAGGTTTCTGTGGCAATGGATGGAAAGACAGGGCTTGAAAAAGCTTTGGCTGAAAATCCTGATTTAATTTTGCTTGATTTGATGTTACCAGAGATGGACGGTTTTACTGTTTGCGCAGAGCTTCGGAAAGCGGGGAGTTTGTTGCCAGTGGTGATGCTCACAGCCAGAGAAGGGGAAGAGGACAAGATCAAAGGTCTTGAAAGCGGGGCAGATGATTATATCACAAAGCCTTTTGCCATTCGGGAACTTCTTGCACGAGTCAAGGCGAATATTCGCCGTTCTGTGATGCCAGCTGTGGAGACAAGCAAGGGCAAGGAGCGTCTTGTCATTGACAAAGAAAATGGCGTGGTACAAAAGGACGGGGAAGTGATTGAACTGACTCAAAGAGAGTTTGATTTGCTTTGCTTTTTGTGGGAAAAACCACAAAAACCTTTTTCTAGGGAAGCTTTGATGGAGCACGTTTGGAACTATGAAGGCTATGTGGGGGATGTGCGAGCCGTGGACGTGGCTGTGCGACGTTTGCGTGAGAAAATCGAGGATTCTACGGCAAATCCCACCTTTATTTTGACCAAAAGAGGACAAGGCTATTATTTTGGTTCCAACGAATAGGGCATGATTTGACTGGCTTGCAGTCATTAAAAAAAGGTCAAAGGCATGATAAATCTACTTTAGGAAGGGAGAGAAAAGATGGGAAGAAGTATCTTGATGAAACTAGTGATGATCATGATTTTGTTGATTCTCTCTCTGGTGATTGTGGTAGGTGCCTTTTTGGTGAACTCTGTCAGCGGATTTTATTTGACGGATTTTTATAGTCAGATGGAGACAGTGTTTGCTGACCGTAATTTATTGATGGATTTGAGTAGCAAAACAGAGCAAGAGGAAAATGGGGCAGAGATGATCGCACAGGTCTTGAATGCTTATTCGGGGACATTGGGGATTGATGGACGAAATCGGAAATTTTATGTTTTAGATGGAGAGTCTGGCACGGTTCTTGTGGGCAGTGAAGAAAACGAAGTGATTCACTATAGCCCAAATCTTCTCCTTGCTTTGCAAGAGAAGATCATTGGTGACAAGAGTAATATGATTGTCAGTTATATGGATTTAGCCATCCCGATCACACGTGGGGAGGAAAGTTTTGTCATCTATATCATTGATGGGAAAGAAACCGTTTCTCAGCTGATCAATCAGATGGTGGAACTGATTTTCGAGGCACTTTTGGTCGCCTTGGTCATTTCTATTTTGCTGTCTTTTTTATTGTCAGAAACCATGGTGACACCTTTGCGAGAACTGACCAAGGGGGCTTCTAAGCTAGCAGAGGGGGACTTTTCCCATGTGCTTCAAGTTTCTAGTCGGGATGAGATTGGGAATTTGACAGAAGCCTTTAACAACATGGCAAAACAGCTGGAAGATACCTTGGAACAGGTGGAGCAAGAACGGGATAAACTGGATACACTTTTTCTGCATATGAACGATGGTGTCCTTGCTTTTTCGTGGAAAGGTTGGTTGATTCACTCGAACCCTTCAGCAGGGGAGATGCTTTGTCGTACTTTGGATGAAGATATCTCTTCTTATGAAGGATTGATGGGAGAGATCGCACCTTTTGCCACTGTGTTAGAAGCAGAGGACTGTGTCACAGGAGAATTGGAAGTTCATGGAAGGGTGCTAGAAGTGATTCTCGCCCCTTTGGAAAAGGCACGTCAAGGTCAGCAACCCCAGAGCCCCAATCAAGGGGGGGTTCTGGCAGTGTTGCGTGATGTGACAGCGCAAAAGGAAAATGAGCAATTACAACGGGAGTTTGTGGCGAATGTGTCCCACGAACTTCGAACACCCATTACCAATATCAAAAGCTATGCAGAGACTTTAAAAGAAGCAGAAGGGGACATCCCCCCAGAGATGGAACAGAAGTTTCTTGGGGTGATTGTGGGGGAAAGTGACAGAATGACCCATATTGTGCAAGATTTGCTCACTCTTTCTCGCTTTGATTCCAGTCATGCAGATTTGAAATTTTCTTCTTTTCCTTTTGGGGAGGCTGTGCAAGAGCTTTATGATGCTGTCTTTATGGAAGCGTCACGCCGTGGGCATAGTCTTATCTTAAAGGCATCAGCTGATTTGCCTGACATCATTGCAGATCGCCCTCGTGTGTTGCAAGTGATGATGAATATTACTTCTAATGCTTTGAAATATACCCCAGATGGGGGAGAGATTTTGCTGACAGCTGGGAAGCGTGGGGATATGGTCTTTTTATCTGTGGAAGATAATGGGGTTGGTATTCCCGAAGAGGACAGACCTCGGATTTTTCAGCGATTCTTTCGAGTGGACAAAGCAAGATCTCGGAAAGCTGGTGGCGTTGGATTGGGGCTTGCCATTGCCCAAGAGATTGTCCAAGGGCATGGTGGCACTTTGACACTGGATTCCAAAGAAGGGAAAGGCTCGAAATTTACCATGGCACTTGCCATCAATGGGGTGAAACAAGATGATTGAGATGATTAAAAATCTAATTATTGTGTTTCTAAGCTGTTCTGCTTTGTTTTTGCTGTCACAGGTGGAGATTTTCTCTCGTGTTTCCACCTATTTATTGGATGATACCGTCCAAACAGTGAAGGAAGTTGATTTGTTATTCGAAGAGCAATTAGGCGGGGTGTTACCTCTTGCTGTGGTTGCTTTGGATGATATGGGTCAGCGAGGGCTTCAATATGAAGAGGGAATCGAGGATTTCTTTTCCCTTTCCTCTCAGATTTTAAAAGAGGCACTGGGCAATTTAACCACTGTAGAGGAAATCTCTTTTCAGGAGTTTCAGCAACTGTTGACCACAGCACCAAGCCTCTATTTTCAATGGGGCAAGGAAATTCCTTTGGTTTTACTGGAGAGTTATCTTTCTGATGGACAGTTGGGAGAGAGGGAAGGGACCGTTTCTGGCATTTTGCTTTCTCCTTGGAAAGAGGGTATGGCACTGATTTATCAGTCTAAAGACCGTTATTATGCCTGTCCTGTGGTGGCATTGGAAGAAGGACGTTTGGAAGCTGTGATTGACCATCTAGGAGGGGAAGCTTTAGCCTATGCTTTTTCTTTGGAGGGATATGAGTTGGTGGAGCCACTGACCTTGGTTTCTCCTGTGCCATTGTCCAAAATGGTTTATCGTGGTTCCACGGCAATTTCCTCTGATTTAAGTGGATTGCTAGAGATTTTGGGATTTCAGTCCAGTGCCAATGCCCAGTATAGTTCCAGTGATGGACTGGTGGTCCGTGGTAGTACAGACTCGCTGAGACTTTCAGACGAGGGGCAAATCACATATCAAGGAGAGGAACAAACACGGTATTTTCTCCCCAAAGAGGGAACAAGCATCACTTTGTTTGAACAGGTGGAGGGCGCCAGAAGATTTGCCAGCCAAATCTTGCAAGACCTTGAAACCATACCACAGCTTCAATTTTACGGCATTCAGCAAGAGGGCGAAGGCTTGTGGATACAGTTTTCTGCCACATTAGATGGGGTTCCACTTGCTTTTGGGGATTCTTTGGTGGCAGCTGAGTTTTTACTGGTGGAAGAAGCGATACAGGAATTTTCTTTATGGTATCGACATTATCTTCCCCTTGAGATAGAAACGCCAATCTTACCAATTCGACAAGCCCAAGACATTATGGAAACATTTGTGCTGGATGGATTGCTGTTGGTATATCAGGATAGTGGGAGAGAGACAGTGTCAGCCACTTGGGTCAGTCCATGAGTTCAAGGATGTAGGGGGAGAGGAAAATGCAATGGTCCAAGCTTAAAAATGTTATCATTGCTGTGTTGTTGGTGATGAATCTGTCTCTTCTTTTCCTTGTCTTGGGAGAGGCAGTTGCCGAGGATGGTTTGGAACTGGAAGCCAGAGCCATGGCACTGGATTTTTTAACAGAACGTGGTATCACAGTGGAAGAATCAAAGATTCCTCGTGAAATGACCTTGCTTCCGCAACAGCTGATTTGGGACAGGGGAGAGGAGCTTCAGTGGGCAAATGCCTTGCTTGGGGAAGTGAAGGAGGAGTCCCTTGGTGGGGAAATTGTGCGGTATTATAATGACAGTGGAGAAGTACGGTTTCACGGCAACGGTGAATTTTATGGTAGCTTTGTTGCAGATCTATGGGCAGACAAAAGTCCCCATGAACAGGCAGAATATGTGATGGAAACCTTAGGCTATCAAGGTGTTTTGTGGAAAGAAGAAGGGGGAACGCTGTCTTATTTGCAAACTGCTTTCCAAGGGATTTTCTGGGGCTGCGAGACAAGTTTTATTTTTTCTGATGGCAGTTTGATGGAAATCAGCCAAGGAAAGCGATTAGAGGGGACTTATGTACAAGGAGAGAAAGAGGACAGCTCTATCGCCACGGCGTTGGTACAATTTTATCATGGCTTAGGGGAGACGATTTGTTCTAAGATTTATCAAGTAGAGCCCTGTTATTTGGTGACAACACCTTTGTCCTCTTCGGCTGTATTAACACCTTGTTGGTATTTTTTTACGGATTCTGGGGATTATATCTTAGAGCCAGTGGCTGGGGTATTGGAACAAGTGAAATAAAAAAAGCACTCTCATAGAGTGCTTTTTTATTTAGATTTCAGCTTCTTTGAAAATCACAGATGAAATTCAGGGAGAAGGATAAATTTTCAGTTTAGTTGTCCCCTTTTGTTAAGAGTCCCACTAATTTACTGCTTCCTAGACGATGGGCACCAGCTTCCACCAGTTTTTTGGCTTTTGCCACGCTGTCAATACCTCCAGAAGCTTTGATGCGGATTTCTGGGCTACAATGTTCTTTCAACAAGGCGATGTCCTCTACTGTGGCGCCTCCTCCTACAAAACCAGTGGAAGTTTTGATGAAATCAGCGCCGGACATGGAAACAGCACGACACATAGCGATTTTCTCTTCTTGCGAGAGGAGATCTGTTTCGATGATGACCTTTAGGATGCGACCACCACAAGAGCGTTTGACTTCACGAATTTCGGTAAGGACACCTTCCCAGTCTCCACTTTTCACAAGACCGAGATTTGCCACCATGTCGATTTCGTCAGCGCCAGAGCGAACGGCATCTTCTGTTTCAAAGATTTTCACTTCTGGTGTGCTGTAGCCATTGGGGAAGCCAATCACTGTGCAGACTTTTAAATCTTTTCCCACCAGTTGGGCGGCTTTTTTGACATAGCGAGGGGGGACGCAGACAGAGGCTGTTTTGTGCTGTAGCCCTTCTTCGCAAAGGGTTTTGACCTCTTCCCAAGTGGCAGTGGTGCTGAGAATTGTGTGATCAATTTTTTGTAATAAGTTTTCCATAATTTCCTCCAAAGTAGTTTTTTGACTGATACGGGAATGGTTATATTTTTTGTTTTTTGATCATACTGTTCTCAGGTAAAAAAGCTGGTACTTTTCCTGAGAGCGTCATATGATATCAAATTTATAAGTCTTGATGTATTATAGTACCACAATCCATGATAGCATAAACAGTGGGCTTTGTCAAGGCTTTGGACACCTACACCATAAAAAGCACCAAAGGAGAAAGGAGAGTTCTCACAGAAAAGGTAGGGTTTGGAAAAGTTCGCTCTTATTTTCTTTTCTATAAAATTTTTTTGATTTTATCTGATAATACCCTTGCAAAATTTTTGTTTTTCTGGTAAAATAATAAACTGAATGGATATACTGTAAAGAGAAGGGAAGTTGTCTTCCCAAGATGAGGAGAAACAACATTATGGATGAAAGAGAAAAGCTGTTACAGCGAAAGAAAGAGGATTTGCGTTTTATTCAGAGCTGTGTTTTTGTTGTGCTTGCTTTGATGGTGGAAGTTTATCTTTTTCAGGTCAGAGATTATTTCTTTGGTTTAAATGGCACATGGGAGCGTGCTTTTCTGTTGCAAGACATCTATGAATGGGGCTTGTGGATTGGCATTATTTTGTTTTTCAGTGGTGTCATTTGGACAGGGGTTAGTATTTATACGGGAAAGGGTGATATTTTCTATCCGATTTCCACTTTTGCTGTTGGGTTCGTCCTTTATGCCACCTGTTGGGGGATTACCTTGTATGGAGAGAAGGGCGTAAATATCCTCTTGTTTCTGGTGCCTGCATGGGCAGGGCTTGGGCTGATTTTCTGTTTGTATCAAGTAGAATTTTTCATCTCTGCTTTTTTTACCAGTTTGGGTGGGGTCTGTTTGTGGCTTTCTGGACAAACTGAACTTTTTTCAGGGGGCTCGCTAAGCCGTCAGCAACTGACTTTTTATGTATGTTTAAACGCCACCATTTTGATTATTATTTTTGGATTTTATATGGTGAACAAAGCTTTTCATAACGAGGGTGTTTTACGATTCTATAAACAAGATTTAACGCTGATTTCTGATTTGAAAGACAATTCTTCTTTGTGGCTTGTTGGCTTGAGTGGGGTTTTGTCCTTAGTGACCCTTGCTGTGGCAATTACCTTAGGATTTCAAGTGATTTATTATTGTACTATTTTGCTCCTTGGTTGGTTGTTTGTATTACTGGTCTATTATACAGTCAAATTGATGTAAAAATAGTTCCTCTGTCTTTTGACAGAGGAACTATTTTTTTTCGCTCATTTCTTTCAGTAATTTTTGATTTCCTTGGGCAATGAGGGCTTGTTTATCTTCTTTTTTTAATTTTTTGATACGAGCTTCTTCTTTGGAGGCAGTGGAACGATTTTCTGACTCTGAGACATAGACCAGTGTGAGAGGGGATTTCCCACGGGTGTATTTTGCCCCAGTGCCATCTCGGTGCTGTGCCAGACGTTGGGGGAGGTTGGTGGTGATGCCAGTGTAAAGGCTGTCGTCTCTACATTTTAGGATATAAACATAGTACAAAAAAACATTCCTTTCCCCATAAATTCAAAAAAACCATAAAGTAAAAAAATCCCCTTGCACAGGCAAGGGGAAAAAGTTTTATTTTTCACTGTTTTCATCGTCTTCCCAATCATCTTGTAGATGGAAGGGGGACTTTTCGTCAGAGAGGTCAATGATGAAATGACCTTTGCAGTCAGGGCAGTGGATTTCCCCTGCGTCAAGCATATCATCAGTGATGAGAATCGCTGTTTCACAGCTGGGGCAAGTGAGCTCGAAGTCATCATCATAATCGCAATCGCAACCGTGGTGATGGTCGCCTAAGTCTTCGAAGATGCCTTCGATGTCAGACAAATCATCAGAGAGTGCGTCGATTTCTTCGCCCAAAGCAAGAGCGTTTTCTTCTAAATCTTCGATGGACATTCCCACTTCTTCTAAGATACCAATCATCACAGAGATTAGTTTTCCTTCTTTGGACTTTTCAGTATCTAAGCCTAAGCCTTCTGCAAGCCCTTTTACATAGGCAACTTTTTCAGAAATCGTCATAGCAATCATTCCTTTTCCATTTTATACTGAATCCAAATTAAATGATAAAAAATCATTTGTTCTTTAGGATTTGCAACGTTCTAAATATTCACCAGTACGGGTGTCAATTTTGACTTTATCCCCTTGGTTGATGAAGAGAGGGACTCTCACTTCAGCCCCTGTTTCCACAGTGGCAGGTTTTAGAACGTTTGTAGCTGTGTCGCCTTTGAAGCCTGGGTCAGTTTCTGTGATTTCCAGATCCACAAAGTTAGGAGGATCTACAGCAAAGACCTTTCCTTTATAGGAGGAAACACGGCATTCCATGTTTTCCATCACAAATTTAAAGCTGTCTCCTAGGTTGTCTTTGGAGATGGGTTCTAGTTCAAAGGTTTCTGAGTCCATGAAATAGTAAAGGTCGCCATCTGCATAGCTGTAAGACATATCTTTGCGTTCCACAAAAGCTTGTTCAAATTTTGCAGTGGGGTTGAAAGATGTCTCTGTGACACCTCCTGTGATGATGTTTTTCATCTTGGTACGCACAAAGGCAGCGCCTTTTCCTGGTTTAACATGTTGAAATTCCACCACTTGCATGACTTTTCCTTCTATTTCAAAAGTCACACCGTTGCGGAAATCGCTTGCTGAAATCATAGCCATGGGGATCATCCTCCGATTAAAGTTATTATTTTTTTCTGGGTTTTCTCTACTCTATTTTACATGGTTTCTTCCAAAAAAGCAAGTGCTTTTTTGAAAAAAATCCGATGTTGCGAAAGAACTGGGGGCTCTGGGGAGAAAAGAACTTTTTACACTGACAAGGTAATGAGTTCTTTGGGGGAGTTTGTGATATTTTCACAGGATGTTTCTGTTAAAATTACCACATCTTCAATGCGAACACCGAATTTTTCGGGGAGATAGATACCAGGCTCTACAGAGATGGTGACGCCTTGGGGCAAATTGCTCAGGACAGAGGCAGCTGCATTGGGAGATTCGTGGATTTCCAGACCCAAGCTGTGGCCTAAGCTGTGGGAGAAAAATTCGCCGTAGCCAGCTTCTTCAATGACATCACGGGCGATTTTGTCAATTTCTTTTCCTGTCATCCCACCTTTGATGGTAGAGATGGCTGTGGTTTGTGCTTTGAGCACTGTGTGATAGACTTTGTCCATTTCTTCTGTGATAGAGCCCAGTGCCACGGTGCGTGTCATATCAGAGCAGTAGCCTTGGTATCGGCAACCAAAGTCCATGGTGATGAATTGTCCAGCTGCCACAGGGCGATCTCCAGGGAGAGCGTGAGGACGAGAGCCGTTGGTGCCACAGGCGACAATGGTGGAGAAAGAGAGTTCCAGTCCACCACGCTTTGCCATTTCATAGGCAATGACAGCGGCGATTTCTTGCTCTGTTTTCCCTATTTTAATAAAGTTTAATACTTCAGTAAAGGCACCATCAGCGATTTTTTGGGCTGCTTTCATCACTTCTTGCTCTTCTTTTGTTTTACAGCCACGTAAATCTGTCAGCATCACTTGAGTGTCAATCAGGTGACAGGGGAGCTCTTTTTCCATACGTTTGTGATTAACAACAGAGACATATTCCCCTTCGAAGCCCATTTCTCTTAGCCCATTTTGAAGGATAAAATCACGGGCAATGTCATAACGGGAACGCTTACCTTTGGTTTGCTCTAGGGTCAGTTGGGAGAGTCCTTCGTCCTTGATGTGGGCAGCGGCAGCTTCGATGTATCTGCCGTCGGTGACGCAGAGACATTGCTTTGGGGTGACAATGATCAGACCTTCGGTGTGTAGACCTAGGGCATAAAATTCCCCTGGTTCGCTGGTGATGAGCATACCATCCAGTTTATATGCTTTTACTTGCTCTTGGAGAGCGTTTAAGTGGTTCATAATATGGGCTCCTTATGATAAAAATTTTCTTTTTTTGCCAATGGTACGGAAAGGGGTTTCTAGGACATAATAACGAAGAATTCTGCCGAAATTGTCATAGAGAGCTAAGGGTTTTACTAAAATAACTGGGATATTCATGGCTCTTGCCCCTAGAACATCTGTGAAGATTTGATCCCCTACCATTAAACATTCTTCTGGTTTCACTTGATATTTTTCAAGGACATCACGATAAGCCGATTTTTTTGGTTTCCCAGCATGGGTTTTAAAGGGAACTTGCAGTTTTTCGGCGAAATCTTCCACTCTGCCAGGCTTTCTGCTGTTAGAAAGGATAAAGAGAGTGATGTTTTCTTCCTCCAAGGCTTTTTTCCAAGCGTGGAGGTTTTCACTGGGTTCTGTACCACCATATGCGACCAAGGTGTTGTCTAGGTCAGCAAGGAGAAGGCGAACGCCTTTTTCTTTCAAAGCCTGAGGAGAGAGGGTGAGAACGTCCAAGGTAAAGCTGTGGGGGATGGGTAACATTTTATTTCTCCTGTTCTATCGAGATGGAATTAACATAGATTACAGTATAACACACAGAGTTTCTAAAAACAAGGGGGAAAGTAAAATGAGAGAAAATAAAAGGACACAGGGAGAGACCAAATTTTTTCTGGGTGTTCGCCCAACACAGTTATCCAAAGGGAGGGCTTTGGGCGGTTTAGAGCTACAAATGATTTACCGTCTGGACAGTCATTTAAAGTTATATCAAGCTTCAGCCCTAGGTGGAAATGTGGAAAAATCAGGGCAAATTATGGGGATAGATACTTTGGATTTATCGCCTTGTGGAGATGTGGCTGGATTTTGCAGACAAGTATCTGGGGTGGTGACACAGCATGGCTTTGGGGGCGTGGCGTGTTTGTTTCGGGGAGGAACAAACCCCTGTTTGGAAGAGGCAGTGGCATCTTTGGCAGAGCTCTGTTGTGGTTGGGGGATCCCATTGATTGTGCCAGAAGCCTATGGACAAGTGGGGGAATATCCCAAGGTGTTTATTTCTACGGCGATTTCTGGAGGTTCTTTGGAAGTGCGTTTTCGGCAAGCCATGGAACAATATGGGCGAGGGCGTTTGGTGATGGATATTGAAGCCATGGGAGAGGATTTCTTGCTACCAGCCCCAAAAGGTGTGGGGGAACCCTTGGGGGAGGATGAAATCTATGAAGCGATTGTGAGAGAAAATGCAGATGTTTTTTTCTCTTCAGAGCTTTGTGCAAGGTATTTTACCTATCAAAATGGAGAACATAGTTTGCGGTTTGTACTTTTTGATGATCAGGGAAGTGTGAGAGAAAAAATACGTCTGGCAAGGCAGTGGAAGTTGTGGGGGGTTGCGGTTAGTTTGGACGATTATCAAAGAAGAGTGGGGGAGAAATGATTCTGAGAGAAGTAGGGGAAACCACGAAGTGTAAAATAATTGTAAATATTAGATTAAAGTGTAATTAAAGTAAAAAAATAGGCTTAACATTATTTGAGAGTCATGTTAAATTGATAATCGTTCTGCAAAAAATAGCATATGTGACAGAACAAAGAGGGAAGGCATTGAGTGGCTTTCTCTTATATGAAACAAGAAATATTGATATAAAATGAAAGAGGAATCAGGAAATGAAACAAGCCATTGACAGAAATTTATTAAGAAGCGCAGAAGAAGCACGAAACCATTTGATTGAAGGGAACCAAGCTTTTATCGATGGGGATCAAAATCTGGGGGATACCACCCATGAC
>JAWXUL010000038.1:0-17865 GCA_044432725.1 Eubacteriales bacterium
AAGAGGAATGTGATATTCCTCTTCTCTTGGGTATGGGTTGGCTTCTGCCATTTTTACTATATTTTCCACCATACTTTTTGCAGTTTTTATATTGCTTTTTTCCTCAGCCTGTGGTACAATTTCTTTGTTAGTTTTATTTGACTGCTCCCCATCTACGCCAATAGATGGACTGGGAGTGGTCATTTCTTTTTGTGGGCCTAAAATTTCTTTCATTTTCTACCTCCTTTTCTTTTTAATAAGTAATTTTTAGCTAGTTACTTGTGCGACCTCTTCAAAACCGTAGAATTTTTCAGAGAAGTAACGTCTGCTCACTCGTCCAGCAATTGTCATAAAACCTTTTGCCTCCAGTTCCTTGTTCATCTCACGCACCAAGCGATAAGAATGGGACTGGCTGATCTGTAAAAGTTGTGCTACCTCTTTGGACGAAATGAATTGGGCTGGGAGTGCTTGGGTCTCGATGTTGTTTTGTTGTTGTTTCATATTTAGACCTCATTGTTAAAATTTTTAGATACATTTTTTGTATCTATGTTTTTATATTATCACGAATATTTGTATCTGTCAATAGGGGAATGAAAATTTTTCTTGCTTTTTTTAACTAATAGTGATACAATTAAACTGTTAAGAGAATTGTAAGGTGGTGTTTAGATTGACAATTGGTAAAAAAATAGCATTTTTTCGTAAAAAAGCTGGGATGACGCAAAAAAAATTGTCTGAATTGTCTGGTGTCAGTGAAATTTCAATCAGGAAGTATGAAGCTGGTGACAGAAACCCAAAACAAAATCAAATAAAAAAATTGGCTCGTGCAATGGAGATAACAGAAGCTCTTTTTAGTGATTCGCAAGTGAGAACAGATTATTTTCAAACTGTAGGAGATTTTATGAAGGGATATTTCGAATTAAAGAATAAAATGGATATCAAACTTGTTACAGTGAAAGATATTGACGAAAATGATAATGAAATTGAAAAAACGGCTGTAATCTTTGAAAATGCTACAATTTTAGAGAATTTACAAGGACTGGAACTTTTTCAGAGATATATAGATACAAGTAAAAAAGACATACGAGAAAATCCAGATACAGAAGAGGCACAAAAGCATTGGTCAGCATTGAATGAAGAAACGATTCTTTTAGGAACTTTAATGCGTAAAAGAATGATGGCGCAAGAGGAGCCGCTTGTGGATTGTTTGAAATTTGTTCGAGATTTAACTGATGAAGAGTAAATATAACTTGATGTAATTTCTGTAATACTCGGAAACTTTAAAATATCCTTTTTTCAGGACAAAAAATCACTTTCTATCAAAAAAGTTATTTCTCCTTAAAATTATCTTTAAATAATCTTTAGATTTCTGGTTTCTGGCGCGATGGACCAGTGAACCGATACTTTTCTATTAGAAATTTGGACTCGATTTCTTTACTGGATTGTGGTACAATATCAATGTTGTTGTGAATTGACTGCTCCCCATCTGCTCCAATAGATGGACTGAGAGTGGTCTTTTCCTTTTGTGGGGCTATAAATTCTTTCATTTTCTGTATCCATTCTTTTTAATCAGTTATTTTTAGCCTACCTCCTTGAATTGATCTTAAAACTATAGAATTTTCTATGAAATGGCTCTACTCACTTAACTTACAATCGTCTTAAAGGTTGTTGCGAAGTCGTTTCATTCATAAATTTGCTTATCATTAATAATAAGAATGGCATAGAGTTTCTCATATATAGAATCGTCCTGTCATACATAAACGGGTGATTTTGAACTAATTCAATCCAATACATATTTGATACCAATTCTGCACAGAATAACCTCAGCATAACAGTAAAATAAATTAAGATTGCGATGGTATCAACATGACAAACACAAATTTCAAAACATTTACGGTAAAACAAGTAAAAGCAGTCCTCAACGTGGTTTTTGACTTCCCACCAGTAAACATCCAAGGTGAAGCCATGATAGCCGACCTAAATCTTCTTGCCACACAGCTAGAAACGGACAAAACAATCAAAGTTGTGGTGTTTTCTTCAGCAAATCCAGAATTTTTTATCGCACATGCAGATGTAAACATGCTTCAGCACCTCTCCACTCAAGCCGTACCTCGGGACAAAGTACAGCTTGACCCACTTGCTTTGGTTTTGGACAGAATCAGTAAGCTACCCCAAGCCACCATTGCCCAAATCGAAGGATATGCCCGTGGGGGAGGTCACGAATTCGCCCTCGCTTGCGACATGCGTTTTGCCGCCAGAGGGAAAGCAATTTTCATGCAAATGGAAGTCGGTATGGGAATTTTACCCTGTGGGGGTGGTTCAGTCCGTCTTGCACGGCAAGTTGGACTAGGAAAAGCACTGGAAATCATCCTCAGCGGGAAAGATTTCAATGCAGATGAAGCTGAAGCACTTGGGACCATCAACAAGGCATTAGAGCCAGATAAAATTGGCCTGTATGTGGCAGAATTGGCGGATAGAATCTCACAATTCCCCTCAGAATCCATCACTGCTTGCAAGAAAACAGTGTATGCCTCCCAAGATTTGCCCATAGAACAGGCATTATTAGAGGAAACCTATTGGCTTTATCAGGCAACCAGCCAAACTCCTGCCGTAAAACGATTCACCTTAGCAGCACAAACAGGATTTCAGGACAAAGTGGCAAACCAGAAAAATTTCCAGACACTGTTGATGGGACTGCAAGAAGTAAAATAATCAATCATCACCTAAAATCAATTGATTTTGGGTGATTTTCTTTTTCATGATGTGAATTCATGTAAAAATATAGAAATGCTCTTGCTAAGTAAGGGAAATTATGCTACAATATAGAAAAAAAGGGGATGTGTCTATGATTATTAGTGCTAGTCGTCGCAGTGACATCCCAGCTTTCTATTCTGAATGGTTTTTCAACAGATTGAAAGAAGGTTTTGTCCTTGTGCGAAATCCTAGAAACTCGAAACAAATCAGCCACATTTCCCTTGCCAAAGATGTGGTAGACGGCTTTGTTTTTTGGACGAAAAATCCTTTTCCCATGATGAATCGATTGGAAGAACTAGCAGATTATCCCTTTTATGTTCAATTTTCCTTGAATCCTTACGGAAAAGAGGTGGAAGTAAATGTACCCTCCAAAAATGATATTCTCATCCCAACCTTTCAAAAACTATCTAATATGTTAGGGAAAGAGAGGGCTATGTGGCGATATGACCCTATTTTGTTCAATAAAAAGTACACATTAGACTACCACATAGAATATTTTCGCCGTCTTGCTGAAACTCTAAGCACTTACACAAATACTTGTACAATTAGTTTTCTGGATTTGTATAAAAGCACAACCACTAATGGGAAATCACTAGGATTTATACCAGAAACTGAAGAACAAGTCCATATCTTAATGGAATCTTTCTCTAAAACAGCAAAAAATACTGGCATTTCCTTGCAATCATGTGCAGAAGAAATGGATTTGAGCCAATACAATGTTCCCCATGGGCAGTGTATCGATTTGAAAAAAATAGAGAAAATCACTGGTTATCCTCTCAATATTGCACAAGATAAGAACCAAAGACCATTTTGTGCTTGTACTTCTAGCATAGACATCGGAATGTATGACAGTTGCAACCACGGATGCCTATATTGTTATGCAAATTCAAGCCAAAATGCGGTGGTATATAATATGCGACATCATAACCCTAAGTCACCACTTCTTTTTGGTACTGTGCAAAGTGATGACGTGGTGAAGGAGAGGGAAGTGTTTTCTTGTCGAGATGAGCAGATGAGATTGTACTGAAAAAATCCCCTCTTACTTCATGAAAAGCAAGAGGGGATTGTATAAAGTTAGTTTTCGTCTTTATTCACTGTGATTTTAGCCAATAGCTCCAATAAATAGGTCATTTTCTCCATATCTTCTCCTTGTTCCAGAGCAATTCTCAGTTTCCCTAACTCCACACTGAGTCGGTCACTTTGGAATTTGCCACCAGATACCTCTAATCTTTGGTGCAAACAAGATTGGATAAAATATTCACCTTTAGGAAGTCCAGTGACCAAGATTTTTGCATTGATTTCAGCCTTTTCCTCTGAAGTGGCACGAAAATTGATGATTTCACTGCGTTTTCTTCTATCATTGGTACAACTCATAATTCCACCATATAGATTTCTTCCAAACGATTTGCCAATTTCTCTTGTTTATTCGGGTAAAGGTGACTGTACGTGTTTAAAGTTGTCTCAACTTTTTCATGCCCAAGGCGTTCAGCAACCTCTAAAGGACTAAAACCCATCTCGACGAGGAGAGATGCGTGGCTGTGGCGGATGTCATGGACGCGAATCTTTGGTAGACCTGCTAACTTCGCCCCTCTGGACATTTCACTTTCTACAAAACTTTTAGATAACGGGAAAATTCTTTCATTGTCTTTAACCTTATATAAAGTTTCAAAATACTCCTTCAAGTCAGTGACTAGAAAATCAGGAATATACACCACACGATTGCTTTTTGGTGTTTTAGGGTCAGTAATCACATCTGTTTTGTTCAATCTTTGGTAAGATTTTGACACAGAGATTGTTTTCTTCTCTAAATTTACGTCACCACGTGTCAAAGCGAGGAGTTCACCAATACGCAAGCCAGTCCAGTATAGAGTCATAAAAATTACATAGGACTTTTGCTTGTCCATCAAACAGTTGGAAAATTCTTCAAACTCTTGTTTCGTCCAAAATTGCATTGCTTCAGCCTTATTTTTCCCCATGCTCCCAGCTTTGGCTGCTGGATTACTTTTTAAATCGTAATATTTCACAGCATAATTAAAAATCGCAGAAATTTGATTGTGTATGGAACGGAGATAGGTAGGGGAGTAGTCCATTTTCATCAGCTCAGCTTGCCACTGACGAATATCCACAGGTTTGATATCACAGAGCGGCTTTTTCCCAAAATAGGGGAGTATTTTCAGCTCAATTAGGTGCTTTTTGTTTGCCATGGTATGCTCACGGAGACGTGTTGCCATATCTTTATAATAAAGCTGAACAAACTCTTCAAAATTCATGGTGCAATCGTCCTGCTTTGTGGTAAGGAACACACGAAGCCATTCCTCTGCCTCTCGCTTGGTTGCGAAGCCTCGCTTGGTTGACTTCACATTTTTTCCTTGCCAATCTCTATATCTGTATTGAATCAGCCATTTACCTGTTTTTGTATCCTTTTGTGCTTTCATAAAATTCCTCCTGTAGTAACTAATTCTGTTCTTCAGTGAGAAATTCAGCCAAGTAGGTGAGTGCTATTTCTTCATGAAGATTCTTTGGTCATATCGTCATGATTTTAGAAAGATTAAGGGTAAAATAGCTTAAAAAAGAAAATAATTCACATTATTTATATTATTATGAATGAAGGCATAATTCATCTTTTTACGTTCTATTTTTCAAAATTACTTTCCAACTTTTGAGGAAGGTTTTCTGGCCTGCTCTTGTACTCAAAAAATTTTTTCTTCCTTGATGATTTTCCAATATCTTCTATGATACAATGGCTTTGAGTACAGAAATTTTAGAGATAAATTAGCCCCTATCCTCCTTTCCTTGAAAAAGTTGAGTACCTCTAGTCGCCATTTTGCAAAAAGTGCACTCATTTTGTACTCACAACATAAAAAAATCCCTCAAAACCCTTGAAAATACAGGGTTTTGAGGGAAAGTGCATTACTCCCACTCTTCAGAATCAATGTTTATTTGGCTCTTTTCATAACTTTTTCGAGGGAGTTTTTACCCATATTCTCAAATATCATTCGCAAAATTCTACGTTGTAAAATCTTTTAGAATCAAAAAAGAATCAGTGAAAATAAAACATCTCCAAAAAGTTACAGACAGGTTTTGGTGTATTTACCACACAACCACCTGACTTATTCATCATACACCATAAGCTTTTCAGCGTCAATAGTTTTTTGAAAATTACTGAATAAAAGTTTCGTTTGCATAGTATAGGTGACTGTGGTATAATTGAAACAGAGGTGATACAATGGAACTGGAAGCAATACGACGACTAGCGTCAGAAGAAAAAATCGAAGTCACCCACCATGTTCAATTAAGATTATATCAAAGAGAAATTAAACTGGACCAAGTGCTAGAAGTAATAAAAGTGGGTAAAATAATTGAAAGCTACCCAGATGACACCCCAACACCAAGCTATTTAATACTAGGATTTCTGGAGGATGGTCGTCCTCTCCACGTTGTCTGTGGCTTGGGAGAGGTTTTATGGTTTATTACAGCTTACTGGCCAAGTTTGGAGATTTGGGAGGAAGATTTTGAAACTAGGAGGGAAAAATCATGAACTGTTATATGTGTAAAGGTATGATTGAGGATAAAATGTCTACTCACATGGTAGAAGTAGGGGCGTGCATTATCATCATCAAAAATGTACCTTCCCATGTTTGTGGACAATGTGGAGAAGTGTCCTATTCCTTTGAAATTGCGAAAAAATTAGAAAAAATTGTCAATGATATGAAGGAAATTGTGAGTGATGTGGCTATTTTGGACTATCGTAAGCTGGCTTCTTAAGAAAAACTGCACTTACCGTCTGAGGTAGGTACAGTTTTCATTAAAATTTTTGAGTATTGTGTATATTTTTTCCATTATGGGCATACTTTGTAAAGACCAACTTCATCAGCGTGGCGAGATGACATGTTAAAAGCACAATTAAGTTAGGTCGTAATCTTAGTTAGTGCAAACGACCAATTGGGGCAGGACCAATATGGAGTTGGTTACTTATTTTTAGCTTTATCAATTAATAAAGTTTTTTGTTTATCATGAAAATTATACCTTTGAATAAGTTGGTGTAATTGGTCATGACTCAAGGATGGTGACCAGATAATGAGATGTCGCGCAATAATTTTAACAATTACTTTGGCGACAGAGTTATCTGTATTTTCGAAAATTTCATGTGCTTTTTTAATAAATTCATCACATCTATTTGTTTGCTCTAAAAACATCAACCTTTGCAATTCATTGTTGACCGTTCCAATATATTGATCATGTGTTAATTTTTCTACGTTTGACATAGAGACTGCATTCTGTGTGACGCAGAAGTATAAATTCACTAATAATGACACAGAAACTTTTCTGACCTCCTCAGGTAATTTCTCCATATATTTCTTAATATTTAGTGCCTCATCTGGGTTATTGTGTATAAAGTCTAAAAAATCTATATACTTATCATCAAAATCACTTGCCCATTTAAAGAAAATCTGGTTTGGCATCTTATACAGAGTGCTTATTAGCTCTTTTTTTAACGGTGCTTTAATTAGATGTCCAAATGTGACTACACAACTAGCGATTGTTCTCATTTGTAGCATGGCACGCATTAATTGATTATTTATTTTGTCTAAATCGTTGGGATCGTAATCATAAACTCCAACAACATCTAAAGTTAAATTTTCAGATTTTTCTTTTTCGTTACTATTTCTTGATTCAATTTCTTCTGTTTTTGACGAAAGCTTTGATAAATAGTTTGTCGGATCTACTCCATCAAGGAAGTTAATTGAGTTTTCTCCTAAATTAAAGTCATCCCAGTCGTTAACATAATGTTTTGCTTGATAAAGCAGTAATTCTAAAATTTTCACTTTATTTGTAGTATAAACTATAAACTTCAAAATTGTGGGATTAATCGAAAAGCACGAATATTTCATAATCTCATTTATCGTTTCGGTAGCCTCTTCCTCAGTCTCATCATCACTTATACGATTAACAATAGCCTTGGCAATAAAATATGCTAGATAATCTTTACTTTTAAATTCGTAACTTAATGTATTTGGAGAATCGACAATTATACCTGATTTTAATGAAATATCAAAAAATCGCTTGACATTAAGTGTAATATCATAGGTTGACGTATAATTTTCTACTGATGTTTCGATAATCGACGTTGCGAATGGATACATTTTAAGCTTGTGAATATTGTATGCTAATTCACTCAGTGCCATTATTATTTCACCAGTTGTTTCTTTTCTTAAATGTGGCTTCACTGCTGATTCAATAGAAGCTTCAAAAATGGAACTGAACACATTTCTATTTGACATTTGAATATCTGCGATGTGAGAGCAATAATAGTGCGTAAGTTTTACGATAAATCCGGGATCTAGTTGGTAATCAAGACCTTGGAGTGTTAACGTTTTCTCTATCTCAGATATTGATTGCTTTATCACTAGTTCATCATCATTTACAATCAAAAATGCCAATTTTTCTATTAGTTTAAGTCGAGCTTTTGCATAGAATTTTTCAAGACTTAATTCATTAAAGGTGGCTGTCTGTAAATTTTTTAGTAGCCTTCCAGTTAAATCAAAATCGGTCGATTTGTCTTTTTCACCAATTAAAACGACATGAGCAAATTTTTCGCTAAGTTCACCTAGAAAATCTGCAAGTTGTACATGACTAATTAGATGGAAATCATCTACAATTATAATTTTATCTGATTTGTTTTGTTGTTCGATTAGTGATAATACCTCAGGGTAATAGATATCTGAGTACAAAACTTGAAGAGCGTTGCTGATTTTTTTATTTGACAAGTCTCTTGAATTACACAGTATAGTTGTATACCTATCTTTTAAGGAAAGAAAAAACATTTTAGACAAAGTTGTTTTACCTGCACCATTAGAGGCATAGAGAAAGGTTTGATGCTTTTGTGTAACTAGGTTTAATAGTTCATCAAAGTGATGGATTTCTGCATTTTCTTCATAATCTTCGCTTTTATCAACTTTGACTGATGGGAATACAAAATAACTGTCAATTTCAGTACCAACAAGAAAATCGTCACTTGACTTTATCTGTTGAATATAATGTTCGTTAGGTTTTAGTTTACTTGCAGATGTATTGGACAAACATAAAAAAGCATTCTTTTGAGCTTTTTTTTGAAAAATATCAAGTTCTTCATTCCATAAAAAGTCAAAATAGCTAAATTTGCGATTGGTTGTATCTAATGAACCAGCAATATAACTACTACCCGTAAACGAACGATTCCACCAAACTCCACCAGATTGTATTACAATATTATTGTTGTCGTTAATAGCTACATTTTCAGAGTGTTTGAAATGCTCATGTCCATACAGTGCTATTTGACACCTTTTATTGATTAAATCTGTTAAGCGGTTTTTGTGTTCGTTGTTAAACCAATCAGGTGAGTGATGCATCATCAGTATAGAGTAACTTCCATTTGTATCTTTTTTAAAATCATCGTAAAAGGAATTTGGTAAATAATGAATTCCCTTATCATCACTTGAAGAAAATAATGCACTGTTAATCAAATTAACTTCAATTTGAATTTTTTCCTTTTTTACAGAAAATTCGATTATCTTTCTATTAAAAAGAGCGGTGTCATTGCTTGTAAAACACCCTTGGCTTTTGGCGAATTTATAGAAAGGTCTCATTTGTAAAAGTTGCTCTGCTACTTTTAATTCTAACTCTTTCTTTTCGTATAAATCGATCACTTCAACACGATTTAAAGTTTTTTCAGGTTCAATTAAAATGTCATGGTTACCCGGTACAACAACTACTTTGATAGCTCCTTTAGATAGCCCATGTTTCTTAGCTATCGTATTGGTGAGGTTAGTAACAAATTTACTAGCATGTTTATACTCGTTTTCTTTTCCAGAATTGGCGATATCGCCGGATAAAGCTAGGATAACAGCATCAAAAGAGTCGAAGATATTTAGAGAATTGGCTACCTTTTCAATCTTTTCGAGAGTAATGGCCGCTTTACTAGAAATGTGTAAATCACTTAAATGTAATAGTACGATTTTCATAATTATCTCCTTTTTTTATAAATGTATAGAACTACGCCGTAACCGCATTCAACTTAATAGAACTGATCAAAGACATCAATTCTTTCTGCTTACTAGCATCAAACAATTTCATGAAATTTTGTGGTTTATCAA
This sequence comes from Eubacteriales bacterium, assembly GCA_044432725.1. GTDB lineage: Bacteria > Bacillota > Clostridia > Oscillospirales > Oscillospiraceae > JAWXUK01. Next base: position 9,864 of record JAWXUL010000038.1, read on the forward strand.
AAGGTGGTTTCATAATGTCACTTGCATTCTCTAAATACCCATTTTCAACCACATAATCAATGATTTTATGAACAAATGTGATTTGTTGTTGGTTCAAGTTCTGCTCGTTGATAAAAGAAGAAAACACTTTCATCGCAGCATCTCTTTCCAGTTTTCCTATCTTGCGAATCAACAGACCAAAGGGAGTTTCACCGAAATTTTCTTGATAATCTTCTTCCGTGCCTAATTCATGGGTGAAAATATTGGCTAAACTTTCATAATCTTTTGACGAAAGCGGTTCATTATTCCTTAATTTCCAGACTGCAAGAGAATCCTTATTTTCCTCAATGTATCTATTTACCTTAATACGATAATCTTCAAAATCATAAGCATTATCCAAAGTCGCACCCTGTTGTGATACAGAAAAATCATCTTTTAAGTTTGTATAAATGGGCTGCCCCTTTGGAGATTTATCCACAATCAGGACAAGTAAGTGTCTTAGTTTCACTCTTACTTCCTCAAAACGTATCAAATCAGTCCGATTCCAGAAACTATCTGTTTGTAGTGACTGTATCAATGGAAGATGAGGTTTTATTTGTGGCAGAGCGCCGTTACTCTCTAATAAGGTGGCAATTTCACATAACTTTTTCTTGTTCATGGCAAAGCTAGGCTTTTGTTCATGAATCATGAGCATAAATGAATACATAAATCGGTCAAATCCCTTTGCATACTCATCTGGTTCCTCATTTTGAATCAAAGGAGCAATGTTTTTGACTAAATCAATCACATCAACTTCCTGTAGCATGGTAAAAGCTTCTATTTTCTTGTATTTTTCTTTGAACTTTAACTGGATACGCACAGAAACAATGGCTTCATTTAGGTCATTGATTTGCCCTGTGACAATCGTCACAAGGGATTTTCTCCATTCTTCATACTCCTTGCTTGCAAATTTCCCGTTTTGCAAGGCAAGTATTAACTTTACTTGATTTTCAAAAATCACTTCGGATAAGGTGCGTTGTACAACCCCTTCCACACCGTCTGGTTTCTGTCCGAAGTATTCAAAGTTACTACAATAGTCAAAAATAAAGAATCGTCTTTTGTCGGTGTAAAATCCATCAATGGTATCTTGACACTCCAAACCCGGACAAAGACGAGTGCCACGTCCTATCATCTGCCAAAACTTCGTCTTAGATCGCACTTTTTTGAAGAAAACAAGGTTGACAACTTCAGGCACATCAATCCCTGTATCTAGCATATCCACTGATACTGCGATTTGTGGCATTTCATGAGGAAGCTTGAATTTTTCCAGCAGACTTTCTGAATAACTGTCTTCACACACAATTCTTTCGGCAAATCCACCTTTTTTCTTTGGATATAAGGCATCAAAACGAGCCACTATAAACTTTGCGTGTTCTGTATTTTGAGCAAAAATGATGGTTTTACCGATAGTATCTCCACCTTTGATTTTGATACCCTTTTCCATTAAATCTGTCAGAACAGTATCCACAGTATTTTCATTAAAAACAAACTTATTTAGCTTTTGAGAGGGGATATAGTCAGGGATACACCCATCAATGTCAGAAAAATCTTCCTCAAATCGTTTTTTGTCTGCTTCGCTGAGTTGTTCATAGAGAATACCATCTTCCATAAACTTTGTTTTCGTTTCAATGGCATAGTAGGGAACTAAAACCTTATCTTTGTTTACGGCAGTCTCATAATCGTAAGCAAAAGTTGGAATCAGGTTTTGAATATCGAAAAAAGCATAAGTATTTGTATCCACATCCGTTTTCGGTGTTGCCGTAAGTCCCACAAGCAATCCATCAAAAAACTGAAAAATAGCCTTGTATTTATTAAAAATACTGCGATGTGCTTCGTCTATGATGATGACATCAAAGTGTGCAGGGGTAAAAAGAGGGAACCCGTCCTCAGTTTTGGCTGAATCAATGGAATTTAAGATGGTGGGATAAGTGGAAAAGACAATTCTTGCATTTTTATCCTCTTTATGTTTCAGTAAATTACAAAGACTCATGCTAGGGAGATAATCCTTAAAATCATCGTGAGCTTGTTTGACCAAACTCCTTCTATCTGCCAGAAAAAGAACATTTTTAGAGAAATTACCTCTGGAAAACACATCCACCAAGCTTGAAGCCGTGCGAGTTTTCCCTGTCCCAGTTGCCATGACTAAAAGTGCTTTTCGATGCCCTGTGGTAAAATGCTGACACACAGAGCGAATGGCTTCTTTTTGATAGTATCTGTCGGTGATGGTATCGTCAATCTCAATGGACTGCAAATCTTTCACAGAATTACGACGTTTTATCAGCTTGTCTAGGTCTTTTTTAGAGAAAACAAAGCTAACAAGCCGTGTTGGATAGTTACTATCGTCCCAAAAATAAGTTTCAAAACCATTGGTGTAGAAAATGAAAGGGCGAGTACCATATTTTCGTTCCAAACAATCTGCGTAAAGTTTCGCCTGTTGCTTCCCGATGGTGGGGTCTTTACTACTTCTTTTTGCTTCCACCACAGCCAGAGGAACACCATCTTTTCCCATTAAAACATAGTCAATATAGCCTTTTTGCCCCTCATTTCCATCCATATCGTTGACTTCTACTTCTTCTAAGCAATCGTCACCAATCACCCAGCCATAAGATTTCAACGCAACATCTATGAACATCTTACGAGTTTTGAATTCTGACAAATCAGTAGGTTGAAACACACGAGCTGGTTTCTCTTTTTGTTTGGTGTATTTAGGTGCTTCTTTTTCCACTTTCTTCAGTGATTGTTCAATTTCTTTTTTCTGTTCTGCCAGTAAATCATCTTTTTCAGCCAGTAATCTCTCTAAATTCTCTATTTTAAGCAAAAGACTAGGGTCAACTTTCCCAGTGGGGAGGAGTTTTTCGTCAAACTTTCGTTCCACAGTGCCAGTACCATAACAACAATCAATCCAGTCCACAAACTCAAAGAGTGTCATGAGAGAGACTAATGCCTCTGTTTTGTGGTATTTCTTGGAGGTATGTGCCGATTTATTCCCCATAAATATCAATTGTTTCAGTTTTAGCCATGTAGCTTGGTCTATTTCGTCACGAAAACAGGGTGCGTGAATCAAGTTACCCAGCTTATCATCATAGGGCAAAGTCATGGTATCATCGGCAGAATAAACCCATTTCACTCCCAATTCCACTGCCTTACGCACGGCAAGACAACAAAGAGAGGGGGAGGTAGGATAAACATCCTCTGCTTCGATACAGCTAGAAGCAAAGAGGTCATATTCTGGGATGTCTGCTAAAAATGTGAAGTTTGGCATGATTCATCTTTCCTTTCATGTTGGGATCACCATGTTTCTTTCGTTAATTTCTCCAATAATGCTTCAAAGGTAGCTAGATATACTGTCATCACTTGCTCCGCTATTTCTTTCGATGTGGCTTCATCATAAATATGGGAGGTACGGTTTCGGTCGGTTAAGATGGACAACCAAATATCAGTTTCAGACAGTAAGCCCACAGAAAATGCCTCTTTCATCACAGATTTTGGCGAATTCACCTCTGAAACCCCCTCATTTTGGAGATATTCTTTGCAAGTTTTCCAAGCCAATTCGGTAGAAAATTCAAATCTCTGAATCAGGGCGTCAAAATAAAAGGGACAAGGATTTTCTTCACACAGAGCCACGGCTTCCTGTAAACGTGCCACAGCTTTGGTGTAATTTTCTAGTTTTGTGCGACGTTCCATGAGTATCACCCCCTCTTTTTGGATATTTTCTAATAAATCAGCTGAAGTTTCTGGTGAAATCAATACCACATCAATTTTGTGTAAACAATGAATTTCTTCTATTTCGTGTAGAAGGAGCGTTGAAGGGGAGGAATTGGGCGTAATAAAAAATGCAATATCATAATCACTAGTGGGGGAGTGGGTTCCTCTGGCTCGAGAGCCAAAAAGAACGACTTTTTTCACCTCTCTATGTTCTATAGCAATTTTTTTGATTTGTTGTAACACGTCACTCATCGGTAACCCTCCTGCTAGATATTTTCTTTCCAGTTTACCTTATTTTAGTGGGGAAATCAAGTAGAATTTTGGGGAAGATATCTTCATTATCAGTTGATTTTTGTGTTTTTTAGAGAAATGTGAAGTTTGGCATGGGGGTTCCTCCTAATTATTTACTGTATTCCAATGAATTCTAAAACTTCCGCTTCGGTTGGTACTTCCAATGGTTTTTCTACGATATTCTTAATTGGACTAAAAATATTTTTATTGATTGTGATAAGAATTCTACTAGTTAAATGAGATATAAATTCAGGGTTATCATATTCTTTCTTAACCTGTATATTTTTGCTAAAATCCCTCAAAGATTTATTTATAACTTTTTCTATATACTCTACTTCTAGGGTCTTTTTGTCCCCCAACGAACTATCATCAGTAACTTTTGAACTATATATATCAATAATTAAGAAAGTTTGTGGTGCAAAAACGAGTCTTTCTAGTACAAGTGACCACCATTTGTTATCTGTATCCCCTATTGAAGAACCATAAATGTAAATAATATTACTTTCTAAAATAATGGATTCGCACGCAGAATCTTCTCCTAAACCTAAGTATCCAGTCCTTTCTGGTTTGATAAAATCTACACTATGGTTTGGCAATTCAGAAAATATATCCTTATTTTCTATTTGTGATAAGTTATCAACACCAAAAACAATATCATTGTCCGCTAGTTTTCCGTGAATATGGTGAACTTCTATAGGTAACTCATCTTCAGCTGGTTGATATTGGGAGAGAATTTCTTCAAGAGAGTTTGTATAATTCAATGTCAGGAAGGCACATTTTAAACGTCCCGAAAGGGGCGCATTTTTCAGAGTTCTTATATCTACTGGTTTTAGTGTTGATAAAATTCTCTCAAAAAGTTCGCCGAATAAGGATAAATCTAACTCCTCAGTTAATATGGGGAAATTCAAATACTCTTTTTGGATATATTTGGTAAGTTCTACTTCAATATCTTTTTGACACTGGTGATATTCAATTGGTGTTTTCACATTAACAGAATGTCTACCGAATGTCATTTCTAAATCCGACCAATTATCAAAGCTTTTAATAGATTCCACATATTCAACAAAATTTCTTTTTTCAGAAATTGAATCTGTAGAACATTCAATCTCTTTGTAATATTCATAAAAATCTTGGAAACTTGTTTTTAACCCAAGATTTATATCAAACCCATTTCCTAGTATAAAAGTTAAATTCATTCAATATTCTCCTCTCTACCCCTCAAAATACCCCTGCAACAATCCCCCAAAAAGCTGTTCTGCTTCACGCAACCCCTCTTGTACCAGAGCCTTTTCCTCCTCGATTTTCTCCACAATCTGGGCGAATTGTTCTTGGAGAGGGAGGGGAGGGAGGATAAATGCGAGGTTATTCAATATTTTCATTGTTAAGAACTTTGTACTAGAACCTTTTGACTGTAGTCTAAGAAGGTTTAATTTTTGTTCAAGAAGAATTTTAAATAAGATGTATTTCTTGTTATCTCCTTTTAACGTCAACACATAAGTTCTTTGGTAAGCATTGAATTTTCCTACATAATGCTTAACATCATAGATACCAGCAGCATTGTTTCCAGCTAAAAGCAATGCTTCACAATCAAAAGCATATTCATTTATTCTTAAAATTTCTTTTGAACAAGTAAAAAAAGGATACTCCCCATTTATATCCATTTGATTTGAGTCTAATTTTCCTGTGGTCACATTAAAAACATTATCCCAAGGAATGACCTCCCACCCCTTTTCATTCTCCACAGGGTCACCAAACATCTCATAAAAAACCGACTGCACCAATTTCTCCAATTCCGTCAGCTTTTGCCGATACCCCTCGATGATTTCCGTGGCAAGGTCGAGAGTTTTCGCCATGTGTTGCTGTGTTTCTAGGGGTGGGAGGGGGATTACTAAATCTGAAATATTCTTTAAAGACAAATTAAGTTGTGCTACTCCCTGTTTTTGCTTATTTGTTTGATTTTTAACCACATCTGATGACAAAACAACTGTAATGTATTTAAGACAAACATTTTTGTTTTTTATTCTAATTAAAGCAAGGGCTTGATTTGTATTTGCAGGTAAGATATTTTTAGGAACTAATGCAACTCGCCCTAATGCTCCAGCAATAGAAAATAAGACGTCATTTTCTTGTAATTGGGAACGTTTTAATTTATCATGACATTCCTCTGTAATATATTGAAATTTTTCTAAATAAAAATCACCTTTACTAGAAATACTTTCAATTTTCACAAAATTTATACCTTCTTCGACAAATTGATATTTCAAAGTTGTTGGTGTAGTTCCTTTAGTAATTACTTCAGCTAAATCCCCCAACTTCACCATTTCCCACTGGCTCATGGTAACAACCCCCTCAATTCTGCTTCTTTCAGGGCGATTTCTTTGCTGATACACTCCAACTTTTCCAAAATCACAGTCGGTTTCTCGTATTCCACTTTCTCATAGACAAATTCTTTATAACGGTTCAGGGATAAATCATATTTATTCTCGGCAATCTCTTCTTTTGGGACAAAAAAGCTTTGAGCCGTCCGTGGATTCTCTGTTTCCCCCTCCAAATTGTGAAAACGAGCGATAATATCAGGAATATCGTTGTCCTCAATCTCTTTTCTCTTATCGTCCAAAGAAAGACCATCGGCTTTCATCTCGTAAAACCAGACGTTTTCCGTGCCACCAATCCCAGTTTTGGAGAAAATCAAAATTGCTGTACTCACCCCAGCATAAGGCTTAAACACACCAGAAGGCATGGAAATCACCCCTTGCAAGAGATGATTCTCCACCAATTCCTTGCGAATAGACACAAAAGCCTTGTTAGAGCCAGACAAAACCCCATCAGGGACGATACAGGCACAGCGACCACCCACTTTCAGCATACGCAAAAACAGGGCAAGAAAAAGAAGTTCCGTCCGATTGGTATCGGTGACGGCTTTCAAATTATCGTGAATACTATCCTTGTCCACCGTGCCAGCAAAGGGAGGATTTGCCAGAATTAAGCTGTATTTAGAACTGATTTCGTTCTGTTTTGACACAGAATCACGATATTCAATGTGAGGATTGCCGATAGAGTGGAGCATAAGGTTCATTGCTGACAGTCGCAGCATGGTTTCGTCAGAATCGAATCCAGAAAAAGCCGTGCTCCCAAAATGCTCCCACTGTTCCGAGATCATGGTGGCTTCATATTCTCGACGGATATACTCGGTGGATGACACCAAAAATCCAGCTGTTCCACAAGCTGGATCACAGATCCAGTCATCAGGGGTGGGGGACATCAGCTGCACCATCATATCACGGATATGTTTTGGCGTGCGAAACTGCCCATTTTGCCCTGCTGTGGCTAGTTTCCCTAACATATACTCGTACAAATCCCCAAGCATATCTTGGTCGGTGATGTCCTCTTCATAGAGTTTATCCAGTTCTGTGACCACTTTTTCCAGAAGTTGCTTCTTCCCCTCTGGAAAGGCAAACATGGCGTCTTTCATGTAACGAGAAAAGGCAGTTTGCTCCTGATTATCTCCATTTTGCCCTAAAGTTTTGATGAAAGGAAAGACTTTTGTGCTGATGACTTCATAAATCTCTCTGGCTTCTTTGTGTTTGAAATTACACCAACGCATCTCTTGCCCCTCTGGGGTTTGTGGGAAGATTTTAGGGGATGTTTCCCCAGTTAACTGGTCTAAACTCTCAGATTCTAACTCTTTTTCGTCTAAAGAGCGAATAAACATGAGATAAGTCATCTGCTCCACCACGGTGATGGGGTTCGTGATCCCCCCTCCCCAGATGTCAGTCCAGATTTTGTCAATTTTGTTACGAATATCTGATGATAGCATAATCATTCTCCTTTGTGGATTTTGTTCCTTCTATTATACCAAAATCTGACTTGGTTTGCAAGTGTTCTGAGGGGTTATTCTTAGAAATCTTTCAATTTCTATCAAAAAAGGAGAGCCGAATTTCTTCAGCTCCCCATGTGCTAGGGTTAGTTACCTATCCCAATCATCCTC
>JAWXUL010000039.1:0-16919 GCA_044432725.1 Eubacteriales bacterium
CACTGTTTTGGATTTGATTCCGTCTAGGTTGTAGGCATTGGAGAAGAAAATCAAGGCTCCTATCACGATGAACATGGATAGTCCAGCGATGAGGAGAGGTGCCATTTGGTCAATCATGTCTTTTGCTCCTTTCCATGAAAAAAACTCGACCCACAAAAATGTGAGCCGAGTTTTTTTATTTATTTAACATTAAAAATAGGTTGTTTACTACTGTAATAGCTTGTTCGCAACTTAGATTATCTGTGGGTCTAACCTCATTATTTTCATTCCCAGCCAAAGCTCCGATTTCTTGCGCATAGGAGATGCTTTCCAGAGCCCAAGAAGCAATACTGTTACTATCTGCAAAACTAGGGGTTTTGTTATTTGGTGTCGCTTCTACGAAAAGTTTTGACAAATTTTGAACCATCACAGCCATTTCTTGGCGTGTAATATTTGCATTTGGTGAAAATTGAGTTAAAGAAGTACCACTAACGATTCCCAATAACTTTGCGTGGATAATATCTAGGTCATCAAATTCGATGTCATTAAACATATCACTACCAGTTATGCTTGGACGTTTACCACCAGACAAATCATAACAATTCATTAGTAATTCTGCGAATTCATGTCTAGTAATGTCTTTCTGATAGTTTGCTGTTATTGTGTCTAGTCCATCAAGCAAAAAGTTTTGACTTGCTTGGGTGATGTGGGGAATTGCCCATGTGCTGGCTCCCTCTGAAATAGTGGAGTTTAATGCAACTCCCTCTGTTATTTTATTTGTACTTACGTTCAAAGTATAAAATATAGGCGCCGCATTATTGGTTGCATACCAAAGAAGGTTGCCATCACTAGTCACTATTGGCTTCACTTCCGATAAATATCCATCAGATTTATTAATCTTGCCTACATTACCACTGCCATCAATGATTGCCCAACAAACCACACCTGTTGTGGGGCGTTCTGACCACAAAAGTACAAACTTATCTTCCGTAATTTCTATTAGATAGGGGCATGAAGCATAGGTTGTGCCATCATAGTTGGTAATCATTTTCAGTGTTGTTGCTGATTCTGAAAAATTATTCTTTGAAGTTACAGTTACAAAAATATTAGCATCTTTGTTTGAGGCAAAATTTTGATTTTGAGTGACAGTTGTTCCAGCAACTATGACAGCATTGGATCCGATTTCCATGCCACCTACTTGAACACCTGTCGTATTTTCTCCAGAAATCCCCTCTATATCTAAAACTTCTACCATTTTTGATGGACTACTTCCTGTAATACTGGTGCTAGGCCATTGAAATAAAACCACAGACCGTGGGTGTGCATCGCCATGATTCATCGTCACTGTCATGCCATCCGAAGATACATCCACAAATTGCTGGAATGAGTGACTGACATAGCCTACTCCATAATTAGCGACACTTGTTCCTTGCCCTAGCAAAGTCATGCTATCAATATCAACGGTGAATCTCATATTCGCTTGGTGATTCAACCCATCACTGGCTGTATACATTGTATGACTCATGTGAAGCAACAGTTTTCCGTCTGCTTCAGCTACTGACACTGGACTATACCCTAACACGGTATTGATATTAGAAATAGAAAGCGAATCTAACCGATTCCAGAACTTGTCATATTTAACAACACGAATAACTTCTCGATCATTATCTTCTGCATAGTTACTTTGCTCGAAAAGCACAAAATAATGTTCATAGCCTTCGTAAAAACCAGTGATGCCCTGTAATTCTTGAGGAATGACTTTGCTTGAAACGAGTTGAAAATCTTTATTGTATTGCTCAACAACAAGACGAGAGGATGAAAATTCTTCGATTCTGGAGTAACCAAAAGCTGTTTCTACCATATAAGATTTTGAAGGAAATGCTTTGTACTCACTGACACGATAATGACCGATTCCTACAGACCCATCACCGGGGTCTAAAATTAAACCATAGTTATTATCGTCGATGGTGAAGCTACTTTCACCTATAGCACCGAGTAAAGAATCGACATTTATTTTCGGCATCAAATTTGTGGTGATAGGATGTGTAACCATCTGGTCACTGCTATTTTGAAAAATGTTTTTCGCTATTTCTAAAGTATAATTAGCACTCCCAGTGTTGTTTTTCAAAGAAAATTGAAAAACTCCATATTCTGTAGGAGTACCAGAGATGAGACCTGTTGAAGAAATGGTAAGTCCTGCTGGAATACTTCCTGAACTTATTGTGCTTCCACTCGCATTGGGTATCTGAGCAGAATAGCTTAAATATTGTGTTCCTTGTATTAAAATTGAGGGGGTGTTGCCATAAACAGTAACATTAGAGCTATTGAAAAAAGCTTCATCCTCAATAACTGTGTCTGATGTTAAAAACACACTTGTCAGCTTCGGACAATTCCCAAAGGCGTAGCGTTCTATTGTACTTACATTTTCTGGAATAGTGATAGATGTTAAACTAAGACAATCTGTGAAGGCACTTGCTCCAATTTTTTCCACCGTGTTAGGAATAGAGACAGTGGAGAGGCTGTCACAATAAGCGAATGTTTTTTCAGAAATTTCCAACAAACCATTAGGGAGTTGAATGCTTGTTAATGCATCACAACCATAAAATACTTCTTTGCTGATTTCGTTCACTGTGCTTGGTAAGTCAATTTTAGAGAGCTTTTTACAAGCCATAAAAGCATTTCTTTCAATGGTTGTGACACTGTTTGGGATATAGACCTTTTCTAACTCGTAACAACCTTGGAAAAGATATGACCCTAGCACAGTGATCCCCTCTGGTAAAATCATTTCCTTTAAGTTTTCACACCCACGAAAAGCAGAGCCACCAATTTCAGTAACCCCTGCTGGTATCTTCAGAGATGTAAAAGCTCTACAATGATTAAAAGCAGAACTGCCTATGGATGTTAAGGTGTCTGGCAAAATCACCTCTGGAAGATAATTACAACCACTAAACATTGATCCACCTAAAGAGACAAGATTATTTGGAAGTTTAACACTCATTAAGTTCAAACAGCCATTAAAAACACCTGATTCCATGACGGTAACACTATCTGGAATTATTATTGATTCCAAAGAAATACAGTCATTAAACATATAACTTTCTAAAATAGAAATATTCTTAGGTAAAGACACAGAGACAAGATTTGCACATTTAGAGAACGCATTCGTCCCTATCTTAGTAACAGAATCAGGGATTTCCACATGGGTCAGTCGAAAGGCATTGTTAAATGCGGAACGATCAATAGTGGTTACTGCCACTCCGTCAATACTACTAGGAATAATCGCTTTTGTAAGAGAAGTTTCAACACTTGTAATAGTTCCAGTAGCTCTATCGAATTGTACTTTTCCTCCGACTGCCCAATCAACATCAAGCCACTCCCCATCAGCGACTCTTGTAATCAATAAGTCTGGGTTATAGACTAATTCTTGCTCTACTGCATTGCCCAGCGAAAACATAGGGACAAGCTGAGGTTCACCACCCAACTGAGCACCATCACTGTTTGAGCCAATGATGGTGAGTGCATTAGAAGTTGTCCCTAACATTACTACAGAAAGCACTAATGACAGACTTTTTATAATTTTTTTCATTTATTCGTACCTCTTTCAAAATTGATAGAATCTCAATTCTACGTTAATTTTCGTTTTAGAATTTCTAAATTAGCAATGATCGTCATAGCTTTACCTAGCACTGTGCTGGGAATTTCAACGTGCTTACCATACAGAATGCAAAGTAAAGGTTCCAGTACATATAAGATATCAGATGCTAGGATATCGGAAAAATTGAGTTCTAAAACAGGGGAACTAGCTTAATCAGAACTATCACTCACATAATGGATACTGTTATTTTGTGTCATGCACGTAACTCTTTAACAATGTTGTGCCGTTAAGAGATTCTTGATCTCTGAGTCTACAAAGGACTTTCTTAAAGAGGCAACTTCACAGAAAAACGTATCCACTTTTTCTTCATCACCATTCAAAAGCATAAAATTAGCTACACAATGTTCACAAAACCTAATATTTTGGCAGTTGTTACATTTGTATTCAGGAGAAGATTTTTTCTCAATGAATTCCTTTTGTAGATATTCCCAACCCTCATCAAAAGTACCTTTTCGTAAGTCATATTGTCGATAAGAGGCTCGAACACAACCTTGCATTTTGAGGTCAGAGGTAATAAAGGTGTGTTGATTTGCGATCGAACAAGGATATAGCAACCCTTGATTAAATCTCTCAACAGTTCTCAAAGGCCTTGTATTGATTTCTCCAGACAATAAATCTTTAGCTACATCTTTCCAGAAATTTCTTCTTCCTTCATCCTTGATGTCAAATTGAAAGGCTTCATCTGGTGTAATACGATATTGCAGTGGGTCAGTTGAACCATCACTCATGGGGTGTACATCAAGGAGAATAATCATGGGAGCTCCTAGTTTCTTACCAAACTCACGCATTTTATAAACTTCCTCAAAATTTTGTTGCATAGCGACGTATTTCAGTTCATATCTGATGGAGTTTTTTTCTAAAAGTTCAAGAGCTTGCATGAACTTTTTATAACTTCCTTTTACACCTGTCACCTTTTCATAAGATTCTTCTGAGTGACCATACATCGTTGTACTAATAACTTCGACAGGGTAGTCTAATAAGAGAGCTACCTTTTCTTCATCTAGTAATGTAATATTTGAAAGAAGAGAAACGAGTACACCCTTACTTTTGGCATGAAGATAAATTTCACGAAAATCTTGGCGAGTAAAAATTTCACCACCAGTTAGGTAGACATCTAGCAAACCTCTTTCAAGCATAGCATCAAAGACAGTTTTAAATTCCTCTAATGTCATATCTTGGTTCTTTCTACTTGGTTTTGCGTAACAATGAACACAATCAAGATTACATTTTGCTGTCAATTCAAAACCAGCTGTAAAAGGCGCCCTAATATCCTTAAAGTTTTCGTCAATAAATTCATTTATTTTCTTTGAATGAAAGCAGTAATTTTCAGCCATCAGTGCCTCCTTCCTTATAATCAACAAGCAAACCCATTTCATGGATGTTCAGGATAAACGTATCAACAGCATCCCATTCTGGAGAACCTTCACTTAGACCATAAGTAATAGCTACCTCTGACAATAATTTTTTGCTAGTGATTGGAGTAGAAGTTTTTTTCCAAATAGTGGCACCAACATCGTTGAGAAGAATTGGGTCTTGACACGCTTCATTTTTCTTAATTGGAACCAGTATGTGCTTTGAATAGATATTTCGTAGCACAAAAGCCTCATTTTTCTTTATCAAATTATCATCACCTCTACATATAGTAAGGCATACAAAACAAAATATTTTGTATTGTATGCCTAGTTAACTATTTCCCCTGATAACAACACGCATTAAAAGTGCAGTGATATGGGTTCTCTGGGCCATATGCTGCTTCTCTCGAAGAACGTGTTAAAATCGTAATTTGGGGATACTCAAAAATTGCCATGCTTATCACCTCCTTTATTGAAAATCAACACTGTTTAATATCAGTAGAAGGGTTTTTGGTCATGTGATTAGCCATGTCATCTATAAGTTTGTCCAACTTAGCAAGATCTTCAGCCGTTCTGGGTTGTGGTGGTGGGGATCTATGAGGCATATAGAGGGCTTCAGTTCGAGTTTTCCCATCATCCCAATACATTTTATCTTCATCTACCCTAACCTTAAAATTAAGATACAGCGAGGTACAGTAAGAGGAAAGATACTCCTGACAAATAATAAGACACATTCTTTCCTGTTGCTCATCTGTTAACTGTCCATTATAATCTTCTAGCAAAGACTGGATATAATACGGCTTAGTATCTCTGTACAATTTTAAACATTGTACTCTGTTGAGAGTTCCTTTTTTTATCCAACCTTCAGATTTTTCGTAGATATGCCATTCTTTTCCAAGGAATTTACCTTCTTGAAAACGATTCAGAACAGCGATACATTGTTTCTTTTCAGAAATACTTACCCTGTATGCCATTTCCTTATCTCTATTATACCTACCTGATTCATACAAATCTATGCCCAACTGCTTCTTCAAAGTATCCAAGACTTTTTCTTGATTATTTCGACCAAACACCATTAACGCCCCTAACACTTAATTTTTTTACTTAGATAAATTTCAAGTTTTATAATTACCACTTCAATACTATTACTCTTTTTTCTTGTTATAGACGTATTCATTTAGAACATAATCCACAACCTCACCCTTATCCTTTGTGACACCATCAATCGTTTCATGTCCATCTCCTGTTGTTTTAGGTTGTATTTGCAGAACTGACAACAATTTCGCCAAGTCAACTTTACCATCTTCTGTGCGACATGAGTCAACAGTTTCTTTATTCGTAAAGTATGGACTTACTCGTTCTGGTGTCTTGCTATTGATTTGATAAAGCACTTCTCCATCTACCAATTCTCTTGGGTTTGACACACCATCTGGAAAATAACGATCTTTTATTTCAAAGGACTCTTTTTCTTTTCCTGAAACACCTTTATCTACCAACTGCTGGTCACTAATTTGATAGTTAAAGTATTCCCTACTAGCGAATTCTTCACGAGTATCTTGAGGTAAAGCATCATGTTCTAACGTATTTTCTTCAAAATATTCCATTTCCTCATTGCTAACATCACCTAACTCTGGCGTAGTATCGTTTTCCTGAATTTCTTCAGGTGTATTTTCAGCTAATTGTTTTGCTTCCGTGGTTTCTACTGGTCTTTCATCAACCAAGGGCGTGCCTTCAGATGAATATTCATACGGTTTGACACCCTCGTTACTTACATACTCTTGGCTCATCAACGTAAGTTTCCCCTCATCTATGAGCTCTTGAGGTTTTGCAACAAATATTTGATCTCCTCCGCCCTCACCATGAATAAAATTAGAATCAACTTTTGAGTCAGTTACCATTACTTTTTGATTGATTTCGCTATCTGGACCATCTATCATTGATGGTTCTGCTGGTGAGTTGTCACTCTCTTCAAAAAGATCTTCTGTTTTCGCAATAGGTTCAGAAAAAACCATCTCATCAATATCTTCTGAGCTAAATTCATTCACTGAATCATCCAATTTTGATTTATCAGATTCATCGGAATTTAACAAATTTTGTGTTTCTACAATTGTATCTTGAAATTCACCATCATCAGTACCAGTTAACTCTCTTGATTGCTCAGACGCTATTTTATTTTCCTCGCCTGAGTCCCCAGCGAGTACAGTATTTTCATCTACTTCGACCGTGTTGATATGGGCATTGGATTCACCTAATGGCACTTCATCTTCTTCGGCTTTCTCTTTCTCACTTTCGTTTGACAGGGTAGATTCTTCTTCTGTTTCAGAATTTTCATCTTCCAATTGGTCAGTATTCTTATGATCTGGTGGTATTTCACCACCAAAATCATCCTGATTCCTCTTTTGATTTTCTTCAAGTTTCTCGACTTGTGCAGATTTATCTTTTGATGTATCAGGTGCCTTGTCCATTGCTGGGTGCAGTTTAGACAAAAGACTTGCAAGAATGGACTCCTTACCATTACCTGACATTGCTTCGCCTCGTCCTAAGTTGAGTGCAGGCTTTCCTAAGTGTGTAGACTCACCTTTAACACCACTTTCTTTAGTTTCTAAAGGTGATTTTTGAGCAAAGATATCACCTAAACTGTCTTTATATGGTTCTTTCTGAGATTCACTTTGCTGAAACATCTTGTTTTTTTCAGAAAAGGTCGATTCAGGTGGACTTTTATTTTCGACTTCACTGTTCCGAATTTCCATCATCTACCAACTCCTAAAATCTAATCATCTCTGTTATCTTCGACCAAATACAATGTAAGCAACTAGTTTAAGAAGGGACGTAACAGCCCAAATCATAAACTTAACATATCCGATAGTCAAAAAGGTTGCAGCCGATCCAATGCTTGTCACGATATTTTCAAATAAACCTCTTTTACCAGTCACAATTGTTTTATTTATTTGCCACTTCGGTCTAAAGCTAAAACTGACCAATAAAGCAACAATGATGAATAAAATATATCCAATTTCAGATTCTAGAGCACAGAAAATAAATCCAAAGAGAGTAAGTGTCCTGATATTATCCAAATTAACATTATCCCACTCTTTTTTTCCGAAAAATTTGGCATCTTCCAATTTTTTCTGTGTGTATTCATCTGAATAAATTTCTTCAGCTTTTGTGCAATATTTCAAATTCTTAACATATGATGAATTATCTCCTATAAATTGTTCACCGTCTGGACCAACGTAATAGCAAGATCCAGTAAAAGCAATCAACAGGTACGCAACTTCTCTACGGAAATTTTGGTCATCTGGATTATTAGAAAGATATTGGTTTATTTCTTGGAATACCAAATCCTCATTCTCTTTTACCAACTGTAGGTGAATTTGAGCACAGTGACCCATTGGATTATTCGGTGCAAGTTCAAGAAGTTTATTGATTCGTCTTTGTGCATCCTCATAGTTTTCTGTTTCAATAATCGTTAGCCTTGAACCTAACCAATGAAGATCAAGGTTTTCAGGAAACCTTTGAATTCCCTTATCAACTGTTTCTAAAGCTTTTTGAATGTTTCCTGACTCATGATAACACCCTGTTAAAAGTCTGTATGCATAAGGCTCGTTGATATCGTTTTCTATCGCTTCAACCAACAGTTTATGAGCACGTTTAATATCACCTTTATTGTAGTATGCTTTTGCTTGATCAAAGATGTTATTAAGTTTTTCGACAATTTCGTCTTTAATAGCTCCATTGTTATAAGCCTTATCCAAAGCTTTGTCATAAGCTTTTCTTTTCACTTCTCTAATGAGATTTCTGTAGCCATCTTCAACTGCATCAAGCATTTTTGAAATAAGCATCAATTGCTCTTTATCATTACATGAGCTTTGTCGCTTAGTCCATTTCTTTTGGCTTTCTTTGATTTCAACCTTAATTTGTTTGCAGTCTAAATCTCTATTTAGATCTAAAGCTTTATAAAGGTCATAAGTAATAGTCAACTAATCCCCCTCCTTCACATTTCAGTCTACTAATCACCACTGATGTCCATACTACTTATCAGTGCATAACTTTCGTCTACCTCGCTGTCTGACAGGTTAGAAATTCTGTCAATATGCATTTCTCCCAAATCTTGTTGCAAATCAAGATCGAAAACACGGACATGAATAATTGAATTTTCATCGCAAGCAATTGTAACCTCCACAGGAACAATCTTTTCTCTAGGGGCTACCTCAATAACAGCAGAACCTATTTCTGTGACATATCGTAAATCCGTTTCATCACCTTGGGTAATTTGAATTTTTAATTTTTCTTGGTATGGCCTACTTGTAGAATAAGTGTTAGTCGCAGAGGCTGGAACCTGTACATTACTAGGTAAAATCACTGAGTTTTCTGATCTATCACCTTCGCCACGGACGATTACACCTATACCATGAGATGTTACATCAGTGAAGTTGTATTGACGGGTTGTTTCAGGAACCACCGTTTCCAACACTTTATTATCAGAGTCACCTGTCGCTTTGGCTGTTTCTTGCATCTCTTTCAAAACGTCTAATGCGTGGAATGCGGCTCCAATCGCAACAGCTTCATCTGGGTGTACCTCTGCCGAAGGAACAATGCCTGTTTCTTCCTCGATACACGAGGTGACTACTGGCATTCTGGTTGAACCACCTACCAATAAAATTTTATCAATGTCTGTATAAGATAAACCAGCAGAGTCGATTGCATTTTCCATGCTACCCATCGTCTTAAGCAAAACTGGCTCAACCATATCAATAAAATCCTCCCTTGTCAGATTGTACTTGAAAGGTTGACCTTGGATATTTAGTACAATATTGGTTTTTTCTTTTGAAGAAAGCGATTTTTTTGCCATTTCCGCCTTAAGCTGAAGATCTTGCCGTGCTGTTGGATCTGTAGCAACATCCAAACTCTGCTCCGATGCAGCTGCACAAACAGCTTCAATTATTTTACTGTCAAAATCACATCCACCCAGTTTTCTATCACCAGATGTTCCTAATACGGTGATATTTTGGCTATCAAATCTAATTACTGTTACATCAAAAGTTCCGCCACCTAAATCATACACCATCACGACTTGACTTTTGTCAGTACCTTTTGTAATCCCAAAAGCCAAGGCCGCCGCTGTAGGTTCATTTATGATACCTGTTACATTCAAACCAGCAATTTTGCCAGCATCCATAGTTGATTTTCTCTGTGCTTCATTGAAATAAGCTGGTACTGTGATAACAGCTCCATCCACCGAGTCACCTAAATACATTTCCGCATCAGCTTTTAATTTAGAGAGAATAATGCCTGACACTGCCTCTGGGGAATATTTTTTTCCATCCTCAGAGGTGAAAAAATAATCTCTCTCGCCCATGTGTCGCTTTACAAATTGTTCAAAATTATGTGGAGAACAAAGACTTTGAGCTTTTGCCTCTTTCCCAACGATAGCATTGCCGTCCTCAAATAGCACAGTCGAAGGTGTTACATTTTCACCCTCGCTATTCGGTATCATTCTCGCTTGTCCATCGTCATCAATGTATGCCATGCAAGAAAATGTCGTTCCTAAATCAATTCCGATATGCTTTCCCATTTCTACACTCCTTTATTTCTTAAAGATAGATTTAGCAAATGAAAATTTCTTTTTTGGTATCACTTTCACCCTAAATTTCTCTGTTATTCTGCTTGAGTTGTTTTTTATTGTAATAACAGCTTCGCCTGTTTCTTTTGCATATAATGTTGTTTTAATTACATTTACAACATTTAAATCAGAAGAATTCACATTAATTTCTCCGTCGATACTGTCTGAGGGGAATTTTGTAATAACTAGATTTTGCTCTGATAACTGCTCCAGAGTTAACGCACCGTTAGTGAGATTGATATTTAGATCAATTTTTTCAAGAAAAGGTTTAACTTCACACAAACATTGAACAGAAACGTTGTCAGCTACACAGAATACCTTGCATTGTCCTGACTTTTTAGCAGTTAATTCACCAGTCCTTGAAACTACAAGAACAGTTTCATCTGTGCTTTTCCATGTGATACTATTGGCATTATCTGCATTCTCAGGTATGATTTCACATTTGATACTCATTTTGACACCTTCACCCAAGACCAAGTTGTCATCTGAAAGAATCATCTTTTTAATTGGTCGCCTTGTGTGTACGATAATATCCTTGACGTAAAATGGTGAAATATCACCCATATGATAAACTTCTAACTGAGTTTTTCCGTCTTGAATCCCAAAAACAGCTAGTCCATCACAAGTCGCTATTCTAGGATCTGTAGTTTTGTAAACTAACTTAGGTGGAGGACCAACAGGAGGGTCTAGCGATATTACCAGAGGATTGCTTTTTCCAGCTATAATTTTGGGTTCAACTTCAAAACTAACAATAGGCTCGATAGATCCAATCTGGGTCAACTCTTTTGTAGTTGTTTTGCGTTGTATTCCTTGGAAACAATTACGAAAAGCGATAAGAAGTGAACGCTGTAGCAGACACGAAAAAATTGTGTTTAACAGTTGCTCGCTTTTTGTTCGTAGGATAATAAAACCTTCTAAAACGTCTGAAATACCAATACTATCCGATAATTGGATAATATACGCAAAATGAGAAGACTTTGCCTTTTCAAGATAAGTATTTATATCTTCAGTTTCGTCTGTAACAATTACTAATTGATTTCCGTTCGTATCTTGAAATTGACCAATCTCACCCAAAACAACACAGTTTACCGTGCAATAAAGATTGCTTACACAAATTGCCCCAACTTCATCAGAATGTTTTTCTGCCTTAGAGGATAAGAGAAAAAAAACTGTAATGTTTGTTTTAGGTGGTTTTATACTATCGTGTTTCTTTATGAATTGGTTTAGCTCTTGCATTCTTTTTTGGAGAGGTTTTGTAACAAGAAAATCTTTATACTTGAAGTCTTTGCAATTGGGATGCTTTTTGGATACTACTGATAAGATTTCAGAATCCTCTTTTGTTCCTGTAAAGCTAACTACAAAATCATTTCTGACTTCTAAATAGATCGTGTCGAGAATTTTACTCCCCCATTCCCACACTTCTTCGTCACAATATTGAATAAGTCTGCTAAATTCTGATGGAGGATTTCCGTCAATGAGTATACTTAACTTCGGTATATACGGATTATACAAAAGCTCTACTAAATTGACCACAATACCACTCCTTCATAATTTATCTTTCTTCATCCCAACGTGAGCGAGTGGGAGTCCTGTCCCATGGTGTTTTTTGATCCTTATCATCATCTTCTTCCGCTGAGCTTGGCGGAGCATCTGATTTTGAATTGTAGTTTTCTATACCTTTTTTTGTTAATTCATCACCGTTTGCTACTTTTAAGGATTCACGGAAATCATTGCTTTTACTTTTTTCTGTTTGAACTTCTTTATTACCTTGTTCTTCCTTATTATCGGAAGGTTGACTTCCTTCATGCTTGCTTGAGAAAGCAGATTTTATCTTATCCATTAAACTTAACTTCTCGCCACCCTCTATAGTTTCAGAAGTTTTTTTGTCTGTATCTTTTTCAGCAAATTTTTCAGATAAGGCATCATCATATGATTGTTTTGAATCTGAATTTTCCATTTTTTCCTTTGGTGAAGCTTCGGTTATTTCTTTTTGGCTTTCACCTTCACTACCTTCATTGAATTTACCAATTGCCATCTCTTCCACCTCTATTCTATAGGTAGGCCTAACTTCCAATGTAACATTCTACAAATCATGGCCATCTTATTTTTACTATTGAATTTGACTTTTCCTTCTGCTCCTATAACGAACAGCAGAAAGAGAATAATCTCCGCTTTAATAACATCTGAATTTACTGTCAGATAATTTTCTAATGATGCCAAAGTAATTTCTAACCATAATTCAGAATTTTTTTCGTAAGAGGCAAAAAAATCATCAAAATTTTCTGCGTCTTGAAATTTCAGAAAATCGTCATAATCAGGAATGTTCTCTGTAGGTATTACTGTAAACAACTGCTCACAGCCAATCAATTCCAGCAAAAGAGAACCGAAACAACTTTTGCTTTTTTTTGATGATTCAAAAACTTTTTCAGTATATGACATGAGTATTTCGTCAATCTCACGCCTTTTATCGGAAGCAATACCAGATGAACGAACAATTCCTCTCAATTTCATGGGCGAAAATTTATTGCTCTCGTATTGTTCCAACAAAGCACAAGTCAAATCACCACGAAGAATTCTCAGTACGGACTGGTCTGTTACTTCAACATTAGCATGGTATCTGTCATCCCATTTGTCAATTTTCATTAAGACAGGTGACAGCCATCCTTTTTGATAAACAGCAGCAACACCTACATTGAGTTTCGACAATTCTCTTGTTTGTGCATCATTGAGTGATAGCGCACTGCCTAATTCCTCACAGGCATCTCTCGCTGGTGTATTCATGATAATTTTTGTAGCTGTGTTTTCTATCGCTGAGGTATCCACTGCCATCGGAGATTGGTCAATAATTAAAAACCCCTCTCCATAGGTTCGCAATTCTTTGATTGAGTTACTAATCATTTCAACTGACTTACCAACCATGTTCGCTCCCTCTTGGTTTTGATCTTTAGAAGTTCGCTTCAAAAGGTTGTGCGCTTCTTCTAACACAGTCACATGACGTAAGTTAGAGTTCAAAGAAAGAGAGCTGTTAGATTTTCTTTCTGATTTTCTATATTCATTCAGTTTCATAATTAAGACACCCATGATCAGGGCAATTGCTTCATCCGAACCTAACTCACTAAGGTCAATAACAACATTCGAATCAAAGAGCAAAGAATCATCTACTCCCATGCTATTCTTAAAAACAAGCCCATTTATCCCAACAGTCATTGATTGGACTCTGGTAACTAAAGCACCCTTATAGTCACCTTTTGAGTCTGCTGAATAATCAGAAACATTGATTATTTGAGGTAGGATTTCTAAAATATCCTCAAATACTGGGTATTTTCGTTCAGAGATTCCCTGTATCCAAATAGAGTTTTGAACATCCCATCCACATTTTACATATGCTTCAACAATAGATTGTTTCAAAATCGCTGGCATTGCTGCGTATAAAGGCCACGAGGCATTGAAAATTTGTAGGAGTTGTTCAATGTGTGACAACAAGTGAATATTTGCTGGAAATTGAAAAGGATTTATCTTTAACAACCTGTAAGTGTTAGGATCGGTTGTGAATATTTTAACTCCTTTTAAACCTCCAAAAATTTGTTTATACTCACCCTTTGCAGGTTCAATAATCATAATTTTTACGTCATTGTTCAAGAGAGACTCTAGCACCTGATAGGTTGCATAGGACTTTCCTGATCCTGATGAACCAGTAATAAAACAATGGGATGAAAATAAGTTCAAGTCCATCTTCACACGGGATTGTTCTTCGACACCCATATGATAAATATTTCCGAAGTCAATTGTTTGTTTTGGTGTGCTATTTTCGTAAACGATTCCTCTGCCAAATTCAGCCATTTCAACAACAGCCAATCCTGCTACAGATTTTTTAGGAACTCCCATTACAAGAGGTAATTCATGCCCACTAATTAAATTGGTTGGTGTAACAAGTTGTCGACCGTAACCACCCTCTAGCGCTGGAAGCTCTGCTTGTGGATGCGAGAAGTGAAGAACATAATCCATTATATCTTGAATAGTTTTAGTTTGATTAATGGACCAAATGTTCAAATGAGCACTTTCGATGTTTGACTCGTCACCAGACATCAATGCCTTGTAAGCATTTCCAGCGAGTGCTGTTGTATGAACGTCCTTTGAAATGAAGTAACTACAGAATTCCCACATCCCAAATGATTCACTAATCTTAAACCGCTCTAACTGTGCTTCGACTCGTTCTACTAGATTTCCGATGCCTTTGTTATCAAAGTTAAGAGTTATAGTTTTAGAACTCCCACTTGTCTTTGTTTCACCCTCTGTCAGACCTTCGGACGAAGATGTGCCTTCGCTATCAGAAACAGATTGTGTGAAAGAATTACCTGAAGTGTAGGAATCAAAAGAGCCGCTAGAGTATCCGTTGTTCCCTCCCCAATTTCCGCTAAATCCAGAATCTGATACACTCCCTCCCCAACTACTACTGCTGTTTTGTCCAGAATTTGAACCGCTTGAATTTGAGGTGCTTGTGGAATTCGAGTTACTGACACTTCTATTAGTCGACTTAGAAAAGTTCAGGGACAAACTCTTGTTAACGGCTAGACTATCATTTTCCCCATAGGCAACCGATAATTTTGAATAAGGGGAAAGAATAGAACACAATTCTTCATAGCCATGTTTTCTTTTTTGAGCAACCTCTTGACTCAAAGGAGATGCAATCGAAATCAGGGTGTAGCTTTTTCCGCTCATAGTGTCAATGAATTTTTCGATACCCTGTACAAACTCAATGATTTGGGCATCTTTTTTTCTTGCCGAAGGAACCATCGACACAGTAGCTAAGCTCTTGACACCTTTATCCTTGATTCCTTCTACTACGTTTTGGATTTTAGGTAAATCTAATGATTGAAAAACAATGCCGGGAAAATTACCTTTTAAGGTAGACTCTAATACATCACCGACTGTAGCAACACTAACTTCCGAACGAACCCCAATATAGAACTTCACTTCATTTCCGTCACTATTCAAAATTAACGAAACTGTTGCTTCGAAGCTATGGAGAGCAGAGTAAACACTCATCATTTTATCTAAAAAATTTTCTTTTTCGTCATATACAAGTTTGGAAATTTCAACCAATCGTAATTTTGTTAAATCACAAATGGTTTTGTTTGCAGGTATAATAGGTGCCAAAGAGAAGTTTTTCAGATATGTTCTGTTGAGGTACACATCGACAGTGTTAAAACTTTGAGCTAATTGCTTCTCGCTCGCTTTTGCCGCCTCAGCTTTGTTCCACATTGCTTCTCGCTGAGCATAAGTTTTTTGATCTGACATCTTGCATTACCCCCTTCAGCTTTTGTACCCCAAAAAGTATTCGCTACAAAAATTCTATTTAGCACCAGCCATCTTAACCGAGTTTAGCTAGGTCAAAGACTATACCTTTTGGACACTCTTTTTTTCTATAAAAAAAGAAAAATCACCTAAAAAATTAGGTGATTTATAGTTAAAACATTCAAAAAAAATTTCTACTCAAAAAGTATACGTTTTGGACACTTCCAATATATACATAATAATCTTACCACATTATTTTCCAAAAATCAAGTGTTTCTCTCATTTTTCTCGCCTTTAATTTTTTCCTCATTTTTCCATCTTGAAAAAGTGGATCTTGATACCCCTAGCCTACGTGCGGCTTCAGAGGAAGAAATTTCTTTTTTCCTGTTCATTGTGTACACACACTGAAATGACTTAGGTTTTTTTATTTTGGGGCGACCAAAAATAGTCCCTTTGTTTTTTGCAACAGCAATCCCCTCTGCTTGCCGTTGACGAATATTTTCACGTTCCGTTTGTGCTACATAGCACAATATTTGTAGTACCAGATCAGCAACAAAAACACCTGTCAGATCTTTGTCTTTTTTTCGAGTGTCCAGAAGAGGCATATCGAGAACAACAATACTGGTTAACTTTTCCTTCGTTATTATCCTCCATTGCTCCAAAATCTCATCATAATTTCTTCCTAGACGGTCTATGCTTTTTATAACAATGCAATCTCCCTCTTGTAATTTATCGAGCAATTCTAAATACGCTGGTCGATTAAAATCCTTACCACTTTGTTTATCCATGTACAATGAATTTTTCTCAATTCCAAATTCATCCATTGCACTGAGTTGCCTTGCTTCATTTTGTTCCTTTGTCGACACCCTAATATAGCCGTATTCCATAATTCACTCCTTACAGTTAGTTCAATAAAATATTATAAGGAAGTAACCCATTTGTCAAACAATCAAGAATCAGGTGATATTTTGTGTTTAATTCATGTCATCCCCCTCATCCCATCAAATTCCAGTCC
>JAWXUL010000040.1:0-15856 GCA_044432725.1 Eubacteriales bacterium
GACATCTTTCATGTTTCCACCACTTTCTTTCAGTATAAAAAAACTTTAATTTGAGTTTTTCTATACTATTATGATGGTTTTTGAGCGAAATTACAAGACGGGTGGTTGTTAGGCGGTTACGATAGATGAGGTACGCAATGGCTTCTGGAGAAGCAAAACTGCCTGGAATCACGGTGTTTTCCCGTGGAGTTTTCAAAATCGGCATACTAGTGCCCTCTTTTTCGCAACATTTACAAGCATATGTGATATAATGGTCCTCTTTTTGAATAATTTTTGCAGCAATCACTTTCATGGATTTGTGAATATCTTTGCCGATGGGCGACATTTCTTCGTTGCAACAAGGGCAAAGACGCTCTTCCGAAGATAGTTCATGAACAATGGTCTCTTTTTCTGAATTTTCAGGCAAAACGTCCTAAATTGCACCGGATCTATCTGTTTTTTTCGTTCATGACTCTTGATTTTGGTTTTGGTTTTGGTTTTTTCTTCTTCTTTTTCCTCGGTTTGTTTTTCGAATTGATCTTCTGTGAATTCAACTTCGTTAAAGAAGAGACTCATTTGCTCCATCACTTCATCGCTGACTTTTTTCAGATGTAGAACCGAATTTATCTCGTTTAAACTTGGGAAATTGCTCTAACAGATTGGAAAGATCTGTTCAAGGACGAGTTTTTCTTCTTTAATGGCGGAATTCTCTTCTTTTATATTAGAAATTTATTCTTTTTATTTCAGAAATCCAAAGTATTCACTTTCAGAAATTGTGACTTCATTGTTGTTATGTACTTTTTTCATTTTCAGTCACCACCTTGCTTTTTTTCTTCTCCTCTCTTATATAATAGCAGAAAACCACGAAAAATGCAAGTGTTTTGGGTTGTTTTAGTGAAAATATTTAATTTACCATCAGAAATCTCTTATTCCAGAAATGGATTTTAGTGCAGTCTTCTGTTGGATTGTAAGTCCTTCCATCAGCCGGCGATCTTGTTGAGGAGAAATTTCTTTTGCCTTAAGGTGAATTGACACGAAGTGTCAAGAGAGGACAGCCTGGGCTGCTTGATCGCTGCGAGGCCACTGGAATTTCCCTGATTCTTGCCTTTTATAGAGGAGAACGAAGCCATTTTCTTCCCAATACAGCGCCATTATCCTGTCTGATCGCCGTCCGCAGAACAAAAATAGGCAATTATCCATAGGGTTAAGTTCAAACTCACTTTGAATGATACTTGCCAGTCCGGCAATGCCTCTCCGTAGGTCGGTGTATCCCGTTGCAATGTAAATTTTCTCGGCTGAACTGAAATTTTTTAGCATGATTTCAGGCCTCGTATTAGGTTTTGGATGTCTTGGGATGAACTACCGGCGTAAATTTCTACTTTTACACCGTTGATAGTCATGGTGGCTATGATTTTTGGGCTACAGTAGGAGTTGTGTGTTCTTGCGTTTCCCCGACTAAAATTTCTGTAAATTTAGGCTCATTTTTTACCTTGTTAAAAACTTTCTTTTGCCAGAAGTAGTATGTCGCAGGTTTTATTTCATGTTCCTTGCACCATTTTTCTACTGTGAGAGGGCTATTGCGACATTCATGTATCCGATTAGCGCAAACTTGCTCTTTTTCTTGTTCGTTTAGGTTTTGCAGGGTGACTTCCATTTCCTCACGTCCATTTCGACTTTTGTTTAATCTAATATAGTATATTCAACTGATGGTTTTTCGGAAAGAGCAAGACGTGGGTGGAGTTGACAGTTTTCTTAAATCACTCCAACCCCAAGCCCACAACCTGATCCATATCCAAATACCGATACAATCCCAATCTCCCACCAAGCACCATATTTGGGTACTTATCACGGATCAGGTCTACATATTTTTCATATTTCGCCTGATTTTCCTCATTATTCACTGGATAATAAGCCTCGTCCCCCTGTCTCCAGTCCGAAGGATACTCATAGGAAACCACCGTCTTTTCCTGTCCCAAATGCTCAAAAAATTTATGCTCTATCACCCGTGTATAAGGAACTTCCCTTTCTGTGTAATTTACCACAGCATTCCCTTGGAAATTGTCCGTATCCAACACTTTTTCTTCAAATTTCAAACCACGATACTCCAACGCACCAAGCTCATATCCCATCAATTCATCCACAGACCCTGTATAAAATACTCCCCCGAACTCCTCCCCTTTTTCTTCCCAAAAAGAGGAAAATTCCGTATTCAAGCGAATTTCACAGTCTGAAAACATAGTTTCTATCATTTTTGTGTAGCCACCAACTGGTATTCCCTGATATTTCGCATTAAAATAGTTATTATCATAGGTAAAACGCAGAGGCAGACGATTGATGATAAAGGCAGGCAAATCCTGACAGGATTTCCCCCATTGTTTCTCTGTATAACCACGGATCAAAGCCTCATAAATGTCCGTTCCCACCAAAGAAATTGCTTTTTCTTCCAGATTTTTCGGCTCTGTAATGCCTCGCTCCGCCACCTGTTTGGCGATGATTTCTTTTGCTTCTTCTGGTGTGGCAATATCCCACATTTTTGCAAATGTATTCATGTTAAAAGGCAAATTATAAATCTTCCCCTGATAATTCGCCACTGGTGAATTTATAAAAGGCATAAACTCCGCAAATTTATTCACATACTCCCACACCGCTTCCTTGTTGGTATGGAAAATATGCGCCCCATACTTATGCACATGAATCCCTTCACATTCCTCTGTATACATATTCCCTGCCAAATGAGAACGACGGTCTATCACCAAAACCGACTTGCCCTCTTCCATCCGTTGCTGTGCAAAGACCGCCCCAGACAGACCAGCCCCCACAATTAAATAATCATATTTCATCTTTTTACCTCGCTTTCTAACGATACTTTAGGCAACACCGCACAATCACTCAGTTCCAACTTTCTTCGACCAAAGGAAGTCCTTTAGGGCAAAAATCGCCCCACAAAAAACTCTAAATCCTCGTCAACCCACCAAGGGTTAACTTGAAATTTATCACTTTTTGTAAAACAATTTTTATCGAAATTTGAACATGGCAATTTTGCGGTCTTGCCTTTATTTTACCACAGTCTCGGAAAAGTTACAAGTTTAAGATACCCCCCTCAAAAAACCCACGGGATTTTACACCTTTTCCAAAAAGCCGTAAAATCCCCTCCACGCCATCCAAACCCCTCCGCCTATACCATTACATACAAATGCCATTCAAGTCGTTTCTACCGCCCTTAAAACGTCCTTATTAACCACATAAACCCCTAAGCCATTCCTCCCATTTGCTTTTTTTCCTGATTTCCCCCTAAAACTGCCCTTGCTTTGCCCTCGCTTGTCCTTGCCTCGTCCTCTCGCTTGCCCTTGCTTTGCCTCGTCCCCTCGCCTTGCCCTCTCGCTTGCCCTCGCCTTGCCCTCTCGCTTGCCACCTCGCCTTGTCCTCGCTTTGCCTCCCCCTTGCCATGTGGCCATCACAACCGCAAAAAATCTCTGCGCTCTCTGGTTCCCTCTCTCCATCTGGCCATGGTCTTTTGTGGAGAAACATCCCTTGTCTGTTTTGGGGAGGGATTAGAGGGAGAGAGGGAGTCTGAATCACTTAGTTTAGATATATTAGTATGATTGGGTCTAATTCTGAAACCTCTAGCGGTATCAAATTTAGACTTCTGGAGGTTTCAAATTTAGACTTCTGGAGGTTCCAATTTACAGAAAATCAAAGCAATCTCGACCCCTTTTCCACAGAGATTTCCTCTGAAATTTTCCCCTAAAATCTCCCTATTCCCCTCTATGTTTTCTCCTCTATTTTTCCTGTGAACTAAGATTGCCCCCTCTGTCTTTTCGCGTGAACAAAATCACTATTTTGTTGACTATTTTCTTCCACAATTTCCTATTTTACCCAGATTCTAGGTACTGTTTTTCTCGTGCTCTTCCAATTACTGGGAAGTTGTCAAAAAAGTTGCAAAAACCTCCTTTTCCCTTTTTCTCTTTCTGCCTGTTTTCAGAGGGAGAAGCCTTCCTTCTTGGAAGAAAGAAATTCCCATCTTTTTCCACCTTTTCCCATAAAACCACAAAAAAATACCCTGTATCGAGAGCTTCTATCTTCTCAATACAGGGTATTTTCTCCTGTCAAGACCTACTTGCCACAACAGCGTTTATACTTCTTTCCCGACCCACAAGGGCAAGGGCCATTTTTGGATGGACCCTCTGCTACCATGAATCTTTGCAGTGTTTGCTTTTTCCCAAGGGAAAATCCATGATAATTGTCCAAGGCAAAGGCACTCAAGCCATTATGCACCCATTTTCGACTGTGATACTCCATCTCAATCAACATATCAAACAGGGTAGACTGTGCCTTTTTCCCCACAGGCAAGGCATCAAATTCCTCCAAATAACCATAGAGGGAATTCATATCATCATTATGCAAACAGCCTAATTCCAACATAACCATCAGATTATCCAACGCAGTTTCATCCTGTTGATAGCTCTCCACATAGTCCATCAATGCCCCCGATTCTGGGGTGCTGTGAAAAAAGTCTTCCGTGCCTTCTTCCAAAAACTGGGACACACTCTCTGGCACATACCGTGGCTTGCCCTTTTGTCCCTCCATCAAAGGAAGCACGTCCTCTGGGAATTCCTCAAACAAGCCATGTGACACATAATCACGCAGAATCAAGGAAAATGCCTCGCCATTCACCACCATTTTTTCTAGGGTTGTTTCTAAGCTTTCAGGGGACTTTGCTAGGTTTAAATTATAGTCTTGCTGTATTTGAAACAAATCTTCAAAAGAAATTCCCCCGTATAAGTGGACAGCCGACTGGGTAAATTGGAACAATTCTTGATTCTTTTTCTGTTTGACGGCTAAGGCTTTTAAGTCCACTTCCCCCACGGCTTTTCTCACATCCTCTGTGGCGAAGATAAAATAAGTCCCTTCCTCCTCCACCAAAAAGAGGAAGCCACTTTCCACCAAAACCGTCAGACCCTGAAAGGGGGTATAGGTGATTTCTTGCTTTTCCGTCAAGGCTCTTTGGAACAAGGCAAAACTTTCCTCATCCACCAAGGACAGCACATCCATCACCACAGAGGGGGACAGCATTTCAGGCAGAAACCAGTCCAAGAATACAGGCTCATCAAAAGGAACCTCCTTCTCTTCTTCAAATTCTACAGGGACATCCTCTAAATAATGGTAAAAATAAAAGTCCATCATTTCATGTAAGGAGGATTCTTCCATGTCCATGATGTTTTCTCTCAAATCTCTGGAGGTTCCTTTGCTATTGACCGAGGAATCAAGCCATTTTGTGCAGATTGTTTCCCGTTCCACGGTTAATCTGGCAATTTCCTCCCGTAATCGGGCAATTTCCATCTCTTGCTCTTGGTGCAGACCAGTCAGTTCTAATTCTTCTCTTTCGTCCATATCATAACCTCTTTCTTTCCTTGGGAAATGGGGGTGAAAACGGGGTGTCTGGGTCTCTTCGTAAAAATCCCTCCAGACACTCGTGGGAATGTCTGGAGGGAGAGTGCCTTGTATCAATAATGCACAAGACACAAAAATGTACCTATTCAGAATACTACATTTTTTTGTCAAAGTCAAGGATTATTTCCGACCATATTCCTTTTTTCGGCTGACTTTTCCCACATTGACAAGGTCAGGGAAACAAGTTATAATAGAACACAACACAAAGGGGGTATTTTATGATCATTTACGCATTGGCAAACCAAAAAGGTGGGGTGGCCAAAACCACCTCCACCGTCAATCTGGCCATCGGCTTGGCCAGAGCAGGCAAACGAGTTTTGGCGGTGGACTTAGACCCTCAATCCAGTTTAACCATCAGCCTTGGCTATCACGACCCTGACCAACTCCCTCACAGTATCAGCGAAATTCTCCACCACATTATCAACGACCAAGATTTTGACCCAAAACAGGGGATTTTAACCCACCCAGAGGGCATTGACCTTATGCCCTCCAACATTACCTTGGCGGAAATGGAAATGAATATTTTCCATGCCACCCGTCGAGAATACATTCTCCAAAGCTATTTGGACTTATTGCAAGAGGATTATGATGTGGTCATCCTAGACTGCTCTCCCAGTTTGGGACAGGTGACCCTCAACGCCCTGACCTGTGCCAATCGGCTTATTATTCCCATTCAAGCACATTTTCTCTCTCTCAAAGGCATGGAACAGCTGTTTCACACCATCCAAAAAGTGAAAAAACGCTTAAACCGCTCCTTGGAAATCAGCGGTATCTTGGTCACTCTGGCCAACCTTCAAACCAATTTCAGCAAGGAAATTTTAGCCGTTATGCAAGAAGTGTATGGAGAGGCCATTCACATTTTCCCACAGCCCATTCCGTCCTCCATTCGTGTGGTGGAAGCCAGTGCAGAAGGCTGTAGTATTTTTCTCCATGACCCAAAAGGAAAGGCCACACAGGCATACACTGCCTTGGTGGAAGAGGTGTTACAAGAATTATGACAGTAGATACCAGTAAATTAAAAAGCGCAGTGAAAAAGATTCAACTGACAGCCCCTTCTCATTTCTTTGGGGAAGAGGGAGAAGAGATTATCAAAATCCCCTTGGAAGATTTGTTGGACTTTCCCAACCATCCCTTTCAAGTGACAGAAAACCAAAGCATGACGGAACTACAAGAGAGCATTCAGGCACATGGCGTGGCAAACCCTATTCTCGTTCGCCCTCATGGCCAACATCAGTATGAAATCATTGCAGGACATCGGCGCACCATGGCCTCTCGCCGTTTAGGTTTACAGGATATCCCTGCCATTGTCCGTGAGCTAGACGATGAAGAAGCGGTGTTTTTCATGGTGGATACCAATATTCAGCGCGAAACTTTGTTGCCCAGTGAAAAGGCCTTTGCCTATAAAATGAAATTAGAGGCACTGCGGAAACAAGCAGGCAGACCGAAAAAAAATGGTGGACAAATTGGCCACCATAAAAACTTTGATGAAAATGGTGGACAAATTGGCCACCATAAAAACTTTGATGAAAATGGTGGACAAATTGGCCACCATAAAAACTTTGACGAAAATGGTGGACAAATTGGCCACCATAAAAACTTCGACGAAAATGGTGGACAAATTGGCCACCATAAAAACTTCGATGAAAATGGTGGACAAATTGGCCACCATAAAAACTTCGATGAAAATGGTGGACAAATTGGCCACCATAAAAACTTGGATGAAAATGGTGGACAAATTGGCCACCATAAAAAGACCCGAGAATCTCTGGCAGAGAACAGCCCAGACAATGGGCGAAATATTCAACGGTACATCCGCTTAACTCATCTTTCTCCCACCTTGTTACTGTGGGTAGACCAGAAAAAAATCCCCTTTCTGGCTGGGGTGGATTTGTCCTACTTAAGAGAGAAAGAACAATATTATGTGGCTCTCTGGATGGAGGAGCTTCCTTGCTCCCTGAACCTAGTACAGGCAAAAACCTTGAAGCAAGACAGCGAATCTGGAAAACTGGACGAATCTCGTATTATGGAGATTTTAGAAGGCACCTCCAAAGAGGAGAAAAAACAGTCTTTGCAAGTGGACACGAAAAAATACTTCCCTCCCAACACAAGCAAACGAGAAATGGAAGAAGTGGTTGATACACTCTTGCGCCAGTGGTTTCTTGGCGAGAAGTAAGGGCAACACCGCACAATCACTCATTTCCAACTTTCTTCAGAAATCGCCCCACAAAAACCTCTAAATCCTCGTCAATCCACCAAGGATTAACTTGAATTTATCACTTTTTGTAAAACAATTTTTATCGAAATTTGAAAATGGCAATTATGCGGTCTCGCCTAAGAATCCCCACCCATTCCCCCATGGTAGTTTGTACCATGGGGGAATGTTTTTTCCCGAAACATACCGAAAAAACCGTGACAAAGCAAGAAAAATGTGCTATACTAAAGCTTAGGAATTACTACAGTCCTGTTCATTCAAACGAAACTCTCCCCAAAAACCCCCTGTCTTCCACGACCTTGGCGGTTTTTGCCTTAGGGGGGTTCTTCCATGAGGTGTCATCATGATAAAGAAAAATCAGGCATTTTTAAACGGCTTGCACCTTGTTTTAGATGGGGCATTGGTCTTTTTTGCCTTTGCCTTGGCCTATGCTCTGCGCTTTCACTATTTTTCAGGTGATTTAGAAACCATCCCCCTCTATCACTATGGTATGTTGGCCTTGATTTCCACGGTACAGCAACCTATTTTATACATTTTTTTTGGTGTCTATGGCTCTCAACGGCGTGACACCTTGGGAAAAGTCCTGTTTCGCCTGTGTCAAGCCAATATTCTCGGCTTTCTACTGCTGATGATGGGGCTATATGCCACAAAATACATTCACATTTCCCGTCTGACCCTTGGCTTTTTCCTTGGCTTTGAAACCATTCTTCTCAGCCTAAAGTTTATCTTGCTTCGCTTGGTCTTGCGCCATTATCGGAAAAAAGGCTACAATCAAAAACACGTTTTTTTAGTGGGCTCTGGCACCTTAGCACAGCGCTATTGGGAAGAGATTGAGCAAAACCCTGCCTTTGGCTATCATATTATTGGCTATATCGGCGCAAAATCCACCGCCTTACCTCTGCCCTATTACGGCGATTTTACCCAGCTTGCCCCTCTCATTGAAAAATATCTGCCTGATGAAGTGGTGGTGGCCATGTCCCCCCAAGAATACGAAGCCACACAGGACATTATAAATATCTGTGAATCCACAGGGACAAAAATGTCTATGATACCTTTCTACACCCAATTTTTCCCCTCCAATCCTCGGGTGGATTTTCTCAACAACATTCCCATGCTCCACTTGCGCCCCATTCCCTTGGAACATTTTTTCTCTGCCTTTCTCAAACGAATGGTGGATTTTTGGGGCAGTTTGTGTTTAATCCTTCTGTTATCCCCTCTCCTCTGCTTCATCGCCCTTGGGGTGAAGCTGACCACAAAAGGCTCGGTGATTTTTTGCCAAACCAGAGTGGGCAAGGACAAAAAAGAATTTCTCATGTTCAAGTTTCGTTCCATGGATGAAAATGGGGGAGAGCATACTACATGGAGCAAAAACAACGACCCCAGAAAAACAAAATTCGGCTCCTTTTTGCGGAAGTGCTCCTTGGACGAGTTGCCACAGCTGTGGAATGTGTTGCGTGGGGACATGAGCTTGGTGGGACCTCGCCCTGAAATCCCCCATTTTGTGGAGCAATTTAAAAAAGAAATTCCCCATTACATGGTGAAACATCAAGTCCGCCCTGGTATGACAGGTTGGGCACAGGTCAGCGGACTGCGAGGGGATACCTCCATCCCCGACCGCATTGGCCACGATATTTTTTATATTGAAAACTGGACATTCTTTTTCGATTTGAAAATTTTCTGGCTCACTCTTTGGAAAGGTCTTGTCAACCGAGAAACACTGGCATAGGAGGTGAAACATGAGACAGCTACAAGCCATATTCCAGAAATACAACCTAGAAAACACAGTGGTATGGCCGTTTTTTTGTTTTTTTCTCATGTGTTTCAACGAAGGGGACATGACTCGTTTTGTGTCCTTGGCACTGTTGGTGGTGCTTTTTTGCCGTCTTCTCTTTGGGACAGGCATACAGAAACTCTCCACCCCTCTCTTGTTTCTAGGTGGCTATGTGCTGTGGAATGGCATTCGTTCCCTGACGGCCATTTCCACTGAATTTGCCTATCAAGATTATACCAAATTATTGGTGGCCTTTCTTCTCCTTCTTCTTTTTCTGGAAGAGGAGAAAAAACCCAAGCACATTGCCCAGATAATCTTAGGGACTTCTGCCATTGCTTCTTTTCTCAGCATAGATTTATTAGGGACAAAATGGTTCGTCACCCTATTTCAAGAAGCCATCAGCCCCTTCACCCTACAATACACCATACTGGTGGGGGTCGAGCCTGGGGTGCGCATGACCTCCCTGTTTACAAACCCAAATATATATGCCGGCTTTACTGGTATCGCCGTGTTATTGGGACTTTTTTTAGTGTCCACTTGTCAGCACACACGGCAACGGATTTATTTATCCCTTTGTTTGTTTTGCAATGCCCTTGGCTTTTTGTTGGCGCTGAGTCTAGGTGCCACCATCACCTTGGCCTTTGGCTTTCTCCTTTATTTTCTCTTGGAAGAGAAGGAAAAGAAATTCCCCTTGCTTCTCTTAATGGTGACCCTGTTTGCCTGTAGCCTTATTACTGTCTTTCCCATTTATCTAACGTCCTTTCAACCATGGGACGGGGTGAATTTTTATCCCCTGCTGTCCTTGGTTCTGGGTGGCTTGATTTTTTGTCTGGTCTATGAACTGCTTCGTAAAAAATACCATCAGCGCCTCTCTCACTTGACATTCACCGCAGTGAACTGGGGAAAAAGTTGCGCCTATCTGCTGTTGGCGCTGATTCTCTCCTTGCAATGGAAAGGCTCTGCCCACATTGACCAAGGGGAAAGCATACGAAGAGCGGTATCTTTGGAGGAAGGGGACTATACCTTGACCCTCCATTCCTCTGATATTATGACTGTATCCGTCCAATCCCAAACACAAACGGACATTCTCCGCCATACCTCCACCACCTTGTATCAAGGGGAGGGGAATGTACTGGAATTTCAAGTGCCAGACGAGGCGGTGGTGGTGTTTTTCACCTTTTCTTCCCCTCGTGATGTGGTCTTGGAACAGGCAGAGTTGAGCAATGGGAAAAAAATCCCCCTGAACTATGTGTTGTTCCCTGAATTTATCACCCACCGCCTCCAAGGCTTAACCACCAACCAAAATTTCTGGCAACGCTTTGTGTTTATGTATGATGGCTTGCAATTGTTTTGGATGAATCCGCTTTTTGGACTTGGTTTAGGCGCTTTTAACAGTGGTTTGTTTCGGGTGCAGTCCTTTTATTACGAAACAAAGTATGCCCATAACCATTATGTACAAGTGTTATTGGAAAGTGGAATACTGGGATTCTTGTTTTTTATGGGCGCTATGGTTTGTCTGCTCCGCTGTTTGTGGAAGGGGCGACACAAGAACCTTGCCCCTGTCAGCCTGTCCGCCTTGCTCTATACTCTCATTCATGGATTTATGGAGCTGACTTGGTCTTCTGGTTCTTTTTTGCTTTTGGTGTATTTGCTTTTGGCGTTTTGCCTCTTACAATGCCCTCCTCTCCCCGAAGAAAAAAGGATGATACACTATTATGCTTCTCC
This sequence comes from Eubacteriales bacterium, assembly GCA_044432725.1. Taxonomy (GTDB): domain Bacteria; phylum Bacillota; class Clostridia; order Oscillospirales; family Oscillospiraceae; genus JAWXUK01. The sequence goes on from JAWXUL010000040.1 coordinate 11,139, forward strand.
TGTGCTAATGGTGGTTTCCTCTCTCTGCTTTGTGCTGATTTCCCTACAGGTGACCGCATATCTTCTGGTCAACAGCAGTACAAACCATGAATCTTTCCAAGAAAAATTAGTGACCGCGTCTAAATTAGATGTATTTGGTCGCTCTGGCTATATGACATCTTATGTCCGTTCCGTGGCAGACACCGACGACCCGAAAAAAATGGCACAGGCAGAGGTGTTTATTCGGCAAATCAAGGCGGAAAATTCCAATGTGTCCTCCTATTATATTGCCGAATACTACTTTAAACAAAATAATATGGAAAAAGCCATGGACTATACGGAGATTTATGTGGGAAATGGTGCTTCTCACCCTAATATTTGGAACTCCGCCTTTACATTACTCCATAGCTATGAGAAGGACATGGAAGAGGACTTTTTTGTTGAGGCAAACCGCCGTATTTATCAACTTGCTTTAGACTGGGACGCAGAAAATATGGGCTCTCCTGTCATAGATGGAGAGATTCGCGCCTTTGTCCTAGGCTTGTTGGAGGGAAGTCCATGAAAAAACTATTGATGATTGCGTCCACAGAATCCCATTTTAAACAATTTCATCAAGCTTATTTCCCCCCTCTGTCTAAGGACTATGACGTCCATTTGGCCTATCCCCATCCACAGGAGGTATTTTCAGGGGTCAAGGAGCAAATTCATCTTCCCTTGACCAAAGAATATTTTCATGTTAAAAATATCCAATCTGTGGTACAATTAAGAAGAAGAATCAAACAAGAGCAATATGACCGCATTATCACCCACACGGCTTTGGCTTCCTTTTGGACGCGCCTTAGTCTTTGGGGCATGAAGAAACGTCCCTTTGTGATTTGTGTGGTCCATGGCTATTTGTTTCATGACCACAGCCATCCTGTCAAAGGGCGGATTTTACTGGGGGCAGAGCAGATTGTAAAGAAACAGACAGATTGTATTCTGACTATGAATCAATGGGATGAAGCCATGGCCAAAAAATACCGCCTTGCGCCTTTGGTCTATGGCATAAACGGCATGGGCGTGGAAAAGCCACAGGTGAAAGACCTTGCACAAAATATCACTGACACCCTACAGGCTCTGCCCCAAGAGGCCTTTGTCCTTCTGTATGGAGGGGAGTTTTCCAAGCGCAAGAATCAGGGCTTTTTAATACAGGCCATGGCAGAGGCACCACCACAGGTACACTTGCTTTTGGCAGGGGAAGGGGATTTACTGCCCCAGTGCAAAGCCTTGGCCAAAAATCTGGGACTGGAACAACGGGTCCATTTTCTGGGACAGGTGGCCAATCTGCCTTCCCTCTATGCCCAAGGGGATTTGGTGGTGTCCAGTTCCATCAGCGAGGGACTGCCCTTTCATCTAATGGAGGCCATGGCCTTGGGCAAGGCTATTTTGGCCAGTGGGGTAAAAGGCCATGAAGATTTGCTGGCACAGCATGGATTTTTATATGAACCAGAAAACAAAGAGGACTTTTTAGAACAGGTAAGGCGTTGTATCAAGGAAAAAGACAAGTTACCCCAACAGGGGCAAGAACTACAGAACCGTTGGGAACAACACTATGCCCTGTCACAGGTGTTGCCCCAAGTATTGGATTATTATGAAGGGAGGTGAGGATACAAGGGGGAAGAACCGGATGTATCAAGACGAATTTACAAACAATTACAACACAATTATCAAAGGAGATTATTATGAACAAGAAAAAAATTGCTTCCGTCCTAGCTTTGGGACTGTCCACACAATTCTGCCTCATGGCAGGCGCAATGGTGGCAAACACTGACGCTGTCTCATCTGTGGAAGAGGCCTATATCACAACACAAGGTAACACAGGCAAAGCCTTGTCTACCTATTATTACAACAACAACAACAACGATACTACTGTTACAGAATCTAGCTCTGACTCCGAGTCCTCTTCTTCTACTTCTACTGTGGTGAAAGCTGAACTTGAAGTAGGCGAAGATGGTTCTGTGGTGTTCACACCAGTCACTACTGTGGAAGGTACTTCCTCTGTGGCAACCATCACCGAAGAACAAGTTGCTGATTTGATTGCCGCTTTGAAAGACGCTGAGGCAACTTCCCTGACTATTGTCGTTTCTGCAGGCATTCGTGCAACAGGCGTGGAATTGGCCATGTCTAGCGAAGTATTGGCCGCTATCATGGAAAGCTCTGCCAAAGAAGTGGTGATGGCTTCTGATTTTGGTACCATTTCTTTGGACAGCTCTGCCTTGTCTAGCATTATGGACCAAGGCGACGGCGGTAAAGTGGCTGTGGGTCTGGCAAGCATTGGAAGAACTTCCATGAGCACAGAACTACTGGAAGCTGCAAAATACAGCCCTGTGGTAGATATGTCCATTTCTGTAGGGGAAACACGTCTGGAAAAATTGAACTCTGCTATTAAATTGGATGTTCCTTATTCCATGAAAAACTCTCGTTGGGACACAGCAGGCGTCAACGCTAAACTCATGTCTGCAACTGGTGAAAAAGTGGCTGTTACTTCTGCTTTTGACAAAGATTCTGGAAAAATGTCCATTAATTCCAGTGCTCTGGGTATGTTCGTCATCGAATACGACGCACCAGAAGTGGAAGACTAATCAATAAATATTTGCGCAAATATTTATGTGAAATGGAAAAACTGGAATGTCTGAGACTCGTCTCAAATTTACTGTTCTGGTTTTGACCACGAAGAACGTGTTGATACATCTAGCTTTCTCCTCCCCCTCTCACGAGGGGGATTTTTTCTGTCCTGCCTCCAATTACCGAACATACCGCCTAATTAAAATACACAAAAACAACAGTCAAACCTTGTTGCTTTTTACAAAGCTGTGAGTAGAACCAAAAAAAAGCCTCAAATCCTTGACTTTTTGTCTATTTAGTCTATAATGAATCTAAGCTATTCAGAACGATGTGCGTATATACGAATTATAGGAGGTATTTTACATGAACCATAAAAATAGATTATTATCCATGTTACTTGTGACCACGTTCACAGCAAACACCTTTATTCCTGCTGTCTTGGCAGCCGAAGCCTTGGCCGAAGAAACAAATATTTCGACCCAAGGGGAAGAAACCACAGATACCACCGTGGTGGATACCAACACAGACACCACAACAGAGGAAGCGGAGCAAGATGATTACACCCTTGCTCCTGAATATACTAACCAAGAAGAGGTTGAGCTAGAAGAAGAGCTTGACACAGAAGAAGTTGAGCTTGAAGAGGTTGAGCAAGAAGAAGAACTTGACACAGAAGAAGTGGAAACGGATACGGAAGTAGAAGCGGAAGAATCCCAACAGGTAGAAATCGAGGAAACTGTGGTGGAATCGTCTGCAGCTTTCACGGAAACTGCCACCAACCCTTCCACCATCACAGAGGACACCCTTGAATCCAAACTGAGTTGGACAGATTCTGGTGTGGTTGTGATTGAGGAGTCTGGTAAAGAAAATGTGGTTCTCAAAATCACTCGTGATGGCACTACTGGTTTTTCCATGAGTCAAAAAGTGGTGAACTATGTGGGGACTGGGGATTTTTCCATTGATTTTAAAATGTATTGTACCGATACCTCTGGTTTTAAAGGTGGTATCAAATTCTATGACAACAATAGTGCAAGCAAAGAGAATGAGGTCGCTCGTTTTCATCTGCAAACCAACAACGTTCGTTATGCCAATCGAGATATCGTAATAGGGGATGATGGCTCTTTTGGTAGTGGAAAATACGATACTTTGTACTCTGGTTATGCCCAAGACCAGTGGATTGATGTTTCTATGGTATACACCCTCAGCGGAGAGGAGTATCTACTGGATTTGTATTTGGATGAGAATTTGGTGGCATCCGATAAAGTTTGCGTCAAAACGGGTATTGACGAAATTACAAACATGGCTTTTTTCTGTGAATCTACTGCAACAGGGACATTATACATTGATGACTTGTCCATTGAACAAATAGAAGCCCCAGAAGCCCCAGAAGTTGGGGAATCCACCACCTATTCCAACTTGGAAGAAAATAATGAAAATGCGTTCTCCTTTACAGATGGTAAAATCACAACAGATGACCGTTGGTCAGACCGTGGCAATGTGGTTGCCATTACCGTTAATGGCTCTGGTACCAGTTTTAAGGACTATATTACCCTTGAAACTCCTGTAAAAATCACTGCCACCCAAACCGCCACCATTTCTTTTGATATGTTTAAATCCATTGATACAGTCAATGGCACAAAATTAAATGGTGGGATTCGTGTGGCCACTTCGGCTAGTTCCTCTTCCGAAGTGTATCGTTTTAAAATCAACAATTCTGGGATTTTATCCAGTAATACAGCCTTTAATTCCTCTGGCTCTCACGCTGTTTCCAATGTGATAGATGAGAACGAATGGCAATCAGTGAAACTGGTTTTTGCCATAGATGCCTATGGCAAATCTGTGGTTTCGGTTTATATTGATGAGGATCTTGTCATTGACCAAGGGGAAACCTCTTATAACATCACCAGTATTCCTTATCTTGATTTTGTCATGGATAGCTCTTGTCATGGGACTTTGTATTATGATAATATCACTGTGACAAGTGAAACAGTGGACGCAGCAGTGAAACCATCTGTGATAGAGGTTGACTTCGCCCCAACCATTAGGGTATCTCTTGACGTTCTGCCGTATGCGTTGCACATTGTCAAAAGTTTGTTGGTCGATGATAGGTTCTTGAGTATTCTCGAAAATAACCCAGT
>JAWXUL010000041.1:0-15320 GCA_044432725.1 Eubacteriales bacterium
TTACAAGGTACACAGCCTTTGGCTTGTCCAAACTCAATTTGAAGCTTTCGTTTCAACTAATTTTGTTTGCCTTCGGCTTATTTAGTATATCACACTTAAAATCATTTGTCAATACTTTTTTGAAAAGTTTTTCAAATTATTTTTTCAACTCGTTTTGTTTTCGCTGTGAGTTAAATCAGTGCTTTACTAGTTTATCACACTTGAAAACGTTTGTCAAGTCTTTTTTTGAAGTTTTTCAAAAGTTTTTTGTGGTTCAGATTACCGTTTGTATCAAAGTCAATTGTCAAAGTCGGTAGAAGAATTCACATTCTTTCGAAGCTCCAGAGAACTTGTTAAGAATCACTAAAGTTTTCGTCAAAATCGACTCAACTTTTGTAAGTTCTTTGTTTTCAGTGTTTTATAATAATAACACAGGTATCTTTCTTTGTCAATACTTTTTTTGAAAAAAGTTAAAAGTTTTTTTAGCTCACTGTCTAAGTACTCTTAAATTCTCGTAGAAAAGTAGGTCGCCGAACCTCTGTTATTTTTTGTCGTTCAAAGACGACTTAGTTAGAATAACACATTGGATACCCTTTGTCAACACTTTTTTCTATTTTTTTCTTTTTTTTTTCAAAATTCTCAGAATAGCCTTTTATTCATTTAAATAAAGGAAGTCAAGAAATAAAACTGCCCCCTAAAACCTTTTCTACAAAGATTTCTTGCCGTACCATGCCTCGTAGCCCTTCTACATGGGAAATAATTCCCACAACTCTTCCCTGTTCTCCCAATGCCACCAGCATGGAAATCGCTTGTTTCAACGCTTCTTCGTCTAAGGATCCAAAACCCTCGTCTATAAATAGCGACTGTATTCCCAAAGAACAAGACTCTCCCTGCACCACTTTTGACAAGCCAAGTGCCAATGCGAGAGCAGCCTGAAAGGACTCTCCCCCTGACAAAGTTTTCCCTTGCCTGATCTTTCCTGTAGATACATTAATGATGGATACATCAAGTCCCACCTCACCACGGGTTTTTCCTTGACTGTCCAAAAGTAGCTGAAATCCCTGAGGAGAAATTTCTTTTAAGATCTCATTGGCTTCAGCAAGTGCCTTTGCAAAATATCGTTGCAACACAAAAGTTTTTAAAGATAGATGTGGCGCCAGCGGTAAGCGCCCCTTTGCCAGAGCCACTAACGGTTGCAACCATTCCTTTTCTTTTTGCAGCTTTTGAAATACTTCTTCATGCTCTTGAAAGCTTTCTAAAATCTTTGTATTCAACTGATAAGAATAAAATATTTTATCTTTCTTTTCTTCCTTTTCTTCTTTCTCCTTCTGTAAAGCAGAGATTTTCTCCACCAAAGCAGACTCTACTTCCAGATTAATTGGAACTAAATTTTCTTCCAGTTCTTTCAGCTGTCCTTGGAAACCTTCTTGGAGCAAAAGAAGTTCTCTCTTTTTGTCTTCTTTTTCTTGGTACTCCTCTTTGTATTTTGATATTTTCAATAGATTATCAGCAATTTCTTCTGTAACCTGTGGCAGAGAACTATCCTTGGACAGTTCTGCGATTTGACTGATTTGTTCTTCCACACTGGTTTTGTTTTCTGCCAAAGAAAGAGCAATCTCTTGGGCTGTCTCTTCTAATCTTTTCTTATTCTCCTCCCATTCTACCAACAATGCTTCACCTTCTTGGAGGGTTTTTACCTTTATTTCCAGTGCTTTTAGTTCTTTTTCTAAAGTCTTTTCCTCTTCTTTTCCACGATAAGCAGCCAATGCTTCAGGTATTTTTTCAAAATTGGTACAGTGCAACAAGGTCTCTCCCTCTTTGCTCAGCTGATTTTCTAAAATCGCCAATTCCTGAGATAAGCCCTCCACCTCTTTTTGTATCAGACCTGTTGCGTCCATGCTTTTCTTCATTTTTTCTTGAAGCTTTTCGATTTCTTGCCAGCTCAACGCCTTTTCAGGAGGCGCTTCTGCTGGCTGTGGATGACTCTCGCTACCACAGACAGGGCAAGGTTTTTCCTCTTCTAAACTTTTTGCTAAAAATCCCGCTGTAAAACGATTATAAAGCTCGATGCCTTCTTGATAAGTATGAACTATTTTTTCATGCTCTTTCATCTTTTTCTGTTGCGTTTTTTCTTTTTCTTCTAAAGTAATCTTTTTTTCTGAAAAAGAGACACTGGCTTCTTTTAGTTTTGCGACAGCTTCTACTTCTTCTTTTTTTTCTTTGATACCTTGTTTTTGTAGGAGAACTTTTTCCCCTAAGCCTTGATTTTCTTCTTGGAAAATCCTTTGTTTTTGGATTTTATCATTGAAAACAAGAATGTTTTTCTTGTTTTCCGCCAAATCCGCCTCTTGCTTTTCCACTTCTTTTTGTCGATTTACTAAGCCTTTCTTTTTCTCCTCTATTTCTACAAATCTTTCTTCCAACAATCGAAGTTCCACTTGCTTTTCTTGTAATGCCGTAATTTTTTCTGGATAATCTGCCATTTCTTCCAAGGCTTTCTCCACAGCGAGAAGATTTTCTTGGCTTTCCTTCAGGGATTTATCTAAGGTATCTTTCTTTCCTTGTAATTTTTTTCCATCTTGTATTTTTTGAAATTCTCCCTGTGCTTCCAAGACCGCCTCTTGATTTTTCTCGAAATCGAGCTGTAATTGTTTCTTTCTCTCCTCTTGTTTCTGCAACATCTCTGGTAATAGAGCGAAACTTTCTATGATTTCTCCATAAGAGAAAGTATCCCCTTCCCTTGATTCCAAAAAAGAAGGGTTCTCTTCCCAATGAATCTCTCCTGCTTTTTGCCCCAGAAGCAAGGTCATTTCATCCATTTTTTTCTCCAACAGCTGATAGTCCCCTTGGATTTTATCTTCCATAGCTTGAAATCCTTGAGTTAAGAAAAGTTTTTCAAAGATTTTTGTTCGATCCAAGGAAGAGCAAGTCAAAATCTGACGAAATTCTCCCTGTGGCAAAAGAACAATCTGCTGAAACTGGGCATGGGTCAATCCCAACAAATCACGGAGAATCGGGTCCACTTGCTGTGGCCCTAAGACAGGCTTATAGTATGGGCTGTTTGGATTATCACATAACAAATATGTATCATCTTTTTTCTTGCTTCCCTCCAAACTTCTTTTCACAGTATAGGTCTCCCCACCCAAAGAAAAAGAAAGCAAAACAAAAGATTTCTGTCCTGTTGCTGCAAAATCACAACGTAAATCACTGGCTTTTCTGTCTCGACCACTGCCCACCCCATAAAGGGCGTAACAAATCCCGTCAAAAATACTGGTTTTCCCCGAACCTGTGGCGCCACTGATTAAAAACAAACCATCAGAACCAAGCTTCTCCATAGGAAAAGTCACTTCCCCTGCATAAGAGCAAAAAGCTGATAACGTTAACGATACTATCTTCATTCCCAAATCTCCTGAATCATTTTAATTAAATACGCCTCTTGCTCCTGTGACAAAGCACCTTCCCCAATCTGTTGCTGATAAAATTCTTTAAAAACATCTAAAGGAGATAGCCCCTGTAAATCCTTTCCTTCTGACAATGGAAGAACTGTTTGCTCTTGGGCATAGCGATAGCTTAACAGATAAGGAAATACTTTTTGTAATTGCACCAAATCTTCTCGCAGAAAACGGGTGTCCAAAAGAATCGCCACAATATAATTTTCATCGTCCCCTTGGGTTAAAATATCCTCTAAAGTACCAGTCACCACTTTTACTTGACGCAATGGTGACAAAGTACGCTCGTGGATCAATACTTCTCCCTTGCCATCCATTTCTATCACAGTCAAGGACTTCTCCCCTTCCTTAATAGAATAAGGTAAAAGACTTCCTGCATAACGAATTTCTTTCCGTCCCACAAACTGGGGACGGTGGAGATGTCCCAAAGCGACATAGTGAAAGTCTTGGAACAGCTGATAGGAGATTCCTTGGGTTCCTCCAATATACAAACTATCTTCCGAGTCGCTCTCTTCCACAGCTTTCCCCTCTTTGTTTTGCACGAATTGATGGGTCACCAAAACATTTCTTCTTGCTGAAGAAATCTCCATTTCTCCAATGGCAGAGGCCACCAACTCTTCATAGGTCCCTGTATATCTTTGTCCTGTTGGGGATAAAAAAGGGAGGAGATAGAAATCTACCTCCCCAAAATCATCTGTCAACGTGATTGCCTTCACAGCCCCCTCATAAACAGGGCTGACGTGCAATCCAAAACGGCTGGTCAAATCTTGTAAAAAAGACAGACGGGTGCCACTATCGTGATTGCCATAAATCACAAATATTTGTAAATCCAAGGCAAGAAGCCCCAAAAGAAATTCTTCATAAATTTCCACTGCTTCTTGGCTTGGCACTGTTTTATCATAAATATCCCCTGCTAAAATCACTGCCTGTGGTTTTTCCTCTTTGGCAATTTCCACCACTTGTGCCAGCACATGGCGTTGGTCTGAAATCAAGGAAAAACTACCTAATTTTTTGCCTATATGCAAATCTGCAAGGTGCATTAATTTCATGATTTGCCTTCTTTCCCGCCCAACAGATCATTGACTCTTTTCCCATTGCTATATAAATTTTGTAACAAGCTTTGGTACAAAGGTCCATATTTTTCTGTCAAAGCATCATGATTTAAGTCAGGGAAATCCCCACGTTCCTTTTTATGCTCTGCTAAAGCTTCTACCAATTCCATCTCGCAAGCTTTTTGCTCCATGTCATAGGCACCACAAAGAAATTTATTGGCATCCACAGCAAAAAAGCTGGGATTTGTCCTTGGGACTGCCCCGTGGAAACGTCGGAATACCACAGCGATAGAGGTCGCCAAATAATCAGAACTGGCTCGAATCACTTCCCGATTCCCTGTGGCTCCCAACAGTTCATATAATAACCCCAAAGAATTAAACATCAATTTTTTATTTAAAGTGGCAAGTATCATACCTTTTAAAGTATTATCTTTTTCCAAACTAACATCGTATAGATCTTCTGCTTGAATAGTGGTACCATCTCTTGTCAAAGTGCGTCCCAATAAATAATCCGAGGATACCCCATAATAATCACAAACACGGACAACAAAGCTAAGCCCTGGCTCTCTGACTCCTTTTTCGTAGTGAGACATCAGTGCTTGGGAAATCCCCAAAGCCTCTGCAGCACGACGCTGGCTGACGCCTTTCTCTTGTCGTAGCAAGGCAAGAGTTCGTGAAAACTCTGTGTTCAATCTAATCACCTCGTTTTTTCCTATCTAATATTTGCCATTCATTCCCTTATACTTAGTGTATAAACACTAGATATAGTATTTATATCACTGATAAAAACCTTTGATAACAGCTTCTTTTTTCTTTGTTTTCACCATATTTATTCAAAGTCAGCTTTATGAAATTTCCAAATCTACAGGGAAATAGATTTTATATTACACATAGTATACACTATTCATTCTTAGGATGCAATGGTTTTTTGAAATTTTTTTGTGTTTTTTTCTTATTTTTTGTACTATATTCTCTTCTTTTCTTTCACAAGCTTCAGGGCAAAAAGGACAGTTTGCCTACTATCCTCAGCGTTAAAAAATCGTAAAAGTACTTTTCTAGGACAAATTCCCTTTTTTCTTTTGAATCTACTTGTTAAAAGAAAAATGACAAAAATGTTTTCTGTAAGAAAACAAGGGATAAAGTGATTGGAAATAATAATTTTTGGCATTTTATCTTACTTATAGAAGTAATTTCCTCCTTTCCATTCTCAACTTCTTTTCAAACTTTATGACATTTTGCAATCATTTAGTAGTCTTTGCACTGAAAAAAACTTGAAAACTTTACAAATATTTAATATTTTAAACCTTTGTTTGTAATATCTATCCCGTATAATAAAGACAGTTAAAAACACAGCACATTACTTGCTAAGACGGACAGGTTACTTGTCTTTAATATATTCTCTTTCTTAATAAAAAATACAAAAATTCCCAAAGGGCTTTGCTCTTTGGGTTTTTTGTTTTTTTTTCAAAGAAACCCTTGACATTCTTGTGAAAAGCTGTATAATAGGAGGGTATATCTTTTTTCCGCAAAGAGAATTTTCTCTTCCAAATTGATAGACTATCCTTGCTCTTTTCAAGGAAAAAGAGCCATATGACCAGAAGGAGGTGCAAATAATGGCAAAAATTACTGCAAACTATGAAACCATGTATATCATTGATCCAACTTTAGATACAGATGCGACTGAAGCATTGATGAATAAGTTTAAATCTTTGGTAGAAACAAAGGGCACAATCACCGAGGTAAATCCTTGGGGAAAACGTCGCCTTGCCTATCCCATCAATGACATGATGGACGGGTACTATGTGCTGATGACATATCAATCATCTGCTGATCTACCTGCAGAGCTTGATCGTGTGTTCCGTATCACCGAAGGCGTGATGCGTTCCATGACTATCTGCAACGACTAATGCTTATTCTGTTTACTTTATAATAGAACGAGTATAAACAAAATTATTATGACTGAAGGAGAAGTATTTTTATGTTAAATCATATCACTTTAATGGGTCGATTGACCGACGCTCCAGTGCTACGATCTGTAGGTGCTGGTGTCAGCTGTGCGAATTTTACCTTGGCTGTCAACCGTGACTTTAAAAACAAAGACACTGGTGACTATGAAACTGATTTTATTGACATTACTGCTTGGCGAGGGACTGCGGACTTTGTGGGCAAATATTTCACCAAAGGTCAACTGGTAGCAGTAGAAGGTCGATTGCAAATTGAAAGCTATACCGACCGTGAAGGTGTCCGTCGTCGTGCTGCAAGGGTACAAGCTGGTCAAGTCCATTTTGCTGAAGCAAGAAAGGACAACTATGCGCAAGGATTCAATCCACCTCAACAAACAGCAGAGCCACAAAACACAGGTCCTGCCTATGGTGGAGGTGGTGGTGGAGCGCCAAGCTACACTCCTCCCAGTGCGCCAAGCTATGCTTCCCCTGCTGGCTATTCTATCCCCAATGATGGTGGTGGTTATTCTGTGCCAGATGCACCCCAAGACAACTTCAGAACCCTGACTCCAGAAGAAGAAAAGGAAGACTTTCCTTTTTAACACAATGTATTAACTTAAAGGAGGAATAAACCATGGAACGTGAAAACACTCGTGGTGGTAGAGGTCCAGGTGGCCCTAGAAAACGCCGTAAAGTCTGTGCTTTTTGTGTAGATAAAGCAAAAAGCATTGATTATAAAGACGCAGCAAAACTTCGTCGCTTTACTTCAGAAAGAGCAAAGATTTTGCCTCGTCGTACCACTGGGACTTGCGCATTGCATCAACGTCAACTGACAGAAGCAATCAAACGTGCTAGACAAGTCGCTTTGCTACCTTATGTCACTGACTAAAAAGAATCTATTCAAAGTCTTTTGATGATTCTCTCAATAAAAACAACACTGACAGCCTCGGCCGTCAGTGTTGTTTTCTTTTTCCACATCGCTATTTTCTTTTACCATGTCAAAGAAGTGACAATCCCATTGATTACCACTGCTTCCACAGTAAAATATCCCTCTGGGATTTCTTGAATCAAAGAAAAATCTACAGCTCCTTCCAGTCTTGTGCTGCTGTTTTCTACATAAAGATGAATAAAGGACAGGGGCTCGTAAAAGATGCTTCCATCTTCATAAGTCATGATTCCCCAATCATCTACATTGATTACGTAACTTTCTCCATCAGAAATGCTACAAGAGAAAGTAAACGTTGTCTCTTTCTTAGATTCAATGGTACAGGTCACTGTCTCTTCTCTTAGGGTACCATTGTCCAAATACTTGTGAAAGGTCAGTGGAAAGGTACCTTCTCCCTCTGTTGCTAGGGCATAAGAATTTTCATCCATAATCTTTTCCCCTAGAACAGTGCCAGAAATTTCATAGCCTGTTTCCAAAGCCTCTACGGTCATGCCCTGAAACAAAAAGCTACTATGGGGGTTTGCTTCATTATAATAATATGGCACTGCTTCTTGTGCTGGGGTGCTTGGTGCAAGAGGAGGCAAATTACCAGCTGTGCCAGAAGCCCCTGCACTGTTTCCATCATCTTCTAAAAGCCATGCCACAGCCACTTCCAATACATCATCCACAATGGCATCCCACTCCACTTCCTCTAGGGAGAAGGAGCAAGAGCTTAAGGAAAGGCACAAACCAAAGGAAAGAAATAGGTGCAATCCTTTGCTTTTCATCTGTTTTTTCTTTTTCAACTATCTGTCACTCTTTCTTTTTTCTATCTCTGAATATTTTCATTCTTTTTCTTCCATTTGCCATCAGGCAAAAGGAAACATCTCTTCATGAAAACTTTCCCAATCAGTAAAAACATAAGCTTGGTTTTCTAGTTTTAACGTGATTGTTTTCTGACGAGTTTCTCCCCTTGGAATTTCTTCCAAGTACAAAAGCTCGTTTAATAAATTTTCTGTCCCTTGTTGGTCATACATCTCATAAGTTTCCAGAGATATTTTGCTTAAATTTTCCCCTTCTACTAAAAGGTCAAAATTTTCTTGGTAATATTCCTTTGTAAAATGTTCTGGTAGCACCAAAGACTGAAAGGAAATATCCAACAGAAAATCCCCTGTTTCCTCTTGAAACACAATCTCTTCTATGACAAAGGACATCTCCTGATAATATTTTGTCAATACCCTTTGCCCTAAAAGATAATTTTCTTCACTGGGATATTCAGCCCACAAACTTTGGAACAAAGGAGTCAAATCTTGGAGAAACAGGGTCTGTTGTCGCAATTCCACTTTTTCTGGGGTGAAGGTAAAATACTCTAAATATTCTTGATTATATTCCAGACGATACAAAGCATTCAAATCCATATTAAGCCAAAATTCCACGCTGTCCAGTGTCATGAAAACACTGGGGATTTTGGTTGGGATTTCCACATCTTCATGAAAAGTAACAGGCTCTTCAGGCAAGGGAGTCGGGTCAATCACTTCGATACGACAGCCCACCAACAAGAAAAGAAAAACAAGCCCATAGAATAGTTTCACTTTCATGAGGCGATTCCATCTATATTGCAATAAATCACAGAACAGTTGTCTCTTTCCCCTTTTGCAATCACAAGTTCTGTCAGCTCTTCTATGATTTTGCCGATTTTAGACCTAGAAGCTCGGCACAAGGAAAGAAAAGCCAGTTCCCAATCCATCAAATGATAAAACCCATCACTGCATAAAAGATAAGACCCTCCACGCTGCGGCTCTTCCCAAAAATCGATGGCAAGGTCATGCTCTTTCCCCATAAAGTCGAAAAGTTCCCCTTTTTCTGTCACATGGTCCTCTGTCATTGGTCTGAATTTATTTTTAGTCTGCTGATAGATACGGCTGTCCCCCACATGGACAAAAAAGTTTTTTTCTGGTGTTGCAAGAATCCCTGACAAAGTGCAAGAGCCAGACTTACCCTTTCTCTTTTCAACGATGTCTTGATTGATCAGAAAAATTTCTTTCCCCAAACTTTGATCAATTTGACGAAAAGTTTTTTGCTTGTAAAACCACTCTTCCAAGCGTTGGACGACAAATTCAGCCACTTGTTCCCCCAATTCACTAGAGCCCACGCCGTCACAGACTGCGAAAAAAGCAAGGGGAGAAGTCTTTATTTCTCCTCGGCAAAGAAGAATCCGATCCATATTACTAGGGCGTTTGTTTTTCAGACAAACCCCATGACAAAAAATTCCATTTCTATCCACAATATCACCCCATTTTACATAGTATACCATAAAAAAAATAGTAATGCAAGTACTTCAAATAAGCTCTTTCTCTGAACATTGACAGAAAAAAATATCTGTTATATAATAGTAAAATAGAAAAGAGGTGCCCCCATGGACGACATCTGGAAAACCCTTGGCATCCCCCCAACAAGTGATATCAAAGAGATTCGCCGTGCCTATGGAAAGGCTTCTCGCCAATTCCATCCAGAAGAGGATCCCGTGGGATTTTTAAACCTGAAAAACGCCTATGAACAGGCTATGAAATCAGCCCTCTCACCCACAGAAAAAACACAGCAAATCAACATAGAAGCCATTGGGAAAACCTGTCTTCCAAAAAAGAAAGAAAGTACAGGTTCTTTATATGACAATTTCCCCCCAGCCCAAGATTATACCGTTGTTTCTGGCTTTCAGGAATTTTACCACCTTTATCACAATTTAAAAGAACAAAACGCCAAAAGATGGATGAAATATTTTACTTCCAAAGAATTTTTACAGGTTTTCTTGGCAGAAGGATTTTTGAAAGAAATTTCCACCTTTCTTTTAAGCAGTCCCCCCATTTTTGTGGTTTATAAATACTTATACCTTGTCTATCAAATCTTTCCTCTTCCCACCCCTCTTTATTCTGCCACAGTCGATTCCAGAGGGCTTTATCATCTTCTACCCCTTCAAAATCAAGTCCCAATGGGCTTTTTTCTCCCTCTCTCTGGGACTGATATTTCCTTTGCCATGGGATTTCAAGATTATTATGCTTTAAAAGATTTGCTACAAAAAAAAGAGAATACAGCAGAAATTTCCAATATTCTTTCACAATATCACCCCTCTGAGTTAAGCCACCGTGCTTTGGAATCTTTTGATATCAGCCTGACCCCTCGACTGTACAGCGCCTTAGGAATCCTCTCCCACTTTATCGAAACAGATTTGTCTCTGGAACCAGAAACCTCAACACAAAGTATTTTAAATCTCTTTGTGCAAAACTTGTCCCTGTCCTCCAGTCAGTTTTGGACCAGTCAAGAGCGTGCCAATTTTGCCCCGCTCTTTCAAGCCTTGAAAAAAAATTACCCAAATCTCCTAAAGCGACCAGAAGACTACTGGACTCCTTTGAAAAACGCGCTCTCTCAATTACAAATTTCCCTTGCCCAAGGAGAAGAAAATCAACAAGTTTCTTTGGTGAAACAATTTTTGGAGCAAGCCTCTCCCTTTTTAGAAGCCCTTTATGACAAGGATTTTATCCGCAGTGATTTTCTGCAAAGCTTAATACGAGAAAGCGAAAGTGCTGTCTTTTTGGCAAATCTTCTTTTCACAGCAAAAGAAAATCCTTCGATGATTGATTATCAAGATTTCACCCATCTTCTCACAGAAAAACTGTGGACTGTACGTGAAAAAAAACAAAGAGAAAGAAAAATACCAGAAAAACAATTTTCCTTTCACAATCATCTCTATTTACGCTATTATTTATCCGTTGCTTTTCCAAAATTACACACATGGCAAAATCAACACTATCCTTTGGACAAAGATTGGCTTTCCCAAACAAAACCAATGGAAACAATAAATTTAAAAGAGAAAAACCTTTCCTTAGAAACAAGCCCTTATACTTGGAGCTATTACAGGGAAGAAACAGGAATCTATCAAAAACTTTTCTCTTTCCAAGATATCCGTCACTTACAGGGAGAAATATTTTGGTATTATCTTCCCTTGTCCCATTGCTCCTTTGCTCAGGAAGAGGAGATCGTCCAAGCACTTACAAAGCGTCTCCAAGAATTAGGAGAAGATATGCCTTGGGAAAAGCTTGCAGAAAAGCTTTTTTTACAACTTGCCCAAGATTATGACAATCCAAAAAAATTAAGACAAAATAACTATGCCTTCGCTGAAAAAATAGCAGGGGAATACTTCTCTTGGTCTTGTGAAGAGGGGCATTTCACCCTGAAAAATCCTGAAACAAAGGAAATTCTTTTAGAAGGTTTTGTAGATATCACAAGCTTTCTGCCCAAACTAGACCCTTGGCGACAAGGGGAAATCCCTTGGGAAAACTTACAAAAATGGATAGAGGAGGACGCAAATGGTCATTGGCATTGATTTGGGAACAACCTATTCCCTGGCTTCTTTTTTCGATGGAAAAAGCCCTCAACTGATTCCCAACAGCAAAGGAGCCGTGATGACACCCTCCACCGTTCATCTAGGAGCAGAAAAAGAAATAGTAGTAGGGGACTGGGACAAAGAATCATCTCCCCTTGGTACTTTTCAATATTTCAAAGAATTTATGGGCACAGACCAAGTCTTTTCCCAAGGAGAGGAAACATTTTCCCCCATTCAGCTCTCTGCCTTTATCTTGAAACAGTTGAAACTGGACGCAGAACGTTATTTAGGAGAAAGTGTCAGTGAAGCTGTCATCTCTGTGCCAGCTTATTTCAATCACAAGCAACGAGTCGCTACAAAAAAAGCTGGGGAACTGGCTGGACTTTCCACCACTCGATTGGTGAACGAACCTTCTGCTGCTGCCCTTGCTTATCAATTTGGGATGGAAGAAGCTACCTTGCTGATTTTTGACTTTGGAGGAGGCACTTTTGATGTGTCTCTGGTGGATTGCTTTGAAAATATCATCGAAATCCTTTCTGTTTCTGGCGACAACCATCTGGGAGGAAAAGATGTGGATTCTCTCTTAGCAGAGTATTTTTGTGCTGTGAATGAAATCAACTATTCCCATCTCACAGAGTCAGAGGAAAGACAGCTTCTTCAGGATATGTCCCTATTAAAAGAAAAAATCCCCGAACTTTCTCAAGTCCATTATCGTTTTCTGGAAAAAGAACTTCTTTTTGACAGTAAACTAGTCAAAAACATCTACCAGCCTATTTTCAAAAAAATCAGTCAAATCATGGCGCAAGCCCTTTGGGACAGTGGAAAAGAAATGTCAGATCTGGACGAAGTCATTTTGGTCGGTGGCTCTTCTCATCTTTTTGGTTTAAAAGAATATATCACAGAACTACTAGGGAAACCTTGTCTTTGTAAATATCATCCTCAAACTGTGGTTGCATTGGGGATGGGCTATTATGTAGGAATCAAATCTCGTGCCAAAGCAGTGGAAGAATGGATTCTCACCGATGTCTGCCCCTTTACCTTGGGCATTGCCACTGTTCATGGAGATCATGACATTGTGCCCCATCTCAGTCCTTTGATTTCTCGCAACACCACCCTCCCTGCCACAGCTACCAAAAAATTTGTCACTGTCATCGATGGTCAAGACGAAATCGTTGCTGATATCATTCAAGGAGAGCATTATTTTGCCAGAGACAATCTTCTCCTTGACACCATTGTCTTTCCTGTTCCTCCTGCCCCTGCTGGTGCAGAAGGGGTAGAAGTCAGCTTTACTTATGATCTAAATGGTATTTTACAGGTGCATATTTTTCATCAAAACTCTGGCACAAGTCAAGTCTCTGCCATTGTCAGCTCTGCACTAGATGAAAAAGAAGATCTCAGGGAAATGATGGCTCGACTGGAAGAATTTCGTTTGGAAAGTACCCTAGAAGAAGACAAACTCTTACAAGAAGCAAACTGTCGTTATACCCGCCTAAGCCATAAAGAACAAGAATTCTTGCGTTTTCATTTGGGAAAATACCAAGAAGCAAAAGGCAGTAAGGTGGAACGACTGAAGCAAGAGAAAAAACTCTCTGTTCTTTTGGAAATATTTGCTATGTGGGAAGTGGAATTTTATCAGCGACAAGGACGGCTCTTTCTGGATTTTTTAGAAGAGCATTTGCCAGAGCATTTTACTTTAGATGATTTTAAAATGTAAGATTCTTTTGTTTATGAAAAAAACCTGTCAAACAAATGACAGGTTTTTCTTATGCTGTGCCAAAAAGGCGTTTTCTTCTCTCTTCTAAAATCAGATTATACTTCTGTATCATTTCTGTCACAGCAAGAATAGCTTCTTCTCCTGTTTTTCCCTCCATGGGATGCCCTTGGGCAAGATCTCCTGTCCCTGCCAAATCAATGATTTCTTCTGGCACGAGATAATCATCATGGAAAAACATCCCCAATTCCTCTCTCATCATCCATGAACGAACAATCTGTTCATCTCGGTTAAAAAGTTGGGCAAAATCTCCACCGGCAAAACATTCACGGAGAAAGTAAGGCATATAATCAAAATAAGGTGGATTGCCTCGCTTTCCGTTGATGCCTCGGTTGATGAGAATCATCACATTTTCTCTCCCTTGACCACGGATAAAAAGCTCTTGCAAGGCTTGCACCACAGGGGACTCTTCTGGGAGAAATTCCGCTAATCCTCGATTTAAAAGCTTTTGCAAAAAATCTTGTCTCTTTGCCACTTTTCCAAAATTTTCTTGCAACACAGGCAGAGTATGCAAAGAAACCAAGGTATAACGCAAAGGAAGCCATAAAGAAAAAATAGTATCTGCACGAAGATCCCCCCCAGTCAAACGGCAATCTAAATCATGATACTTTCGATATTCATCAAAAAACATCTCGTTTCCTAGCAAAGGAATTTGTGGGAGATTTTTCTCGTATTCAATCCAAAAGTGTAATTTTTGGGTAAATGGTGTCCAAAAGTCTGCCATAAGATTCCTCCTTTTTATCCCTTTTGTTCTATCTGTTTCAATCATTCTTTTTATGTTTTGGGTGCTTATAAATGCCTAAGGCAATACCTCATAATTCCCATTTTTGAATTTTGAGGAAAATCAGTTCCTCAAAAAGTTAAAAATTGAGTGTAATCCTTGGTGGATTGCCGAGATTTTTAGCGAATTTGAGGGACTTATTTTTCCTAAAGTCGGTAATGAGGGATTGTGAGGTGTTGTCTAATATTATCATAGCAAAAAAACTTTGTGTTGTCAACATAATACCTAAAAAATCCCATAAAATAACTCGTTTTTTCTCTGCTACTTTCTTGACTTTTTTTTCCCTTTGTGTTAAAATGAAAAAATAAAAATTATACGAGGTGTCACAGCTTATGAACATAAACTTCCTAATAGAAGGACTAGCAGACCAAGGAACAGCCACAAGTATCATAGACAAAATCAAAAAAATCGTAGGGGTTCAAGATGCCACCCTAGATGTGAAAACAGGGGAACTTTCTCTCACCCTAGAACGTCCTAACGGTATCATCTTCAAATTAGTGGAACACGTTGTACAAAAACAAGATGGTTCTTTGGTACTGAAACAAGCGACTTCTTAAATACTTAAGCCAAGATTTTTAAGCCAAGATTCTTTTCAGTCACAAAAGATATGACCTACCACAAAATTTTTATTGGAGGAACAAAAATGAAAAACTATCAAAATCTTTTTCGAAAAAGCCTTGCTCTCTTTCTTTATCTTGCTATGCTTTGTCCCATGTGGATGACAGATGTAAGTGCTGAGGAGAGTTTTTCTCTTGCTACATTAAGCACTGCCACTGGGATAACTGTGGGTACTGATGAAGATTCTGAGACTCCAGGAACTCCTTCAGAACCTGAACCAGAGGTTGAGTCCGAGCCCGAAGTTGAACCAGAGCCTGAACCAGAGCCCGAACCTGAACCAGAGCCCGAACCTGAACCAGAGCCCGAGCCTGAACCAGAGCCTGAGGAACCTGTTATTCCTGAAACAACCACTTACACAATCACTTACAACCCCAATGGTGGCTCTGTCTCCCCAAACACAACCGAAACAACAAGTTCTGGGAAA